>NZ_NFJZ01000009.1 GCF_002160135.1 Lachnoclostridium sp. An196 | reverse complement strand
TTTACCAAAACTCTTTCTCATTGTCAAGAACTTTTTTATTTTTTCTTGAACCGTTTTGGCTTCTTTGCTTACCCCTTTCGGAGTCAGCTCGATTATAATACCACTGCTTTTCAGGATTGTCAACAACATTTTTCAACTTTTTTTGTTTTTCTTTTTTATCCGACAGCAGAAATTAAAATCCTTCTTTTTTGCGCTGTTTTCTCAACTGATATCGGCGCTTTCCGCCTTCCCATTCCATCTCCTGCTCTGCGGTTTCCCTGATCAGCCCTGGCACTTCCAGTGCGTTTCCTTCCTGATCGATGGCCACTTCCACAAGATAAGCTGTATTGATCAACCGGCGCTGTCCTTTCAGCGACTCTGCGTAAGTGTCTACCCGCACCTCCATAGAGGTGCGGCCCGTATAAGTAATTCTTCCAATCAACACTACCATATCATTTAAGTATGCCGCCGTCTTGAAATTCAACTGGTCTACGCATGCAGTCGTTATCTCACACTCAGAATGTCTCTTTGCCACAACGCCGGCCAGCTCGTCTATCCACTCCATTAACTGCCCGCCGAACAGCCTGCCATATCCGTTGATATGACGGTTCATAATCAGATACGTCTGCTCTGTCCTGGACTCCGACACTTTTTTCACTCTTTCCATGATCATTCTCCCTTCTTTTTTTGTTTTGCATGCTCTTAAGGCTCCGGAGCAGGTATTCTTTTCCGAAATGAATAATTATCCTTCTGCTTCCGCATCTACCGTGAACCAGAATTCCACACCATTTTCATAATTCACCACGCCATATTTCTGATGCATAGATTCCATGATTGCTTTTACAATAGACAATCCTACGCCACTGCCGCCGTATTCCCTGGTCCTTGCCTTGTCCACTTTATAAAACTTATCCCAGATCCGCTCCACATCCTGCTCCGGGATAGGCTTTCCGGTATTGAACACGCCGACGCGCACTTGTTTTTTCTGTTTTTCAATCGTTACCTTGATCACATTTTCTCCTTCTACATGATTCAGGGCATTGCTTACATAATTGGTCACTACTTCTTCCAGTTTGTATTCATTGGACCATACATAGACGGGTTCTCCCACATCAAACACAAGCCGGACATTTTTCTGTTCAAACAGAATCTTTGTGGACTGAAGCATATTGTGGATCATACCTGTCAAGTCAAACCGTTCCATCTCTACCACTTCATTGCCAAACTCCAGTTCATTCAGCGTGAGCAGATTTTTGACCATCGTATTCATCTTCCCCGCCTCGTCAATGATCACGTCACAGTAAAATTCCCTGCTTTCCGGATCGTCATTGACGCATGCCTGAAGACCTTCCGCATACCCCTGAATCAAAGCAATCGGCGTCTTCAGCTCATGAGACACATTGGACAAAAACTCCCGGCGCATCTCGTCGTTTTTCTCCCGCTGTTCGATATCCCGCTGCAGTTCATTGTTCGCCGTCTTCAGTTCTGAAATGGTTTTTTCCAGTTTTTCTGAAAGCTGGTTCATATGATGCCCCAGGAAATCCACCTCTGCGTCTTTTCCTCCGCTGTATTTCACATTAAAATCCAGGTTGCTCATACGTTCCGACAACTTTGCCAGTTCCAGAATGGGTCCCGCCAGCTTGCCCGACAGAATCCATATAATGACCGCCCCTATAACCAGAGCCGTCAGACCTACCTGCGCGAAAAACCGGTTGGCAAGTTCCACGCTCTCCCTGATCGGCTCCAGAGCAGTTCTCGCCACAAGTGTTTCTCCCCCCTGTAAAAAACCGATGATCTCCAGATATTCTATATCAGTAAAATAATCAGCGCTCACATGAATCGAAAAATTCTGCGTCTCCTGCATGACAATGTCGTTGGAAGTATTATCCTGGGCAAACAGATACATATACAGCCGTCGCTGCAGCACGCCCGAATCCCGGACCGTACTGAGGATACCCTGCCCATCGCTTCCCATAACATAAAGACTGATATTATTAGTCTCACAAAGATTACTGAGTTCCTGCACAAAGTCATCAGCTTCCAGGTTGCCGCCGCCTGACGCATCATTCAAATAATCAAAAGCCTCCACAAGCACCTTCTCTTTATTGTTCATATAATAGCGCTGCAGGAAGAAATGATTGAGCAGCCAGCAGGCCGCCAGCGCAGCAAGCAGGATTACCGTAAATATAATCGTCATTCTGGTACGAATCGAATGTTTTCTGGTTTTTTTCACTCTTTATCACCTGTCCCAATATTCTGCTTTTTCTCAGTTATTACAAAAGGCGGAGCTCCGATGTGCTCCGCCTTCTATTATAACTCTGTTCCCGTTTTTTTTAAAGCTTCTCAATCTTAACCGCGCATACTTTATATTCCGGTATTCTTGCGTATTTATCCAGCGCGGCATTCGTCAGCCAGTTCGCGTTTCCATCCGGGAAATGGAATGGCATCCAGCTCTCTCCCGGAGAAGTTTTTGTTCCCACACGGGCAGTCGTCTCAATACTTCCTCTTCTGGAAGACACACGAACTTTTTCTCCGTTGCTGATATGAAGTCTCTCCGCGTCTTCTTCATTCATCTCGATGAAAGATTTCCCTTCAATCTCCATCAGCTCCGGCGTTCTTCCCGTCATGGCTCTGGTTGTATAATGATACAATATACGCCCCGTCATCAGGATAATCGGATATTCATCATCCGGAAGTTCCGCGGACGGTACATATTCTGCGGG
Source organism: Lachnoclostridium sp. An196 (assembly GCF_002160135.1). Taxonomy (GTDB): domain Bacteria; phylum Bacillota; class Clostridia; order Lachnospirales; family Lachnospiraceae; genus Hominiventricola; species Hominiventricola avistercoris. The sequence continues at coordinate 157,447 of NZ_NFJZ01000009.1, read as the reverse complement.
ATAAAACCATCCCAGCCCGCGGGTGAATTTGCCCACATGAAGGATCGGCGTGCCCGGATGATCTTTCGAAGTACATGGCCATTGCAGTCCTCTTCCGCCCACTTCTTCACTGTCCAGCCGCTCATGGCTGATGCCGGCAAAACTCGGAGTCACGGAGGCGATCTCGTCCATAATCTGCGCTGAAGTCAGATGCGGCTGGGGATAACCCATACGGTTCATCAGGTCGATAATAATATCTGTATCCAGTCTCATGTCTCCGTCCACGCTCACGGCCTTGCGGACCCTCTGGACACGGCGTTCCGTATTGGTGAATGTCCCTTCTTTCTCCGCATAACTCATACCCGGCAATATTACGTCCGCGTATTTTGCGGTCTCAGTCATGAACAATTCCTGAACCACAAAGAAATCCAGGCTTTCCAGTGCTTTGATCACATGCGAAGTATCCGGGTCGGTAACTACGGGATCTTCCCCATAGATATAAAGTCCTTTGATCTCCCCTTTGATTGCTTTCGGGAAAACATCGGTCGCATGCGTACCCACTTCATGATTCAGCGGCACGCCCCATGCCTTTTCAAATTTCTCCACTACCCCCGGGGTATTGATCTTCTGATAGCCCGGAAAATCTGTGGGAACCGCGCCCATATCACAGGCTCCCTGCACATTATTCTGTCCCCTCAGGGGGTTGACGCCGCATCCCGGACGCCCCAGTTTGCCCACCAGCAAAGCCATATTGGACATGGACATAACGCCCTCTGTACCGGTAGAATGCTCCGTAACACCAAGGCAATAAATAATCGGCGCGCGGTCCGCTTTCGCGTACATGATCGCGGCACGGCGCAGGTCTTCCGGATCAATATGGCAGATCCCGGCCACACGCTCCGGCGTATATTCTTTTACGATATCGCGGATCTTTTCGTATCCTTCCGTCCGCTCTTCGATGAATTTCTGGTCCTGAAGCCCTTCTTCGATGATCACATGCATAATGCCGTTGGCAAATGCCACGTTGGTTCCAGGTCTCAGCTTCAGATGAATGTCCGCCTTCTTTGCCAGATCAATGTCACGCGGATCTACTACGATCAGTTTGCAGCCGCGGTTCACCGCCTGACGGATCTGCATACCGATCACCGGATGTGCTTCTTCCGGGTTGGATCCGATCAGCATGATCAGATCTGCGTTGCGGGTAATGTCTTCGATCGGGTTGGTCATGGCGCCGGAACCCAGCGTCATATAAAGTCCCGCCACAGACGCGGAATGGCATACGCGGGCGCAGTTATCCGTGTTATTCGTTCCAAAGCAGGTACGTACCATCTTCTGCACCATATAGATGTCTTCATTCGGAGAACGGGAACATGCGAATCCGGCCAGTGAGTCCGGGCCGTATTTTTTCTTGATCTCCATGAATTTGGAGGCCACCAGATCCAGCGCCTCATCCCAGGTGGCGCGCTCAAATTCACCGGTCTCCTTATTCTTAATCAGTGGATATTTCAGACGGTCCGGAGAATTGACAAAATCAAAGCTTCCGCTCCGTCCTTTTACGCAGAGCAATCCCTTATTGGGCGCTCCGTTATACGCTTCCGTATCTACGATCTTGCCGTCCTTGACCACCAGATAGAACTGGCAGCCCGTTCCGCAGTGAGGACATGTCGTCAGCACTTTTTTCTCTACCTGCCAGGAACGGTATTTCTTTCTGCGCTTCATGGAAAGAGCGCCTGTAGGACATGCCTGCACACAGTTTCCGCAGGATTCGCAGATGCCCTGATCCCATTTATTCTTATAATGGGCGCCGATTACAGACTCAAATCCACGGTTCATCGTATCGATAGCTCCGCGTCCTACGATCTCTTTACAGGTATTTACGCATCTGTGACAGAGAATACACAGACTTGGATCATAAGTAAAAAATTTATTGGAGTCGTCCACCGGCATATCTTTCATCTCTCCCGGATAACTGGTCTTTTCCACTCCATATTCAAAGCAGTATTCCTGAAGCTTGCAGTCTCCGTTGGCCTCACAGGAGAAACAGTGAACCCGGTGGTCTGAAAGCAGAAGGTCCAGCGTATCCTTCCGGTATGCCACCACCTTCTCCGACATGGTCTGTACTTCATCTCCCTCCGAGCAGCGAAGCGTACATGCCGTATCAAATTTAGTCCTTCCGTTGTTGGCCACTTCAACCACACAGAGGCGGCAGGATCCGTCCGGCAGTACGTCTTTCAGATAACACAGAGTAGGAATCTTCACTCCGATCTGTTCCGCCGCCTGCAGGATCGTCGTACCCTCTTTCACCTCTGCCGGGATGCCGTCTATGGTCAAATGAATCATATCATCTACCCTCCTCTATTCCACATAAACCGCGCCAAATGCGCAGTTATCCATACATGCGCCGCATTTGATGCACTTGGATGCATCGATCACATGCGGTTCTTTCCGATTGCCGGTAATCGCTCCCGCCGGACAGTTACGCGCACATTTTGTGCAGCCTTTGCATTTCTCGGGATCGATCGCGTATACTCGCATAGCCTTGCAGACATGAGCAGCGCATTTCTTTTCCACGATATGTTCCATATACTCATCCCGGAAATTCTCGATGGTGCTGAGCACCGGAAGCGGCGCGCTCTTGCCCAGTCCGCAGAGAGAACGGTCTTTGACAAAATGCGCCAGATGCTCCAGCTTTTCCAGATCCTCCGGCTCTCCTCTGCCATCCACAATCTTCTCCAGGATCTCCAGCATACGTTTGGTGCCGATACGGCATGGACCGCATTTGCCGCAGGATTCTCTCTGAGTAAAGCTCATGAAGAACCGCGCCACTTCCACCATACAGGTATTCTCATCCATTACCACCAGGCCGCCGGAACCGACGATTGCCCCGTATTTTTTCACCGAGTCGAAATCCAGAGGCACATCCAGATGCTTTTCCGTCAGGCAGCCGCCTGAAGGTCCGCCGATCTGTACCGCTTTAAACTTAGCGCCGGATTTCAATCCGCCGCCGATGTCGAAGATAATCTCCCGAAGCGTCGTACCCATAGGCACTTCAATCAGACCGGTATTCTCAATACTTCCGGTCAGAGAAAAGGTCTTCGTTCCCGGAGAGCCTTCCGTTCCGATGGTCCGATACCAGTCCGCTCCCTTTAAAATAATCTCCGGTACATTGGCATAGGTCTCCACATTATTCAGAACCGTAGGCTTTGCCCAAAGTCCCTGCTCTACTGTCCGCGGAGGCTTCACTCTGGGCATGCCTCTGTTGCCTTCAATAGACGCCGTAAGCGCGCTGCCTTCACCGCATACAAACGCGCCCGCGCCCCTGTTGATATGTAAGCGGAAACTGAAATCCGTTCCCAGAATATGGTCTCCCAGAAGCCCCTGCTCCTCCAGTACCCCGATCGCATGTCTGAGGCGCGCCACAGAATTGGGATACTCCGCGCGCACATAGATGTAACCGTTCTGAGCCTGTACCGCATAGGCGGCCAGAATCATGCCTTCGATCATCCGGTAAGGATCTCCTTCCATGACCGAACCGTCCATGAACGCGCCCGGATCTCCCTCATCGCCGTTGCATACCACATACCGGGTCGTCTCTTTCTGACGCGCCACCTGGATCCATTTCCGGCCGGCCGGAAATCCGCCGCCGCCTCTTCCCCGAAGTCCGGACTTATCCACTTCCGCGATGACCTGATCCGGATTCATCTCGAACATGGCTTTCTCCAAAGCGCGGAATCCGCCGCTGGCAATATATTCTTCCAGGGATTCCGCGTCGTATTTTCCGCAGTTTTTCAGAACAATGCGGGTCTGCTTCGCGATAAACGGAATATCTTCCGGACGTTTGCAGTGCAGTCCGCCTTTCTGGTACAGCAGCCGTTCTATGATCTCATCTCCCAGCACGCTCTTTTCAAAAATCTCCCGGCAGTCATCCGGCTGTACCTTCGTGTACTGGATAGTCTCGCCGCCTTTTTGTATCCGGACCAGCGGACCCAGCTCGCAGATTCCCTGACATCCGGTCTTTTTTACACCCAGATGCGCTTTCTCATCATGGGGAGCGAACTCCAGCGTTACGCCCGGAGCATCTTTGGTAATCTCCAGAAATTTTTCATAGATCTTCTCGGAACCCGTGGCGATACATCCGGTTCCTGAACAGACTAAAATCCTGCAGGCATAAGAGTCCAGCACTTTTTCCGCATTCTCTCTTGCCTGTTTCAGCGCGTTTCTATCCTGAATCATGCTCCGGCACCCCCTCTCAGCTGGTCGATCAAGTCTCTTGCTTTCTCCGGCGTCATCCTCGGATGAACTTCATCGTTCACCATCAGTGTCGGCGCCAGTCCGCAGGCGCCCAGGCAGGATACCGTCTCCACGGTAAACATCATATCGTCCGTGGTCTTTTTCTCCCTGCTCAGTCCGAGCTTCTCATATAATGCTTCCAGCACCGGCATGGATTTCCGCACATGACAGGCTGTACCGTCGCATACCTTTATCACGTATTTCCCCTTCGGATCAAACGAGAAATTCTCATAGAATGTGGCAACACTGCATGCCTTTGCCTCTGTAACCCCGATTTTTCCTGCAACATATGTCAGCAGTTCACCTGGAAGATAGCGATACTCCCCCTGTATTGCCTGCATAATCGGGATCAGGGACGCCGGCTCCCCGCCGTACTGGTCGATGATCTCATCCGCTTTGGCATAATAGGACTGATCGAGCATACCCTCTTACCTCCTCTGTCTGTTTTTTATTGAAATATTCTACAATCATCATTATAGATTGCTTTATCTTCAAAAACAATCTGTTTTTATTTCCTTTATTATCCTTATTTTAGATAATATTTTCTTCCCGCAGACGCGTGTAATCTTCTTCACAATTCACGTTAGAAAAACAGGCTTCCGGAGCCTTGCTGCAAAAAATATCATAGCCCGTATGATTGATAAATGCGAATACGGATCCCCTTCCGCGGATCACTTCTTTCCTCATGGCATCCGCCAGACTTTTTTCATAGACACCGATCAGCGGTTCTTCCTTTCCCCCGTGGGACAGGATCGTCACGGCTTCCCGGTTTCCGGCCGACTGTTCCATCAACTGCCTCAATTCGGCAGCCGGGACCAATGGGATGTCCACTCCCAGCACCAGCACTTTATCATGGACGGCGCGCCGCAGGCATGCCTCCAGTCCGCCCAGGGGGCCTCTTCCCTCCAACCGGTCTCTTATCACCGGGACCGGACAGTCCTCCCCACGGTAACCGGATACCAGGATATCCCGGATCCCCAGTTCTGTCCCCTTCCTGATCTGGACATTGAGAAATGTATCCATGCCCAGGAGAAGGTCTGACTTATCCCGTCCCATCCGGCTGCTCTTTCCGCCCGCAAGCACGATCATCGAAAATTCCATACCGATATATTCTCCTTTTGACACCTGAAAACAGGAATTGTATAATGCAGAAAAAGCAGGAGGAAAAGACATGCGCATACAAGAACCGCTATCCAGAGCACCTCTCACACAGAGGCGCGAATATACCTATATTGGCCGTGACGGCATCTGCCGTACGGAGCAGGAACAGGTACTGTGTGAACTCCATATGAAGGTACAGGTTTCCCATGCATATTCTTTTTCCGTCGTATGCATTCCGGAATATCTGCCTGAACTGATACTCGGAAGACTGCTCACCAGCGGCCTGATCTCATCCGCAGACGATGTGGAAGAGATCAGGATCGACAGCAGCCTGAAAACTGCCGACGCCATACTAAAAGAACCGCTCCCTGCCGTCAATGCACCTGAACCGCCGGCGCCTATCCCCTGGTCCCCGTCTCAGATCTTCTCTCTGGCAGACCGTTTTTCCGGCGGTATGCCGCTGCACAGTCAGACCTTTGCCACGCACAGCTGTTTTCTCGCCCGGGAAGACCGGCTCCTTTTCCAATGCGAGGATATCGGCCGTCATAATGCCGTCGATAAAGCAGTCGGCTATGCGCTGCGCCGCGGGATCCCGCTTGGATCATGTATTCTCTACTCCAGCGGCAGGGCTCCCGCAGACATGGTCCTGAAAGCGATCCGGGCAGGCATTCCTGTGTTTGCCAGCAAGGCTTCCCCCACTGCAGAAGCCATCAGTCTGGCCCGGCAGTACCATCTGACCCTGATCTGCGCGGCAAGGCGGGACCGGATGAAGCTGTTCGCGGGCGCTCCATGGACATCGCATCCATAAGAAACGCCGCGATCTCCTCCGGAGCATTCAGATTCAGAAGCGGCGCGTCTATGTCCGGAAGCTCCTCCGGCAGAAGATCTGTAGCCACTGCCCAAAGCCCTTCCCTGCATACACTTTTTCCGGAATTTCCCCTGCGGATCACTTCGATCTTCGGATAGAAGGAATCCTTGAATCCTTCCAGCAGAATCAGATCCGCCTCGGGGAATAAGTTCATCAATTCCTCCTCTGACGTCTGCTTCTGTCTCTTCACAACCATATATTTTTCACCGGAAAAAACAGCCGTTCCATATGCTCCTGCCTGGAAATGGCGGTAACTGTCCGTCCCCGGCACGTCTGCCTCAAAATCGTGGCCGTCATGCTTGATCACTGCCGTCCTGATGCCATGCCTTGCAAGGATCGGAAGCACACGAGTGATCAGAGTCGTCTTTCCGGAATTTTTGATGCCGCTGACTGCGAACACGTATGAAGTTCCTTTTTCTCCCATCATTTTTCCTCGTCACAGAAGGATAGCCTCCGCGGGGGCTCCTTCTTTCAGTTCCGGATCTCCCGGCCGCATGTCGATCAGACAGTTGCAGCCGATCATGGATGCCAACACTCCATTGGAATGAAGTCCTTTCGGAAGATGAAACATTCCGTTCTCCCAATATGCCCGGATCAGCCTGCGCCCTTTGCTGGGCTTGGGAAAGGTATCCGCCATGATCCCTTTCACCCGCACCAGACGGACAGAGTCGTCCCTCTTCATCTTCTGGATAGCCGGTCTCACCAGAAGCTCCACAATCGCCGCGACTCCGAACGGATTGCCGGACAGGCTTAAAACCGGTACTCCCTGGTACACGGAAAACAGCGTCGGCATCCCCGGCTTTACTTTCACCTTCCAGAATACACGTTCGGCTCCGGCCATCTTCAGCGCTTCGTGCATGATATCCTTTTTCCCCACAGAGACGGCTCCTGTCGTCAGGATCAGATCGGCTTTCTGTGCCGCCTCCCGCAGTGTATCCGCCATCGCTTCCGGACGGTCCTCCACCCATCTTACCAGCGAAGGCCGCACTCCCAGTTCCGTCAGACGTCCCGTCAGAAGCATCCTGTTGCTGTCATAAATCTTTCCCGGCAGAAGCGGATCCCCCGGCGTCACCACTTCATCCCCGGTGGTCAGGATCACCACCCTCGGAAGGCGGTAGACCGGAACTGTCCCGCGTCCCATGCCTGCCAGGACGCCCATCTCTACAAAGCCGATCCGGCTTCCCTTTTTCATCAGCACGCTCCCGGCTTTAAAATCCTCCCCCCTGAAGCAGTAATTACCCCATTCTTTTTCCGGCCTGAAGATACGGACCACCTCTTCCCCATAATCCGTGTCCTCCTGCCGCACGCAGCAGTCGCAGCCCGCCGGCACCGGCGCGCCGGTCATGATCCGCACTGCCTCTCCTTTCCGGACCTCCCGGTCCGTATAGGCTCCGGCATATACTTCTTCTACCACTTTCAGGCGGACCGGACGTTCTTCAGAAGCGCCCGCTATATCCACACTCCGGCAGGCATAGCCGTCTATGGGAGAACGGTCAAACGGAGGATTGTCAAATTCCGACCTCATATCTTCCGCCAGGATGCGTCCCAGCGCGTCTTCTACCTCTATCTCTTCCGTCTCATCGATCGCTTTTATCCTCTCCAGGATCAGCTCTGTAGCCTGCTCCACTGATACTGTGTCCATCTCTTATGCCTCCTGCGGTTCAAATTTATAGCCCATTCCCCAGATTGTCTTGATCATATCACCTTTTTCGCCCAGCTTATTGCGGAGTTTCTTCACATGGGTGTCTATAGTCCTGGCGTCTCCGAAGTAATCATAGTTCCACACATTATTGAGGATCTTTTCCCTGGACAGGGCGATCCCCTGATTCTCCATAAAATATGCCAGCAGTTCAAATTCTTTATAGCTCAGCTCTATATTTTTGCCGTCAATCGTCACCTGGTGCGCGGATCTGTTCAGATCGATTCCCCCTGCCGACAAGATGTCTTCGCTCATCATCGGATTGGATCTTCGCAGGATCGCTTCTACGCGCGCGACCAGAATCTTCGGACTGAACGGTTTTGAAATATATTCATCAACCCCCAGCTCAAACCCCTGCAGCTCGTCTCTCTCGTCTCCCTTTGCTGTCAACATAATAATAGGCACTTTAGAATAGTTCCTTATTTCCTTGCAGACCTGCCATCCATCCATTTTCGGCATCATCACGTCCAGCAGGATCAGGGCAATATCTTTTTCCTGGAAGAAAACATCCAGCGCTTCCTCTCCGTCTCCTGCTTCCAATACTTCAAAATTCTCTTTCACAAGAAAATCCTTGACCAGCTTGCGCATACGGCTTTCATCATCTACTACCAGTACTTTAAGCTTTTCCATATTTTCGGCCCCTTTCTTTTTTCTTTATTGTATCAGCGCTCTATGTACATTTTGTGAATCCTGCGCCCGCAGGATTTACTTGAAAACTTTTCTGTTTTCCTATATTATTTTCCTATATTATTTTGGAAAACACAAGGAGAACCTTATGAAAAAGAGAAAAACTGTTCTCATGCTGCTCCTGGCAGCCGCAACATTTTCTGCTTCGCTGTCCGGATGCGGGGCAGACACCGGATCCGGCGAAACCGCAGAGTCCTCCCCGGATGCGTCAGACGGCTCTGTCGAGCTGGAACCATTTACGCCTCCGGTCACCTTTGAGGCTGTTTCTGCAGACGGTGAAACTGTCACTTCCGATATATTCGCCGATTCCCGGCTGACCATGGTCAATGTGTGGGCCACTTACTGTAACCCCTGTCTGATGGAAATGCCTTACCTGGGTGAGCTGGCAGCCGAATACTCCCCGGAAGATTTCCAGATCATCGGAATCATCAGCGATGTGATGGAAGGCGATGAAGACACGCTCCAGACTGCCCTCTCTCTGATCAGCGAGACCGGTGCGGATACCTATACGCACCTGCTCCTGAATGAATCCTTATATACGGCCATGCTGACCGATGTAACCGCCGTACCCACCACTTTTTTCGTGGACTCTGAAGGCAGGATCCTGGATACGGTTCTCGGTTCCAAAGAGAAAGACGCCTGGAAGGAGCTCATCGATGTTTACCTGGAAGAATAATATAAAAATACCCGGGCGCATCCCGGGATGGACCGCCGGGGTTCTGACCGGCATCCTGTTTCTTGCAGCCGGCGCAGTCCACGGCGAATTTACAGTTATTTTCCGGAAAGCAGTCATGATCTGTCTGGAATGCATCGGGATCGGGTAAAACTATGAAACGGATAAGATTTACTGTACAACTTCTTTATACAATTATCACCAATGGCTATGCCTATGGTTTCCTGAGCGGAAAGATCTATCGGGGAAACCTGAAATATGTCTGTGTTCCCGGCCTGAACTGTTATTCCTGTCCTGGCGCTCTGGCTTCCTGTCCCATCGGCGCGCTGCAGGCGCTCCTTAACCGTCAGGGATATGAGATTCCTTTCGCGGTACTGGGATTTCTCTTTGTATTCGGCAGTCTGCTGGGACGTTTTGTCTGCGGCTGGCTTTGTCCGTTCGGGCTTGTGCAGGATCTCCTGCACAAGATTCCTCTGTTCCGCAAAAGAAAACGGCTTCCTTTCCACCATATTCTGAAATATGGAAAGTACGCCGTTCTTCTTCTGCTGGTATGTATCGGATCCTGGTTCCTCTTTGGCGGCAGTTTCGCAAAGATACCTGCTTTCTGCAAATATCTCTGTCCGTCAGGCACCTTTTTCGGAGCCTTGCCTCTGCTCGCTGCCAATGAAAGCCTTCGAGGCCAGATCGGCCCGCTGTTTTTCTGGAAACTGGGTATCCTGGTCGGTATTCTATGTTTATCCATCAAAGTATATCGCCCGTTCTGCCAGTATCTCTGCCCTCTGGGCGCTGTCTACGGATGGTTCAACCGTTTCAGCCTGGTGCAGATACGCTGGGAAAAGGAAAAATGCATCTCCTGCATGTCCTGCCAGCGGGCCTGTCCTCTGGATCTGAAGCCGGAAGAAATCTCCGTCTCCCCCGAATGCATCCGATGCGGAGCCTGCCGCGCGGCCTGCCCCGCGTCCTGCATCCATTTTGGAAAGCATCAGTAATTGATGCCGGTAATCGCCAATCCGTCCGCGGTCATACTGAAAGTAATGCTTCCGCTGACTCCTTCCGTCATCATGGTAAATCCTGCCATGCTGGCGGAGAGCGCGGTCACATCCGTTCCTTCCACCGCTTCCTGAAGTTCCGGCGTGATCACCGTGTCTGCTCCCAGCGCCAGAAAATCTTCTCTCGTTTCCACGACGCCGTTCTCAGAAACGCCCACATATACCGGGAAAGACGTCAGATCAGCCAATGCTTCCAGATCCTGAGCAGCCACTGCCTCTTTGATCTTTTCCGCAAATGCTTCCACTTCTTCCTGATCCACATCGAAATTGTCCAGTCCTCCCGAAGTCTGTCCCTCTTCTGCCGGGGCGCTGTCCTCCGCATCACTTTCCTGCTCCGCAGGCGTTTCTGCTGTCTCTCCCGATACTGCGGCTTCCTCTTCTTCCGGTGCCGCAGTTTCCGTCTCATCCTGCGCTGTGGCTTCCGTCTCATCCTGCTCTGTATTTTTCGACATATCTATAGTTTCTACGGTAGTTGCCATGTTCGCCTGGCCTCCGCACGCCGTCAGGCAGAACGCCGTCAGTATTCCCGCCAAAACAAGTCTCATCTTTTTCATCTTTTTTTCCTCCTACTGATTATTCTTTCACAATTTCAAACTCCGGCATTCCCTCGGAACCCGGCGCAATCTCATACTGGTCAAACACAACGACCGGATTTCCCGCCTCGTTGATATAAAATTTTGCATTCTCAGTGATTCCGGCGAACCCGCCTTCCGCTTCTGTAAAGAAGACTGCTTCACCGGCAGCGATTCTTTCCTCCATCTGATTTCTAATACTTTCATCAGCGATACGGATATAATCATCACCCAGAAGATCCTGCAGCGTCACCGTCTTACCGGTAGACAAATCCAGATTATAATACCTTGTCTCATTATACGCAGACACCCAGTTTTCTGCACCCATGACCGCAAAGGACAGGTATTGCTCTGTCTGAGATTTGATCTCGTACCACACTTTTATCTCAATATTGTGGGCGGCCCACTCTTCTTCGGTACCGCCGGTCGCCATAAACGCCTCTTTGTACTCCTCCGCCCGCTGAATGGCTTCCTGCGCATATTCTTCGCAGCGCGCGTAAATCTCTTCATTTAAGGCGTCAGCAAGACCGCTGTCCTCTCCGATCATCTCCACACTGGGAATATCCACAGAGATCGACAAATCTTCCGTCGTCTTTTCATAAGACCGGAAAGTCAGGACTCTGGCAATGGTGCCTATTACCGGAAGTTCACTCACGCTCTCCGCAAAAGCCGTACTGGTATTCAGTCCCACTGTAAACACAACGGCCAGCGCTGCTGCAGCTGCCAGTACTCTCTTTCCGATCCTGAAGTTCTGCCGTTTCCGGATTTTTTTCTTCCGCACTGCCGAATAATCAATCGCCGACCGGACAACGTCGGACAGTTCTTCCGGAATCGGGATCTCATCGTATCTTTTTTTTGCGTCTGATATCTGGGTCATGCGTCCACCTCCTGTATATTCTGTTTCAAAGTTTTCAGTCCACGATACAACCTGGCTTTTACCGTATTCAGATTTGTCTCTGTGATCTGCGCTATTTCCTGCAGGGTCAGTTCTTCATAAAATCTCAGCTTGATTACGGTCTGCACCTCCTCGTTCAGCCGATTGATCTGCTCATAGAGATCATCCTGTATGTCGTAACCTTTTTCATGATACGGGATCTCTGCTCCGGTACCATCATCCGGCAGAGGCACTTCCTTCCTCTTTCTCAACATGGCAAGACTCTCGTTTACCAGAATTCTGTAAAACCAGGCCCGGACTGCTCCGGCGTCACGCAGTGTTTCATACCGTTCCAGCGCTCTGCATATGGCGTTTTGCACAATATCAAGCGCGTCGTCTTTATTCTGCACATAACTGTAAGCCAGCCGGTAGAACCGGTTCTGATCCTCCAGGATATACTCTATCAGAATCTCGTACAAATCCTTTTCCATATCTGCTCCTTTCTTTTTCTTTCTGTTATATAGATTCCCGAAGTCGGCAAATAGTTGCAGACAAATTATTTTTTCTGGGCAGCAAAAAAGCGCCGTAAAAACGGCGCTCTTTATGGAGCCCGCGCGACGGTACTCGAACCCCGAAGATCATCGTGCTGCGGGACTATGTCGTCCTCAGAATTGCCGTATAAAGCAAAAGAACCCCGGCGGGTGCCGGGGTTCTTTTGCTTTATCATGTATTTGCTGGCAGCGCCATCATGCCACGCCCAGGATCTTCTCGACCCTGTTCAGAACGTCAGCAGGATCCAGGCCGGAGGCCTTCACCTTGCCGGCGATCTCCTGCGCCAGCACGTCGGCAGGATCCGGCTCGGCCGGCTTCGCTGCGACGCCCTGGATGGTGCAGTAGTCAGGGTTTTCGAGGTAGATCCAGCCGGCGCCGCTTTTCAGCTTGCCCCAGCCGTCTTGCACCTCGGTGATGGTGAAGACGCCCTTGCCGGTCTGGCCTCTGACCGCGTAGCTCATGCCAGGGCCCTTGCGGTAGTTCAGATCCGGAATGATGACGCGGACAGTGAAGGGCGTCGCAGGGAAGCCCTGGACGGGCTCCGGAGCCGCTTCCGGCGCCTGGGTAGTGCCGGGGCCCAGGATCTCATTGACGGCCGCAGCGATGGCGCCGTGGCGGTCGTAGAGGTACTGGCCCGGGCAGGCCTTGTTGGCGTAGTCGCGGTGCACGGTCATGTTGCAGCCGTTGGCGTGGTTGACGCGGTCGGTCTTGTTGGTGGACCAGACCAGCTTCTTGATGCCGTTGCGCTTGCAGATGTCGGCCACCAGCTTGATCAGTGCGGCGTAGGCTGCGTCGGTGACAGCGTAGGGGTGCTCGGTGTCGCTGGCGACTTCGATGGTGATGGCGCGGTTGTCGTTCTCACGGCTGGAAGTGCACCAGGAGCGATCTGCCTCATCGACGGACAGACCGATGGAGCCATCCTTGCCGACGACATAGTTGGCGGAGCATTCGCGGTCGGTAGTGGCGAAGTAGTCGCAGCCCTGCTTCGCCGTCCACTGGCCCACGATGCAGTGGATCGTGATGGTGTCGATGGCGTGGTTGCGGGGGCTGGTCTTGTTCTTGGTGATGTTGGTGTACGTTACCAGAGGGCTGTTGCTCATGGTAATCTCCTCCTTCTCTGGGGTTGCTGTAGTGTTTGCGTAGGCGTCATAGTATGCCTGGCCGAAGCCGGCCCGTTTTACCTTGACGGCGTTGCTCATGTTGGCCGGGCGCTCGTACTTGGTCAGCACAATGTCGGACGCCTCCTTCACGGTCCGGGCTGTCCGGAGCACCTGGAAGACGGCCACGTAGCCCTTCAGCTCCTGGAACATGAAATCGAGCTGCATCATTAGGTCGCCGATGGACGCGCCGGTCTTCCGGGCGTAGTTGAGCATGGCCTCCTTGCGGCTCCAGTATGTCCACTGCGCGAGGCCGTAGCCAGCGCTGTCTCGGACGAAGTTGGAGTAGCTCCCGGAGTCCACGGCGGCCGTGTACTCGGCGTCCGTGAGGCCCAGGCGCTTCTCGTAGGTGTTCTGGAGGTTTATCGGATTGAGCCCGCTCTCGGCGTAGAGGTTGCCCATCAGCCCGGCCACACCGGCCGGGCTGAAACCTTTGCAGCAGAAGTAGTTCCAGATGGTCCTCTCGGTGGAGGACCCTGTCGCCTTCACGGCTTACTCCTTGCCTGGGCTGGTGTTAGCGTCGCCCTCTGCCTTCTGTTTCAGGATGTCGATGGCCTTCACCACAACGGCAGGGATAGGCACGCCCATCAGTCCGGCGTTTTCGATAATGCTGATCGTCTCATTGGCGATGAAGGCGATGATCGTCGTGTCTCTGATGAATGTGGAGCCCGTGACCAGATCGAGGCGGCAGGCTACCAGCACCACCAGGAGAGTCGTGCCCTTACGGCAGAGACCCTTCCATCCGGCGCGACTCTCCAGGGCGCCGTCTGTGGACTTCTGGGATCTGTGAAACACGCCGGCAACGATGAGGCCGGTGGCGTAGTCCACGCCCATGAAGATCAGGAGCGTGGTCAGAGCTGCGTCCCAGCCTCCGAAAAGGCTGGCGATGAAGCCGCCCACGACTCCCACTGCTGTGCAAATTCCAGTTTTCATGTTGTGTACCTTCCTTCTTTTTATTTGCTTAGAATTATGCCCCCACGAATATCTCCGTGGGGGCATTGTGGGCTTTACTCAGTGACGAGCTCTGCCAGTTCCAGGTCGATCAGCATCTCCTTGACCTGGGGCTTGATCAGGTCAGGGACGCTGTCGTAGGTACGCTTGCCCTTGACGATCAGGGCGACGTAGATGACTGCCATGTTGTTCACCTCCTTTCTGAGCCAGGATCTGAAGCGCCGGATCATCTTACTCCTCCAGGAGCGCGCGGACTTCGTCGCGCAGATTTTCGGGCACGTCGTCGATGGTTTTGAGCCCCTTCTTGATGAGGGCTGCGTAAACTTTAGCCATAGTTATTTACCTCCGATAATCATTTCATAGACCTCAGCCAGAGCGAGCTGAAGGTCGGTGATGCTGTTGGCGTTGGTGGCCAGAGCAGCTGCGGCGAGTTCCTTCTGCTTTTCCTCAGCCGTCTTCTCGGCCAGGATAAACCAGTAGCTCTTGCCGACCTTGCTGATCTGGACCAGCTTCATGTCCTCGTGGATCTCGGTGCCGTCGGGCCCCTCGATGGTCACGCTGGAGAGTTTGCCGGCGAAGGTGTCCTCGGTGACAGCGGTGGAGCTGATGAAGTTGTTCCCGTTGAGGTTGAGGCCGTCGAGGGATGTGCCATCAGCCAGTGTAATCTTCCATGTCCTTTTTTCCATTTTGGTCTCCTTCCGAACAGCTCATAGTAGAAGCTGCTCATGTTGTAGATTTGGTCGTGTGACATAATTTTGTAGTGACTGCCCAGCCAGGACTTGAACGAGTTCTCGACGGTTGGGTAGTCGATCCGACCGGCGTCCAGCAGGCGCTTGTACGCCTTCAGCTTCCGGCGTTCCCGGGTGATGTTCTTCGGGTGGATCTTCCGGATCAGGCGGCCGGA
Source organism: Lachnoclostridium sp. An196 (assembly GCF_002160135.1). Classification (GTDB taxonomy): domain Bacteria; phylum Bacillota; class Clostridia; order Lachnospirales; family Lachnospiraceae; genus Hominiventricola; species Hominiventricola avistercoris. The sequence goes on along the minus strand of NZ_NFJZ01000009.1, from coordinate 142,091 downwards.
CTCCGTCAGTGAGTAGCACACCTGCAGGTGTCTGAACTGAGAGGAGAGCTTCACGATCCGGGTCTTCTTTTCGTTGATGATCAGGCCATACGCTGCAGCCTCCTTCCTGAAGCCTTCCAGCACATTCAGCAGGAACTCCTTGGAGTCTGCGATGACGTAGAAGTCGTCGGTGTAGCGGCCATAGTGGCGGATGCTCCGGACGATCTTGGCGTAGTTGTCCACCTGGTAGGGGTAGATGATGCCGATGTTCTGGGAAGGCTGCGAGCCTATGTCCACGCCCTTCCTGAGCATCTTCTCGCCGGTCAGCAGCTCCGGATCCACGCCGCAGTTGAGCATCGGGTTGACCTTGCCGGTCATCATGGCCGCGATCTCCTCGTCTGAGAAGCGGGAGACGTCCTGCTCGAAGGTCTTGAAGATCAGGCGCGTCAGCATCTCAGCGATCAGCAGCGTCTCCGGATCTTCGACCTCTCGCTCCAGAAACTGGTCGAGGACCTCGATGCACTTGTCGTGCGGTATGTTGGCATAATAGCCGGAATAATCCACCAGCAGGATGTAGCCCTCGTTGGAGCCGTGTTCCATGTAATACCGATGCAGATGCGCCTCGAAGCGTCTGCGGTGGAAGGCCACGCCCTTGTCCTTTTGGGAGGCGCCGTTGTCGTAGATCAGATACTTGCTGATCGCCGGAGTCAGGACCTCGTCACAGAGGAGGTGGTTGACGGTCTTATCCACCATGGTGTTGCTGGTGATGTAGCGCTGATGCCCGCGCTCGTTGATCGGGAACTTGGTCCCGGGATCTGGGCGGTATGCCCCGTCCATAAAGTCGCGCCGGATGTGGGCCGTGGTCAGCAGCTGCGTCATCTCGAACAGCTGGGTGCTGCGCTTGAACTTGCTGCTTTTCATGGCCTTGGTGCCGGCGTCATAAATTAAATTTGCATCATAGAATACATTCATAAAAAACCACGCGTTAGCCCCATCGGTCGTAACCGGGAGCGTCCTGGTTAGTATTTACCAGCGAGGACGCTGGACGGATGGCCTCTCCTTTCCCATAGCCGCATGCGGGAGCTTTGCCCGTAGAATGTAGTGCGGTTGTGAAATCCGGGCGGACGCCGATGGAGTTCGAGGCGTTCCAGTTGTTGGCATTGCCGTTGTTGTTGACATTGCAGAAATTCGTCGCGGACTGGACGGCACAAACAGAGGCCACCCTATAGGTGTTAGGTTTTCAGGTGCTTCAGGAAGCGGTTGTCAGACTGCCGGAGCTTCTTCACCATGTTGAACAGCTTCTCGACTTCGAGCACGATGTTCATATACCGGTTTTTGTCGGCCGGCAGCGCTTCGGCGATGTATTGGAGCTCGTCCTGGAGCTGGTTGCAGCACTTCAGCGCCTGATTGAGCTCGTTGCGTCTGTCGTCATACTCGAAGCGGTACGACGGCCAGATAGTATTGGCAGCCCTGAGATGCTGGGCGATGTCGCAGCAGAGATCGTCCACACGGTCGCGGTGTCTCTTGATAAACCAGCAGGCGTAGTCGTCCTCCAGGCTGCGGATGGCCGCAGCGACTTCCTCCCGGTGCTCCGGATCCTGGACGTGTGCGGTCTGTTTTCTGATAGCTGCCTCCAGCTTCTTCTCGCTATAGGCGAAGCTGCTGAGGAGCTCGACCGCGATCATCCTCCGGATCGTGAGCGCCTGATGGTGCGCTTCCAGATTAGAATGGGCCCGTTTACTTTTAGGGATGTCTGACACGCTATCTTATCTCCTTGATTAGATTTACCCGGCCCACAAGGGGCCGGGATTTTTGATCAATAGATCAGGAAAGCCGGGCGGACGCCGATGGAGTACGAGGCGTAACAGTTGTAGGCAATGCCGTAGTTGGGGACATCGCAGAAAGCCGTCGCGGACTGGACGTCTCTCAGCCACCAGTTCTCTCTGTTCGTGATCAGATCCGGGCGTGCCTGGAACAGAGCCAGCTGGCTCTTGTCGATGCCAGTGTCGTAGCCGTTCTGCGCTCCGCCGCCCCATGCGTAGGAGCCGTAGACCATGTGCTCGTTCATCAGGTCGATCTGGCTGTCGTACCATGCCCAGCCGGAGCTGGCGCCATTGCTGATAGCGTTGGCCAGGAGAGCCCTGTGAGTCAGGATGTGGTCTGCGCCGAAGTCAGCCTTGATGGTGGCCAGAGCATCAGCCAGGCCGGAGGTCTTCATCTTGCTGCCGTAGTAGGAGCCGGTCGTGTCGTTGGCGTCATTCATCACGCCGTTATAGAAGGACTTGTCGGGAATGACCAGCATATGATGGGTAGTCAGCTCTGTGTCCCCACAGTGCAGACGATAGTCAGCATGGGCGGCCCAGTATTTTCGGCTGTTGATGGTCCAGTAGCCGCCGGTGCGGACCTTCTCGAACTTGCCAGCACGAATGTCGGCAGACTGCTCAGCGGTGAAGCTGGCACCGAGATCGTGCTCATAGATGAAGGAGTTGGCCCTGGACGCACCGGTCTGGCCGAGCATTGCGGTCAGCTCCTTCAGGGCTTTGATGTCTTGGGCGTTGGTGCCTACCAGGCCGAAGACTTCGTTGATGGCGGCGATCAGGCTGGTCTTGTCCTCAGTTTCCAGCGTATCCAGGTCTCCGTTGATGAAGGCCTTGATGGCGCTGATAGGGATCCTCTTGACGCCTGTGCCGTCTGCGAGTCGTACCAGGAGAACGTCCTCCTCGCTGGCCACGGCAGCCAGCGCGTCGTACTCGGTGAAGCGTTTGCCGTTTGTTACGTCAATCTGCATAATGTTCCTCCTTATGCGGTTTTATATTTCCAGTCGCCGATGATCGCGTTGCCATCGTCGTCCAGGATCGGGTTGCCGTCATCGTCAACGATGTGAGTGAACAGATCGTTGTGGATGATCATGTACTCCAGCGCGGTCAGGCGCTCGTCCAGGTTGCTCGTCTTGTTGATGAGCTCGCCGGCCACGTCCTCGTTCAGAAGGCCTTGCACGGTGGCAAACCACTCGTTGAAGGCGTTCTGGCTGGTGCGCTGGAACTCTTTCAGATCCTCCGTGATGGCGGTCAGGTCTGCGTTGCCCTTGTTCTCCAGCGCCTCGATGTACTCGTCGATGGCGGCCGTGTAGCCGTCATAGGCTGCCCTGGCCATCTGCTCGAACTGGGAGTAGCTGGCGTTGGACTTGGCCACAAATTCAGCATAGAAGGCATTGAACTGGTCATAGAAGGCCTCGGTGTCGATGCTGTCGATGAACTGGGTGATGTAGCCGCAGACTGCGCTGTTGGGGCGGGTGTCGCTGATGGAGCTCTGGGTGATGACGGTCTGGTTGGCGCTGATCGTCACATTCGCCAGGCCCAGCTCGTAGTAGTCGCCGCTGACGGGCTGGATGAGCTCCGGAGCTTGGGGCGTTGCCGCTGCCGTGCCGGTCTTCACGATGATCTCGCAGAGGCGCTCCAGGTAGTTGCAGCGCAGCACGATGCGGTCGATGCGGCTGTAGCTCGTAGGAGCTGCGGCCAGCTCGAAGATGGCGACGGCGGGGTCATAGGCGAAGGCGCCGTTAATCAGGCCGAAGCCGGGCTGGACCTTAACAGTGAGGCCCGTGTCGCCTGCCAGAACTTTGAAGCAGTCGGCAGGCTTGGCCAGCACGCCATTGGTCAACAGTTTGGAAAAGAGCAGGCGGAACAGTTCCGACGTCTCTGCTCTGTCAAAAATAGGCATACCCTCGGAGTCCACGCCGGTGATCTCCGAGTCAAAATAGCCGTATCTCATGGCCATGTTAAAATACCTCCCTTTGGATGATTTTCGTGATACTGGTCATCTGGTCATTGCCGAAGACAACGGAGAGGGTCTGCTTGCTGCCCTCGTAGACCTCCTGGATCTCAGTGATCCGCTTGGTGGTCTCGATGCCGACGTCGGCGTAGCGGTAGGTGCAGAGGTCGCCCAGGTCGAAGTCCACGCCGTAGGTCAGGTTGGCGCTGGGATCCACGTCGCTGTTGACCGTCTCGATTTTCTCGTACTCTGCCAGCTTTTCCAGACCGCGCTGGTAGAGCAGCGCCTGGTACTGTGCGGCCGTGTAGGTCTGCTCGTTGCCGTCCTCGTCCTGGTAGGTGCTCTGGAGATCCCGAGCATCCACCCAGAGCTCCCGGCGTTCCTCGTCCGCACTCTGGCGGAGATCCACCTCCACAATGACGCGGGCGGAGCCTTCGCCCTCGCCGGCGACGTAGGCGTAGTTCTTGCAGTCGGACTCGTCCCGGTCATACACGGCATTTTTTACGTTGTAGAAGCTGTCGGAGAAGATCGCCCAGCTGTTCTCGGTCTGGTCATCCGTTCTGTCCTTGCCTTTCCACACTTCGAAGCTGAGGGTGTTGGTCAGGTAGTCGTAGACCAGGCGATGGCTGAGCTCCTGGGTCTTCTCGATCTCGTAGAGCTTGTCGCCCAGCTTGTCGCCGGTGGCCGTGACCGTGACGCTCGTGCCGACGCCTGTCAGAGCCCCCAGCTGTATCTGTGGGATCCCGCGGTTGGTGTCGGCCGGGTTGATCACGCAGCGGTCCACCAGTTTCCGACCGATGCTCTCCGGCGTCCCGGAGAGGCTGACCTGGGGATGGATCACACGGTCGTTCAGCAGCTCCTCGCAGAAGTAGCCCTTGCAATAGGCTGTCCGGGCGCCTTTGGCGTCCCTGGCGAAGTTGACCTCTCGGATCACGCCCAGGTCCTTCCGGTCGTTCCGGTAGAGATAGCGGCCGATGTTCATCAGCTCGAAAAACTCGGCGGGAGTATGCAATTCAAAAAGGCCCGAGGCATAATACCGGCGGTCCCAGATGAGTGTATTGAACACGCTGACGACGCCCAGCGTGTCGAAGTTCTGGTCGAGGATGATCAAATTCATGCGCTACACCCCCAAATACTTCGGAGTGTAGAACAGATTGACGTCCAGGTTGGTGTAGTTCTCATCTGCGTCGTACTCCAGATAGTTGTCGCCCACTTCCAGCTTGAAGGGCTCACTCCGGCGGTCGATGTGCTGGTAATAGTTGACGCCGTTCAGAGTGATGACCTGGTGCCGGTCGTTGGTGTCGATGAGAAGCACGTCGCCGGTCTGCATCGTGACATTCACGCGCATGAACTGGCCCGTGCCGGTGTTTGTGATCTTAGGGTTGACCACGGCGCCCCTGGTGGCGATGAACTGGATCTGGACGCCTGTCGGAACGTCGCCGTCATTGCTCAGCACCACCTCTTTGTGCAGCGTTCTATAGCCCATCGTGCTGCCGCCCAGGAGGAGGCCACGGGCTTCGGCCTTGTAGTCCAGCTTGCCCGTCTCCATCCTTTTACTGAGCATCCTCCAGGGGAAAGCGAACAGCGGCGAGATGTTCGCCATGTTCTTGCCGAAGTTGTCCACGTTGAGCATATACGGGTCCGGACAGATCAGATCCACCAGGATCTTCAGCTTGTTGTCCAGGTTTTTCATGGCCGCGAAGGTCCAGCCCTCCAGCTCGTACTCGATGTTGCGGCTGACGCCCATGTTGGTGATGCGCGCCTTGCCGGTGTACTTCGGATTGAAAAACTTGATCACTTTCGCCCGGTTTTCCGGGTTGTTTTTGTTGCTTCTAAAACTGGCCTCGATGTGGATGGGCCTTGGCTTGATCTTCTTGCCATCGACGGACGCCCCGTCCACCAGGGCGTTGTCTGATGTGCTGATCTCGACCTCGGAGGACTCCAGGCCGGACACGGCAGTGATGTCGATGTCCTCGCCCGGTCCCATTTTGAGGGTCTTGCCGTTACAGGTCAGCTCTATGGTTAATGTATTTACTGTCATTTCACACCTCCGACCATGTTCCGCAGAGCCTCCCGCTGTGTCTTGGCCACTTCGGAAGGTGTAGCCACGGGCACGTTGTAGGTGTTGCTCTGCTCCATGCGATTGTCATAGTAGACGGTGGTGCCGGCGCCTGCCATCCTCAGCCCCGCTGCGTGCGAGGCTCCGACGGAAAGCTTGCCGGCGGTCGCCGACATCTCGGCCCGCATGGCGCTGACGAGCTCGCTGGCCTTGGCTTCCATGTCCTTCAGTGTCGCAGGCATAGACTTGTCCAGCCCCTTGCTCACGCCGGGCATGATCCAGCGGCCGACCTCGTCCGCGAACTCTTTAGACGGAGAGTTAATGCCGAGGGCGTCCTTCGCTGCGTCCAGCAGGCTGCTGGCCAGGCTGCTGACCTTATTCGTCAGCCAGCTCCAGCCGGAGCTGATGCCGTTCCAGATGCCGCTGATGATATTGCTGCCGATCTCCGCCATCTTGCTCGGCAGGCTTGCCAGGCCGTTGACGATGGAGTTGAACAGCTGGGTCGCCGCTGCGGCGCCCTTCTGAGCCAGCTGAGTGCCCCAGGTGACGACCTTCTGGGCCGCCTGGCTCAGATAGTCCCAGACCTTGCCCGGGAGCTGCTGGAGCGTGCTGGCGACCTTGCTGAGCATATTGCTCGCAGCGGTCGAAGCGTTGGAGACCATCTGCTGGCCCCATGCCACCACCTTATTGACGGCATTGACCAGGTGCGTCCAGATCTTTCCGGGCAGCTCCTGGATGATGCTGTTGACCTTGCTGAGCATATTGCTCATTGCGGTCGAGGCGTTGCTGAGCATCTGCTGGCCCCACTGCACGACCTTGGTCACTGCGTTGACCAGGTGCGTCCACACCTGTCCCGGCAGCTGTCTCAGGACGTTGGAGATCTTGGTGCCCATGTCGGTGATGGCCTTTTGAGCCTTGGTCGCCATGTCGGCGCCCCACTCCTGAAGGTCCGCCAGGATCTCAGAAAATACCTGAGCCACCTGATCGGGCAGAGTTGCCAGGCCATTGATCAGACCGTCTACAATGTAGCCACCCTGTTCGGCCATGACCGTGCTCGGACTGTTGATGCCGAGGAAGTCCTTGATGCCGTTGAGGATGTTGCTGCCCAGCTCACACGCTGCGTCCCATACCTGGGAGGCTCCGTTGGCCAGTCCAGTCACGATGCCGTTGATGATCTCTGGCACGGCCTCGCCGATCTTGGCGATAATATCCGGCACGGCCTCCTTGATCTGGCCCCAGAGCTCTTTGGCGCTCTCCAGGACCTGCGGACCGGCCGCGATGAGGCCGTCAATGATTGCCGTAATGATGTCGGGCAGAGCTGCGACCAGCTCGATGACGATAGTCGGGATGGCCTCGATCAGAGCCATCAGGAGCTCGATGCCAGCCGCCAGAATATCGGGCGCGGATGCCGCCAGAGTCGTCACGACGGACTCGATGATCTGCGGAAGGGCGTCTACCAGCGCGTCGATGATGACGGGAAGGGCGTCCACCAGTGCCATCAGGAGCTCGATGCCGGCGTCAATGATCTGCGGGACGGCCGAGATCAGGAACTGCACGATGGCGCTGATGATCTCCGGCAGGGCGTCGATCAACACGGGAAGCGCTGCAAGGATGCCGTCCGCCAGGCCCATGATCAGCTGGAGAGCGCAGTCCAGGATCGCCGGCAGCTGGTCGATCAGTGTGGTCACGGTGTAGGCGATCAGCTCGACGAGGGCCGGCAGTAATGTCGGCAGCATGGAGCTGATGCCGTTGACGATACCGGTGAAAATATCCACCAGGCAGCCCAGGAAAGAGCCCAGGCCGTCGCTGCTGATGAAGTCCGTGATGCCTTCGACGATTGTCTCGGCAGCAGCCACAAAGTCAAAGTTCTGCACGACGTCACGGAGCTGCTCCATGATACTCTTGCCGGCAGAAAGCACGGCAGGCACGATGGCAGAGACCAGATCCGGGATCTGCTTCACGATGGCACCAGCCAGAGCCGGCAGCGTCTCAGCGAAGCGCGGGATGAGTTCGCCCAAAACTCTGACGACGTTGTCGGCGGCTGTGGCGAAGGCGTCGGCCAGCTGGTCGGCGTCGCTCGACCCATTCATAAAGTTATCCCAGGCGGCCTTGGCGGAAGCCAGAGAGCCCTCCAGGGTCTCCGATGCCTCTTTCGCTGTCGTGCCGGTGATCCCCATCTCCTCCTGGATGACATGGATCGCCTGGTATACGTCGTTCAGGTTGTTGATGTCATACTTGACGCCCGTCAGCTCCTGAGCGTCGGCCAGCAGTCGCTCCATCTCGGTCTTCGTGCCGCCGTAGCCCAGCTTCAGATTGTCCAGCATGGTGTAGTTCTGCTTTGCGAAGCCCTGATAGGCGTCCTGGATGCGGTCCATGGAGGTGCCCATCTTGTTCGCATTGTCGGCCATGTCGATGATGGCCATGTCCGCCACCTTGGCGGCTTCCTCAGTATTTCCGCTGAGGGACTGGAGCAGGGACGCCGAGAAACTCGTGACCGTGCTCATGTAATCGTTGGCAGACATTCCCGCCGTCTGGTAGGCTCTGTCTGCTGCGGCGATGACTGCGTCGGCTGTGTTGCCGAACAGCGTCTCGACGCCGCCCACGTTCTGTTCGAGAGCGCCCACGCTATCGAGGGCCGTCTTACCGAGGTTGACCAGGCTATCGACTGCCCTGGTCATCATCTGGCCGCTGAACACGCCCAGCGCCTGCTGGGCGATGTTCGCGACCTTGCCCATCCCCGACTGTAGACCGCCGGAGTCCAGGCTTGTATCAAATCTTAGGGTTCCATCTGATGCCATGACCGTACCTCGCTACCATTCAAAAGTGCGGCGGGGTTTCCGCCGTTCATAAGTAGTTTGTTAAGGTCACTTTCGAGCTGCTGTCGGTCAGCCGACTGAGGGAGCGCATAGACGCGCTTCATGTGCTCATAGTGCTGCCGTTGCTCCTTGGAGATCTTGGCCGGGATCTTCATCGTGCGGTAGCCGATGATCTTGACCAGCTGAGTGTCTTCCGGGAGCGATCTAAAGAGTGCTCGGAACTGCCACCAGTGGAGGGGATGCCGCGCCAGATCCAGACCGTAGGCCTGCATAAACGCGGAGTAAATATAGTCAGCGTCGTGCTCGTAGGAAAAAGGCGGATCTTCTTCGGCGGCTCCGGACTTTTCGCCCGTCGTCTCTGCGGGATCCGTGCCGCAGCGGTAAAACCAGACCAGCCTGCTGAGGGCCTCGTCGAGCACGTCATAGTCGAAGACGACGCCGGGGAAATACAGGTGCAGAGCGGTCTGGAGCTTCTCCAGGTCGTCCAGCCCTGGGTCTTGCAGTAGTTCCTCGAACAAAATGCCCGTGCGGAAGTCACTGCTGATCGGGACCTGCTGGCCTGCGATCTCGACCTGTTCCGGCAGTCCGTCGATCAATAAATTCAGTGCTTTTTACCCTTGCCGTGCTTCTGAGAGACGAACTGCGCGGTCTGCATATTACGGACGGCGTTCTGCTGGCGCTGGGTGTAGCGGTTGGTGAAGTCGTTGAGGGTCTTGCGTTCTCCCGCAGCCCACTCGCTCACCTTCTCGATGGCCTTCAGGTGCTCCATGACGTTCATCTTGCCGCCGAACAGCTTGGCCGCTGTGCCGGCACCGAAGATCTCGTCGAAGCAGACATTGACCACCTCGCACTGTGCGCGGTAGTTGGCCGCAGCAGTCGGGAAGTTTTCGCCTCTTTTCTGCTGAGCCGTGTCGCGCATTTTGATCATCGCGGTCTCGAACTTCTCCATGAAGTCGGCGTCCATAAGATCGCCTTCGAGCTTGACATTGTTAATAATCAATTCCATTATTCTGTTTTCCTCCATTGGTCGGTGCTATAAAAAAGCACCAGCAGGCTGCACCGTTTGGCCTGCTGGTGCCTGGTCGCTCACTGCCTGATTAGGCCAGTCGCGCGGAGCCAGTTGTTGCGTTGTTAGGCGTCGTACTTGCCGCTGAAGTTGCCGGCCGTGAACTGCTTGGTCACGGTGTCAAACTTGCCCTGAACGGGATCGCCGACCGCGTGCAGCACGCCGGAGACGCTGATCTTCTCGCCACCAGCGCCGGAGTTGTCGCTGACCTCATTGGCCACGGTGAACTGGCGGGCAGTGAACTCGGCAGCATCCTCGGTGGCTTCGCCGATAGGGTTGAAAAGCTCGACGCGGACGTATTTCAGCTGGGCGTCAGTGCCGGTCGCATGATCGCGGCCCATCTTCCAGAGCTTATAGATCGCCTTCTGGGAAGGGATCAGACGGGACTCATAGGAGAACTCTGTCTCGTAGCTGGTGATGTCAGTGGTGGCAGTGACCTCGTTGATGTAGGTCTCGCTGTCGGTCTGTGCGTTGGGGCTCTCGTCCAGAGTGGTGAAGCCGGTGCCCATGAGCTCGTAGGTGCCGTCGATCTCGGCATAGTCCGCGATGGCGTTGCGGAGCAGGGCAGCACGACTCTCGTCAAAGAGCTGAAGATCAAACTTTTTCATGTGCTTATGCCTCCTTGTGATAGATGAGTTCTAACTGGATTTGATAGCGTGCGTTCCTCATGGACTCGTCGAACATATAGCCAGACGAGAGCACGCTGAGCTGTTCCGGGTGCATACCTTCCGGCAGCTCCGGAAAATTGCCGGCCGCCTCCTGATCTTCGACCCAGTTGGCGAAGTCCTCGTAGAAGGTGCTGTTGGCGATGTTCTGGAGCCGGTCCATGCTGTAATACTCCCGGCTGCCGAAGTTGAACTGGTAGCGCCGGTCAGAGCTGCCATCGATGTACGTCTCGATGATGGGGTTGAAAATCCCCGTCTCGATGGTGTACTCCTGCGGCTGGTCTCCCAGGGCGTCCACGCGGAACACTCCGGCATTGAGGAGAGGGCAGTCCTTGAAGAAGTCAGCGACGCCCTCGATGATTGACTTGACCATTTCGGGCCTCCTTTACTTGTTGACCAGCTTCAGGATCTGCGTCCTGTGTGCGGTTTTCATTCGTTCAAACCACATACCGCCACGCCTGGAGTCATAGCTCCGGGTCGTGCTGGTGTTGTAATACTGACGCCGGGCGTATGGTGCGATGTACTTCACCTCGCCGGAGCCGATGACTGTGCCCAGGGTGCCGGATCGTTCCAGGGCGCCGGTCCGTTTAGGGACCATCGGAGCGCAGAGCCGGAGCACTTCGCTGTCTATGATCTCCTGCTTCTTGCTGAGCACTTCGTTCATTCTCGGGGCGCAGCCGGCGTTCCAGATCAGCTCGGCCTTGCCGTTCTTTCCCTGGATGATGGCGCCCCTGGGGTTGGTGATAGGCTTAAACGCCATTTTACTCGCCTCCGATCCTCCAGTGCTTCACGGCGGCCGAGCCTCTGATGGTGTTGTCCGCGTACTCCTTGACGTAGATCAGATGGCCGAGCGCCTCCATCTGCTTCTGATCGACCGGAGCCGTCAGCTCGGTCGCCATAGGCAGCACATAGTCGCCGGTCTGGAGCGTCCACGCCTTGGCGGCTGCATCCTCGTCCAGCTGGCGGAACTTATCCGCCGGGACGTAGCTCCGGCCGTCCTGGATCTTCGCTCCCAGCGGGATCCTCAGCTTGTAGGCGAGGCTCTGGGAGTGAGCTCCGTCCGTAGAGTGGCCGGAGCTCTTGTTCTCCAGGAAGGACGCGCTGCGGATGCAGGTCGGGAAGTAGACCTCGCGCCGATCAGCGCCCAGGCGTTTGTTAAAGACTGTTATCGCAGTCTGCACATACATGGCGGCAGCCTCCCTTCAGGGATCGGCTCAGCCATCCGGTCGGCAGCAGGTAGACGCGGACCGCTTCGAGGATCTTCTTGCGGAGCAGCTCCTCAGCGGTCTGGCCATCCTGGCCCTCCGTGATGTAGGTCACGGAGTAGCCGTCGTTGGTCTCGCTTTTCACACCTGCAGCCTGGTTGCCGTTTGCACTGGCCTGGTTGTTATGATAATGGACGACCTCCGCCGCAGCGCAGACCGCGAGCTTCACGCGGTTGTCCTCTTTGGCGAAGATGTCCCCGTTGATATAGGTCAGGTAGCCGATGACCGCCTCCGCTTTGGCCTCGACTTTGGAGAAGTCAGCCTCGGGGATCGTGTCCCCGAAGGTCTGCTTGTAAAAATCATAGGAGACGTACATCAGGCTGCACCTCCTTTACTTAGGCGCCGGCAGGGGTCAGCACGGCGAACGGGAAGCGCTTCGCCTTTTCCTTGGCCATGGCGTTGACAGGGTTCGGGATCTCCCAGCCCAGACGCATGACAGCACGAAGGGCCACCATGTCGTTCTGCATCAGGTTGTAGGCGATGGTGCCGTCAGTGTTCTGCACGATGCCCTCGGTGAACAGCTTGAAGGTGATGTCCTGGCGGATGCTGTAAACCAGCTGAGAGAAGTCGCCGGAGATCATGTGGGCCTTGGTCTTGTCGAAGGCGCCATTACGAGGGAACTGGATGGCGGAGCCGTCCAGGGTATAGTTGCCAGCCTGCTGCATGGAGTTCAGGAACAGAGGACGCTCGTTGCCGTCCTTCAGGCCGCGCAGCTTAGCACGCATACCGATGTCGGCCACATGGCCGGACACGAAGTAGCCGGACTCCTCCACCTTGGAGATGATGCCGCCCTCGCCGAGCAGGTCAGTGTAGAGATCAGCGGAGATCTGCTTCACTGCGCCGGCAGTAGTAGCGGAGGGCACCAGACCCTCGCGCCAGGTTGCGGGCTTGTTAGTGCCGAACAGGATGGCGGCGTCGATGACCTGGCCAAAGGCCTCCTGGATACGAGGACGGACCTCGCCCCAGATGTCGTAGTCGGCGTCGTCCAGAACTGCCTCGGGGATGGGGACGATGACCGCGATCTCCTCGGCGATGATGGTCTTCTTGTCCCATGCCTGTCTGGTGGTCTTCTTCTGACCGGTGTCGCCGTTCACGAAGTAGGCGATGGGCAGAGCGTCCAGAACAGGGAGACGGGTCTGGGCTGCGGTCATATTGGCCAGACGGCGGCCCATGGAGAGGACAGCGGACTGGGCGATGGCGCCCTGGATGATTTCCGCAGCACGGTCCTCGGGGATCAGAGACTCGGCGCCGGATCTGTCAATGATCTGAGCGTCGGTCTCAAAAAGCTGAAGATTAAAATACTTTTTCATGTGGTTATTCCTCCATAATTTTGTTAGTTGCGGCCCGCTTTTCTGCGGATGGCAGCGTTGATGAAGTCGTTGCTGTTCTGATTTCCAGAGCTGCCCGCCCCGGAACTTTCCGTGCCGGTCTTCACGCGGTAGGACCCGCTGCCGCTGGTAGTAAAGCGGGGGTTTTCTTTCAGGAACTTGGTGGCGGCCTTCTCGAAGTCGAGCTTGCTGTCCTCTTTCATCAGGGCCGTGATCTTGAACATGACGTAGTCGGTGTCCTCAGCGCGGACGCCCTTCTGGGCGAGGATCTGGCTGTTCTTCATCTGGGCCAGTTCTGCGAGCGCGTCATCGCGCTCTTTCGTGATGGCGTCCACATTGGGGCGCTGCTTCTCTCGGTTGGCCTTGAAGTCCTTGATCGCCTGGTTGATTTCCTCCTCGCTCATGCCCTGCTGCTTGAAGTAGGAGCTGAGAGCGGCCTTCTCGGCGCGTTCTGCACGAGCCTGGGCGATCTCCTCGGCCTGCTGGAAGCTGTAGCCTCCGGCGCCTCCATTATTCCCGGCATTTCCCTGGCTGCCGTTGCCGTTCCCAGCGTTTCCACCCTGGCCTCCGCCAGAGCCGCCCTCGCCGCCGTTGTCAAAGAGCTGAAGGTTAAAATGCTTTTTCATTGGGTCATTCCTCCGTTTTTGTAATGTGTCGTGAACATTCCCGCCGGCTCAGAGCCCGGCGTCTGCTCATAATAAAAGCGCCTCGCGGCGCTCAAATTATCGTTATTTCTCCATAGCTGTCCCGGATGCCTTCCAGGCCCAGGACATAAGTGCGGACCAGCGCCTGGCCGATCTCATTCAGATCCGACCAGCTGATGACAGTGCTGCCCGGGCTGACGCTCTCCTGGATCTCGATGCCCGCCACCTCGCGCAGCCCCTCGATCAGTGTGAGGGTCAGCGCCGAGACGCCGGCGCAAATTATGTTGTGCCCGGGAGACGCCCCAGGGAGCCGCTGTGCGTGCCCTGAGACGGTGATCCCGGTGTCCTTGACGTTTATCCGGATCATGTGCTTGCCCCCTTCTGAGCGGCGTCCTGGGCCGCTCTGCGCTGCTTCTCGGCGCGTTCTTTCGCACGGTTGGCCGCTTTGGCCGCCTGCTCGGCCTGCCATTGCGCGTAGACCTGCGGGCTCGGTGAGATCCTGCCCGGGGTGCGTCCCGTGTAGATGCGCTCCGTCTGCTCCTCCAGGCCCATCGCCTTCGAGAAGCTGCGGTACTGCTCCAGCTGGGCCTGGTACTTGCACTGGGCGATGGTGATGTCTTCCTTGTCAGCCCCTCCGGCACGAAGGAGCTGCACCTGCTCACGCCGGGCCCTCATGGCCGTCTCCATCTGCCTCTGCTTCTGGGTGGCCTCGTAGGTGGTGTACTCCTTGCCACGGAAGCGGCGCGGAGTGTTCTCCCTGGCGTTCTGTTCTTCCAGCCATTCGTCGGTGTAGAGCCGCTCGCTCACTCCGGGGATGAAGGGGTAGTAGGTGTGGCGGCAGTTCCAGCCCAGCAGGCCCGGACCGGTGCCCAGGCCGCACTTGGTCGTCAGCTGCTCCTTGGTGTAGACCTTGCCCTGCCATGCAGCGTGATCCGGACGAGCCCCGGCGTGCCATGTGACCTCGAAGTAGTTGGTCCCCAGCCGCTGGGCGTTCAGATCAGTGACGTGACCGGTGAGCTGGCCGAAGCCAGTGAGCAGAGCACGACGGGCGGCCACGTCCACGCGATTGTGCCAGCCGCTGGCGTAGTCCACGCCGTAGTCGCTGCCGCCATCGCTGAAGGCGTGGTCGGTCCGGAGCCCGGAGGCTGTCATCTGGCTGACCATGCGGCGGACCAGCGTGTTGTAGTCGTAGGCGCCGTTGGCCATGCCGGTGATGGCGTCGTCCAGGTAGCCGTTGTAGACATCGGCCAGGGGCGTGAAGACTTTCCCGCCGTGGCCATTGTCCAGCATGAAGCCGGTGCTCTTGGTGATGTTGTAGAGCTCCTCGCTGGACTGCTGCACCAGGGCGTCCGTGATCTGCTGGAGCTCGGGGTTTTGCTCGTAGGGGATGAACTCCTTGCCGATCTGCTCGTAGAGGCTGCGGTCGCGGGTATATTCCCGCTCGATGACCTCAGCGTAGAGCCGGCGGACTTCCTCCTCGTTTCCGTCCACGGCCTTCCGGATCAGGTCCTCGATGTCCTGGGTGCTGTTGCCCAGGATGATGAGGCGCTGGATCTGCCAGTCGGCCGAGTCGGTGATTGTGCCGGCCTTCCGGATCCGGCGGATGATGTCGTCCATGATCGCCATCTCCAGGTCCCGGAAGCGCTTCTCGACGCCGGCAGCCAGTAGGTCGTGGTAGCTCTGATCCATTACATCAGAACGCCGGCGGACTGGTCAGGCAGCTTGCCGGCTGCGACCTCCTCCGTCTCGCCGTACCACTTCGCGCGGTACTCCGGCAGGCCCATGGCGCCCATGGCGACGTCTTTGCGGTCCTCGGCTCTTTCCGTCTGCTTGTCTTCGATGATGGAGTCGTCGAAGTCGATCACGATGTCGGTGTTCTCCACCAGGCCGGGCACGTTGGCAGTCTTGCCCAGGCGGATGATCGTGCGGATCAGATCGGTGAGAACGTCCTGGAGGATGATCTCATGCTTGCGGATCGTGCGGTACATATCGGAGTTTTCGCTGATGACCTGGGTGGCCGTCGCGACCGTGCCGCGCTCGAAGCGGTAATACTGGGTGCCGAAGCCGCACTTGAAGGAGAGCAGGTTCAGGTCGTTGTTGATGGCCTGCTCGTGCTGCTCGGTCCTCAGCTCCATGTTGACCTCATGCAGCGCTTCCTTGGTGTTCTTGAAGTAGTCCTCCGGCAGCGTGTAGAAGACGCTGTCGTCGGGGTCGAATACCTGGGAGCCGTTGGCGTCGGTCAGCATCTCAGGCGCCACGAAGATGCGCTTGCGGCCGAGGGTGAACTCGTTGGCGTAGCTGTCGTACTCCAGGTCGATCTTGGCCAGGACGTCGATGCTGTTGGCGAAAAGCGCCACGCCCATCGGGTTGGTGTCGTCCTCGTCCACATTGTTCGCGATGTTCAGCTTGTCGATGATGAACTGGGGCTGGTTGGAGCCGGTCTCGACTCTGGCAGCCAGGCCCTCGAAGTGCGGGATCGCGTTCCACTCAGCGGGCGTCAGATCTCGGCCAGCACCGGAGGAGCACTCCACGACGCTGTTCTCGATGACGTACTGATAGCCGAGATCGTTGCCGTCCTCGTCCTGCCAGGGCTCCAGCTTGTGGTGCTGGAGCTGGACGTACTTCTTGCGCTTGTATGTCTTCGGAAATGCGAAGATGACCTCGGTGATCCTGGAGTTCTCCCAGGCTGTGGGGTAGATGTTCTTGGCCACCACATAGTCCAGCTTGATGTCAGCGCTCAGGACGCTGCCGTCTTCGGCCACTTCCATGTTGGTCAAATACGGGACATAGGCCACGGTGCCGCAGGCAGCCTTGCGCTCCTGGTACTCGTTGCCCTGCACGGTGAAGTTCGCAGCATCGAGAACGCTGCGGACGAACTTGGCCGTGGCCTCGTCCTTGATGGTGATGGTGACGCGCTCGTTCAGCAGCAGGTCGCTGATGTCCTCGCAGATCTTCTTCGCCATGCCCAGGCTCTTGCGATGGCAGCGCTCATACTGCCCGGTGCCATGGTAGACACGGTACTGGTGGAAGCGCTTGACGTTCGCCCTGTACCAGCTGTCCCACATGGCGATCTTGCTGTAGAAGGAGCTGTCGATGGTGTCGATGCCCTTCTTTTTGAAATACTCGAAAATGTTCATTTTATGACTCCTTCCGGCTCCTCCTCTTTATCCCTAACGGGCAGGTAGTTCTTGATTTTCGACCACATTCCCATGACCAGGTAGCGGATGGCGTCCATGCCATGATCGTCCTGCTTCACGGGCTCCTCGCGGCCCCTCTCGATGCTTTTCTTGTCGTACTCATAGAGACCGAACTCCCGGACGGCGTTCTCCTGGTCTGGCGACACGGTCATCATCTTGAAGGTCAGGAGCTTCTGCACTCGGGAGATCCCCAGCGCCACGTCGTTCTCGGCGTCGCGGATCAGCACGTTGTAGCCGATGCCCCTGGTGGCCCGCTTGATCTCCTCCATCAGACCACGGGCCGAGGGGTCGATGAAGGTATAAAAATAGCTGCATGAGTAGGTCTCATGCAGCTCGTCCAGGAACTTGACGAAGTCCTTGGCGTATTCGCTCGGGCTTTTCTGCGTGCCGGACTCCCGGCCGCTGTGATAATATTCGCCCAGGCCCTCCAGCCGGTGCAGCGACTCATTGAGCCCCGCCGCCTGGTAGGTGGTGGCGTTCTGCTGGCCATAGTCCACGCCGACGCCGATGATCCGGTAGCGCTCCTGCGACGGTCGGGCGATGGAAGCATCGCCGAACATATAATAGATCAGTTCATCGACGCCGATGGAGAGCCCCAGCCAGAGCCAGCGCCACTGCCGCTCGTCGAGCTCCCGGAGGATCTCAGCGGACTCGATCAGCTTGGCACCCAGCCAGTCAGGAGGGACGTCCCGGTAGTCCACATGGACGTGGATGCAGTCCGGGCGCTTCTCCATCTTCCGGCACCAGACCACCACGGGGGCGTTGGGGTTCTTCGGTGGGTTGTAGAGGTAGAGCATCTGGAAGCCCTCGGCGTTGCCTCTGATGAAGGTCGCCTCGATGTTCTGGAGCTCGTCCTCGCCCTCGCCGTCAGTGAAGAACTCGCTGACCTCGTCCAGCAGGACGATCTTGATGGGCTTGTTCTCGTCGATGATGCCCTTGGTGTCGTCTATGCTGTCGGATCCGGTGAAGTAGATGGTGTTGCCGTTTGGCTTGTATGTGATTTCCATGGGGCTGACCGTGATCTTGAACAGGCTCTCCGGCAGCCCCAGGCGCTTGATGGCTCGCTTGATTTCTTTGTAGACCGTTTTCCGGAGCTTGTTGTGGCGCTTCCGGATGACCACGGCGGAGCAGTCTTCCTCGCTGACGATCTTATACACGACCTCGATGGCAGCCTCTGAGGACTTGGTGCCTGCTCGCCCAGAGGTCAGGATCTTGTGCGTGTGCTCCCGGTCATTGAAGGCCGGCCAGAACTTCGGGATGATCAGGTCACTGATGCGGGTCGTGCGTGTCATTGATGATCACCACCTTCCCCGCGTCATCGGAGCCGTCGTTCAGCTTCGCCTTCAGCAGCTGCAGGCGTGCTTTCTGTTCCTCCGTCGCTGCCTCCCAGTCCTTGTGCAGCATCTCATCGTATTGTTTGATTAGGCCCCGGAGCTCACTCTGAGCGCGTGCCTGAGCCTTCATAAAGTTGGCTTGCTTGTCCCAGGCCTGCTGGACTTCCCACTTCTCGCCCCAGGACTCGGCGCCGCTGCGATCCTCGATCTTCTCGATGGTCTTGTCTTCAGCGTCTTTGACGTAGGCGATTTTCTGGGCCCGGATGATGGCAGCGTAGGCCAGCTGGATCTGGGTCCATAGGAGATCCAAGGGAGAGGAGTCAGCTGTGAGATGCAGCAGCTCCAGCGTCTCCTCCGGCAGATACTTGGACAGGAAGCCGAACTTCTCGGCGTTCTTGTTACCGGGGGGCCCGGTGGCGTTCTTGTTACCTGGCTGCCCTCCTCGTTTGCGAGCGTTCGGTTTTTTAGGTTGCGAGCGCTCGGTTTCTTCGGGGGCGTCCCATTTGTAGGTGCATTTCCATCGGCGGACAGTCCCCTCCGGGATGTCCAGCTTCCGGGATATTTCTATGAGTTTAAGGCCCTGCCGATACAATGCAAGGGCCTCGTCCACTTTCGAGTTCCTTGCTTTTGGCATGGTCTCGCCGCCTCCTATTCGTCGTTTCGGTAAACGTAAAAGAGCAGGCCCTCTTGGTCCTGCTCTCATTCGTCCACTTTACCAGTATAACACATTCTGATTTGCAATGTTCGCCGACTTTCTAAAAGTCGTTCAGCAGCTCGTCCTCGGCCTCCTGGATGCGCTTGGTGGCCGTGTCGAAGTATTGGTCGGACAGTTCCATCCCGATGAAGCTCCGGCCGGTTTTAACGGCCGCCACGCCGGTGCTGCCTGATCCCATGAAGGCGTCCAGAACAGTGCCGCCCGGGGGACAGATGGCCAGAAGGCTCTCCAACAACTCCACGGGCTTCTCAGTCTGATGGAAGCGCTGCTTCGGCGCCACTATGGGGACATGGTAGACGCCCGGCAAGGCCTTGGTGCCTTTAGCAGCCTTCCAGTCAATAGGCAGATCGCCATTAGAGCACCAGACCACGAACTCGCAGTCGTTCCGGAAGCGTCCCGGCTGGTTTCTGCTGATGCCCTTGTCCCATACGACGACGCCCCTCCACACCCAGCCGGCCATCTGCACGGCGTCCGTCATCGCGGGGAGGTTTCTCCAGTCCACGAACATCTCCAGGATCCCCCCCTCCCTTGTCTTTTGCCTCAGCTCGCTGCACACCCATCGCATAAAGGCCGTGAAGCTCCGCTGGTCCATGTTATCGCCGGAGAAGGCCGGGAGCCTGGCGGCCCCGTTGAAGTCGTTGTCGGTGTACTTGGCCGTCGTGCTGGCCTTGCGGTCGCCGGCATGAGTTCCGCCGGAGGAGTAGGGAGGATCGCAGAGGATCAGGTCCACGCTGCCAGGCTCCACCTCTTTCAGCATTGCCAGACAGTCGCCATGCAGGAGTCGTATCATCCTAAAACCTCCCCCAGATGGGTGACGCCCATCTTCCTGAAATGATACGCCCTGCGGACGCTGTAGTTGATGGCGTCGGCCACCTCGGTCATTGGTGCCCGTGCTATGTAGAACTCGGTCAGCACGGTCCTCTCGTAGTCGTCCTCCAGCGTCTCGATGGCGTCGCTGATCTCGATGACCAGGGAGGCCTTCTCACGCCGGAGCTGCTCGATCTCTCGGTCCAGCTCGTCCACTCTGGCGATGACGTCGGCCATCTTATCGGTCGGAGTGCTCTGGACCCTGTCACGGTCATAGCGGATGGCGCCAGGCAGCAGGCAGGCCCTCAGCTCGTCCCGCTGGGTCTCTTTCCGTCTGATGATGATCTCCTTGCGGCGGATCTGCATCAGGAAGTCATAAGTCTCGTTTAGGTCCATGGCAGTGCTACCTCCTTTGTGAGAAGCTGCTCCAGGCCCACGACGATCTTGTCAGTGCCCAGGGCGAAGCCCAGCTCGCGGTTGGCTCCCTTCGAGTCCTCCCAGCCTGGAAGCTGCACCAGGTAGTCGGCAGTGGCCAGGAGCTCCATGTCGATCTTCATGATGTCCTCGTAGCTCATCTGGTCGAGAGGGAGAGCCGCTCCCAGCTCGGCGGGGTTGATGACGTTGTAGCCCATCTCCTTCAGCGCGGCGGCAGCCTTCGCAAACTGACGCCTGTAGTCTTTATGGCCCGTAATGGGGCCGCTTAAATATCCGATCATCTGAAAACCCTCCCTGTCTTTTTGTGTTTTATCGTGATGCGGCCGACTATTTCAAAGCCGGCCATGTCGGCCAGCAGGCGGAAGGTGTGGATCAGGTCCTTGCTCTTGCGCTCGGCCTCATTTTCTTCTTGTATGATGCTTTTGGTTCCGTGGTAGGCTGTCAGATCGAGATAGCCTTCCTCGTTTCTTCTTGGGTCGCTCATTGCGTTCTCCTTTCTTTCAGTGCTGCCATCAGAGCCGCCTGGCTCGTGTCCTTAGCCTCCAGGGCGTCCATGACCTGCTCGTCTACGGTGCCCTCCGCGATCAGATGGTGTATAATAACCGGCCGTTCCTGGCCCTGCCGGTAGAGGCGGGCGTTGGCCTGCTGGTAGAGTTCCAGGCTCCAGGTCAGACCGTACCACACGATCACGTGGCCGCCTTCCTGAAGGTTGAGTCCATAGCCCACGCTGGCCGGATGCGCCAGGAGCACCTGGACATTGCCAGCGTTCCACTCTGCGATGTCCTCCGGGCCGTCCAGCGTCCGGGCTCCTGGGATCGCTGCCTGGATGGCGGCCAGGTCGTGCTTGTAGCTGTAAAATACCAGGACGGGGCTGTCGGTGGTGTCGATGATCTCCAGCAGCGCCTCCAGCTTTGCATCATGCAGCCGGACGACGTTGCCCTCGTGGGAGTAGACGCTGCCGTTGGCGATCTGTAGGAGCTTGGTCATCACGGCGGCTGCGTTCAGAGCGACCACGTCCTCGTCGTCGATGTGAAGCAGCTGCTCGGCCTCCATGGTCTTGTACTGCTTCATCTCCTGGGGGCTCAGCTTGACCGGGATCCGGTTGTCGATCCGCTTCGGCAGCTTCAGGTAGTCGGCCGCGCTCATGCTGATGCAGATGTCGCTGATGGCGGCCTCGATCTTCTCCCTGGCTCCCCGAAGGGGCTCCCACTTGAAGACGATGTAGCCGTTCCGGGCTCCCGGCCGGAAGTATTTCTCGCGGTAGGCTCCCAGCGTCTGGCCCAGCCGCTCGCCACGGTCCAGCAGGTAGATCTCAGCCCAGAGATCCATGAGACCGTTGGCCGAAGGGGTGCCGGTCAGACCGACGACCCTGCTCACCCTCGGCATGACCTTCCGGAGAGCCCGGAAGCGTTTGGCCTGGGGGTTTTTGAAGCTGGAGAGCTCGTCGATCACGATCATGTCGAAGGGCCAGCCGGTCTTCAGCTTCTGGTAGAGATCCACCAGCCAGACCACGTTGTCGCGGCCGATGACGTAGATGTCGGCGTCCGTGGCCAGAGCCCGGCGCCGCTGCTCCGGCGATCCCAGCACCTTGCTGACACGAAGATGGCGAAGGTGGTCCCACTTGGCGTGCTCTCGTGTCCAGGTGTCCTCGGCCACTCGCTTCGGCGCGATGACCAGGACGCGATCCACCTCGAACATCTCGTTGATCAGGATGTCGATGGCGGTCATGGTGATGACAGTCTTGCCGAGTCCCATCTCCAGCAGCATCCCGGCCTTCGGGTGCTCCAGGATGAAGTTGGTGGCCCTGGTTTGGTAGTCGTGGGGGGTGTACTTCATCAGCCGATCACCTCCCAGATCCAGGCTCGCGCCTCCTTCATGCCTGCGATCACTGCCACGTTGCAGCCCAGCTTTCGGAGTCGTTCAATCTGCCATTCCTGGATCTTTGTCGGGGCCTCGCCGTCCTTCTTCAGTTCGATAAACCACACCTGGCCCCCCGGCAGTATTGCGATCCGGTCAGGCACGCCATCATTGCCGGGGCTGGTGAACTTCAGCGCGATGCCTCCCATTTGCTCGATTTTCTGCCGCATCCATTTTTCAATATCTCGTTCGCGTTCCATGCGTGTGTCCTCCTGTGGTAACGAGGCCCCCGGAAAAAGTTCTATAATGCGCGTATGTGCTCTCGCGGGTGCCCGTTTTCGTGTGTGTAGGGTAATTTTTTAATAATCTATATAAAAACCTTGTTACCTCGTTACCGCTTGCCTTTTTTCCCTTGCGGTTGCTGGCTTTTTGGCGGTAACGTGTGGGGTAACGTGTGGGGTAACGACGGCGGCGTCGTTACCATTTGCCGTCGCTGGCGGTGGTAACGAGCCCCAGGTGGTCACGATCCCGATCCTGGGGCCTCGTTACCGTTACCAGCAGCCCGGACGAACACGCGCTGCTTGCCGTAGTCCTTGATCCTCATGGTGGCGTTTGATGGTCTTTCCCACTCTGGCAGCCTTGCCATGATGGCGGCGATCTCGTCGCCGTCCTTCCTTGTCCAGTAGTTCTTTGGGCGTCCGAAGCACTCGCAGAAGATCTCCATGGCGCTGACTTTCGTGCGCTGCATGGTGCCCTTGGTGTCCGGGCTCAGAACGTCACGCTGCTGGAAATAGTCCACGCGCTGATTCAGGTCCCAGTTGTACCAGTCCTCCGGGAGCAGGGTGTCCAGGTAGTCGATGACCTGGCCCTCGCGCTCGTCGTACATGAGCGCCGCCTGCTGCGCCTTGGCCGCTTCCTTCTCCATGGCTGCGTCCAGGTAGGAGGTCTCGCCCTCCGCCACGAAGATCATGGCCTCGGCCCAGATCTGGCTGCGGGTCTCCTCGGTCATATCCCAGACAGAGAGTGAGCCCCCGCCGTTGACGGTGACGGGCCAGAAGCGCCGGTTGCCGGTGGCGTCTCTCAGGAAGCCGGTGGTGCTGTTTGTGGTGCCGCAGATGATGGCTGTCCTCGGGTGGCGCTCCACCACGCGGCCGTAGGCTGCGCGGTACTCGTCCACCTGGCGGCTGATGAAGCCCTTCATGACGTCGACGTCGGCCTTCCTGGTGCCCTGCATCTCGCCGATCTCCATGATCCAGACGCCTTGCAGCTTCTCAGCTGCGGTCTTGTCCCTGGTGTCGGCCAGACTGAGGGAGTCACTAAACCATTTCCCGCCCAGCTTCCGGAGCAGGGTGCTCTTGCCGATGCCGGGCTTGCCATCCAGGACCAGGACCGTGTCGAACTTGCAGCCAGGCTCCAGCACGCGCTGGATGGCTCCGATCAGGGTCTTCCTGGTGACGGCGCGGACGTAGGCGGAGTCCTCGGCGCCCAGATAGTCGACCAACAGCGTGTCCACTCTCGGCACGCCGTCCCACTCGGGCAGGTTTTGGATGTACTCCCGCAGCGGGTTGAAGCGGCGCTTGTCCGTGACGATGGTCAGCGCCTTGGTGAAGCGATTCTCCGGGAACTGGACGCCGTACTGGTCGACCACATATCCATAGAGGAGGGCGTCGTCAGCGTCGCGCCAGTATTTGCTCGGGCGGCTCCAGGGCAGCTTGCCCTTGACCTCGATGGCGCCGCTCAGCTCATTGTGCCGGATCCCCTGAAGGGCGGGGTCGTTCTCCAGGATCAGCACGGCGTTGGTGATCAGCGGCTTGATGGATCCGCTCTCAGAGAGGACGAGCTTGGTTTCCCAGTCTTCCTCTGGCTCCGGCAGCGGCTCGCCCTCGAAGTCGAGCACGGCCTTCGCCCTGGCGTCGCTCGCG
Source organism: Lachnoclostridium sp. An196 (assembly GCF_002160135.1). GTDB lineage: Bacteria > Bacillota > Clostridia > Lachnospirales > Lachnospiraceae > Hominiventricola > Hominiventricola avistercoris. The sequence continues at coordinate 118,231 of NZ_NFJZ01000009.1, read as the reverse complement.
AGCGTCATGCGAACGCTCGGATCCTCCGCGGCGAACTTGGCCATCTCCTTGTAGCTGGGGCGCTCGCTGCCGCTCCTGTCCTCCTTGCCGTCGTCCAGGTCGCTGAACTTGTGGAGGCGGACGAGGTCGAAGGCGTTGCAGAGCTGGCCGCCGGCCGGGTCGGTGCTGTGGTTGGAGTAGGCGAAGACGTCGCCGTCATAGACCACGAGGCCGGCAGCAGTTGAGCCGGCTGCGTAGGTGTAGCGGTCCTCTTTGGCCGTCTGGGTGTAGACGTCCGGCAGGAACTTGGCGATGGCCTGGGTGATCGTATAGGTGCGGCAGAAGGCGCCCACGATGCCCTTCTTGGCCAGCGGGTCGCCTTGTTTGTCTGCTTGGCGCTTTCGGATCCCGGCCATGCGGGACGACTCCGGCCAGTAGCTGGTGTCGGTCCAGTCCGGGTACTCGGCCAGGATGGAGTCGGCCGCCAGGAAGGGGGCGTCGTAATATTGGAAGAAGGGCTCGACATCCACGCTATGGCTCGGCCAGTACATCAGACGGGTCGGCTGGAAGGTGGAGTCGTCGAAGTAGTCGATGCCGATCTTCTCGGCGATCTTGCGGGCGATGGCCTCGTACTCGTCCGGCGTGACCTCTCTGTCGAGGGGCATGATCAGACGGTAGCGGGGCTTCGCCTTGGTGTGCTTATGTGTGGAGTAGACCGCCAGGGCGTTGTCGATCTCCAGGTTGTCGATGATGTTGTCCCAGAACTCGGCCGGAGGGAAGTCCAGGTCGAGGGTGAGCAGCTGGCGGGCCGTGACGTAGCCGGTCTTGCGGCGGCCATCCCTCAGATGACCGCCGACGAAGCCGCCGATGTCCTTGATCTTGTCCTGCTGCTCCTTGCTCATCTTCATGTACTCGGCGTGGGTCTCCGTGGTCTCCATGGAGCGGGAGAGTTTATTCAGGAGAGCCGCCCAGCTCATGGTCTTATTTTTCCAGGAGGTCTCGAAGCGGCTGCGGCCGGTCGAGATCAGGAGGTCGCCGTTGTACTTGACCCTGAACAGGGGCAGGGTGAGTTTTTCCGCTGTGTTGGTCATGGTCTCAGCACCTCCGCGTTCTGTCTTAATTTCTCAGCTGTGGCCTCAGCGGCCTCGAACTCGCGCTTTTTCTTCCGGAAGGCTGAGAGAGCTCCGGAGCGCTCGGCGGTCAGCTTCTTCAGCTGCTCCCGCTCCTCGTGCAGCCGTTCAGGGTAGCCCAGCTGTCGGGCCTTCTTCGGCTGCTCTTTGATGCAGGCCCGGAGGGTAGTGATCCGGCGCTTGGCCGTCTCGATCTGCGGCTCCAGGTCCGCTGCTTTTTGGTGGTGGTTTACTGCCTCGTTGGCGAGGCTCTTGCGGCCGTCCAGGAGCTCCTGGGCTCGGCTCTCGCAGGCCCCGGCCAGCTGCATCCGGATGACGTCCTGATGCTCAAAGTCCAGGGCGACCACCCGGAGGAGCTTCCGGATCCTGGCTGCACTTGTTGGGAAAAAGGCGTCCGGGTTGATGGTCATGTGGCCGGTCTCCCAGCGTATAGTGATAGGCTCCATCGTTGTCCTCCTTGCTTTGTAGATAGTCTATGGCGGGGGCACGAGGCCCCCGGGATTTATGATAATTTGATCAGGAAAGCCGGGCGGACGCCGAAGGAGTGCGAGGCGCCCCAGTAGTAGGCATTGCCGTCGCTGTCGACAATGCAGAAATACGTCGCGGACCCCTGGCGGATGTTCTGGATCCATCCCCACTCGTAGCTCTCGCCCTTGCGTTCGGCGATGCGGTTGGCGCGTTCCTTCATCAGAGGCCACTGCTCGCAGTCGTCAGGCTCCACGGCGCCGGAGTTGTACCAGTCGTCGTGCCCGAACAGCTCGCCGTAGAAGGGCAGGCGGAGCAGGTCGCCATTCTTGAAGGGCACCAGCTCCAGGGGCGCGAACTCGTCGAGGATCTTGCCGCTGTTCAGCTCTTTGCGGAGATCGCTGGCGTCGTAGCCGCCCGCGTTGGTGTTCTTTTTGTTCATCTGCATGGCCTTGTCCAGATACTGATCCAGCAGGAACAGGGCCAGGCCCTCGCCGACCAGCTTCTGGCAGGTGGCAGTGTAATGGCCGACCTCGATGCGGTCGCCGATCTGGATCTCGTTGGTTTCGATGGTCATGGTGCGGGTGATTTTCATTTGTGTGTCCTCCTTAGTCTTTCATGTAGAACGGGGTCTCGTAGCCGTCACCCCGTAATGGTAAACCGGGCGCCCAGGGGATCGCCTCGCCCATGCAGGCGTTGATCCGCTCCAGCGCGTCGGCGTCTTCGATTGGCACGTCAACGATCATCTCGTCATGGACGTGCATCACGATGTTATAGCCCAGAGCTGCGACCCTCTGCATGGATATGGCCAGGCAGTCTCTGGCGATGGCTTGGGTGATGTTCTCGACCAGCTTGCCGCCGTAGGTCTCAGTCTCTCCCCATTGCTTGGTTTCCTGATTGACTCCCATGTAGACGATGTGCTCGCGGCCGTCCCTCGGGTCCATCTTCAGGCGGGTGTTCCAGTAGCAGAGCTTCCGGCCGCTGGGCAGCTTGATGAACAGGTTGCTGTTGATGTAGCCGAAGGCGATGCCGTTCTTCAGCCGGACGGTGCGGTGTTCCTCGATGACTGTCCTGGCTGCCAGCTCGCAGTTGCGCCAGAGCTTCACCACGTTGGGGTTGGCCCCCCGCCACTGGTCCACGACGCTCTGGAGCTCGTCCTCCGGGATGGTGCCGCCTTTGTCCATGCGTTTCATGGCGCCGACGCCGCCCTGGTAGCCGCAGGCCAGCACGGCGACCTTGCCCTTCTGGCGGAGGTGGCTGTTGGCTCCGTGCTTTTCCACGGGCACGTGGTACATCATGGAGGCGGTCTCGCAGTAGATGTCCTTGCCCTGCCGGAAAGCCTCCAGGGTCCATTCCTCGCCGGCGATCCACGCCAGCACGCGGGCCTCGATGGCCGAGAAGTCAGAGACCACGAAGCGGCAGCCCTCTGATGGGATGAAGGCCGTCCGGATCAGCTCGGAGAAGACGAAGGCCGTCTCGCCGAACAGGGTGCCCATGGTCTCGAAGTCTCCCTCGGCCGCCAGCTCGCGGGCCAGAGCCAGATCCGGCAGCGTGTTCTTGGCCAGGTTGTGCGTCTGCACCAGGCGGCCGGCCCAGCGCCCGGATCGGTTGGCGCCGTAGAACTGAAGGATGCCTCGCAGCCGGTGATCCTGGCAGTGTGCCACCAGCATCGTGCTGTACTTGGCCACGCTGGTCTTGCCCAGGGCGGTGCGGATCTCCAGCACTCTCCGGACGACGTCCGGGAGCTCCGGATCTCGCAGCGCTTCGGCGATGGTGTCCTTGGTGACGCTGGTCATCTCCACGCCCTGCTCTGCGAGCCAGCGCTTCAGTTGGGCCAGGCTGTTCGGGTTTTTCAGTCCGGTGAGCTCCTGGGCTTCCTCCTGGAGCTCCTGCCGGCGCCGGGTGTCATACTCGACGATCTTCTCGACCATGGGGATGTCGAGCGCCACGCCGTTGTCGTTCATGTGTTGGTCCAGAGCCCAGAGCTCCTGCTCTGACTCCGGTGTCTTGTAGATGGATAGCTTCCGTAGGATCTCCTGCTCTGTCACGACGTCCTGCCGGTTGTAGCCCTTGTAGAGCTGCCACTTGGCCGGATCATGCTGCGGGAGGTTGCGCGTCCTCTGGCCGTTGGTCCGGGTCGGCTTGCACGGCTTCGAGAAGAACTGGATCAGGGCCTTGCCCTGGGGATCCTTTAGCTTCTCGGGAGGAAGGCCCAGCGCCTCGCCGGCGCCTGCCAGGTTGCCCGGCAGGCCCAGCGTCAGCGCCTTGACCATTGTGCAGCGCCACTCCTCCGGCGGCATGGGCTTCCGGAGCCACTTGGCCAGACAGGTGCGCTCGAAGTTCGCGTTGAAGGCGGTCTTGACGATCTGGGGATCGAGGAGGGCCTCGCAGAACTCGGCCATCATGTCAGGATCAGCATCGAAGCAGTCGATGGTCTTGACGTCGTCCTCGCCCCAGTCGTCGAAGATGTACGAGATGAGCAGGATGTCGAAGTCAGGCGCCTCCACGTAGGCGTAGACGCCCGCCTCGGTCAGATCCACGGAGCTATAGGTTTCTATATCCACGCCCATAACTCGGTGCATCTGTATGTCCTCCTTAGAAGTCCTCGTCGTCCTCGAAGTCGTCGCCGCCGAAGTCGGACTCGGCGGAAGCACGGGCAGCGCCCAGGCGGTCGTCGTCCTTCAGCTTCTGGATGTTATTCAGGCCGACGCCGATGCCCTTGTTGCCGTTGGTGTTGAAGGGGAAGAAGTTGATGGAGGCGCGGCCCCAGCAGCCGGAGTAGACCTCGTCGGGGTCCAGGATCTCGTTCAGATCCTTGTCCACGATGCCGGGCTTCTGGGTGCTGTTGCAGTTGAGGAAGTACATACCCTCGTACTCAGGAGCCTCGTCAGCACGCTCGGCGTCGCCGTCGCGCAGGGGCAGCTTCAGGTTGGCAGGCTTCTTGCCGCCCCACTTGGAGCTGATACCGTCCTGGACAGCTGCGTCGATGGCTGCCTTGATCTTCTTGATGGTGGCCTTGTCCTCTTTAGGGATCAGCAGGCACACGCTGTACTTGGCGTCCTGGCCAGCCTGGAAGGCGCGGCTCTTGAAGATGTTCACATAGCTGAAACGAACTTTTCCGGTGATAACTTTGGTAGTAGACATTTTATAATCCTCCTTAATTTAGAACGGCGCGACTTCGTCGTCGCCGGTGGTGAAGTCGGCCTTGGCCGCTTCGGTTGTGTTGATGGCTTCGCGCTTATCAGACTCCGGCACGAGGACCGGCTTGCCTGCTGGTTTGATCAGCAGGTCGCCCAGGGTGGCGGCCAGCTTCTTCTTGCCGACGAGCTTCTCCATCTCGGTGATGCCGTAGAGCTTGCGCTGGTAGAGCATCGCCTCGTCGAAGCCGGCGGCCTTCAGTTTGTCGGCCACCTGGATCTCGTCGGCGTACTTGCGGTTGCTGCGGCCTTCGACCAGCTTCCAGCCGTCGAAGTGCTCACCGGCCAGGGCCTGCTCCAGAGCGTACTCGCTGACCTCCTCGGCCCACTTCTTCAGGTGGTCGGCCTTGGCCAGCACTTCGCCGATCTCCTCGTTGGAGAGCAGCGGGGGCTTCTGGAACTCCATCCGGGCCAGATCCAGGTTGAACTCGGCACGCTTGCGGCAGCGGGCCTTCGCCGGGCAGAAGCGGCACCAGTCGCCGGCCACGAAGTAGTCGGAGCCCTCCATGGCCATGATGGCGCGGGGCGCGACTTCCTCCTCGCCCCAGAGCAGCAGCTCCTTCAGGATGACGACCTCGCTGTCAACGTGATCGAGGCGGGGCTGCACGACGGTGGTCTTCACGGTGTCGAAGTCGTAGAGATCGCCGAACAGAGAGACGGCGCCCAGGCCGTAGAGGCGGAACTGGGGGTTGTTCTTGGCCTCGACCTTGATGCCTTTGCCGTACTTCAGGTCGATGACCTGGATCATGCTGCCGCCGATGATCACGGCGTCGGAAGTGCCGAAGCCCTCCGGGATCCACTGGGAGAGATCGAGGCGCTGCTCGATCATCAGCTCGGCGCCTTCGCCGGCTGCGACGAACTCCTCCAGGACGGTCTCGACATAGAAGTCGGTGGCCTCGTCCATCTCGCCGTTGTAGTAGTCGTCCTGCTGGATCTTGGCCAGGCGCTTCTTGTACTGGGCGTCGGTGATCTCATGCAGGACGTGGCGGAGCTTCAGCTCTGCCAGGTTGTGGGCGACTGTTCCCTCGTCGGCGTAGCTGCTGGAGCCGGGATCCGGGCACTGATCAGACAGGGCGACGGATCCGGGGCAGTTGATCCAGCGGTACGCGGCCGACGCGGAGCAGCGGGCGTGCTTAGTCGGCATTGGTTTCCTCCTTTGCTGCTTCCATGAGCTTCGGCAGGTCAGCGAGTGCGACCTCGGTGAGCTTGCCCTTGCCGGTCTGCTCGTTGATGAGTTCCGCCGCGCGGTTGTAGCCGCACTTCTTGTTGAGGGCCGCGAGCTGCTTGCGGACGGTGATGCGGAAGTCCTCGGTCACTGCCGGAGCACTCTCATCGGGTGCAGGGTCGTCAGCAGGCTCAGGAGCGGGCTCAGCTGCCGCAGGGGCGGCCTTTTCGGTCTTCTTGGCGTTCTTCTTAGGGGCAGGGGTCTCAGGTGCTTCCTGGGGCTCCTGGACGGCCTCAGCGGGTGCAGGTGCCGGAGCGTCTGCGGCTTCCTTGGGTGCCTGGGCGAGCAGGCTCGGGGACTCGATGCCCATGTACTGCTTGAACTCGTCCAGATTTGCAAATTCGACGGTGATCTTCATGCTTATTTCCTCCTTGTTTGTGCTATAATGGGGCTGTGTTCTCTTGGGCTCCGGGGCATTAGCTCCGGGGCTCAATCTTTTTGCGCAGCCATAGGCACCACCTCCTTCACAGTCTCAGACTCCTCGGCCTCTGCGGTTTCCATGCTTCTCAGGATCGCCCGGTAGGCCGAGCGGGCCAGCATTGTCAGGTCAATGTCTTCCATGCGCTTGTCCTCCATCAAAAGATGAATAACATTCAACTTTTATTCTAAAAAAATAAGCGACTTTTCTTCTGCACTTTCAATGTGCAGCAGCTCGCAGAGTTTCTTGATCTCGTTCTGGCGAAAGTCCGAGACGTTCTCGATTTTCATAGTTAGCGCGGCCCGGCTTATGCCCAGATAATCAGCGATGTGCTGGAGCTTCAGGCCGCTGGCTTTGATACGCTGTCTGAGCAGCACTGTGTTCGTCATACAATCCTCCTCTCTTACAGTCCCAGGCAGAGCAGTCGGAAGGTCTCCACGCCCTTCGGGGTCAGTAGTGTCTGGCAGCCAGCCCAGCCGGTCTTCTGATTGGTGGATTGCTTCACATCAAAGAGGCCGTCCGACTTCTTGTTGGCGTAGGGGAGCAGGTTGCCCTTCTTGTCCCGGTAGAGGTAGCCGTGGTCTACCATGAAGCCGATCAGGGCTTTGCGTTTGACCCCGATTTGCTTGGCCGCCTCCGTGAAGTTGGTTAGCAGGTTGCGGTCTACCAGGTCGTCAAAATATTCGGCCTTTGGCTGCATGATCTGCTTGTCCACGGTGAGTGCAGAGATCTCAGCGGCCTGGGCCTGGATGCGAGCCTCGCGGTCTGCGATGGTCTGCTGTGCGACCATGAGCGCCTTGGCCATCAGTTCCTCGGGGCTCAGTGTCTCCTGCTGGGCGATGTAGCCGCCGTTCTTCCGAATGGAGGGGAGCACCTCAGCAGTCACCCAGTCAGTGAAGCGCTCGGCACTGGGTAACTTTGAGCGAAAGATCAGACGATAGAGGTCGGACTCTGGGATGAAGATAGCCTCCTGGGATCTTCCGAGGGTGTCAGTGATGGGGTAACGTTTCGTTAGGTCACCCTTGCAGTGATCGGTGAGAGCCTTGCTCGGATTGGTGTAGCCGAGGGCGCGAGCGACATCACTGCCGCAGAATAGCACGGCGCCATTCTCGCTGATCGTTCTGATCTCTCCGAACTCGGGGTTGTTAAAAATCTGTAATTCGTTCATGCGTTTCTCCTTTCTTAGTGCTGGGCCTTCTTCTGGAGCTTCAGCCAGAGCCTCATGGTGTCGCGGGCCAGATACCAGGCGCCGCACACGGCGATGAAGTGGTCGAGGTAGGTGTGCACCACTTCGCCCTCGATGACGTACTTGGCGCCGATCCAGCAGAGCTCGAAGGCGATCAGAGTGCCCAGCAGGCAGGCGATATAGTTAGAATAAAATTTGAAGCGGGTCATGGTTGTGTGTCCTCCCTTACTTCCCGGCGACCAGCAGGTCGTAGAGCTTAGCCTTCAGCTGGATGACTTCGGCCTCGGCGGTCTCAGCACGACGCTGGGCCTCTCCAGCGGCGGTCGCTTCCTCATCACATCTCTGGCCATTCCAGCGGGCGGTCTCCTGGATCTGCTTCAGCTGATCCTTCAGCCTTGCAATCTCGGCGTCCTTTTCCTCGGCGACCGCATGGGCGGCCTCGTAGTCCTTCACGGCCTCGGACAGCTTATCCTCCAGTTCTGCGACGCACTTCTCAGCGCTGCGGGCGCGGTCAGCCATGGAGCAGGCCCAGTCGTTGTCGATGTTCTCAGCGGCCAGGTCGAAGCAGCCCTCGAAGGCGGTGGCCAGGTAGGAGTCCGGGCCCAGCTGCTCGACCATCTTCCGGATCTTCTCCAGGGTGTCGCGCTCCTGTTGTTTGGTGGCCGGGGTATTGGTGCTGGCCAGCTCGATGCTGATGATGGTGGCCGTGCTGTGACGGTAGCACTCGCCGAAGTCTTTGCGGGCCTGGCGCTCGTTGATGGCGGCGAAGTGGTCGGTGCCCTGGGTCCCGTTTTCGCGGGTGAAGGTGATCTTGTAAGTGTTCATGTGTGTCCTCCTATCGGTGGTGTGTTCTCTTGTTTGGAAGTTGCATTTAATTCAACTTTCGTGAATAAGCATAGCAGAGTCAAAAATAAATGTCAAGTGTATTTTTCAAAAATGTTGAATTTATTTCATTTTTATGATACGATACGCATGGGAGGCGATTGATATGTTGAAGACCATTCATAAAAATATTAAATCTCGTCGTAAAGAGTTAAAAATGACCCAGTCGGATCTTGCGGAGAAGCTGGGATATGCTGATAAATCTATGATAGCAAAAATAGAGGCCGGTCTCGTAGATCTTCCGCAGTCCAGGATCGAGGCCTTCGCTGCCGCCCTTGGCACAACTAAAGAGGCATTGACGGGTTGGACGGAAGAGCGGGCTCGGAACAGCTTCAGCTATTGCGTGGAGCAACAAATGGCTGTCATTGGGTACAGTTTGACATACACTACAGAGGGGGATGTTATTCTGTCCTATGAGGGAGCCGACTATGAGATAACAGAAAATGACATAAAAGAGCTAGAGTCTCAGATGGCGGTATATTTGGATCTTCTCCTCGGTGGTATTATGAGAAAGTCCCGGAAGATCGGAGGCTGATGGCTATGTTCGGGCGCAGTGAGAAAAAGAAAAACGCGGAGCTGATTGCTCCGATCTGGCTAAGGGATATGCAAAAAGCCAGGGACATTGTAAACAGGACAACGGATCCAGATGCATTTTTTACGGAGTATGATAGTTTGAAAGAGTTGGCGGAAAAGCTGACCGTGGCGTCGAAGTATGTCAAGATGAAGGGCACGAAGCCCGCCGAGGTGCTACGGATGGCCAGAGATCAGGAGGAAGCTGCCACCCGGAACTTTATCCTTCGCTGCTTCCAGAAGGCGATGCTAAACGCCGAAAAAGTGAAGACAGAGAAGGGGAAGCGCGGCCAGTTCGAGAAGTTCCAGACCTCTCTGGAGCCTTATTTCTTCCGGATGTCTGACGAGAACGCCAGGCTGGTCCAGGATCTACACGATGAAGCACTAAAGAAGATCGGAGGTTGATGCCATGCGCGGCGTCATTTATGCGAGATATTCACCTGGCCCACGCCAGACGGAGCAGTCCATCGAGGGCCAGGTTGCCGACTGCCAGCAGTATGCTGAGGAGCACGGCATTGACATCATAGAGATATATGCAGACCGGAAGGTCTCAGGCAAGAGCGTCGTCGGCCGCGACGAGCTCCAGCGGATGCTGCGCGACGCGGAGAAGGGGCGCTTCGACTGCGTCCTGGTGTGGAAGATCGACCGCTTCGGCCGAGATCGCCAGGACATTGCCATGGGAAAAATGACCTTGAAGCGGGCCGGCGTCAAGCTGATGTACGCCCGGGAGAGCGTTCCGGAGGGCCCGGAGGGGATCATCCTGGAGAGCGTGCTGGAAGGCCTGGCCGAGTATTACTCCGCCGACCTGCGTCAGAAGGTCATCAGAGGCATGAGAGAAACGGCGAAGAAGGGCCAGTATTGCGGCCAGTCTTTGCCGATAGGTTACAAAGTAGACGCCGAGCGCCACATCGTCGTGGATGAGCGCGAGGCGGCAGTTGTCCGGGAGGCGTTCAAGCTCCACATCGCCGGCGGCCAGATCCGGGACATCGTCCAGCTGTTCGCCGACCGCGGGATCATGGGCCGGCGCGGGAAGCCGGTCTCCAATGCGGTCGTCTATCGTATGCTGCGGAATGAGAAGTACCTGGGCGAGTTCTACATCCAGGACGTGAAGCTGAACGTGGAGCCGATCATTGACAAGGCCACCTTCGAGGAGGCGGCCCAGCATTTCAAAACGAGCCGCAACAATGCGGCAGGGAGGGCGAAGGTGAACTATTTGCTGAGCTGTAAAATGTTCTGCGGGTACTGCGGCTCGATGATCAATGCAGAGGCCGGCACCGGGAAGCTGGGGAAGGTGTACCGGTATTACAAGTGCGGAGACAAAAAGCGTGGGAAGGCCTGCGAGCTGAAGCCGTTCCCGAAGGACCATCTGGAGGACGCGATCATCCTGGCCACGGTGAACGATATGCTGACCGATGAGATGATCGAGAAGCTGACCGTCCGGATCCTGGAAGTCCAGGAACAGGAAAACGCCGACGATCCCGTGGTGGGATTGCGTCGGCGTCTTGACTCAAACCAAAAGCGCCAGCGGAACTTGCTGGACGCGATAGAAGAAGGCGGGGCCCGTGGCCTGGTCTCTCGTTTGGCTGCCCTGGAGGAAGAGGAGGAGCAGCTGGTGCTGGAGATCCAGCGGGCAGAAATAAAAAGACCCCGACTCACCCATGAGGTGGTCGAGGCCTGGCTGCGCTCCTTCCGCGTCGGAGACGTCACGGATGACGACTTCCGCGCTCGGTTGGTTGACACGTTCATCGCCCGAGTCGAGCTCCGCAACAATGAGGCTCTGATCTTCTACAATATCAGAGAAAAAGGACCGCACTCGAGTGTTCGAGTACGGCCCGATTACTGGACCTGGCGGGAATCGAACCCGCGTCCGAAAGCCCATCCATTGCAGTATCTCCCATCACAGCCGCTTATTTGACATTCCCTCCGCCGTACGCCAACCGGCAGGCTTACGGCTTCAGTAGCTTCATGATACGCCCATATGCGCAAAGCTTAGCATATGTCGTTTCCTGCATCGTCGATGCCTGGGCCGCAAAGTGCAGGTGCTCTGCGTCAGACAGCTGCCGTTAGGCAGCGACTGCTAAATTATCTTCAGCGTTTATATTTAAGTTTGCACCTTACGCGGTACCTTCGGATGGCTGCTCCAACTTCAAAACCCCCGTCGAAACCTTTACAAGCCCGAAAACAGGTAAAGTCAGATATGCTGAAGAAATCTCATCGTCTCGCTGTCACTTCATAGTATACGCTGGGCACGAAAATGTCAAGTGTTTAGTACAGATTCCGCACCTTGAACTCTTTTTCCGCCTCCCGGCGCATATCTTTTTTCGCGATATCCTGCCGTTTGTCGTAGAGCTTCTTGCCGCGGGCCAGGCCGATCTCCACTTTCACCAGACTGCCTTTGAAATAAACCCGCAGGGGCACCAGCGTGTACCCTTTTTCCGCGATCTTCCCGGTGATCTTATTGATCTCGTACCGGTGCATCAGAAGCTTCTTCGGCCGTAGCGGATCTTTATTGAAAATGTTTCCTTTTTCATACGGACTGATATGCATGCCGTAGACGATCACTTCTCCTTTTTCTATGCGCACGAAAGATTCCTTGATGCTGCATTTTCCCATGCGCAGGGATTTCACCTCCGTTCCGTGGAGAGCCACCCCCGCCTCATAGGTATCTTCTATAAAATAATCGTGATACGCCTTTTTATTGTTCGCTATCAGTTTAATACTGTCTTTCCCCATGAATTCCTCACTCTTCCTGTTGTTCTGCCAGCTCGAAATCTACGGTCCGGGTCGTCCGGTCCGCTTTTACCACCTGCACCCGGACTGTCTGCCCCAGGCGGTATGTCTTTCCGGTACGCTGGCCGACCATCTCGTATGCATTTTCATTATACTCAAAATAATCTCCCTGTAAAGAGGCCACATGCACCAAGCCTTCGACCGTATTCGGCAGTTCCACGTATAATCCCCATCCGGTCACTCCGGAGATCACGCCGTCGTATTCTTCCCAGAGGTGCCGGCTCATATATTCCGCTTTCTTCAGCCGGATCGTTTCCCGTTCCGCCTCGTCTGCCCGGCGCTCCCGTTCACTGGACTGTTTCGCCACTTCATCCAGAATCTTACGGTAGTGTTCGATCTTCTCCTGATTCATCCTGCCCCGCAGGGAGTCTTTGATGATCCGATGGATCTGAAGATCCGGGTAACGGCGGATCGGAGAAGTAAAATGGCAGTAATATCTGGCTGCCAGGCCAAAATGTCCGGTACACTCCGTCGTATATTTCGCCTGCTTCATGGAGCGCAGGGTCAGCCGGCTGATCAGCGTCTCTTCCGGAGTCCCTTCCAGTCTCTCCAGAAGTTTCTGAAGTTCCTTGGGATGTACTTCATCCTCCCGGAAACGGATAGAGTAACCGAAATTATTGATAAATGTGCTCAGCTTTTTCATGCGGTCCGGATCCGGATTTTCATGAGTCCGGTATACGAACGGCAGTTCCTGCCAGAAATAGTCCTCCGCCACGGTCTCGTTGGCGATCAGCATAAAGTCTTCGATGATCTTTGTGGCCGTGTTACGGTCATAGGGCAGGATCTCCACCGGCTCTCCCTTCTCATCCAGGATCACTTTTGTCTCCGGAAAGTCAAAGTCGATGGAACCGCGCGCTCTTCTGCGCGCCCGGAGCAGCCCGGCCAGTTCCTGCATCCTCTGAAACATGGGGACGAGTTCCTCATAACGGGCAGATTCCTCCGCGTCCTGCTCCTCCAGGATCTTCTTCACACTGGTATAAGTCATCCTGCGGTCCACACGGATCACCGTCTCCGCGATCACATGGTCCAGCACTTTGCCCTTCTGATCGATGGTCATAATGCAGGAAAGAGCCAGCCGGTCCTGTCCTTCGTTCAGGGAACAGATCCCGTTGGACAGGCGGCGCGGCAGCATGGGAATCACCCGGTCCACCAGATACACGGAGGTTCCCCTCTCAAACGCTTCCCTGTCCAGCGCGCTCCCCTCCTGTACATAATTTGCCACATCCGCGATATGGACGCCCAGGATATACTGACCGCCGTTCATCTCCAGAGAGACCGCGTCATCCAGATCCTTGGCGTCCTCGCCGTCAATGGTCACCATCTGCACATCCCGCAGATCCGTCCGTCCCTGCATGTCCGCCTCACTGATCCGCTCCGGCACCCGCTCCGCCTGGCGCATGACTTTCTCGGGAAATTCTACCGGAAGATCGTAACCTTTCACAATGGACAATATGTCTGTACCCGGGTCACTGATATGGCCCAGGATCTCCACGACCTTCCCTTCCGGACTCTTTCTGTCCGTCCCGTAGGAGACCAGTTCCACCACTACCTTGTGGCCGTTCACGGCTCCTCCGGAATCTTCTTTCGGCACAAAGATATCCCGGGTATACCGCTCATTGTCCGGGATCACGAACCCGAAATTCCTGCTCTCCTGATAAAGTCCGACGATCCGGTCTGTTCCGCGCTTTACGATCCGGTTCACCGCGCCTTCCCGGCGTTTCCCGCTCTGTCCCGGTTTCACCGTGATCTGTACCGTGTCCTGATGCATGGCGCCGTGGACCTGATCCTCAGGGATAAACACATCCTCCTCCATACCGTCCACAGACACGAAGCCGAAGCCTTTGGGATGCGCCGTGAAGACTCCCGTCAGGAATACGCCTCTGCTCTTCTGATATTTCCCTTTCTGCGACACTTCGATCTTCCCCTCCTGCAGAAGCGCGTCCAGCACCTCCTGCAGTTCCTGGCGCCGTTCTTTCGGAACCTGCAGAAAAATCGCCATCTCCTTGATCTTCATAGGCACATAGAAATCGCTGCAGATCAATCCGTATACCATTTCTTTTTTCTGTTTTAATTCTTCCTGCGTCATCCCTTCACCTCCCTAGAACAACAAAATGGGCACCCTTGTCAATACAAGAGTGCCCAAAATCCAGTCGTTTTAAAAATTCAGATTCAAAATCACTGCCAGCAGAATAAACGCCGCAGCAAGAATCTTTGTAAGTCTTACCAGAGTCCCTTCCATGGAACGTCCCTTATTCTTGCCCCAGTATGTCTCCGCCGCGCCTGCGATCGCACCCAGACCTGCTGATTTACCTTCCTGCATCAGAACAAGCACTACCAACGCAATGCTGACTAATACAAAGACAACCGTAAGTACGATTCTCAGAATTCCCATTTTCACACCTCCTACGTGTCAAACAGTTGTATTCTAACACAAACCGACAGCAGTTTCAACCACGGCTTTTATAAAACTTTTCCAAGGAAGCTTTTTAAACGCTCATTCTGCGGATTGCCGAAAAATTCTTCCGGTCGATTCTGCTCCATCAGGATCCCGTCGTCCAGAAACACTACCCGGTCCGCCACCTCTCTGGCAAATCCCATCTCATGAGTGACAACCACCATGGTCATATGCTCTCTGGCAAGATCCTTCATAACCTGCAGCACTTCACCTACCATCTCCGGATCCAGCGCAGATGTAGGTTCATCAAACAGCATCACTTCCGGTTTCATGCAGAGGGCTCTCACGATAGCGATTCTCTGCTTCTGTCCGCCGGAAAGCTGACTGGGATAAGAATGCGCCCGATCCGCCAGACCTACGCGCTCCAGAAGAGCCATAGCCTCTTTTTCCGCCTCTTCTTTAGGAAGATTCAGCAGTTTCTCCGGGCCGATGGTCATATTCTTCAAAATATCCATATGCGGGAACAGATTAAAGTGCTGGAACACCATGCCCATCTTCTGACGATGATGGTCAATGTTCACTTTCTTCTCGGTAATATCCACATCATGAAACCATATATGTCCTGCATCCGGAACTTCCAGCATATTCAGGCATCGAAGAAATGTACTCTTTCCCGAACCGGACGGGCCGATGATCACGACCACTTCACCTTTATGAATATCCAGGTCGATTCCTTTCAGAACACCTTTTCCGTCAAAGCTTTTGCAGACACCCTCTGCACGGATCGCCACATTATCGTTCACTCTGCTTCAGCCTCCTTTCCAGCATGGATACCAGTTTGGTAAAGATCATAACCATCACCAGATAAATCAAAGCCACGGCAATCAGCGGGAAGAAAGCATCATAAGTACGGCTTCGGATAATATCTCCGCCCTTTGTCAGATCCTGCAGCGCGATGTAACCAGATACGGACGTTTCTTTCAGGAGCACAATAAACTCGTTGCCCAATGCAGGCAGGATATTCTTAAACGCCTGGGGCAGAATAATATACCACATAGTCTGGGCGTAGCTGAAACCGATGCTGCGCCCCGCTTCCAGCTGGCCGATATCGATAGACATAATACCGGCACGACAGATCTCTGCCACATACGCCCCTGAGTTGATACCGAACGCCAGCACGGCCACGATCACTTTATTGATATCCACTGATGCGAAGATTATATAATAAATAATCATCAGCTGTACTACCACCGGCGTTCCCCGGATCACAGTCAGATAAATCTGGGCGATGAAATTCAGCACCTTAAACTTACCCGTGCGGTCATGTGTAGATCGGATAATCGCGATAACGAAACCAATTACAATACCGAGCAGCGTAGCGAACAACGTCACCGTCAGCGTTATTTTCAGTCCGTCCCAAATATACAGCCAACGGTTATCTTTAATAAAGTTTAAATAAAAATGTTCCTGAAAACTCATGATTTATCCTCTGCCTGTATCAGCCGGCTGATTATTCAGCCGTAATATATTTGTCAACGATTGCCTGAAGAGTTCCATCCTCTTTCAGCTCTGCCAGAGCGGTATTGACCTGCTCCAGAAGTTCTTCATTGTCTTTCGCAACTGCCACCGCATAATCTTCGGTTGCAAATGCTTCATCCAGAATCTTGAGTCCTTCTACTTCAGACACAAATACGTTTGCCGGCTCGTTGTCGATGATCACCGCATCGATCTTGCCCTGGGACAGAGACTGCACTGCCTCCATACCTTTCGCATAGCGCTCGATCGTAGCGCCTTCCACATCTGTCGCATACAAGTCTCCGGTAGTTCCCTGCTGAACGCCAATGGTCTTTCCGACCAGATCGTCTGCGGATGCAATGTCGCTGTCTTCTGTTACGATAATTGCCTGAATACCGGTCGCATAGGTATCAGAGAAGTTTACAGAAGCCAGGCGGTCCTCTGTTACAGTCATACCTGCTGCCACGATATCTACCTTACCGGAAGAAAGCGCCGGAATCAGAGAGTCAAATGCCATATCCTCAATTTTCAGCTCCATCCCCAGCTTCTCAGCTACTGCCGCAGCCATCTCCGCATCGATTCCGACAACCTCCTGTCCCTCATAATACTCATACGGCGGGAACTCTGCGTTGGTACCCATTACCAGGGTTCCGCCCGCGCTTTCCTCTGTATCAGCCTCGGCGGTCTCTGCGGTCTCTTCCGCAGCTACATCCTCAGTTTCTTCCGCAGCTGCCGATGTATCCTCTGAGACGGTCTCAGCACTGCTGCTTCCACAGCCGGCCAGCACTGCAGCTGTCATGGCTGCACACAGCATCACACTTACTACTTTCTTTTTCATAATCATCATTCTCCTCACTTTGAACTGGTTTTAATTCTCATAAACCTATTTTATTATAATGCAAAGTTCCGTTAATGCAAGTCTTTTTCTGAATATATTTTCAAAAAAATTGCATAAAAAAGGGCTGTCACATCAGGACGGCCCCTTTAATCCGGTATCTCCGGTTTATTTCTCTACGACTTCCAGTACATCCATCGGACAGGCTTTTGCACATATACCGCATGCGATACACTTGCTCGTTACCGGTGAATCTTCTGCTTTCACCATTACATGGAACGGACAGACCTCCACACATTTGCCGCAGCCGGTACAGAGTTTTTTGTTAATCATGTACACGCCCTTTGCGTTCTGGGTAATCGCTCCTGCTTCGCAGGCTTTCGCGCATTTTCCGCACTGCACGCAGACAGACGGTTTTACAACCCCGTTCTTTTCCACGATCTGGATACAGGATTTTCCCGGATCCATCACCTTGTAAAAGGCTTCGGAGCAGGCCTGTACACACGCCAGACAGGCCATGCACTCTTTGTCTTTTCTAACTGTCAGTTTTTTCATGTCGATGTTCCTCCGTATTTGAGACTTTTTATCGTATAAAGTCATTATACGAAATTCCACCGGCAAATTCAACAATTATCGACAGCAATTATTAACCGACCCGATACTCCAGATACGCTTCCCGGTCCAGATTCTTCCAAATGAATATTCCGTCTTCGTACGTCATATAGCTGTGCTCGCTTCCTTCTTTCGGAATGGATACGGAGCCTGGATTCATATAAATATACTCCTCATGCTCTCTGCATACGGGCACATGGGTATGCCCGTGGAGCAGGATATCCCCTTTTTTCAGCATCGGAAGATGGTTTTCGTTAAACACATGTCCATGGGTCAGGAAGATCATGCGTCCCCTTTCGTACAGGAAACCATAATCCGCCAGGATCGGGAATTCCAGCACCATCTGATCAACCTCCGTATCGCAGTTTCCCCGTACGCACAGGATTTCCTGCTTCATGGGATTGAGCATGGCAATCACCTCTTTGGGCGCATATTCTTCGGGCAGATCATTCCGGGGGCCATGATACAGGATATCCCCCAGTAAAATCAATTTGTCCGCCTCTTCCTTTTTATAAGCTTCCAGCAGTTTCCTGCAATAATATGCAGAACCGTGAATATCAGATGCAATCAGCAGTTTCATATTGTTCCTCCAATGTTTTTATTTTTTCTTTCAGAGCCGCCTCCTGTCCTTTACGGTCCAGGAGTACGGCGTATTCCGGCCTGGAAAATCCCAGAGCATGCGCGTCCCCGTGGTTTTCGATTCCCCGGAGCCATTCCGCCAGTTCCAGGTCTTCCCCGAACGCGTCTCTGACAAAATCTGTCAGCCGGTTCAGGTTCTTCAGAATCTCCTCTTTCTGCCTTTTCAGATCTTCCGTCTCTTTTCCGATATCAGAGTCATCTCCCGGACCGTACAGGATCTCTCTCAGGCTGTCATCCACCCGGCGCTCCAGGCCTTCTTCGCCCGGCTTTAACAGACCGTTTTCTTTCCTGACCTTCAGAGCATGCGCCCGCTGCCTGAGAAAATCCTCCGCGTCCTGCCCGTCTCCCTGTCTGCTCCGGTACTGTTCCAGGACCTCCTGCCTCCGGGACAGATATCTGCGCCGCCTGCCGTATTCCGTCATCTGCGCGCCGGCTGCCGCCAGAAGATGTCTGATAAACACGCACCGGGCGTCTGCCGGAACATTCTGAAGAGATGCCTTCAGCGCATCCGTTTCCGCAGCTTCAAGCCGTCCGTCCGCCAGTTCCGCGATCCGGTATTTTCCGGTCATAGAGCAGTACATTTGATAATAAGAGGCAAAATCGCCGGCGATCTCCGGGCAGCGGAGAAATCCGGCCATAAAATCTCTGCCCGTCTCCATCCCCTGCCGCTCATATTCCGTAAGCACCACCGAGAGGTCCTCCCATCCTCTGGCGGTCACGAACTCCCTTTTTCCATGTTCCTGGTTCACCCGGTAAAAATGCTCCGGATGTGTCTCCAGATAGGACAGCACCGCCGGATGCACGCCTTTTTTCCACGCATAATCTTTCCAGACTCCAAAATCCGCCTCTACCTGGATCACCCGGACCCGGTCCAGCGAAGCCATATCCAGATCGCGCACAGAACGGTTGAATTCTTTCGGATTTCCCGCGGCGGCTATGATCCAGCCCTCCGGTACCCGGTGATTTCCAAAAGTCTTATACTGAAGGAGCTGGAGCATGGTGGGAGCCAGAGTCTCTGACACACAGTTGATCTCGTCCAGGAACAGGATCCCTTCCCGGTATCCAGTACGTTTCATATACGTATAGATCTCACCGATGATCTCGCTCATGGTGTATTCTGTCACCGTGTATTTCTTTCCCTCATATTCCTGTTCTGCCAACTGAGGGAGCCCTACCGCGCTCTGTCTGGTATGATGCGTCATGGTATAAGCGAGAAGTCCTACTCCGCATGCGTCGGCCGCCTGCTCCATGACCGCGGTCTTCCCCACACCGGGCGGTCCTATCAGGAGCAGCGGCCTTTGTTTCGGCACCGGTATCCGGCTGCATCCGTATGCGTCTTTCGCGGTATAGGCGCGCACACTCCGGATAATCTCTTCTTTTGCTTCTTCTATATTCATTCCCGTCTCTCCAATTCCCGGTCCAGGGTCAGGGAAATCGCCCAGTCAGGAGCCTTCCCTTTCCGTAATTTTTCATTTAAAAATACAAAAGCCGTATCATAGGAGGGCGCCTCCGAAGGGTAGACGCCATCCCCGTCTGTAAAATACAAAAGGCCTTTCAGGTTCCGGAGATCTCCTTCACTCACCAGCCGGTCCACCAGCCGGAAAACCGGCGTGAAATCCGTATCTCCATGTCCCTTGATCCGGATATGCTCCAGGTACTCCTTCCACTCCTCTTCACAGGTGATCCTCACATGCTCCTGAATCAGGCAGTCACACTGAATAATGTGAATCTCCATTTCCCGGAAAAAATTTTCGCGCTCGCTTAAAATCTCCCAGGTTTCCTCCAGAAAGCTGCGGACAATCTCTCCCGAACAGGAACCGGACGTGTCGATAGCGATCACGAACTCCTGAAGCTTCCTCATCTCTCTGTACTCCAGCGGTTCCAGAAAAACCAGCCGGTCGTACATTCTCCGGCTGTAATCATAAGGGATATAGTCGAAACTGTCCATATCCAGACACATTTCTTCTCTCTGCACCGCAAAGCGTTTCAAAAACCGGCGGAAATCATGCCCGCGTTCTTTTTCCAGGACAATGGAAACATCCCCTGATCCGGCGCTTCCCCCCGCCTGTCTCCGGTGCTCCGCCTCCCTGACGGGAAGCTGTTCAAAAATCGTTCTCCAGCGATGCAGCGCCTTGATTCTCTGTCCGGCGTCCGCCTGATCCGGCATACGCTCCCGCCTCAATGATCCGGCGCCTTCCCCTGCATCGTCATCCATACCGGAAAGCCAGTATTCATGACTGTCTCTGCCAAAAAGCAGTCTTAACTGCTCCAGTTCTTCCGCCGTCCGTGAAGACAGCCAGGAAAGCAGCTTCTTGCCGGAAAAAAGGCCGCCGTTTTTTCTCAGTGTCCGGTACACCCTGCTTCTGTCCCCGGGGATTGTCTTGCCGGCCTCCTCCAGATACAGGCGGTCAATCCGGTATTCTGTCATCAGATCGCAGGCGGCGTCCCAGACGGACTGCTCCTCCTCCGCCCTTCGCAGCGGATGCTGGTAAAGGTTATGATAGATAAGATGCAGATAGACGCGCCGGAGACTTTCTGTATCTTTGCGAAACTGCGCAAGAACCTCCGCCGGATTCCAGTACAGACTAAGACCGTCCGTCCCCGGATTCCCCGCCGTCTCTTTCCATTCCGGAAACGCCAGCGCCTCGCCAAGATAAGGGAAAACAGTCTGCAGGTCTCCCCGGATCAGCTTCAGCACTTCCCGGACAAATATTTTTTCCTCAGATTTCATACGCCCATTGTACCCTGTTTCTCCGGGATTTGCAATTGCATTCCGGGATTTCCTGTGTTATGCTTGACTTACTGATTGCAGTGCGAATAATAACACTTAAAATACAGAAAGGGGGAATTCATCTATGAAAATGCAGGAATCGCCGGAAGACTATCTGGAAGCCATCCTGGTCCTTTCCAGAGAATTAGGAAACGTGCGTTCCATCGATGTGGCGAATCATCTGGGCTACAGCAAGCCCAGCATCAGCGTGGCGATGAAGCGCCTCCGCGAGAATGGATATGTGACGCTGGACGACCACGGCAACCTGATGCTGACCGGTTCCGGTCTCTCCATCGCCCTGAAAATCTATGAGCGTCATCTGGTATTGTCCCAGTTCCTGATCTCCATCGGCGTGGACGAAGAAGTCGCCAAGAAAGACGCCTGCCGCATGGAGCATGTAATCAGCGACGAGAGCTTTGAAAAGATCAAACAGCTTCCCAGGTAATCCCGGGAAGCTGTTTTTCTACGCGCGCATGCCTGTCAGTTCTTCTGCCCGGCGGACTTCTTCCTCCGACGGAGGGCGCACTCCGTCCAGGGCATAAGGAAGTCCCATCTGCTCCCATTTTATCTGTCCCATGGTGTGATATGGCAGGATCTCGGCTCTTCGTACCGTCTCCAGTGTCCCGAGAAAGTCTCTCAGTGCCAGCAGGCTTTCCCGGCTGTCCGTCACTCCCGGCACCAGCACATGGCGGATCCACATATCTTTCCCCATGTCCGACAAAGTCTTTGCCATCTGCAGGATATTTTCATTTCCATGCCCCGTCAGTATCCGGTGTCTCTCACTGTCCATCTCTTTCAGATCCAGGATCACCAGATCCGTCACCTCCATCAAAGAACAAAATCTTCCCCGGAACGGATCTTTCATGGAAAACAAAGCCCCGGATGTGTCCAGCGCCGTGTGCACTCCCCGTTCTTTCGCCAGCCGGAAAAAACGGGTTACAAATTCCATCTGCAAAAGCGGTTCGCCGCCGCTCACGGTGATTCCTCCGGTCACTTCTCCTCCCCGTTTTCCCTTCCAGTACCTGTGGTACCGGCAGGCTCTGGCAAACAGAGTTTCTGCCGTCCAGAGCTCTCCCTCTTTCATCTTCCAGGTCTCAGGATTGTGACAGTACTGACACCGCATGGGACATCCCTGCAAAAAGACCACAAAGCGGACGCCCGGCCCGTCTACCAGGCCGAACGTCTCTATAGAATGAATATATCCTTCCACACTAGATCCTTGCATGGCAGGTTCTCGCGATCACATCCATCTGCTGCTCTCTCGTCAGATCGATAAATTTCACCGCATAGCCGGACACCCGGATCGTGAAATTGGCATACTCCTCTTTCTCGGGGTGCTCCATGGCGTCGATCAGTTTCTCTCTTCCGAACACATTTACGTTCAGGTGATGCGCTCCCTGATCAAAATATCCGTCCATTACCTGGACCAGATTGCGGATCCGTTCCTCTTCCGCATGTCCCAGAGCGTCCGGATTGATGGTCTGCGTATTGGAGATCCCGTCCAATGCCCACTCGTAGGGCAGCTTCGCCACCGAATTCAGGGAAGCCAGCAGGCCGTTCTGCTCCGCATGATAGCTGGGATTGGCGCCGGGAGCCAACGGATCTCCCGCTTTGCGGCCGTCCGGCATACTGCCGGTGGCTTTTCCGTACACCACGTTGGAAGTAATCGTCAGGATCGATGTGGTAGGCTCTGAATCCCGATAGGTATGGCACCGTTTAATCTTATCCAGGAACGTTTTCAGAAGCCATACGGCAATATCATCCGCCCGGTCGTCATCATTGCCGTAACGCGGGAAGTCTCCTTCCGTCTCGTAGTCCACCGCCAGCCCCCGTTCATCCCGGATCACTTTCACCTTTGCATATCTGACCGCGCTCAGAGAATCCACCACATGGGAAAATCCCGCGATGCCGGTGGCAAAGGTCCTTCGCACATCCGTGTCGATCAGCGCCATCTCCGCCGCTTCATAATAATATTTATCGTGCATATACTGAATGGCGTTCAGCGTATTGACATAAAGTCTTGCCAGCCAGTCCATCATCTGATCATATTTTTCGATCACTTCATCATAATCAAGATATTCAGAAGTAATCGGACGGTATGCGGGGCCTACCTGCTCTCCGGACTTGGTATCCACGCCGCCGTTGATGGCATAAAGCAGGCACTTGGCCAGGTTCGCCCGAGCGCCGAAGAACTGCATCTCTTTTCCTGTCTGGGTCGCGGACACGCAGCAGCAGATGGAATAATCGTCGCCCCATACCGGCTTCATCACATCGTCATTCTCATACTGCACCGAACTGGTACGGATTGAGATATCCGCCGCATAATTTTTAAAATTCTCCGGCAGAGAAGAGGAATAGAGAACCGTCAGGTTGGGTTCCGGACTGGGTCCCATATTTTCCAGTGTATGGAGGAACCGGAAGTCGGTCTTCGTCACCATGGAACGTCCGTCCACGCCGGTTCCCGCCACCTCCAGCGTCGCCCACACCGGATCGCCGGAAAAAAGCTGATTATATGACGGGATCCGCGCGAATTTCACCATGCGGAACTTCATGACCAGATGATCGATCAGTTCCTGCGCTTCCTTCTCTGTCAGGATACCCCTGTCCAGATCCCGCTGGATATAGATATCCAGGAAGGTGGAGATGCGTCCCACGCTCATGGCGGCTCCGTTCTGCGTCTTGATCGCCGCCAGATATCCGAAATACAGCCACTGCACCGCTTCCCTGGCATCCGCCGCCGGTTTGGAAATATCATATCCGTAGATCCGGGCCATCTTCTTCATCTCTCCCAGCGCCCGGTACTGCATGGATATCTCTTCTCTCTGACGGATCACATCGTCGGTCATGGTTCCATCCCCGCAGTTGGCTAAATCCCTGGCTTTCTCCTCCATCAGATAATCGATGCCGTAAAGAGCCACCCGGCGGTAATCGCCTACGATCCGTCCCCGTCCGTAAGTATCCGGCAGCCCCGTGATGATCTTATTATGGCGTGCCTTCTTGATCTCCGGCGTATAGACGTCGAATACACCCTGATTGTGCGTCTTGCAGTATTCGCTGAAAATCTTATGGAGCTCCGGGCTGGGTTCATAACCGTAAGTCCGGCATGCCTCCTCCGCCATACGGATCCCTCCGAAAGGCATAAACGCCCGCTTCAGCGGCTTGTCCGTCTGAAGACCCACCACCTTTTCCAGATCTTTCGTCTCTTCACTGATGTAGCCGGAGCCGTGAGAAGTCAGCGTGGAAACCACATCCGTATCCATGTCCAGCACTCCGCCTTTGGCACGCTCCTCCTTCTGTAATTTCTGTAAAATACCCCACAGCCTGTCGGTCGCTTCCGTGGGACCTTCCAGAAAAGAAGCGTCCCCGTCATAAGGCTGGTAATTCTTCTGAATAAAGTCTCTGGTGTTGACCTCTTCTTTCCAGAGACGTCCTTCGAATCCATCCCACTGTTTCCAGTCGTTCATCCTGCATCCTCCTTATTTCCATATTTTGGTTAGCTTATGCTAACTCTGCTCTATCATAACATATCATATAGGAAATGCAAGGGGAAAGAGATGGGAATTTTTCTCAGTGCGGACAATTATTACAGCTGATAAAAGATCTACTCTTTTTCGTTCATTTGCAAAGTTGAATGCTGCATGAAAAAAATTTCTTTTTGTCGATCAATTTCCGCTTTCAACTGCTCTTTCGTGGGTAAATAAGTCAAATATTTTGACATAAATAATCGATCATTATCATGAAGAACCGAATATCTGGCAATATCTTCATCCGTTTCTGAGCACAATAATATTCCAATGGTCGGATTATCTCCTTGTCCTCTCTTTAAATCATCGTACATACGGACATACATATCTATCTGTCCTACATCTTGATGAGTAATCCTCCCCATCTTCAAATCAATCAGGACATAACATTTGAGTTCGATATTATAAAATACAAGATCCAGATAATAATCCGATGTTTCCGTCACAATATGCTGCTGACGGGCAACAAAAGCAAATCCTCTGCCCAATTCCATCAAAAAATCTCTGATATGCGAAAGAATGGCTGATTCCAAATCACCCTCCAAGTAAGTGTCCTCATTTTTGAAGCCAAGAAATTCTGCAACTACCGGACTTTTGATCAATTCAAATTGATTCTTCTGAAATTGCGCCGTTTTCTGTTTCATTTCTTCAATTACAGCAGCTTTTTTCGGTGTCTGAAGAAGCCGATAATAATATTGCGTACTGATATTACGATCTAAGGTTCGCGAACTCCAGTTCTCATCAACAGCCTCTTTCATATACCAATAACGCGCATTTTCATCTGAAACACGAAGAAGACTTCTGATATGTGTCCAGTTAAGATTGTGAACGCATGCGTTCACAATCTGCTCATCAGGAAAATATTGATAAAATCTGATGTAATAATGGAAAGAGATTTGTCAAGGGTAAATTACACCTCATGTCCCATGGGTATCTTAATTTCGTCTTAATGTCAGTCTTGCCATCTTTATGGCATAACAAGGTCTCTTATGCTATAATAAATTATCTAGAGGACAAATTTATTGTAACAGGCGGGGAGGGATGCAGGGTTGGAAAATTATCAGGCGCAAAATCAATACCGCCCAGGAGCTTTTCAAAAAGGACATTTAAAAATCTTTTTTGGATATGCTGCGGGTGTCGGCAAGACTTATGCTATGCTGGAGGCCGCTCACCAGGCTCAAAACAGAGGGATAGACGTTGTTGTGGGCTACATTGAACGTCACACCCGCCCCGATACATTGGCATTGCTGGAAGGGCTAGAACAGCTGCCCGAAAAAATAGTTGAATATAAGGGAATCTCCCTCAAGGAGCTGGATTTGGATGCCGCCTTACAGCGCCGCCCCAATATCCTGCTGGTAGATGAGCTTGCCCATAGCAATGCTGCCGGGTGCCGCCATTCAAAACGATATCAGGATGTGGAGGAACTGCTGCGAGCCGGTATCAGTGTGTACACCACCGTTAATGTTCAGCATCTGGAATCCCTGAATGATCTGGTGGCCTCCATCACTCATATTGCCGTCAGCGAGCGTATCCCTGATTCGATTTTTGACTCCGCCGACCAGGTAGAATTAGTGGATATCGAGCCGGACGACTTGATCCTGCGGCTGCAATCCGGAAAAGTCTACCAGAAGCAGCAGGCTTCCCGTGCCTTGAATCACTTCTTCACAAGGGATAATCTGGCGGCCCTTCGTGAAATTGCGCTGCGCCGCACCGCTGACCAACTAAGCAAAAAAGCCCAGAAAGCGGAAAATGAGACTGCCGCCAAAGCCGGGGAACACATTCTCACCTGCCTTTCCAGTGCGCCATCCAACGCAAAGGTGATCCGCACGGCAGCCCGCATGGCTGAGGCCTTTCACAGCGGATTCACGGCGCTGTTTGTAGAAACTCCCGAGACCAGGGATCTGAAGGGCGAAAACCTGAAACGCCTGCGGGACAATATGCGTCTGGCTGAACAGTTGGGAGCGCGGATCGCCACCGTGTATGGGGACGACCCGGCTGTGCAAATCGCCGAATATGCCAAGGTAAGCGGCGTCACAAAAATCGTGCTGGGGCGCACAAACCACTCTGCATCCCTTTTTATGAAAAGCAAGCCGCTGGTGGACCGGCTTACCAGCAGGATGGAGGATGTGGACGTCTATATCATTCCGGATGTCCAACCTCTATATAAGAAAAAAAGGGCACTGCTTCGCAAACCGGAACAGAAATTTGATTGGAAGGATTTAGGGAAATCCCTCCTGCTCACCCTTGCCGCTACGGGGATCAGTTTTTTGTTTTATGAACTCGGCCTGCGTGAAGCGAACATCATCATTGTCTACCTATTGGGGGTTCTGCTCACAGCGGTTTGGACGAACGGGTATTTCTACGGGGTTTTGGTTTCACTACTAAGCGTAGTCTCCTTTAACTTTTTCTTTACAATTCCGCGTTTTTCCCTGACAGCGCTCGACCCGAACTACCCGGTCACCTTTCTAGTGATGATGCTGGCAAGTTGTCTTTCCTGCTCTCTGGCTACCCGCGTGAAAAGGCAGGGGCGGCAATCTGCTCAACGGGCCTATTATATGGAACTCCTGATGAGCAGCAATCAAAAAATGCAGCAGGGCCAAAGCGAACAGGAAATCATCCGGATTGCCGCGCAGCAGCTCCAATCTCTTCTGGGACGTCCAGTGTTGTATGCACTGCTGGAAAAGGATAGACAGCTCCGATTTCATGCGGTCCCAGCCTCTGAATCAGAACAGACCATGGGCAGGCTGACTGCCGAAGAGCTTGGGGTGGCGGAATGGGTCGCCAAAAACGATAAGCACGCGGGCGCTACGACCAGCACCCTTTCTCATGCGCAAAATCTGTATCTGTCCGTCCGGGGCAATCAGGAGGTCATGGCGGTGGTCGGCATACCATCCAAGTTTTATCCGCCGTTGGATACTTTTGAAAAAAACCTGATGATCGCCATGCTGGACGAATGCGGCCTGATTTTGGAGCGCCGCAAACTGCGCGCTGAAAAGCAGGCCGCCGAGATGGAAACCCAGCGTGAACAGCTGCGGGCCAACCTGCTGCGGGCCATTTCCCACGATCTGCGCACACCGCTGACCGCCATCAGCGGCAACGCCGGTATGCTGATGGAAAAAAGCGTTTCTCTGAATGAAAATAAAAAACAGGAAATGTACCGTTCCATCTATGACGATTCCATGTGGCTGGTCAACCTGACGGAGAATCTGCTTTCCATCACCCGAATCGAAAACGGGACCCTGCCGCTGCGGCGGGACGCAGAGCTGATTGGCGACATTTTCCATGAAGCGCTTTCCCATGTGGATCGCAGGGCTGCGGAACACGAGATTCGCGTAGAACTTGAGGACGATATGCTGATGGCCAATATGGACGCCCGCCTGATCGTACAGGTCATTATCAATATCGTGAACAACGCCGTCAAGTATACGCCTGAAGGTTCGGATATCTGCCTGTCGGCAAAAAAGGAAAACAGCATGGTCCGCATCGAAATTGCTGACAACGGCCCGGGCATATCCGACGAAGCCAAACAACGGCTGTTTGATATGTTCTATACAGTGAACACCGGCAGCGCCGGGGCGGACAGCCGCCGGGGCCTTGGGCTGGGATTAAGCCTGTGCAAATCCATTGTAGAGGCGCACAGCGGGTCTATTACCGTTCATGACAACCAGCCCCATGGCTCAGTGTTCTCTTTTACACTGCCCTTGGAGGAGGTGAAAATTCAAAATGTATAAGCCCAAAATTCTTGTGGTAGAGGACGACGCTGCCATCACCAATTTAATCCGAACCACGCTGGATACACAGGAATACCAGTACCACACCGCCAAAAACGGCGCAGGCGCGCTCCTGGACGCCGTCTCCTATAACCCCGATGTTATCATTCTGGATCTGGGGCTGCCCGATATGGACGGTGTGGAGATTATCCGCAAGGTGCGCGGATGGAGCAGCGTGCCCATTATTATTGTAAGCGCACGGAGCGAAGATCAGGACAAGGTGGATGCGCTGGACGCTGGAGCAGACGACTACCTGACAAAGCCATTCAGCATTGATGAATTTCTGGCCAGGCTTCGCGTGGCCCTGCGCCGCAGCCGAACCGATCAGACTGCCGAGCCGGCCCAGTCCTCCCTATATCAGAACGGGGAATTAAGGATTGATTATGCGGCGGGATGCGCTTATATGGGGGGAAAAGAAATCCACCTCACCCCCATTGAGTACAAACTCCTGTGCGTACTTGCAAAAAACACGGGTAAGGTGCTGACCCACAACTATATCCTGAAAGAGGTGTGGGGAACTGCCCTTGCCGCCGATATCCCTTCCCTGCGCGTTTTTATGGCCACCCTGCGCAAAAAGATTGAACGTGACCCATCTGCCCCCAGGTATATTCAGACCCACATTGGCGTTGGTTACAGGATGATCCGTCAATAGACTCTGCGTTCCAGAGCCGTCCGCTTTTGCGGGCGGCTTTTTGTTTTGGCGGGCCTTTATATGCTTTTAATCCTTGCCCGGAAATGTTAAGAACACCTTCACGGTTTATATGGTAAGATTCTCTCCAGAAAAGCGGAGAGGAGGGAACCTTTATGATGGATTGTATCATGCTTGCAGTGTTGGCAGGCTGTATCGGTTCCATTATCCTGCTGATCGGCTGGTGCCAGAAGCAGGTGGATAAAAGCGAGTAAGGAGGGAAATCATGATTGTTTTAGGAATCATCATTTTACTGCTGGGTGTTTATTTGGTCTATGCACTTCTTCACCCGGAAAAATTCTAAGTCCAGTAGGAGGAAAATCAGATGTTACAAATTGCCTTGACCATTCTCATCTATTTGATTCTGGTCATCCCGGCAGGCGTTTACGTGTATCATATTGCCGCCGGAAAACATACCTTTGCCGATCCGGTATTCAACCGGGTGGACGGCGCTATTTATAAAGTCTGCGGCGTCAATCCCAAAAATGGAATGAACTGGAAGAAATATGCCGTTTCTCTGGTGATAACCAATGGGATTATGATTCTGCTGGGATACATAATCCTGAGAATTCAGAGTATTGGCCTGTTCAATCCCAATGGGATCGGAGCGATGGAGGAATCCCTTTCCTTTAACACCATCATCAGCTTTATGACCAATACCAATTTGCAGCACTATTCCGGCGAGTCGGGGCTGTCCAATCTGTCGCAGATGCTGGTCATCACATTCATGATGTTTGTATCCGCCGCCAGCGGTTACGCTGCCTGCATCGCATTCATCCGCGGCCTGGCAGGCAGGACGAAGGATAACGTCGGAAACTTCTTTGTCGATCTGGTTCGCATCACGACCCGCGTGCTGCTTCCGTTCTCCATTATCGGCGGCCTGCTGCTGGTATGGCAGGGCGTGCCGCAGAATTTTTCCGGGAATGTGGTGGTGGATACCATTGAAGGCACAAAACAGGTGATTGCTATGGGGCCTGTGGCGGCGCTGGAAATTATCAAGCATCTCGGCACAAACGGCGGCGGATTTTTGGGCGCGAACTCGGCTACGCCGATTGAAAACCCGACCATCATCTCCAACTTGATTGAGCTGTATTCCATGATGCTCCTTCCCGGAGCCTGTGTGATCACCTTCGGCAAGATGGTTCGGGACCGCAAACGGGATCTGGCGGCTGCGGTTGTCGCAGATGATGCAGCCGCTGCGATCCCCCAAATCGAAGGTCGGGAAAGCCTGACGGCAAGAATCTTTGGCCGTGAAGGCCGAAGCATCTTCGCGGCAATGGGAATCCTGTTTCTGATTGGGCTGGGGGTCTGCTTCTGGGCGGAAAGCCAGGGCAACCCGGCGCTGGCAGAAGTCGGGCTGGCACAGTCCATGGGCAGCATGGAAGGCAAGGAAGTG
Source organism: Lachnoclostridium sp. An196 (assembly GCF_002160135.1). GTDB lineage: Bacteria > Bacillota > Clostridia > Lachnospirales > Lachnospiraceae > Hominiventricola > Hominiventricola avistercoris. The sequence goes on along the minus strand of NZ_NFJZ01000009.1, from coordinate 88,245 downwards.
CGGTTTGGTATCGCCCAATCCGCGATGTTCACAACCACAACGACGTCTTTCACGACCGGTACGGTCAACAATATGCACGACACGCTCACGCCGTTGGGCGGCATGATCCCCCTTCTCCACATGATGCTCAACGTGGTATTCGGCGGCAAGGGCGTTGGTCTTATGAATATGATCACTTATGCGATCCTGGCCGTTTTTATCTGCGGTTTGATGATCGGACGCACGCCGGAGTATCTCGGCAAAAAAATCGAAGGCCGGGAGATGAAGCTGGCGGCCCTCTGCATCATCATTCACCCGCTGCTGATCCTGACGTTCTCTGCGCTGGCGGTAGCTACGCCGGACGGTCTGGCCGGTATCACCAACCCCGGTTACCATGGGCTTTCGCAGGTGCTCTATGAATTCGCGTCTTCGGCAGCCAACAACGGCTCCGGATTTGAAGGCCTGGCGGACAACACGTTGTTCTGGAATATTACCACCGGTCTTGTCATGTTCTTCGGCCGTTACCTCCCGATCGTCTTGCAGCTTGCAATTGCGGGATCTCTGATGAAAAAGCGGTTTGTCAGTGAATCGGCAGGTACGCTTCATACCGATACCATGAGCTTTGCCGTCATTTTGGTGTTTGTCGTTTACATCTTTGCGGCGCTGACCTTCTTCCCGGCGCTGGCGCTTGGCCCTGTTGCCGAACATTTGACCCTTTGGGCATAAGGAGGAATTTACCATGAGCAAAAAGAATCAGAAGCTGGTCACGCCTGCAATTTTACGCCAGGCAGTTATCGGTTCCTTTACAAAACTGAATCCTGTTTACATGATGAAAAATCCCGTCATGTTTGTTGTGGAAATCGGCTTTTTTATCACACTTGTACTTTCATTTTTTCCGGGCCTTTTGGGGGATGTCAGTTCGGGTACAAATTTGAGAGCATACAATATGATCGTCTGTGCGGTGCTGTTTGTTACCGTCCTGTTCGCAAACTTCGCAGAATCAGTGGCGGAAGGACGGGGAAAAGCGCAGGCCGCCAGTCTGAAAAAGACGCAGAAGGATACGCAGGCCCGTCTGTTGCTGGAGGACGGCACGGAGAAAACCGTTCTGTCCAGCGAATTGAAAAAAGGCAATGTCGTCATGGTAAAGGCGGGCGAGATCATCCCCGGCGACGGAGAAGTCATTGAGGGCATCGCTTCGGTAGACGAGTCGGCCATCACGGGTGAGTCCGCTCCGGTGGTGCGGGAATCCGGCGGCGATTTCTGTTCCGTGACCGGCGGCACAACGATCGTATCCGACTGGCTGAAAATCCGCATCACCTCTGACCCGGGCAGCAGCTTTCTTGACCGCATGATCGCTCTGGTCGAAGGCGCTTCCCGCAAAAAGACGCCCAACGAAATCGCGCTGAATACACTTTTGGTCTCTTTGACCATCATTTTTCTGATCGTTATTGTAACGCTGTATCCGATTGGACTGTATTCCGGCGTACAGCTGCAAACTTCTACCCTGATCGCTCTTTGCGTATGCCTGATCCCGACGACCATTGGCGGCCTGCTTTCCGCCATCGGCATTGCAGGTATGGACCGCGTGACCCGGTTCAATGTCATCGCCATGTCCGGCAAGGCTGTGGAGGCCTGCGGCGATGTGGACACCATGATTCTGGATAAAACCGGCACCATTACCTACGGCAACCGCCTGGCCGCCGATTTCTTCCCCGTGGGAGGCGCTTCCCGCAGCGAACTGATCCGCTGCGCCGCCCTGACAAGCTTGCATGACGATACCCCGGAGGGCAAGTCCACATTGGAGCTTGCCCGGCATCTGGGCGATACGAGCCAGGACGCGGCGGGCGCTGCATATATTGAATTTACTGCGCAGACCCGGATGAGCGGCGTGGATCTGCCCGACGGCACAAAAGTGCGAAAGGGTGCGGCCGAAGCCATTGAGCAGTATGTAAAGTCTATGGGCGGTATGATCCCCGCCGACCTGCATGAGCAGGTTGACAAAATTTCCAGCCTTGGCGGTACGCCGCTGACGGTCTGTGAAAACAACCGAATTCTGGGTGTTATCTATCTGAAAGACACTGTGAAGCCCGGCATGGTGGAGCGGTTTGAGCGCCTGCGCGCCATCGGCATCAAGACCATTATGTGTACCGGCGACAATCCGCTGACCGCAGCGACTATCGCCAAAGAAGCGGGCGTGGACGGTTTTATTGCTGAATGCAAGCCGGAAGATAAGATTGACGTCATCAAAAAAGAGCAGGCAGAGGGCAAAATCGTTGCCATGACCGGCGACGGCACCAACGACGCGCCCGCGCTGGCGCAGGCGAATGTGGGCCTTGCCATGAACAGCGGTACCACCGCAGCCAAGGAGGCTGCCAATATGGTGGACCTGGATTCCGACCCCACAAAGATTCTGGAGGTCGTGGAGATCGGTAAGCAGCTTCTGATTACGCGGGGCAGCCTGACGACCTTCTCCATTGCCAACGATATTGCAAAGTATTTCGCTATCATCCCCGCCATGTTTATGATGGCGATCCCGCAGCTGAGTGTTTTGAACATCATGCACCTGGCGACACCCTACAGTGCGATTTTGTCGGCGCTGATCTTCAACGCCATTATTATCCCATGCCTGATTCCCCTGGCCATGAAAGGCGTAAAGTATCGTCCTATGTCCTCCGGGAAACTGCTGGCACGGAATATGCTGATTTACGGCCTCGGCGGCGTCATCACGCCGTTTGTCGGAATCAAGATTATTGATACGTTGATTGCTCCGATGCTTACGGCAATCGGTATGGTTGAGTTTTAAGGGAAGGTGGATATGTGATGAAAGAATCTGTTAAAAGCATATTACATAGCGCACGTCAAACAATCGGCGTTACGGTTATTCTGATGCTGGTCTGCGGCCTGCTGTTCCCCGGCCTGCTGACAGGGTTGTCCGCACTGATTTTCCCTCACCAGGCAGACGGGAATCTGCTCACGGTCAACGGGCAAACGGTGGGCGCTGAATATGTCGGCCAGGAATTTACCGAGGATTATTATATGTGGAGCCGTCCCTCCGCGTATCACTACAATGTATATGTGGAAGGGGAGGACGGGAAGCTGTACTACAATGACGGCACGGAATTTCCCGGAATCGGTTCCGGTTCCAACAATTACGCGGCGACCAATCCGGCGCTGACCGAACGCGTAGAGGCGGACATCAAGGCATTTCTGGAGAAAAATCCTGGCGTAAAGCGGGAGGATATCCCCACCGATTTGCTGACGGCCTCCGGTTCCGGCCTGGATCCGCACATTTCCCCGGCTTCCGCCGAAATACAGATCCCCCGGATCGCTGAAGCGTCCGGGCTTACAGAGGAAGAGATCGAAGATATCGTGTCAGAAAATACCCAGGGCAAAGTCTTTGGCGTCTTTGGCGAGGAGACTGTCAATGTGCTCAAAGTCAATATCGAGATCGCACAGCGGATGGGAATTCTGTGACAGAGGTGGACGGCTATGGAGGAGATGCACTATTTCAAAGAATCGCAGCGGGAAGAAATCCCCGTTCCCGATTTTAAGGATAACATTACACGGAAACTCCTGTTGCAATTTCTGTGCGACCTTTGCACTTGGGCGCAGGCTACGCCGGTCACCAGCGTTGGAATTAAAAAAGATGCGCATAGCCTCTATATCCTTTTTCGCAATTTTGCGTTTTCCGAGCAGGATTTCTGGCAGACATTTGGCGGGTATCTGATTGCCCTCCGACCAAAATGGAAAATCGGCATCTTTGGCACAGAACTTTCTTCACAGGAAACGGTAGCATTGTTGCTGGACCAGCAAAACGGGAAATTCTATGCGGTTCAAAAAACGATTTCAGGCCGCTATGCGGACAGTATCCGTTCTCTCTGCCTGCGAATTGAATGTGCCAACACAGAGGACGCCGCGATGGTGAACTTGCTCTGTCAGCATATGGACTGGCAGAGCGGGATTCTTGTGGCAGATTGGGATCTGCGCGAGGCATTTGAACGGGAGTACATCCCATGGCTACATCAGAGTACCTGCTACTGTTATGGGAATCTGTCAGAAGATCAGGAACAGCAGGACTACCTGGATGTGTTATCCTTCCCGCAGAAGGTCGGACTCTGGCTGCAATTCTTGGAAAATGGAATTGATTATGAGGAATTTGCATGGCTCTATGACAGGATTTCCGCACAGGAGCTGAACGGCCGAATCGAATGGGAGCTGGCCGTATATGCAGCCCTGAACCAACTGGAGTACGCCTTGAAAATATCCAAATCAGAGTTTGAGCTATACGATGGGAGCGGCGAGAGGCGATACTTCAGTTTTAACAGCGAGCAAAACGCTCAGCGCGTTTTTCTCAAGCTTCTATTCCCGTTAAATGTCTGACTTTAACACGACTTACTGTTATGTTTGTACAAAATCAACAGCGCAGACGGATGTGTTGTGCCAAGCGGGATAGCTGTCTGCGCTGTATACGGTAAACCTATAACAAATAACAAAAGATAAGGGACAGAAATGGCATCACCGCTCCTGTCCCTTATCATCTTTTTTTCGAGGAAAAATCCGGTGCTCTTTCTGCGCCTGCCGCACCATTCTCCTCACGGCCTGTCGCTCTTTATCTTCATTCAGCATACAGGAAACCGTCTTTTGGCTGTCAAACATCAAGATTGGGCTGTACTTCTCGCCGTAAACCGCCTGCACCCGACTTTCTGCTTCCTGCTCCTTTTCGGGGCGGATAGCCTGTTTTGCTTCATAGAATTGCACTGGATCGAAGCCCTGGGCCTGCTCCCGAAGCCCAGCATACTCATTCAGGGCAGCATCCAACTCAGCGGAATATTTCTGCTCCTGTTCTTCCAGTCGTTTCAGGTTCTGCTCCATGGCAGCGATGTCTTTAGGGAATTGATCGGCAGCATTTTCCTCGGAATATGCCAGCGACGCCAGAAGCAGATTCTTTTCCGAACGCAGTTCCTCCAGATCCTCTGTCAGCGCCGCAATTTTAGCCGCCAGTTCCTGGTGCCGGAACACATGGACAGCAGAGAGTGACTTTTTCTCGGAGAGCAGACTGCGGCGTTCTTTCGTCTTATCCCGTATGTCCTTTGCCAGCTGATTGTACTGCGTGAGGGCAGGGCGCAGCGTATTCAGCGAAGCGTTCAGGCGTTCCTTGCCCTTGCGGAGATACCCCAGCTGATAACAGAACAGCCGCAGATTTTTTCGCAAATTTTCCATGGCCTCGGCGATCGCCGGAAGGGTGTTCTTGACAGTCTGCGTCAACTTCTTATCCTACGCATTACACTTGTCCTGCATATTGCAACTGCCGCAATCGAAACAAATATCATCACAATATTTGCTATTACCGTTCCTGTCCAGGTTCCGGTTATCATACCAAAAACAGAAAAAGCCGCATTGAACATGGTATGGAACAACACACACATGAACACATGATTTTCCCCCGAAATTTTACAGATTGCTCCAAGAAAGAACCTCAATCCAATGCACTGAACGGCAAACATCCCGAAATTAATGCCCCCTCCTTCATGATTCGTCCCTGGTATGAAAAAAAGCGGTATATGCCATGCTATCCAGATGATCCCTGAAAAAACGCAGGATAAAACATAACCAAATTTTCTGTCAAGTTCTGGCCATAAAAGATACGACCAACCAGCTTCCTCTAATCCTCCAATGAAAAGATTCCCCGGTAATGAAAGGAAAAACGCGTAAAATGGAAGTGCCATTTCTACATGCCCGCAAATCATAGCATGCATAAAAAAATACAATACCAGCCCTAAAATAACAAACAAATAGGAATATACATTTTTACTAGGACAAAATACATTTTTTAACCATTCACGAGCATTCCGTATTTTATTATTTTTTCTCAGGATGATGTAAGACGCAATAGCCGGTGACAAAATATAGACAGCAAAAGGAATATTCATACAAAATGTCAAAACGGTAAAATGTACTACGATTTTTTTGTCACCCACTAGCTCTCTCCTCATTTTCAGTCCGGCTGCTGCCCGTCATGTGCTTTCCATTGACACTCCATCATTTCTATATTGGAAAAGACAGCTTTAAAAGAAGATTCTTCCGGAGAGCAGGCATAAACGCCGAACCGGATCTTTCCGGCTCCTTCGTGCATATGGCAGACTCTCATCTGGCGGTACGATATGCCATCCCTGGAGCACTCGATACAATAGTCATCCTCCCGCCTGCTGAAACGATACCACATGCACTTCACAGATGTGTCTATCTGTGTGGTTGCCCAATCGGAATATCCATGATTCGTGACAACGCTTCCCAGATTCTGGTACTCGTCATTTTCATACTCCACAGAACCTTTCAGCCAGTTATCACTGTCTAAATACATCACAATGCCGCACTGGTCAAAGCGATGATGGCTTTCGGTAAAATCAGTCTTTACAACAAAACTGAAATATTTCTCTTCCGTCTCCATCTGCAGCACAGGCGCATTGTCATTTCGAAAATGGTAATAGGTCCTCTGCCACAGATCCGTATGAGGCTCTGTTGTAATCTCGATCTTGTCGTCCTGTATACAAAACTTTTTCGGTTCCCGCGTCCACTTGAATTCTCTTAAATTCATAATCTGCGCTCCTTCCGGCTTCCGTTTTCTAAAAACAACTTTCTTTTATAATAACGCATTTTCTCCCGTTTTCAAAGAATCTTTGCGTGACATTTTCATCCCTTTATGTCATGATAAAAATACCAAAACATATACGAAGGGGGGAACAACCATGACAAACATAGGAAAAAATATCCGTATCCTCCGCACAGAAAAGAAAATGACCCAGGATGAATTGGCAGAAAAATTATTTGTCAGCCACCAGACTGTCTCCAATTATGAAAGAGGAAAAACTCACCCTGATATTGAGACTCTGATGAAAATCGCAAATATATTAGGGACAGATGTTACCGCCCTGATCTATGGCATTCCGGCAAAATCTGACCGAAGAAGGGAATATGCTTACTGCCTGATCCTCATAAGCACCACTGCATTCCTAGGGATTCTGTTGTCCCTTCTTACTCCTTATTTTTATGAATTATGGCTCCGATTCATATCAACACCATATTTAATAACATGTTTCCTGGCTTTCCCTGCCTTTTACCTGTTAGCGGGATGGGCCGCTCTGTACACTGCCGGATGCTTTCTTCACGCAAAGTCTTTCAAAGGGACATGCGTTCCCGGAATACACCTTGCCCTCCTTCTCCTGACTGTATTCTATTTTGTACTCGCACTTTCAGGATGCCTTCTGGCGCTTGCAAACCATCTGGGAATCCTTCCCTCTATTACTATGCCTGTCCGGAACAATATTATCAAAAGACTTTTTCTCCTTATGCTTTCCCAAAAAGGAGCTTTGGTATTTCTTCCTCTGGGCGCCGCTCTTTGGCTTACCAGACCATGTGATAAAAATTTATCATGCTAATCAAATTTTCTGTCATAAAGCAGCGCGGCAATCAGCACCACAAAGCAGGAACCCGCATTGTGCACCAGCGCTCCGGTAGTAGGCGTCAGCACTTCCATGAGCGACAGCACGATCGCTGCAAAGTTGATGCACATAGACAGCGTGATGCTGGCTTTTATGGTATTGACCGTCGCGTTGGACAGCCGCTTCAAATACGGGATTTTTGAGATATCATCGCTCATCAGCGCCACATCCGCCGCGTCTCCGTAATTGATGCACACATACGTCGCCTTCGGATTCTGATATGTCATCCTCCAGAAGTTATACTTGACTATCGTTGGGGTGTTCAGTCCTCGCTCATTCTGCAAAATACTGATTAAATGAGCCAAACTGGTACGTACCAGTTCTTGTCGTCCACAGGCAACAGATCGTTTGCCATACAGACCACGCTTCCGGTTCCAATCTCAACCTTCAAAGACTCTAAACCTCCGAAAACCGATTCCTTGGTAATGGGTTCCAATACCTTGAAGTTTTTAATGGCGGTCTTGCCCGGCGACGCCAATTTTTTGATCTCTATCGGAGAAAGCACACCATTCTGATAAAGCAACAGGTCTATTTTTTTCTGGTCTTTATCCCGGTAATAGAAAATAGGCGGCTCTTTTCCTGCGTTCAGATAACTCTTATAAATCTCTGAAAAAACATAGCTCTCAAAAAACGCCCCAGACATGGCGCCTCTTTCCAATGCTTCGGGATTGCCCCATTTTAAGAGATACGCTGCCAAACCGGTGTCCAGGAAATGGATCAATGGCATCTTTACAACCCGTTTGAGTGCATTGTTATGATAAGGCTGTACAAGCGCAATGATATGAGACGACACCAAAATAGAGAGCCATTTTTTTGCCGTTGGAGCTGAAACGCCTGCGGCACTCGCCAGTTCCTCATAGACGACAGGTTTTGAGGTCTGTGCAGCAACAATCGTCATAAAATTGTAAAATTGCATTTCATCCGCAACCTGTGCCAGATCTCGAATATCCCTTTGCAGATAGGTATCAACATAGGAGCGGTAGTAAGTCTCCCAATCTACATTTTCGTCTGCATAGAGTTCCGGCATGGAACCTTTGAATATCCTGCGGTAGATCTCATTCAAATCTCTTTTTCTTTTTACGGACAAACGCTCCATCAAATGCCCAGCTTCCGTTTGAAAAGGCTCGCTCGGTTCCTGGTAGATCTCCGCATCGGATAATCCCAGCAGGTTCACGATTCCGACCCGTCCGGCCAAACTTTCGCTGACATTTTTCATAAGACGGAACACCTGCGAGCCTGTGATCCAGAAATCACCTTTTTTCTTAGAACAGTCAACGCTCATTTTGATATAGGGCAGCAGCTCTGTTGCATACTGGATCTCATCAATCAGTACCGGTGGGGAATACCTCTGTAAAAACAGGGCAGGATCGTGTTTTGCCAGGTATCTGACGTCAGGATCATCCAGAGTAACATATTTGCGCTCTATGCCTTCGCTTTGCTGTGCCTCTGCCATTCTTTGCAATAAGGTCGTTTTTCCAACCTGCCTTGGACCAGTTACCAGCAGCACTGGAAACATTTTGGACATCCGTGCAATCGTCTCTTCCACAGCTCGTTTGATATATGTCATGACAATCTCTCCCTTCGGTTATAGTATAGTCAATTTTATTCAGAATATTCGTCTAAACTAAATTGTCATTTTTGTTTAGACGTATCTTTTACCACAATTCGAGTGACTATTCTAACCAAAGATTGGAACAAAATTTCTTCTTCGTTAAGTTCCATGTGAATTCCCTCCTTCTGAAAATGGGCGCAAAAAAGGAGCGTCCATCAGATCAGATGAAACGCTCTTTGGCTTCCAGCATTACGCCAGTGATATTTATGTGGGTTTGAGTTGATTCAGAATCGCTCCAATATCTCCATTGATACAAATTGACTTCTTTTTTATTTCATCAGGGGCAAAAGCCTCTCCGTAATTCAAACAGGCATACAACGCATCTTCCCACTCATATGCCATCCGCCAGAAGCTATACTTGACTATCGTTGGCGTATTATATCCCACTCCTGCCTCCAGAAAGAGGATTTTCAGATTCTGGTGTCTTCGCAAAAACTCTGTATACCGTTCTGACGCCCTGTGCCATCCTTCATCTTCCACGAACGTGTCGTCCGCGCGAAGATTCATGCTCATGGGCGCGCCGCACCTTGGACAATGAGGCACAAGTTCCGCGGGAACTGACATTTTCGGGACGACGCCCTCCGGCAGGGTCAGGACCCCATCCCCGTCGATCACATATCCCTGCGACTCTGCCATCTTTCTTACCATATCCTCATTGTCGTAGGTGTCCTGATGGCACGGCCTGCTGCATTGAATGAGTCCATAATCTCCCTGGGTGTAAAACAGGCGGCGCCTGTCAAATCCTGCCTTCTGGAAACAGTGATCCACATTGGTGGTCAATACAAAATAATCTTTGTCCTTTACCAGTTCATAAAGGTCTTGGTAAACAGGCCTCGGCGCGTCCATATACCGGTTGATATAGATGTACCGGCTCCAGAAAGCCCAGTATTCTTCCAGGGTGTCATACAGATAAAACCCGCCGGAATACATATCCTTAAAACCGTATTTTTTTGCAAAATCACCGAAGTATTTTTCAAACCGTCCGCCGGTATAAGCGAATCCGGCAGAAGCCGACAATCCGGCGCCGGCGCCGATAACCACCGCGTCCGCCGCGTCCAGTTCCGACCGCAGACGCAAAACGCTGTCTATAACTTCCTTTTCCTGAAAAGCTCTCAGCATGTTCTCACCCCGCTGTATTCGCATTCTTCCAGACGGTCATCCGGCAGGTGGCAGGCATGGCGCTGCTGGGCCACCAGTTTTTTTACAAAATCCGTAGCCGGATGGCGCAGCAATTCTTCAGGCCTGTCATACTGCTGTATATCGCCTTTGTCCATCACCAGCACCTTGGTCCCCAGCTTCAGGGCCTCAGAGATATCGTGGGTGACGAACATCACCGTGATGCCGGTCTGGGCATGGATTCTCCCGATCTCTGTCTGCAGCTGCCCTCTGGTGATCTCATCCACCGCCCCGAAAGGTTCATCCATCAGCAATATCTCCGGAGACGCCGCCAGCGCGCGCGCTATGCCCACCCTCTGCTGCTGTCCGCCGGATAATTCCGACGGGAAGCGGCTCCTCAGTTCATCATCCAGTCCGACGATCTTCATCCATTTGGACACGGCGTCCCTGGTCTTTTTCCGATCTTTTTTATTTAACAGATTCGGGACATAGGAAATGTTCTGTTCCACGGTCATATGAGGGAAGAGCACGCTGCCCTGGATCGCGTAGCCGATATTTCTCCGAAGCTGTGTCTGATCCTTTCCCCGGATGTTTTCACCGTATACGAAGATATCTCCTCCATCCGGCTCCAGCAGGCCGTTGACCATCTTAAGCGCCGTGGTCTTCCCGCATCCGGAGGATCCGATGATCGTGACAAACTCTCCTTTTTCCACCGTCAGATTAAAATCTTTCAATACCGGTTTATCCCCGTACGATTTTTTCACATGCCGAAATTCAATCATTGTCTCCATAATTCATGCCTCCTCACTCCAAAAGGCCGCAGTCTCTGAGGAATTCCTCTGCCACATCTTCCGGCTCCCGACCTTCTGTCTCCACTTTGTAATTCATCTCCGCCATATCGTTGTCAGAAATCGTACCCGTCAGCTTTTCAAATACCTCATTCAATTCCGGATGCGCTTCCAGGACTTCGCTCCGGATCACATTTCCGCAGAGATAGGACGGGAAAAACTGAAGATCATCTTCCAGTACCACCACATCCGAGGAAGACAGCTGCCCGTCTGTGGTGAACACCACCATCACATCGATCTGCCCTTCATTCAGCGCCTGATATTTCAACCCGATATCCAGATCCATCGTGTCCTTGAATTCCAGCCCGTAGGTTTCGCAGAGGCTGTCGTATCCGTCTTCTCTCTCAAAGAAATCATATTCGGCGCCGAATGTCAGCTCCCCGGCAGCGGCTGCCAGATCCGAGTAAGTCTTAAGCCCGTACTGCTCAGCAATCTCTCTGCGGGCCACCAGCCCGTAGGTATTGTTAAAACCGTACATTCCCACCCACTCCATGGAGTAGTCATCCTCGTAGGCCTGTTCCAGTTCTCCGAACAGGTCTTCCGTATACAGGCTGTCTTCTTTCAGCACCATGTTCCAGGCGGTGCCGGTGTACTCCGGATACATGTCAAACTCGCCGCTCTCCATGGCCGGCTGGATATTGGAGGTTCCTCCTCCCACGCCCTGGGTCAGTTCCACATTCAGATCCGTGTCCTGTTCGATCAGAAGCTCCAGCATCTCCCCCAGCACATACTGTTCCGTCATAGGCTTCGTGGCGATATGGACCGTATCTCCGGTGTGTGTCCGGAACATGCCCACGCCTGCTCCCGCCAGGCAGAGGACCAGCACCGCGGCCGCTATCCGGTGATTTACTTTTTTGGCTTCCGCGCTGCATTTCGTCATGCGCCGTTCCACGATTCCCAGAAGGAAGTCCATGAGCAAAGCCAGAAGAGCGATCAGAAGGCTCCCGTCCATGGTCATGGCAGTATTATTCGTGGTGATTCCTCTGTAAATCGCTACGCCAAGTCCGCCTGCCCCGATAAAGGAAGCGATACCTGCCAGGGCGATGGTCATGGTTACCATACTGCGGATACCCGACATGATCACCGGCATGGCAAGCGGAAGACGGATCTTGAAAAGCACCTGCATCCGGGTGCTTCCCATCCCCTTCGCCGCCTCCAGGATGGCCGGATCCACGTTGGTCATGCCGGCGTACGTGTTTCTCACCATGGGAAGCAGCGCGTAGACCGTCAAAGCGATCACCGCCGTCGCGTTTCCCACACCGGAAAACGGGATTAAAAAGCCCAACATGGAGATCGACGGAATCGTATAAAGAAAGCTGACCACGCCCAGAGTCGGTTTCGCGGCCCCTCTCACTTCACTGATCAGGATGCCCGCCGCGCCGCCGATCAGGACGGCGATCACGATCGCCAGCAGGGAGATCCCCAGATGCTCCCATAAAAGATCCGCGAAGAAATCACTTCGTTCCAAAAACAGGTTCCACATTTCCCAAATCATCTTTATCTACCTCTCTTCCGTATGGCCTGTACCGGGCAGTTCTCGGCGCAAAGACCGCAATGAAGGCAGTTTTCCTGCCGGATTGAAAACGGCGTACCTTCTTCGATGCAGCGCTGCGGACATCCTTCCATACAAGTTCCGCAGCCGATGCACTCATCCGTGATCTCATATCCTTTTTGTTCCTTTTTCACATCGCCCAGCGTGAAATTCTCCCGGTAAATCGGACTTTTCCCGAGATCAAAAAATTCAACCTGTCCTTCTTCAAAACAGAACGGCTCCAGAATATAGCGGCTGTCCTGCGGATAGACCTCTTTCATGGAAGGATTTTCCTCAAAGATCCTGTCGATCCACTTCTTCTGGTCTGTGAGTCTTTTTACCTTTCCGGAAAACCGCACCATCTGATAGTCTTTATTCAGCGCCGTTACCGCCGCCCGTCCTGTCCTGGCCAGCTGCTGATAAAAATCTTTTCCTCTGGCCGTGCAAAAATAAATCGTGCCGTCTTCCACCAGCATTACATCTATGATGCGCACCTGGGGATAACCGTTCTCATCCACAGTGGCGAAAGCCGCGTCCTTCACTTCTCTCAATATCTGCAGACAATCCTGTGCCGTCATATCTCTGCTCCTCCTTGTATACTTTCTTTTCTGTCAGGTCTTATCTTTAATCGTATTGTAAACAAAGGAAAAAAATACGTGAAGTACGCACTTTTTGGTAACTAAGCCCCTTATGAAGTAACCTTTGCCGATTTTACGGGCTTTTTCCCGCATAAATTTTTTCACGGTTCGGAACGGAAACAGCAAAACGGCGAAGGCCCGAAGCCTTCGCCGTCAATGACACATGATTATTTTATTTCTCTGTTTCTTTGGAAAGCAATACTCTGTCCAGCACTTCCGTGACGGTTTTCACCGGGATAATCTCCAGCTTCTCTTTCACTTCTTCCGCCACTTCGTCCAGATCATCCACATTCTCTGCCGGAATATAAACTCTAGATATACCGGCTCTCTGTGCCGCCATCAGTTTCTCCGGCAGACCGCCGATGGGCATGACGCCGCCCCGCAGCGATACCTCCCCGGTCATGGCGCAGTCCGGATCCGCAGGACGTCCGGTCACCAGCGAAGCCAGCGCCGTCACCAGCGTAATACCTGCGGACGGTCCGTCCTTGGGCACTGCCCCCGCCGGGACATGAATATGGAGATCGTTTTTCTCCAGTACTGCCGTCTCCTTCGGATACAATCCCTTCACCAGACTCAGCGCGATCTGCACGGACTCCTTCATCACGTCTCCCAGCTGGCCGGTGATCAGAAGATTTCCTTTTCCTTTGGTCAGCTTGCTCTCTATAAAGAGAATCTCGCCGCCCGCCCGGGTCCATGCCAGTCCTGTCACTACTCCGGGGATCCCTTTCTCCAGCTTTTTCTCATGCTGCAGCTGTTTCTTTCCAAGATAGTCTGCCAGATTCGCCGTGGTCACGACCAGTTTTTCGTTTTCTTTTTTCACCAGTTTTACCGCCGCGGTACGGCAAAGCGTATCCAGATGCTTCTTCAGGCTCCGGACTCCGGATTCCATCGTGTATTCATCGATGATCTTCTGTAACGCCGCATCCTCGATCTCCAGCATATCGCTCTTGATTCCCATGGCTTCCATAGCCTTCGGAAGAAGATGTCTTCTGGCGATCTGGAACTTCTCCACCGCTGTATACCCCGGGAAATTGATCACTTCCATACGGTTCAGAAGCGGTTCCGGGATCGTGTCGGTGGTATTGGCGGTGCAGACAAACAGAACATTGGATAGGTCGTAAGGCACGTTCATATAGTGATCCGTAAATGTGCTGTTCTGTTCCGGATCCAGCACCTCCAGAAGCGCGCTGGCCGGATCTCCGCCGTAGTCTTTCGCCAGCTTATCCACTTCGTCCAGCACCATAACCGGGTTGGAAGCGCCGCTGCGCTTCATGCCTTCCATAATCCGTCCCGGCATGGCGCCTATGTACGTCCTGCGGTGGCCGCGGATCTCAGCCTCGTCGCGGATACCGCCCAGGCTGATCCGTACATACGCTCTGCCCAACGCTTTCGCGATACTCTGTCCGATACTGGTCTTGCCGGTTCCGGGCGGTCCTACGAAAAGCAGAATCGAACCGTGCTGTTTCCGGTTCAACGCCATGACCGCAAGCTGCTGGATGATCCTCTCCTTCACTTTTTTCAATCCATAATGATCCTCGTCCAGGATCTCCTCCGCCTTCTCCAGATCGATGGAAGGCATTTTCGGCGTCTTCCAGGAAAGACTGGTCACAAAATCCAGATAGTCGTAGAGAAGCCCGTATTCGTGGCTCTCTTTTCCTTCCTGACGCATCCGGTTCAGCACCTTTTCCGCCTCGTTCTTTGCCTCTTTATTCATGCCGGAGCGGGCGATCTTTTTCTCGAACTTGCGCACATCCGACATATTCTCCGGATGCATGTCGTCCAGTTCCTTCTGCAGATAATCGATCTGCTTCTTGATGGCAGCCTCCCGGTACAGCTGTTCCTGATTGTCCTTATGGGCATTCTGCGCTTCTTCCGACACTTTTGCGATCTCAATAAATTCATGAATCGCCTTCTTGATCAATTCATACCGTTCTCTGACCGAATCAGCCGCAAGAATCGCATATTTTGCATCTGTATCCAGATTCAGATAATCGGCCAGGGCACATGCAAGATCATTGATATTCTTTCGCTGAAGGATAAAACTCCTCGCCCAAAGTCCCCACTGATAACCCTGCACAAACTTGAGCAGCGACGCCTTTAACTGGCCAAACTGCTCTTTCTCTTCTCCTTCTGTCATATCCACGGTCTCCGGGCGGCTTGCCGCAGATGCCGTAATATATCCATCCTGTATCTCCAGGTCCTCAATATCCACTCTCTCCAGCGTACGGACCTGCACATTATCGTCTTCATTAAATCCTTCTATTCTTGCCAGCAATCCAATCGGATAAAAATCTTCCTCCGTCATCTCCGAAACTTCTTTGCCTTCTTTCATCAGGGCAAACAGAATTTCGGTTCCGGTATCCAGGTCTTCCCCTGTCCAGTCTTTAAAAAATTCCTTCCGGAAATAATATGATACGTCCGGCAGGAGCAATATATCATGAATCGGTCTGATAATCATAAAATTTCCTCCTCTTCTTGTTAGCAGTCTCCTTTATCGAGTGCTAACAAGAAGTTACCATAAATATGACTCGGTGTCAAGAGGAAATTATCTGAAAATATTTGTCTATATGATATTATGATCTTTCAGCAGCTTTTCCGCCACTGTTCCCCTGATCAATCCAACCAACGGTTTTTTCAACGCGTTAAGCGGACCTGGAAGCTCCATATCCAGAGGAGATTTACCATCCATCAGTTTTACGGCACTGTCCAGAAGACAGCGTATGTCGTAAACGCTTCCCCATACTTCCGGTACTCCCCGATCTATGCCCAGCAGGCCATATACAGCTTCCATCGCTGTTCTCACGGAATATTCGGTTGTGAATACAGTGTCTCTTGGAGTCTCGGCAAACTGTCCGAGAAAAGCGAAATTTACACATCCGTCCGGAATCACGTCCGGCCTGTCCCCTATGGTTCTTGGCATAAAGAAGGCGGTAATATACGGCATTAAAGTCGGCACACAAACAGCGCTGCGTTCAGCCAGCTCCGGAATCTGCTCTTCCGGTACCCCCAGATGATAAAGCCACTCTTCCGTGATCTCTTTACCGGTGCACTCTTTCATGGGCTTTTTCACATAATCTCCCGGCACATCAGTAAACAGGCCATAAACCCAGACACAGACCTTTTCAGGATCCTGTTTCCGGAACTGCCCCTGACGGTTGATCGTCCAGCTCAGAAGCCATGCCGAATCTTTACAGCTTACGATACCTCCTGTCACCACTTTTCCGCTTCTGGGATCTCTTTTGCAGATATTTGTAATATAAGGAAGAATCCGGTCATCCAATGTGGTAACTGTCGCTGACTCCCAGCTGGTCTTTCCGATATCAGAACAAAACTTCTCCGGCCGTCCAAAAGATGAATCCTGTCTGGCTATATTTTTCCAAAGGTTCCAGCATCCGCTTGTACGAACCTCTGCGTCTCCATTGGGCGCATGATCCTGATCTCCATAAATAGTTCCCTCGGTACAGCTCCCGTTGGTCACAAAGACCAGGTCATTTTCTGTCAAAGGAATACCTGTCTCCACACCTTTGATCTTGCACTCAATAGCTGTCGCCGTCTTCTTTCCATTCCGGATTTCAAAATGCACATTGGTCACTTCCGTCCTGAACCGGAAATCCACGCCCGCGTCCTCCAGGTATTTCTGCATAGGAAGGATCAGGGATTCATACTGGTTATAACGGGTAAATTTTAAAGCGCTGAAATCCGGAAGTCCTGCAATATGATGGATAAAGCGCTGAAAATACAACTTCATCTCCAAAGCGCTGTGCCAGTTTTCAAACGCGAACATGGTTCGCCAGTACAGCCAGAATGCGGAACCGAACACTTCATCGTCAAACACATCCTCGATGGTCTTATCATACAGATCCTCGTCTCTGGTCATAAACAGCTTCACAATCTCCATGCAGCCTTTCCGGCTCAATCCGAACTTTCCGTCCGTATGCGCATCCTTTCCACGTTTTTCTGTTGCCCTGCAAAGAGAAAAGTTGGGATCATGTTTATTGAGCCAGTAAAATTCATCCAGCACAGAGGCTCCCGGTATCTCCAGGGAAGGAATACTTCGGAACAGATCCCAGAGACATTCAAAATGATCTTCCATTTCCCGTCCGCCTCTCATAACATAACCTCTGACCGGGTCGCAGATTCCATCACACGCGCCTCCCGCAATATCCTGCGCCTCCAGAATATGTATATGATTTCCCGGCATCCGGGCATCTCTTACCAGGAAACAGGCCGCCGCCAGGGAGGCCAGACCGCTACCCACTATGTATGCGTTCTTTTCTTCTACTCCTTCCGGTTTTTCCGGTCTGGCAAACGCTTCATAATTTCCGCTGCTGTAATAAATCCCTTTCTTGTTCTTTGCATTTTTCCCCAACTCTGTGTTTCTATAAGACTCATCCGCTCCGGCTTCCTTTTTCTCTCTTAATTTTCGGGAAAGAAGCACAGCCACCCCCGTTCCTGCCAGCACTGCGCCTGCCGCTTTAACCTTTGTTCCTTTTTTTGCCATATGACTGACCGCCTTTCTGATATTTGTTTTATATAATTATCCTACGACCGCGGCCATTCTTTTTCCATTTACAAACAGGGACGAATGTCAGAAAACTGATCATCCGTCCCTGTTTGTAAAGTTAGTAAAACTTCACGTCCGTCTTTGCCCGGCAAAATTCCGGATAGAACCGGAAATATTGCCCTGCATGGTAATACTGATCTTCTCCACGATCTTTGCATAGTCCGCTTTCATACCGCCCTGAATCCAGTCCAGCATCACACCTACAAAACCGTATTTGTAAAATTCCGCGATAAATGTCTTTTCCTCTTCCGTTACAGCGAATCCTTCCGCCTTCTCATCCACAACACACCGAATCAGCCCGTACGTCAGTTTATACAAATAATTCTCTATCTTTTCACGACTGATGCAGCGATACGCGTTCATCACAAACGGCTTATTCTCCAGCACAGCTTCAAAAATCTGCAAAAAACCTTCCTGCCAGGTATCATAAGTCTTCTTTCCTTTCAGCGCCTTCACCGCATCTTCATAACAGACCCATTCCACCAGATCATAAATATCCTGAAAATGATAATAAAAAGTCATCCGGCTGATTCCGCTGTCAGCGGCCAGATCCTGAATCGTGATCCGATCCAGAGGTTTTTCCAAAAGAAGTTTTTTCAGCGACGCTTCCAGCGCCTGTTTGGTTCTATTAGGCATATACTATCCTCTCTTCACATATTATCGGCTGTTTTCTATTGATTTTAACTTATCAGAAAATATGGGTCAAGAGCACAGGCAGCGAACTGGTATGGTCAATTTTATCAAAACTGGATATTTTAAAGAATCCAGATGTATTTTATGATGAGAATCAACGTAAACAACAACCATTTAGAAAGGACGTAATACTATGTACAACATCATGACCCCCGGCCCCACTCAGGTCCGGGAAAATGTAAGACTATCCAGAAGCCTCACCTGTACTAACCCGGATCTGGATCCGGAATTCTATACCTTTTACAAAGAAACCTGCGAACTGATCAGCTCGCTCCTGCGCACTCGGAACCGCAGCCTGATCCTGGGCGGAGAAGGAATCCTCGGGCTGGAAGCTGCCTGCGCTACCCTGACAGAGCCGGGCGACCGGGTTCTTGTCCTGGATAACGGAGTATTCGGCAAGGGATTTGCTGATTTTGTAAAAATATATGGCGGAGACCCGGTACTCTATACCGCGGATTACCGTCGTGCCCTGGATGCGGACGCGCTGGAAACATATCTGAAAAAAGATCATGATTTTAAATACGCCACCGTTGTCCACTGTGATACCCCCAGCGGCATGCTCAACGATATTTCACGTATCTGCCCTTTGCTGAAGCGATACGGCATCCTGACTGTCGTCGACTCTGTCTCCGCCATGTTCGGGGAAGAGATCCGGGCGGATGACTTTGGCACAGACATTCTCTGCGGGGGATCACAGAAAGCGCTCTCCGCGCCTCCCGGACTTGCTTTCGTCACCATAAGTCCCGACGCCGACGCCGCCATGCACGGCAGGAAAACACCGGTGGCTTCCTTCTATGCCAATCTTCTGACTTTTGACAACTGGTATGAAAATCAGTGGTTCCCGTATACCATGCCCGTAAGCGACATCCACGGGCTCCGCGCAGCTCTGGAAAATGTGAAAAATGATCCGGACTTTCTGAACCGCCATGCCAGAATCGCGGAAGCCTCCCGCGCCGCCGTCACCGCAGCCGGTCTCCGGCTCCATCAGGAAACCGGATTTTCCAATACCGTCACCGTTTTCGACGTGCCGGAAGGAGTCTCCGCAAAAGATATCCTGAATACCGTGCTCCGGGAATACCGCATCATGCTCGCAGGATCCTTCGACGTTCTGGCGGGTCAGGTCATCCGCCTGGGACATATGGGAGAAAATGCCCGTCCGGAAAAGATGGCCGCAGTCTTCCATGCTCTGGACCAGGTACTGCCTTCTCTGGGCGTGACGCTGAACGCAGAAATGGAAGAGATTTTCCTGCGGCATCTCTCTCAAGGAGCTGTGAAAGATGCGTGAAAACGGTTTATTAAAAGATCCCCTGCCGCGATTGTTCCTCCGCTTTGTGGTTCCTGCCATGATCGCCATGGTACTGGACGGTATTCAGGGCATTGTGGACGGACTCTTTCTCGGCAATTATGCGGGAGCAGACGCCATGGCAAGCGTAAATATCGCCAACCCCTACTTTCAGATTATCATCGGAAGCAGTATGGTGATCTGTACCGGAACCATGAGCGCCGCGGGAAGAGCGCTGGGCGCCGGCGATCAAAAGCGCGCGAAAAATATCTATCATTCCGCGCTCCTGGTGCTGGCCGTACTTTCCATCCTGATCCTTCTGGGCGGACTATGCTTTTCCGTCCCCATTGCCCGATTTCTGGGAGCAAATGAGGTACTGCTCACAGGTTCCAGCCAGTATATCCGTATCCTGGCATGTTTCGCCCCGGTGATTGCTTTTAAGATCCTTTTCGGATTCTCGGGACGTCTGGTGGAAAAGCCCCGGCTCTACCTGGCCGGCACTGTCACCACCATATCCTGCAACGTAATTCTGGATTATCTGGCTGTGGGCGTGCTGGGCCTGGGCATACCCGGAGCCGCGGCAGCCACCGGTCTGGCTTATCTGGGAGGACTGCTGGTGGCGTCTTCTCCTATGTTCCGCCGGGAAACTGTCCTGAATGTTTTTGACGGCCATTTTTGTCCGCGTGAAATCCTCCATGCCGCTTTCAATGGTTCTTCCGAAGGCGTTACCTACGCAGCCGCGGCACTGACCGTTTTCCTGATGAACCGTTCTTTTATGGCCTATGCAGGAGAAGACGGCGTGGCTGCATTTACTATCATTAATTATATAGGGAACTTCGTCACACTGCTCATGTTCGGCATGTCCGACGGGATCAGTCCCATTCTGAGCAGCAATTACGGGGCAGGAAATCTGGACCGGATCCGAAAGACGCGGACCGCCGCCCTTATCTCCAATTTTATCATGGGGGCCATGCTTTTTGGCGTCTTCTGGATCTTCGGAAGGCAGCTGATCGGTCTGTTTCTGGACCGGGAACAGAGCGGTACCGTGATCGATATGGCCGTCCGGGGAGCCAGAATATACGGGCTTTGTTTTCTCGCCAGCGGATTTAATATCGTCCAGTCCGGCTATCACACCGCTCTGGGCGACGCTGTAAGCTCTATTCTCATCGCGGCAAGCCGGGGAATCATCTTTGTGCCTGTCGGTCTTCTCCTGTTCTCCCGCCTGCTCGGTGTGGACGGAGTGTGGTTCTCCCTTCCTTTTGCTGAGATCGTCACCGTCGGCGTCTGTCTGGCGATTCATTTCATAAAAAATAAAAACTCTGTTACCTTTTCTCCTTCTGAATCGTGTTATAAGTGAAAGGGCCTTTCAAAGAAACAACGAAAAACCGAGGAACCAACTTATGAGACAATCGCTGGAAGAACTGATTGAGCTTCATCAGAAAAGCCTGTACGCGGCGGCGTTCAGCGTCTGCCGCAACATAGACGACGCCAACGACGCCGTCCAGGATACATTCATTCAGTACTATACTTCAAAAAAACAATTTCACGACGGGGAACACCTGAAGGCCTGGCTGCTGCGGGTGGCGATCAACCGCGCGAAAGACATCTCCGGATCTTTCTGGAAAAGGAACAGGATCTCCATAGAGGACTGCATGAACGAACTTCCTTTTGAAGACCAGGAAGAGCATGCTCTGTTTGAAGAAGTCATGAAGCTCCCGGAAAAATACCGGGAAGTGATCCATCTCTACTATTACGAAGACCTTTCCGCCAGAGAGATCGCCCGGATCCTGCGGATCACGGAAGGCAGCGTGAAAATGCGTTTGTCCAGAGGACGAAGTTTCTTACGGGACGTATTAAAGGAGGAAGAAGCATGACGGATAAAGAACGCTACCAAAAAGTATTTGACACAGTATCTTCCTTCGGAATGGAACATTTGGAGGCGGATAAACTTATGAAAAAAACAAGAAAACATGCTTATATGGGAACTGCTGCCGCTATCGCCGCTGCCCTTCTGATCGCGGGCAGCACCGGGGTCGCCTATGCAGCCAATGTGGGCGGCATACAGCGCACCATCCAGCTCTGGATTCATGGAGACCAGACTGACGCCGAGCTTGTCATCGGTGAAAACGGCGAATATAATGTCGCCTGGCAGGAGGAAGACGGCTCCACACAGTCCATGGGCGGCGGAGGCATCGCCATCGAACCGGACGGTACAGAACGTCCTCTCACAGAAGAAGAGATCCTGGAAGAGCTGTACATGCCGGAAGTGGAATACAAGGACGACGGAACCGTCTGGGTATACTATTACGACCAGGAAATCGAAATCACCGATCTGTTTGAAAACGGTATCTGCCGTGTAAAACTGGTAAATGGAGAGGAAACCCTTTATATGACAGTCGAATATGACAACGGATATTCCGTGAGTCCCGATAAATATCCGGATCCGGATTCCTTCAATTAGATATGCCGTCCTGTACAGTTACAATCAGATAAAATATCTTCGTGCCGCTCTGTCAGACGCCCCATCCGGCAGGGCGGCATTGTTTTGTCTTGTTAAGCTGACAGACGCGCCATTATAATGGTATTATCTGTATAGTTCCAGATATGCGAGGACACAGTTATGACAAACCGAATCTTGAAAGCAGTCAGATGGCTGCTGGCAGGGCTGCTCTGCAGCGCATTGACCATAATCTCTTTTCAAATTGAATATAACACTCCCCGGCACGATCATTGTCGAGGATATCTTCAAAATGAATTCCGGCGGATGTGTAGTCACGGGTACAGTACAGGGAGGATTTTACGTGGGAGAAAAAGTCCGGATCACAGACCGCACGTTCACAATTTTGGGCTGACTAAAAAACTTAGAAAATTAGCACTCACCTCTTGTTAGCTGCGATTGGTTTTTGTCCCGTGTCATCAAGTGCCGCAGATCCTTATTTTCAGGGATTCTGCGGCATTGATGTAAAAAATTGATTTGTAACTAACAGAGCAAAGATTTTTGATAAATGCTTGACTGTAAACCTTGTTTATAGCTTATTATTAAGTAAAATAGAGTTGCTTGAAAGAGGGAATGCATAACATGACTATAAAAGACGTAGAAAAACAAACAGGTTTATCCCGTTCTAATATCCGTTTTTATGAAAAGGAAAAACTTATTGATCCTTCGAGAAATGAAAGTAATGGTTATAGAGATTATTCTGAAAATGATGTGGAAAATATAAAGAAGATTGCATATCTACGTACATTGGGAATTTCTATTGAAGACATCCGAAATATTATTTCCGAAAAAGCAACATTGAAGGATACGCTCGAGAAGCAGTATGAAGTATTAAAAAGTCAGATTACTGATTTAAATAAGGCGAAACTCATGTGCGAAAAAATGCTGGATGAAGAAAGTATTAGTTATGAAAAATTACAGGCAGAACAGTATATAACCGATTTGCATGACTATTGGAGAGATAATCAAACTGTTTTCAAACTGGATTCAGTCAGTTTTTTGTATATATGGGGAAGTATGCTTACTTGGACAGCGATTACCGCACTGTGCTTGATTATTGGGGCTTTGTCTTATTCTAAGCTGCCGACAGAAATTCCGCTACAATGGAGTAAAGGAGTGGCAACATCCTTGGTTAATAAAAACTGGATTTTTATTTGTCCGGTTATATGTATCATAATCCGTTATATATTAAAACCCTTTATCTATGTGAAATTGCAGATGAACAACTATTATGGAAAAATTATAACAGAGTATATAACAAACTATATGTGTTTTATTGTGCTGTCAGTAGAAATTTTCTCCATACTTTTTACTTTCGGAGTTGTAAAAAGTGTTGTTGCACTGTTATTTGTGAACACGACAGTTTTTATTGGATTGTTAGCAGCTGGTTTGTTAAAAATGGATTTGAGAGGGAAAGAAATTTAACATTCACAATTAACGTTCACAATTTTTTCACAAAAGAATTAGCACTCACCTCTTGACAGTGCTAACAAGAAGTGTTATAGTACAGCTAGAACAAAGGAAAGGGGTTCAAAAGAAAGATCTCCTCCACCTGGTTCCGACAAATAAAATTGACTATAAAAGATATAAAAGGAGCGATGATTTATGTTGATGCCTAGTATTTTTAATGATAACTTATTTGATGATTTCTTCGATTTTAACTATCCGACTTTCCGGTATGATACGACCGAACTGATGAAGACCGATATCAAAGAAACGGATAACGGTTATGAAGTGACGATGAACCTTCCGGGCGTAAAGAAAGAAGATGTGAAGGCAGAGTTGAAAGACGGTTACCTGACCATCCAGGCTTCTTCCAATACCAGCAAGGATGAGAAGGACAACGATGGCAGATATATCCGCCGTGAACGTTACGCCGGAACCTGCAGCAGAAGCTTCTATGTGGGCGATGCAGTAACTCAGGAAGACATCAAGGCGAAATTCGAGAACGGAACCCTGACACTGGATATCCCGAAGAAGGATGCAAAACCTGCTGTAGAGCAGAAGAAATATATCTCGATCGAATAATACATTTTCCCTCCGGAGTCATCCGGAGGGGCGGATAATCTGACATGTACAGTTTTTGATTGGTTCAATGAATCGACAAGGAGGAATGATTTATGTTAATGCCCAGCATTTTTGGTGAAAACTTATTTGATGATTTCTTTAATGATTTCCCGTTCTATAATGACAGGGATATGAAAAAAGCAGAAAGGAAACTGTATGGACACAGGGCTAAAAACCTGATGAAGACCGATATCAAAGAAAAAGGCGACAGCTACATTCTGGAGATGGATCTTCCGGGATTCAAAAAAGACGAGATTCAGGTGTCCCTGGAAAACGGTTATCTGACCGTTCAGGCCGCAAGAGGCGTAGACAAGGACGAACAGGAGAAAAAGACCGGCAGATATATCCGTCAGGAACGGTATGCCGGAGCCTGTGAGAGATCCTTCTATGTGGGCGATGATCTGACCCAGGACGACATCAAAGGAGAATTCCATCACGGCGTACTGAAGCTGACGATTCCGAAAAAAGAGGCCAAACCGGCAGTGGAACAAAGTAAATACATTTCCATCGAAGGTTGACCTTTCATATATATTATGTAACTCCTATATCTTCTGCCCCGCCTCCGGTTTTCCGGAGGCGGATTTTTACTGTCCGTCAAACGGATGTCCGGTCAGTACTTCATAAAAATGGTCGTTCTGTGGTGTATCCAGTCCATGCTTTCTGCCCAGGCTGCAGACCAGTCCCGCGAACAGATCCACTTCTGTCGGCCGTCCTTCTCTGGTATCCTGTCTCATGGACGGCTCTCCTTCCGGAGAAAGAGAATCGATCAGTTTCACCCATTCCCGGATCTCTGCCGTGGTCAGAGGGATGCCCTCCGCGCACGCGGCCTGTCTCGCTTCCTCCATAGCTGCCAGCATGGCGTCCCGGTGCTCTCCCTCCTGTTGGACTCCGCCGTAGCTGATGCCGCATACGGCACAGACCTGATTGACGCCCACATTCAGCATCCATTTGCTCCACTGCTGATGAATAATATCATCCGGGATCACATATGGAATACCGGTCTGGAGAAATAATTCTTCCAGACGCGCGGTAGCTTCTGTCCGTCCATTTTCTTTTTCTCCGAAAGCAATGGACCCCGCCCGGGTATAAGTCAGTTGGTTTCCGGTACGGGTGGCATCCATACCCTGTACGGTACAGTACAGCAGATGCGCCGGATGCAGGATCTGCTCCAGCACTTCTTCCGAGGTAACCCCGTTGAGTACCGACAAGACAATCGTATCCTTCCCGCACGCTTTTGCCGCGTTTCCTGCAGCATCTGCAAGTCCGTGATATTTTGTGGCAAAGATCAGAAGGTCCATCTCTTCTGCTTCACCGGCATCCATATAGAGGAAATCGCAGCGTTCCCCATTGGCATACACACCGTCTTTCTGGTAACGCTGTATCCGATCCCTGTCCGCGATCACATACACATGTCCTTTCCCCAGAGCATCCTGGAACAATTCCGCATACATAATACCCAGCGCTCCCAGGCCGACGATTCCGATCTTCTGAATCATTTCACTTATCCCTCCTGTCATATCATCCTATCCCAACGCCACATCAAGCGCCATCATCACTGTAAATCCCAGCGCGAAAAGCACCGGACCGATATTGGAATGTTCTCCCTCCGACATCTCCGGAATCAGTTCTTCCACTACCACATACATCATGGCTCCGGCCGCGAAGCTGAGCAGGTACGGGAGTGCCGGAACCACTATCCCTGCTGCCATTATTGTGAGAAATGCTCCAGCCGGCTCCACGATCCCGGAAAGAGCGCCGTAAAGAAACGCTCTCCCTTTTCCAACTCCCTCAGAACGAAGCGGCATGGAAATGATCGCTCCCTCCGGGAAATTCTGAATCGCAATGCCCAGAGACAACGCCAGCGCGCCCATAAGGCTTAATTCTGCCTCACCGGCCATCCAGCCTGCATACACCACTCCCACCGCCATTCCTTCCGGAATATTATGCAGAGTGACCGCCAATACCAGCATTGTCGTCTTTTTCAGCTGTGTGCACGGACCCTCTGCCTGATCGCAGTTCATATGCAGATGAGGCACAATATGATCCAGCAAAAGCAGAAAAAGGATTCCCAGCCAGAATCCTGCTGCCGCCGGTACAAATGCCAGCTTTCCCATCCCCTCCGCCTGATCCATGGCAGGAATCAGAAGGCTCCAGATGGAAGCTGCGACCATCACCCCGGCTGCAAATCCGGTCAGAGCTTTCTGCACCAGCCGGTTCATATTCCCTTTCATGAAAAAAACACAGCCTGCTCCCAGCGCAGTCCCCAAAAAGGGAATCATTAATCCTCGAAAAACCTCTAAAGTCATACATTCCATCCTTTCGCGTAACATTTGTTACTGCCCTTGCAATCTTTTAAAGATAAACTATAATAAAATATATTAATATCCAGAAAGGAGTCTTTCATTATGAATATAACTATAACGACTATAACCAAAGATAATTTCCGACAGGAAGTACTGCAGTCTTCAAAACCTGTCCTGGTAGATTTCTGGGCATCCTGGTGCGTTCCATGCAAGATGCTCGCGCCTACGATTCAGCAGATTGCGGACGAGATGCCGGAACTGAAAGTCTGCAAAATCAACATTGACGAGGAGATGTCTCTGGCACAGGACTACCAGGTCATGAGCATCCCCACATTGATTTTATTTAAAAACGGACAAGTTTCCGCACGAACCATGGGAAATATGCCGAAACAGATGATCAAGCAGGAGCTTGGACTCTAAACTCCTGCCTGTTTTCTCGCCTGTTTCACAATATCGGTTCCCGCGACGGCACCCTCGTAGACCGCTTTCGCGATCTGGAGCATGCCTCCGTTGCAGTCTCCTGCAGCATAAAGTCCGGGAACCGTGGTTCTCATTTTCTCATCTGTCACCACATGATTATCTTCTGTCTGCGCGCCGATTTTTTTCGCCAGATCGCTTCCTCCGGCTGTCCCGTACGCAACAAATACGCCGGATATCCTGACCTGACTTCCATCCTTAAAGGACACAGATTCTACGCAGTCTGTTCCTTCAATCTTCTGAATTTTCTTGTCAATCACCGTGATCTCTTCCGGAAAATCCGCAGTCAGTTCCGCGCCGTCGGTCAGAAGCGTCACGGAAGACGATGTGGGAAGCAGTACTTCCGCTTCATGAAGAGCGTATTCTCCGCTTCCCAACACTGCAACCGGCTTCTGACGGTAAAAGAACGCATCGCAGATTGCACAGTAACTGACGCCTTTTCCTTCCAGCTCCCGAAGTCCCGGAATCTTTGCCGTCTTTCTCTGCACTCCGGTGGCAAGCACCACATAATCTGCGGCAAAAACTCCCTTTGTGGTCTCCACGGTCAATTTTTCCTCATATCCAAGACTCAGAACTTCCGCATCCAGAAATTCTACGCCGACTTTTTTCGCGCCCTCGATCCCGTTCCGTTCCAGTTCCTCTCCCGAGATCAGATCCGGAAATCCATAATAATTCTGTATCTTGTCCGTCTTACCCAGAGCTCCGCTTCCTTTGGAAATCACTCTGGTCGCAAGACCGCCCCTCGCTGTGTACAGCGAAGCAGAGACTCCGGCCGGTCCGGAGCCAATCACGATCACATCCGCCATCTATTTTTCTCCCTGTTTCTGTCATATTATCGCACCGGCAGGTTTTCCCCGCAGTGCACGCTCGATTCCGCACTGCTCATTGGCATATGAACATTATACCCTAAGTTTCATGTTATGTACAGGGGGCATCTTTCAACGCCGGAGACGGAAATAGTATGGATACACTCACAGGATTTATGCTATACTTTAAAATAGAAAATCGGAATATTTTTATTGGAGGATGAAGATAAATGGATGCCGATACTCTGATGTTTTTTGAACAGCAGCCGGATGCGCTGCCGTTATATGAAACTTTTTCGGAGGCAGTATTAAAACGATATCCGGATACAAAAATCAAAGTGCAGAAAACACAAATTACATTTACAAACAGGCATATCTTCGCCTGCGCTTCTTTTCTTCGTGTAAGAAAAAAGAAAGAATTGCCGAATCCATATCTGGTAATCACACTGGGGTTGTCCTACCCATTGGAATCGCCCCGCGCAGCGGTCAAAACGGAGCCTTATCCCGGACGGTGGACAACCCACATTGTGATTGAAAAAACAGAAAATATCGATCAGGAACTGCTTGGATGGGTCGACGACGCATACCGGTTTGCGGAAAACAAGTGAAAGGCACCTCGATTTCACTGTTTTCACGCCAACTACCGCTTCATAATTTACACAGCAAACCTCCTTTGTCATGCCCTCGGGCTTTGGCTTTGACACCAGACGCACAGATTTCCCGCTTTTTCCGGATCCGCCATCCCCCAGAATCGCCAGAAATTCTCCGACCTCCAGTGTGAAATTGATCTTCTTCAGAACCTTCGGCCCGCCCTGATAATGAAACTGCAGATTCTCTACACTCAGCATTTCTGCTTCCCTCCTTTGAACAGAAGATGCAGAAACAGAGGCGCGCCCAGTACAATGATCGCAAAGGCCGCGCCTCCTTCTCTGCAAACATATTTTCTCCCGTCTGCGGCGTTCATACATGTTGTTATGATTGTCAACCAATTATTGACATTGGTTGATATTTTAGTTATACTGACTCCATAACATACACCGGCAATCTTTTCCGGTACCAAAGAAAGAAGGTATTTACTATGACATTCTCTTCATCTGCGGCAGGTTCCCGCACATCGGTACAGGCGCTCGCCATAACCGGCATGTTTACTGCTGTCCTCGCCGTACTGTCCATCCTTCAGATCCCCATGCCCTCCGGCGTACCGGTCACGCTCCAGACTTTTGCCGTCTCCCTCTGCGGATATGTGCTCGGGGCCAGAAGGGGGACGCTCTGTGTAGCTCTTTATCTGCTGTTAGGCATCATCGGCTTGCCCGTATTCACAGGCATGACTGCCGGAATCGGGCGGATCTTCGGATTCACCGGAGGATTTCTCTATGGTTTTCTTCCTCTGGCTCTGGCCTGCGGACTCGGCTCCCGCGCGCATCATCCTGCGGCAGCATTTCTTTCCGGTCTTCTGGGGCTGGCAATATGCCACCTTCTGGGCGCCGTCCACTATTCCATAGTGGCAGACTGCGGTGTATGGCAGGCTTTTCTTCTGGTTTCCCTGCCCTATCTGATCAAGGACGTCCTGTCTGTGGCCGGAGCCCTGGTGGCCGCTCTGATCCTCAGAAAAACCATGAATCGCGCCGGGATCACAATCCTGTAAAAGTCAAAAACCTCGAGACGATTCCGGTGTATTGATATGAGACCGGAATCTCCTCGGGGTGTATTGCATCTGTTACGTCTGCTCTGTGTTCAGTTCTTTCAGGACAGCCGCACAACCCTGGTACATATGCGGTCTAGCAGTTCCCGGTCGTGGCTCACCGCCACCAGGCCGATCTCTCTCTGCTCTGTCTCTCTCAGAAGAAAATCCCAGATCTGACTCTGAGTAATCAGATCCAGCATGGTGGATATCTCGTCTGCCAGCAGGAAACATGTCCTCTTTCCCAGCGCCCGCGCGATGCTGAATCTCTGCAGCTCCCCTCCCGAAAGCTCTCCCGGGAAACGCCTCATCCAGTCGTCTTCAATCCCCAGTTCCCGCACAATCCGCTCTTCCACCTGGTCTCCTTCCAGGATCACTTCTTTCATGCGCAGTCTCGGATTAACCGCAAATTCCGGCTGCTGCCAGATCATCTGCACCGGACAGTACCCTTTGTAAGAAGACAGCGGCCTGCCGTCCAGCAGGATCTCCCCCTCGTCCGGCTCCAGATATCCGGACAGCAGTTTGCACAGGGTCGTTTTCCCAAAGCCGCTGGGGGCCTCCAGACCGACTCTTTCCCGGCTGTCTATGCTCAGGCTGAAATGGTCCAGGATCTGCCGTCCTTTTTCTTCATACTGGTAAGAAACATTTTTTATCTCCAGTGTCATATCCTATTCTCCATATCCTGTCCGGGGATCAGAAGCCGGGTTCATTCCGCATACAGGCAGCGCACCCTGCCTCCCCGTATTTCTTTATAAGGAATCTGCCCCCGGCAGGCTTCCGTGCATTGTCCGCACCTGGGCATGAACGGACATCCTTCCGGCATATTTTTCACATAAGGCTGGCTGCCCGGTATGAACTGGAATCCGTTTTTCGGCATGGCCCGCCACAACGCCTTTGTATAAGGATGGCGAAGTGTTTCTTCTTTCTCAAAATCTCCGACCCCGGCTTCTTCTATGGTGGTGCCCGCATAAAAGACGGCAATCCGGTCCACCGTCTCCAGGGCCAGCTCCAGATCGTGCGTGATGATCAGCACTGCGGCTCCCATATCCGCCAGTTCCCGAAAATGCCGCATGGCGCGTTTGGCCACCTTCAGATCCAGCCCCGGCGTGGGTTCGTCCGCGATCACCAGTCGGGGATTCTCGATCATGGCCGTGGCGATCAGCACCCGCCGGTTCATGCCTCCCGACAGTTCAAACGGATACAGATCCTCCACTTCTTTTTTTAAGTCATATCTTTTGAATATATCATCCAGTCTCTGCCTGGTCTGCGCGTCTTTCCGGCCTTTTCTGATCTGGTATCCCACCTTCGCGAACGGGTTCAGATAAGAAAGACTCTGCGGCACCAGGACAATCTCATTTCCCCGGAGACGCGCGATCCGGTCCGCGGTCAGTTCTTCTCCGCGATAAACGATCTTTCCTCCCATGGACGCGTTATAAGGCAGGACGCCCATCACGCCGTGGGCAAGAAGACTTTTCCCCGATCCGCTGGAGCCTACTACCGCCACGATTTCGCCTTCATGCACTTCCACATTAAGATCCCGGATCGTAGGAAGCTCCACCTGACGCATGCCTCTGTCGTACTGTGTAAACGATATATTCATATGTTCGATTTTCAGAACCGGAACTTTCATCTTGGTCTGTCCTCCTCCCGTAATATCCCGGATCATGCGCCTACTGATGCACGCTGTTCGGATCCAGCAGTTTTCTCAGGCTCTCGCCCATCACGTAGAACATGACGACTGTAAATACCAGCAGGAGCCCCGGGAAGAGAGCCAGCCACCATTTTCCCGTCACCAGGTACTTCATGGCTTCCGAAAGGACGATGCCGATGGCGGGCTGTTCCGTAGAAAGGCCGAACCCTAAAAAAGTAACGCTGGATTCATGCAGGATGGCATGAGGAAAGAGCAGCACCAGTCCGACGATAAACTGGGGGATAAGATGGGGAAGCATATGTTTTCCCGCGATATACCATCTGCCTTTTCCCAGCCTGCGGGCGATCTGGATATAAGGGCTTTCCCTCAGCTGGATGACTTCCGCGCGGATCAGACGCGCAAGAGAAGGCCAGTGGGTCAGGGACACACCGATGATCACACCCCGCAGACCCTTTCCCAGAGCCACGGATATCAGGATCAGCAGCAGGATATGCGGCACTCCCATGATCAGGTCGATCAGGAAACTGATCACGCTGTCCGCCGCCTTTCCCATCGTGGCGGATGTGATCCCCAGAACCAGGGCTACGGCCGCGCTGACCGCCGCGGAGAGGATTCCGATCCATATGCTCATGGAAAGCCCCTTCAATGTCCGCGCCAGCATGTCTCTGCCCAGCCAGTCCGTTCCGAAGGGATACCGGAGGCAGGGCGGGATATTCACACGGGAAAAATCCGTCACTCTGGCAGTTTCTGTGCTCAGGCTGCCCCATATGCATACCACCGCAAGAAAGGTAAGTGAAAAGCCCAGTCCTGCCAGCACCCGGATTCTGCGGTTGCCCATTTTCATTCTGCCGTCCCCCCTCTCCGTATCCGGGGATCAATGACCCCATACAGAATATTGGCGGCCAGATTTCCTCCGAAAACAAACAGCGCGCTGACAATCGTGATCGCCATCAGAAGCGGCATGTCGCTTCCCAGACCCGCCGCAACCGCCGCCTGCCCCAGGCCGGGATAGGAAAAGACCTGCTCCACCAGCACGGAGCCGCCGAATATCTCG
This sequence comes from Lachnoclostridium sp. An196, assembly GCF_002160135.1. GTDB lineage: Bacteria > Bacillota > Clostridia > Lachnospirales > Lachnospiraceae > Hominiventricola > Hominiventricola avistercoris. Next base: position 55,947 of record NZ_NFJZ01000009.1, on the reverse strand, counting down.
CTGATCGACGCGAAATGGAGCGTAACCGCAGGGAGCAGGACTCCGCGCAGAGCATAGCGCCGGAGCAGTCTGAGACCTTTCTCCCCCCGCATCCTTGCAAAAAGAATATAGTCGCTTCCCATGACCTCGATCATCTTCTCCCTGGTATGCAGCGCAATATTGGAGATTCCCGTAATACTGAGCGTAAGCGCCGGGAGCACCGCATGGTAGATCCGGTCCGCCAGAGTCACCCCGCTGGCCTCCACTCCGATGGGAACGCTCAGGCCTATGGGGAACCATCCCAGCCAGACGGCGAAGACCATCAGCAGAAGCAGCGCCAGCCAGAAAGCCGGCGTACTGGAGATCACCAGGCAGTATCCTTTGATGCATTTATCGACCAGCCTGCCCTGGTTCATACCGGCCAGAGCGCCCAGGGCAAACCCCAGGATTCCGGACAATATCCAGGCCATCACCATCAAAAACAGCGAATTGGACAGTTTGACCGCGATCACCCTCGTCACCGGCTGGCGGTAAAGCAGGGAAGTACCCATATCTCCCCGGATAAAATCTCCTGCCCACGACAGATATTGTTCCACCGGGGACGTATTCACGCCCCAATACTCTTCCAGCTTTTCCCTCTGTTCCTGGCTCATGCTTCCCAGGGCCGCCTGACCCACATTCGCCTGCAGAGGGTCTACCGGGGAAGCTTTCATCAGCCCAAACGTAACAATACTGATGCAGATGACCAGCAAGGTCATCCGCACCAGATTTTTTAACAGAAAAACAGGCCATCGTCTGTTCATATCCGCTTACCCTTCCCAGGACCACTGATCTACGTTGTTTACGATGGACCAGCCGTGGCCGTGCGGATGGATTTTCTGCTCCGCAACCTGAAGGCCGTCCCTCACAAAATACAGATGATCCACATTGCACAGCCAGATCCACGGGATATCTCCGTCCTGCGTGACGCCGGTCGTGCCGTCCCACTGGGCCTGCTGCCACAGCTCATACGACTCTTCCAGGGAGTCTGCCTCCAGGGCCGCGTCCATATAAGCGTCCACGGTCTCGTTGCCGTACGGCGAATACTCTGCCAGACCGATTCCCGTATCGGAAAGCGTATGGTAAATATTGTACAGTTCCATCGGCGTATGCGCTCCCCAGCCCCATACCAGAGGGTCCGACTGCGCGCGGTCATAAGCCACGTCCCAGCCCACGCCTTCTGTCGTCACTTCGATGCCCAGCTCCCGGAGCTGGTTGGCCGTATCCTCCGCAAGAGCCTGACGGACAGAATCGCCGGTACTGAACATCAGCGTAAACTCTGCGCGCACGCCGTCCTTCTCACGGATTCCGTCGCTGCCTTCCGTCCATCCTGCTTCGTCCAGGATCCTTTTCGCTTCTTCCAGGTCATATTCCACCTCGGCGCCACTGTTGTACCACGGCATCTTGTCGCATACGCTGTACGCCGCCATACCATAACCGTTCAGCACATTGTCGATCATCTCCTGGCGGTCAATGCCGATATTGATAGCCCGTCTCACATTTACGTCCGAAGTAAACGCGTTCCCATATACGATCCCGTCTGCTTCCTCCGGTTCCGTACACGGGAGATTGAAGCCGCGGTTGTCCACCGTCTGGACGCTCAGCAGCCCGTATCCGTCTATCTCCTGGTCGCTGTAAGAGGCCGCCGTGTGCGCCACGTCCACCTGTCCCGCCATGGCTGCCGCCAGCGCCGCATCTTCTTCCATGAACAGCACCGTCACTTTTTTGATCTTCGGCTCTTCCCCGTAATAATCCGGGTTAGCCTCAAAGATCACCTGCTGGCCCTGATCCCACTGCGCCATGATATAACGGCCGGAGCCGATGGGGTTCATCCCGTAGTTCTCAGCATACGCATGCTCCGGGACGATTCCCACGATCGCCATGGTGTACGGCCAGATGGAGTAAGGCCTCGTCATATGAAATTCCACCGTCGTATCGTCCACTGCCACCGCTTCTTCCATCATGGTAAAATCGTTGACCGAGCTCTTTTCTTTGCAGTTATTGTATGTAAACGCCACATCCTCCGCCGTCAGCGGCTCTCCGTCCGTAAATTTCACATCGTCACGGATCTTCACGGTCCAGGTCAGGCCGTCCCCGCTCACACTGTATTCCGTCGCCAGATCGGTATCGATCTGGAGATCCTGCGTGGTCACGGTCAATGTGCTCTGGATCAGCGGTTCATGCACATGCTCTCCCGCTCCCCATCCGTACGCCGGATCAAATCCGGAAGAGGGCTCCGATGTGGGCGGCATGGTGACGACGACCTCGTCCTTCACTGCGGTCTCTTCTGCCGCTGCCCCCTGGGCATCCGTCTCATCTCCGCCCTCCTGCGTATCCGCTGTCTGCGTCTGCTGTGTCTCCTGTGTCCCGACCTCTCCCCGGCCGCATCCTGCAAATACACCTGAAACCCATATCACCGCGCACAAAAAAGCGGCTGCTTTTCTCTTCATAATCTCCCTCCTTCATAAGTTTGACAAGAGTGTAGCAATCCGCTTTTTTCATCACAAGCCCCGGTGGGGGATTCCGGCCATTCCAAGTCAGAATGAAGCCATAACTGATTCAGTTTTTATCCAGATCTACCGTGATCTCATAATAATCGCAAGGATGCGCCGTCAGTCCGGTTACCCCTTCTCCTGAAACGATCGACATCTTCAGATGGGAAGCAAAGACAAATGCGTTGTCGTCCAGGATCGTCTGCGTCATCTTCGTAGCCAGCACCGCGCGTTCCTCGGGGTCGAAGGTGCCGCTCATCTGCTCTTCCAGTTCTTCCAGCCGGTCGCTGTGATATCCGCCCCGGTTCTTGGTAGAATCATCCAGGCAGTGAGTGGTAAAGAAATATTCCGGGTCTCCGGTGGGGGCGCAGACAAAAGCGCTCGCATAGATGTCCCATTCACCGTTTTCGATAAAATCCAGATGATTGGCGGTACAGTTCACCTCTACCAGGATACCGATCTCTTTCAGCGACGCCTGTACGCTCTCTGCCAGAAGCGGCAGCTCCTGTCTGCTGGGATAAGTCAGCCAGCGGATCGAGAGGATCTCGCCGTCCTTGTCCACATAGCCGTCGCCGTCCGTATCAGTCCATCCGGAAGCGGCCAGGAGCCTTCTGGATTCCTCCGGATCATAAGGCTGCGCAGTCACAGAAGCATCGCCGAACGCGAAGCTCTCCGGAAACGGCCCATTGGCCGCGCTTCCGTTGCCTTCCAGCAATACCTGTGTGAATCCCTCTTTATCAATGGCCCCGGCAATGGCCGCACGCACATTGGGATCCTGCAGCGCCTCCGTCGCGTAGTTCATCTGCGCGAAAAACGATCTGGACGTCTCCACGGAAGAGATGGTATAAGGATCATTTGCGAACAGGGACAGACTGGAATAAGGGAGTCCGTATGCCGCGTCCAGTTCTCCGGTCTGCATGGCCATCGTCATCGTATCGCCGTCCGTGATCGTCCGGACGTAGATCGTATCCAGTTTGGGCGTCCCGTTCCAGAAATTCTCGTTTTTCACCAGTGTCAGTCCCACGTCCGTCTCCACTTCTGTCGCACGGTACGGGCCCGTGCCCGACACATTCCCGTCTTCGGTGATGCCCGCCTGCATATCGATGATGCAGCCATAAGGGTCGGCCAAATAATTCATCAACGCCGGGACCGGCTCCTGCGTGCGGATCGTCAGCGTCTGTCCGTCTGCTGTAATCTCCCGGATCTTCAGATCTCCTTTCGCGCGTTCATGCACCTCGACCAGGTGATCCAGGCATTCCTTTACCGCCTCCGCGTCCATGGCTCTTCCACTGGTAAATGTCACTCCGTCCCGCAGCGTGACGACCCAGGTATTTTCGTCCACCAGTTCATACCCCGTGGCCAGCCACGGTTCCAGTTCCATGGAATCAGAATACTTGAATAAAGTTTCCCCAATCCCGTACCGGATGCACGCCCATCCGGAATAACCATTATGCGGATTGACGTCTTTCTCGTCATTTTCCGCGTTAAACGTGGTATCGCCGTAATAAAACACCTTTTCGCCCGTGCTCTCCGCTGTCCCCTGCTCCGGCGAACCGCAGCCGGACAAAAGGCAGACAGCCAGAAGACAGACGGTCAAAATACCGGATCTTTTTTTCATCGATATATTCCTCCATGCTTTTCATTACAATGATGTTGGGGTCCCAAGGCCGAAAATCCTCCTGCAGGCAAGCTTGCATCGGATTTCCGGCCTTTTGACCCTGGTATCATCACAATATAGCTTCTACCAGCAGTCTGGTATAAGATTCCCTGGGATTCTGGATCACCTCATCCGGAATGCCCTCCTCTATGATCTTTCCCTGATACATGATCAGTACCCGGCTGCAAAGATACTGCACCAACGCAAGATCATGGCTGATCAGCAGAAGAGACATGCCGTTCTCTTCCTGAAGGCGTTTCAGAAGCGCGGCAATTTGTGCCTGTACGGTCACGTCCAGCGCGCTGGTCGCTTCATCGCAGATCAGCAGCTGAGGTTCTACTGCCAGCGCCCTGGCGATCGCCGCCCGCTGGCATTCTCCTCCGCTTGCTTCATGGGGATATCTGTAAAAAAATCTTCTGTCCAGTTCCACCAGATCCAGCATCTCACAGGCCCTTTCCTTTGCCTGCTTCTTTCCCATTCCCTGATTGCACATACCCTCCATGATTCCGTCTCCCAGCGTGCGCCTGGGGTCAAAGGAATCCTGCGGTGTCTGAAATACCATCTGTACTTTTCCGTCCAGACGGACGCTTCCCTCCTCAGGCATGATCAGACGGGTTATGATCTTTGCGATGGTGCTTTTTCCGCATCCGCTTTCTCCCGCCAGTCCCAGACATTCGCCTTTTCCGATATGGAAGGATACTCCGTCCACCGCTTCAAAAGGCACTCTGTTTTTATAAAATACTTTTTTCAGATCTTTTGCTTCCAGAATATTCTGCATACTGCCTCCCGGCCTGCCTGTCAGGCCTGTCTTCTGCGCACGCGCAGTACGGCGTCCGTCAGTTTCCTGGTATACGGATCCTGAGGGCTGCGGATCACCGTCCCGGCATCTCCATATTCCACCAGCTTTCCCTGATACATTACCGCGATCTTATCTGCCATATATTCCACCACGCCGATGTTGTGGGTGACGACCACGATGCCTGTCCCGTACAGATCTCTCATCCGCATCATTTCCCGCACGGCCTGTTTCTGTACCGTCACATCCAGCGCGCTGGTAGGTTCATCCGCCAGCAACAGATCCGGTTTCAGAATCATCGCCATCAGGATTCCTGCCCTCTGGCTCATTCCCCCGGACAGTTCAAAAGGATAACTGTCCAGGATCCTGTCTCCGTCGGAAAGGCCCAGTTTCCCCAGAAGCTCCTTTGCCTGTCCCCGAATCTCCTCCCGGCCCATATCTGTATGTTCCCGGACACACTCACACAGCTGGTCTCCTACCGTCCGCACCGGACAAAGCGCCGCTCCGGTATTCTGGAATATCATGCCCATACCGGGTCCTCTCAGCTTCCGGGCTTCCTCGCCCTTCCTATGAGTTATATTCTGCCCCTTATAGAAGATCTCTCCTCCTGTGACCGATCCCCCGCTTCCCAGAAGGCCCATCACCGACCGCAGCAGCGTGCTCTTCCCGCTGCCGGATTCTCCTACGATCCCCAGGATCTCTCCGGGATTCATCTGCAGGGACACATCCCGGACAACTGTTTCTCCGTCATAGGAGATACTGACATGCCTCATATCCAACAGCGGCTGACTCATATCACTCTCTCCTCCTTTTTCCGCGGTATCTGGGATCCAGGAAATCCCGTACTGTATCTCCGGTCAGGTTAAAAACCATAACCGTCAGAAAGATCGCGCATCCCGGCGAAAGGATCACCCAGGGCGCGGTCTGGAGCATGCTTCTTCCGTTGCTCATCATGGATCCCCATTCTGCCGTGGGCGGAGCCGCTCCCAGCCCCAGGAAAGAAAGTCCTGATATCTCCATGATCATCGTCCCGATATCCAGAACCGCGGTCACAATGACCTGCCCGGCGATATTGGGAATGATATGCTTCCGGATGATTTTCCACGTACCGGAACCGGACAGTCTGGCCGCCATAATATACGGAGCGTCCTTCACAGCCAGCACCTGGCTCCTGGTGATACGGGCATATCGGGGCCAGGAAATACACGCCAGCGCGATCACCGCATTCAGCACGCCCCCGTTTAACACGCTCGCCGCCGCGATGGCAAATACCATCCCCGGAAAAGCCAGAAACACATCCGAGACTCTCATCAGGAAAGAATCCAGCTTCCCGCCGTAATATCCGCAGACGATCCCTACCGCACCGCCTGCCAGAGTAATGATTGCCACCAGAAGCAGCGCAGAAAAGATCGTGGTCCGGGACCCCATGATCACCCTGGACAGCATATCCCGCCCGTACCGGTCCGTGCCGAGCAGGTGATCCGGCCCCGGAGGCTGCAGCGCATTTGACAGATCCTGCGCGTAAGGATCATACGGCGTCAGATAAGGAGCAAAAACAGCAATCAAGATGACACAGAGAGTCAATATTCCAAAGATCAAAAGTTTATATCCTGCGGCTCTTCCCGCCTTTCTTTTTCGTCCTGCCATCACGCTTCCTCCTGCCCCAGGCGGATCCGCGGATCCAGATAATGATAGATCAGATCTGTGGCCAGGTTAATGACCACATAGATCACTGCCATCCAGATCACGTAGGCCTGAATCACCGGATAGTCCCGCATGGCAATGGCGTCCACTGCCATCTTGCCCACGCCGTCCCACATGAAGATGGATTCTACGATGGCAGTCCCTCCCAGAAGGGATCCGACAGAAAGCGCCAGCAGCGTGATAATCGTCAGCATGGATGTTTTCAAAACGCTTCCAAAAAGGATCTTTCTTTCCCTGACGCCTCTCGCTCTTGCCCCTGTCACGTAATCTTTCTTCAGTTCTTCCAGGACCGCCGCCCGGACTTGTCTCGTATACTTTGACGCCATGGCAATGGCCAGAGTCAAAGTGGGAAGGACAATGCTTTTCCATCCCCCGCTGCTGCCCATAACCGGAAAAAGCCCTAATTTCAGGGAAAAGAAATAGATCAGCAGAAGTGATACGAAAAAGTTCGGAAGAGAATTGCCGATAAAGCTCAGGAAACGGATCAGATAGTCTGTGAAATGATTCTGCCGCACTGCCGACAGTATCCCTAGCGGGACAGAAATCAAGATCGTAACCAGCACCGATGAAACAGTCAGACTGATCGTCGCCGGGAGTTTCGAGACAAATTCCGGAAACACCGGACGGCCGGATACGAAGGACTCTCCCATATCTCCCTGCAGCGCCCGCAGCAGCCATCTCCCATACTGCTCCGGAAGAGGACGGTCAAGCCCCAGTTCTTCTCTCATCTCCTGCTTTTCTTCCTCCGTCAGCGCGCTCCCTGTGGAAGATTCCATCACGTCGATGACATCTGCCGTTCCTACATTCATAAGAATAAAAGACAGCAGCGTGATTCCGAACAAAATCGGAACCAGCTGCAGTACTCTTTTCAATATATATCTTTTCATACCTGTGTCCTGCTCTTTTTCTCCGCGCAGATCTGGAACAGAGGCGTCGCCTCATAGTGTACCTTTTCCCACTCTTCCCACACACGTTCACCCGCATTGGAGATCAGGGCCACAAGCTCCAGGTCTGTCTCCCTCAAAGCCTCCGCGTCCCATTCCGGACGGTGTTTCCTGGAAAGAGGCAGTTCTCTTGCCAGATTCTCCAGATATTTTGCCCGTTTTCCTCCCAGCTGGTCATGGACAATCCCCGGATACAGTTCATGATATCTGGCATGCGCCGCGTCGTGGCGTTTTTTCTGCTCTTTGTCGAAAAGATACAGATACCAGTTGGCGTCAAAATACACCATGCGTCCGCCCGGACGAAGCACCCTTTTCCACTCTTTCAGAGCGCCTTCGGGATCCTCCATGTTCCAGAGCACATTCCTGGAAACCACCAGATCAAAACTCTCCGACTCCAGCGGAAGATGTTTCCCGTCGTAGGAAAGGAAACGGATCTGCGCGCCATATGCCTCCGCATTTTCTTCGGCGTGTCGGAGCATCTCCTCCGTCACATCCACGGCTGTCACATGATGTCCTGCCAGAGCCAGGTTCATGGCAAAAAAGCCGGGTCCCGTACCCACATCCAGGATCTTGAGACTCTCTCCTTCCGGCGCATATTCCAGGATCATATCTCTCCATACATCCCTGCGCCAGTCGTTCATCTCCGCCACATTCTGACGGGAATAGCTCTCAGAGCGCACGCCCCAGTATGATTTAAGTCCATCCAGAACTTCTTTTTTGCCATCACCGCACACAGTCACGGAAATTTCCTGACAGACGGCTGCTGTTCCCTGTTTACTCATACTTTATTCTACCTCACTTTACGCTACCTATTATACGAACCAGAAAATAATACCGCAACCCCGCCGGGGGGTTGCGTATCCATTCCATTTTTTTATCCATTTATTCCAATCAGATATGCTCCTGGATGAAACGCAAAAACTTGTCTGCCCATTTCCCGGGAATCTCCCCATCTTTCCGGATATATCCGAAGCAGACCGGCCTGTCCTCTCCACTGAGAGAGATTCCCTGACGCCGCCCCGGCTCTTCTCCCGCGTCCAGATAATCGCCGCTGATATTTCCGAGGCCTGTACGGCAGAGAAGATCATTCATCACATAATCGCTGTTGGTTATCACAGCCACCTGGATGTTATTCCTGCCGTCTTTTCCTCCCGTCATGCCCCAGGACCGGTCCAGAGAAAATTCATCCTCATAGCACTGCACCAGTCTAACGGGCCTGCGCAGGTCCTGTCCGGCCGAATCCGGTTCTTTCTCTCCGGAACCATCCCCCGGATACAGCATCGCGCGCACTCTTTTTAACTCTGTAAACGCCAGATGGCCCCGTTCCAGCTGATACTCAAAAAAAGGCATCTGATCTTCCATCACATAGACAAATCCCAGTTCGTCGATTCCTCTGGCACACCTGCGGATCACTTCCTCCGTACTGGCTGTGACCACATGAAAGCAGACGTTTTCCTGCTGGTTCGCATTGTAGAAATCCGCAAAACAGGCAGAGATCCAGGAACTGGGGTTAAAAGAGACATGCAGTTCTTCCGCGCTGTCGGTTCTGGACAAAGACATCATCTCTTCCATGTTGTCCATGACTCTGCATGCATATTCATAGACCTGCTCTCCCCTGGCCGTAAGGCGGATCCCTCTGGTCTCCCGCGCGAAGATCGGAAATCCCAGTTCTTCCTCCAGAGACCGGATCACTTTGCTTACATTGGGCTGCGTCGTATACAGCACCTCCGCCGCTCTGCTGAATGATTTCAGGTCGGCACAGACCACCAGGTACTGCAGCTGCTTTGTCTCTATCATAATATCCTCCAAAGATGACTCTATGTGAAAAAAGCCGGGGGACGATACCCTCAGCTTTTCACCGCGCTCACCAGAAACATGGGAGTCGATGCATAGTTTACTTTTTCTTCCTGATCCCAGACCCTTTTCCATACCTGTTCATCTGCCCAGACCTGCGCTCCGCTGCAGGCGCGCAGCGTCTTCAGATCCCATGCGGGACGCATGGTCCGGCTCATGGGTACTTGTCTGGCGATCTCTTCCATGGCGTCAATATCTGTGCAGGTATAATGATCGTCCAGATGAAGCGCTTCCACCGCCCGGCGGTCCTTCTCGTACTCCCGACGCTTTTCCTCGTCGAACAGATGATGGTACCAATTGGCGTCAAAATTCAGGAGACGGCCTCCTTCTTTCAGGACCCGCATCCATTCCGCATAGGCTCTCTCCGGCTCTTCCAGATTCCAGGTCAGATTCCTGGAGATGACCACGTCGAACGTGTGATCGGGAAATGTCAGATGCTGGGCGTCCATCCTGCAGAAATGTATCTTTTCTGCCAGAGCGCCCGCATTCTTTCTCGCCTCTTCCAGCATGGCTTCCGTATAATCCACCGCCGTCACATCATATCCCTGCCGGGCAAGCAGAATGGCAAAAAATCCGGGGCCCGTACCCACATCCAGGATTTTCAGCGCCTTCCCTTCCGGCAGATACCGGGAAATTTCCCGAAGCCACACCCGATCCTGCCCTGTGGACAGTTCATGCTGATTTACCTGAGAATAGCCCTCGGCCCTTCCTGTCCAGTAGTGCTCTATCTGTGATAAAATCATATGATCTTCCTCCGATTTTCAACATCAGAAAAAGTTTATCATACGCCAGAAACACACACAAGCCGGGTGGGGGGATACTTTTGGCTGCATCTGTTATTTCAGGAAACCGCTTACGATCTGTTCTTCCGCTTCCTTCTCCGTCAGCCCCAGCGTCATCAGCTTGATGATCTGGTCTCCGGCGATCTTGCCGATGGCTGCCTCGTGGATCAGGCTGGCATCCAGATGGTTGGCGTCCAGAGAGGGCACTGCGTTCACATGTCCCTGATCCATCAGGATCGCGTCGCATTCTGTATGTCCGTAGCACTCATTATTTCCGCAGATCTTGGAATTGAAAACCTGAGTCGATTCGCCCTTCGCCACAGAACGGGACACTACATTGGCCGTGGATCCCTTACCGTTCAGATCCACCTGGAAATTCGTCTCCGCGTACTGCTTTCCGTGAGTCATGATTTTTTCTTTAATGATCAGTGTGGCTCCGTCATCCAGGTCGGCTTCCGTCTCACGGATCGTGGAATCCACACCCTTAATCTGGGTCGTCTCCATCTCCATGTAGCTGTCCGCGTCCATATGAATGACTGTGGTAGGATTCAGAATCCTTTCTCCGGTTCCTTCTCCTTCTCCATAATGTTTCTCTACGTATTTTACTTTGGCGTTTTTGCCAATGTGGAATGTATGGATACCGTCATGCTCCGTCGTATCGTCTCCGCCGCAGTGGATACCGCATCCGGCCACAATCGTCACATCCGCGTCTTCTCCGATGTAAAAATCATTATATACAAGATCTTTCAGTCCGTTCTGGCTGACGATCACAGGGATATGCACGCTCTCGTTTTTGGTGCCCGGCTTGATGATAATGTCGATGCCCGGTTTATCTTCTTTGCTTACAATATCGATATTGGCAGTCGTATTGCGTCCGGCAAGGGATCCGTTGGAACGGATATTGTATGCGCCTTCCGGCACGCCGTGGAGATCCGCGATCTTCTCCAGCATGTGCATCTGCAGCTGATCTATTTTCTGCTCCATCTTCTGTCCCTCCTTCTATACAATCTTGTCCATCAATGTGCTGCACGCCTCTGAGGAAGTCAGAAGCTTCGGCAGGATCTCTTCCCGGCTCCCCTGCATGGTCACTTCCCCGTCCGCAATCACGACGATGCTGTCCGCAATGTTCAGGATCCGTTCCTGATGAGAGATGATAAGGATCGATCCGTTAATGGATTCTCTCATCCCTTCAAATACACGGATCAGATTGTTGAAGCTCCAGAGGTCGATCCCTGCCTCCGGCTCGTCAAAGATGGAGAGCTTTGTGCCTCTCGCGATCACCATGGCGATCTCTATCCGCTTCAGTTCTCCGCCTGACAGGGACGCGTTGACCTCCCTGTTAATGTAATCTTTCGCGCAGAGTCCCACTTCCGACAGGTATTTGCACGCTCTGTTCAGCGATAACGGCTCCCCGTGCGCCAGATTGATCAGATCCAGTACCGTCAGTCCTTTAAAACGCACCGGCTGCTGGAATGCGAAACTGATTCCTTTCTTCGCACGGTCTGTGATAGACAACTCTGTAATGTCCTCTCCGTTGAACAAAATACGTCCCGACGTTGGCTTCACGATACCGGCGATGATCTTTGCCATCGTGGATTTTCCGCCGCCGTTCGGTCCCGTGACCGCTACAAAACTGTCTTCTATCTTCAAATTTACATGTTTCAGAATTCCTTTTTCTTTGGAATCTTCTGTAACCTGATAACAGATATCCTGTAACTCGAGCATATATCCGCCTCCTGTGTATCATTTTCCATGGAGCGCCGGCGGCACTCCATTAAATTATGATAACAGTGTAGAAATTCTTTGGCAAGACCTATTTCGGGAAATCTCAGGAAGTTTTTTTCTCAGTTTTTTTCCGGTTTTTTCTCACGTACCGGAACAGTCCCGCCGCGGCAGCGCACAAAACTGCTGCGGCAGCGGCGCCCTCCCATGCTGGAACTTTTTCCAGTTCTAAAATGTACCCGCTTTTTTCCATGTGCAGATCAGCGGCCAGAAAACTGCCTGTCTTTTCAGTCTCCGGCATACCGTCCGCCAACGCAGTTTCTCCGGAAATCACAGCCAGACAGTTCCCCCTACGGGAGCTTTTCACTCTCAGGGAAACCTCTGATCTCAGGTTCTCCTCCTGATCAATCTGATAAACGTAAACGCCTTTTAACCGATAAGCGCCGGACAGCCCCTGTTCTTCCAGCATCTGCTCGAAACTCGCTGATTTTTCCTCGGACACTTCTCTGACTTCCAGCGAGCTGTCCGGATAAAATTCTCCTCCCAGCAGGATCTGTACATTCCCATCTTCCGTACCTGCCGACAGAGAAGGAATATACGCACGGTATATGGAATGCACCGACAGATTCCTCCTGACAGAGCTCAGATCCTTGCTCTCCCAGAAAACATATTCCCCTTCAGGAGCGTCAAGCTGCGGATAGTCTTCCTCCGGCAGACTGTCCCCATAAGAAAAACTGCCCTGCCATACGACATCGTCTCCATCCACAAAGCGCACGGTAAATTCCCGGAAATTCCCGGGCATGTCATTTATCGACAGCATTTCCTCATAGCTTACCGACGCGGCTTCGCTCTGCCTGGTCACTCCGTCCACGGCCCCGCTGCCGTTATCTACAAAATAGTTGTCATTCACAGTTCCTTTTGCATCTCCCGCGACGGCTCCTCTGTACGCGCCTTCTTCATCGGGTTCCAGATAGGCACAGATATAGCATCCGCTGATATCTTCTCCCTTTCCTGCCGCGCCTCCCAGATAGGATTTGCCGCCAACGCCTCCCAGGAAATAACAGTCCCGGATCAAAAGTTCCGACCGTCCGGCAATTCCGCCCACATAGCTTCCGTCCTCTGCCTGTACATCCTCATAACTCTCGCAGGAAGCAATCACGCCATAATCTGCCTTTCCCGCAATGCCTCCGGCATAGTCTTTCTCCACCAGCACCGCCGCCGTATTGACACAGTCCATGACAAGCGCCTGGACATGTCTGGTGATCGTCTCTTCTTCATCATTTTCATCCTCGTCTTTTTCGCCCAGAAGATCCGACATCCATCCGGAGATGTCCCCGGACCCGTCTTTTGAAATACTTCCGACGATTCCGCCGCCCTGGCTGTCCGCCCGGATCTCTCCGGAATTATCACAGGATACGATCTTCCCGTTTTCTTCCGTCCCGTCCATCAGTTCCGACATATCCACGTAAACGGACCGGTCTTCGATCCTGCGCGACAGATCGTCCAGACCGTCGGATAAAATTCCCCGGATATTTTTAAAACACTGTTTCATATCATCCATGCGGTCCAAGAGCGTATCCAGATCGCTCTCCAGAGTCTCTCCTGTCAGATCCGCCCGGTCGGAAACGCCGTCACCCCGGCTCTGCAGATCTTCTCTCATCCCATCCAGTTCGTCCCCGAAATCATCCAGCGTGTCCTGGACAGATGAAATCAGCGCCTGAATCTGATCGTCCATTGTGATAAAATCCTGACGCAGGCTCTCCGCTCTTCCAGGCAGCGTGCCGAGGGTTTCCACGATTCCCTGCAGCTGGACGCGGATATCTTCACCGAGCTCTTTTAGTTCCTGTATCAGAGCAGCCGCCTGGGCAGCCTCCGCTTCTCCCGGAAGCAGGGATCCTTCCGTTGTCTGCACATATGCCACCCGAATCATCCTGCCTGCGGCGGAGGCGGTATCCGCCCCCTCTTCTTCCTCCGCAGACTCCTCCGGTTCTGCGGCAGGTTCCGCAGTCTCTACATCGGACGTTTCTGTCTCCACGGCGGGCTCCTCCTGCGCCGCGGCGGGTTCCTCTGCATCAGCGGCAGATTCCCCTGTCTCAACGGCGGGTGCCTCCGGCTCCTCCCCGGATTTCCCTGCCTCCCCGGCAGGCTCCTCCTGCGCCGCGGCAGATCCCTCCGCATCAGCGGCAGGTCCCTCTGTCTCAGCGGCGGGTGTCTCCGGCTCCTCCCCGGATTCCTCTGGCCCCGCGTCAGACGTCTCCTGTTCGTCGGCAGTTCCTTCCTCCGCCGGGACATCGTCGGTTTCTCCCGGGTCTTCCTCCCCGGCTCCGGCGCTCTGCAGATACCCCTCCAGTGCCTTTAGTTTTTCTTCAAGCTCACCCATCTGAGCCTGATACTGCTCCAGAACTGTCTGGAGCTCCCCTCCGGTCTGCTCCGCATACGGTTTCAGCAGTTCCAGGATCTCCTGCATGCGCTGCATGTCGTTTCTGATCTGAGCCGTCCGTTCTGTCAGGGCTTCCAGATCCATGCCGAGCTGCATACCGTCGATCGTATCTTCCAGCGCGTCGATCCGGTCCTGCAGTTCATCCCGTCCTTCTTCCGCAAGATTTCCATAATCATCCAGATAACCGCTGACCGACGCGCGGAGGCTTTCCAGCTGGTCCGACAGCGCATCCACATTATCCCACAGATGGTCCCCGGTCTGCTCCGCGGCGTCCGCAAAAGCATCCGCCGCGTCGGACAAGGCGTCCAGCTCGTCTTCCAGTTCCCCGCGGTACTCCCGGTCATAGGCAGCCGCTTCGTAAGGCTCAAAATATCCTGCTATTCCTCCTACGCATTCTCCGCCGGACACGACGCCCTCATTCCGGCTGTAAGTCAGGCTGCCGCTCTGGCTTCCGGCAATTCCTCCCACAGCTTTTCCTAGATGCTCGTATCCCACGGTACCCTGGTTGACACAGTACGCGATCGTACCGGACGACACGCCGGCGATTCCTCCGGTACGATCCGAGCGCTCATCCTTTGCAAGGCCTGTCACAGCATTCGGAATAGAGACTTCCATTCTGCCGTCCCCGTCCATCTCCTTTTTTACTTCCTGGCTGGTATTGATTCCTCCGGTATTGACACAGTCGGTGACAATTCCCTCATTACAGCCGGCGATCCCTCCGGTACTCTCCCTTCCGTCGATCAGCGCCTCATTCGTACACCGCTGTATTTTCCCGGTCTCCTGATTCACCCCGGCGATTCCTCCGGTCTGGTTCTGCCCGTTCAGCGTCCCGCGGCTGACGCAGTTTCGTATAGTACCTGCGTTGTTCCCGGCTATGATCCCCACATGTTCCTGGTCTTCACCGCCCAGTATCTCTGCTTCCACCGTCAGATTAAGAATCGAGCCATCTTCTCCCACATACCGGAACAGCCCGTAGTCCGACGTCCCTTCCTCCAGAACCAGTCCCGTGATCTGATGACCGTTTCCGTCAAACGTCCCATTCATCACAGGTATACAGATATCCTGATACCCGCTCAGATCCAGATCCGCCTCCAGACGGAAAATTTTCCCGGTGGAAAACGTTTCTTCCCTGCATTGATCCGCCAGAATCAGGAGTTCATCCTCACTGGAGACCGGGATGGGCTGTGGCTCCTCCGCCTGTACATGTATTCCTGTCTGTGCTGTTAAAATCGATGCCGTCAATATGGCAGCCAGCATCATTTTTATTTTCTGTGTAACTTTTCTTTTCATAATCAACGTCCCTCCGTCGGCCGCGCGTTCTGTCTCTGATGTCCGTGTATTCTTCTCATTCTCCGTATATTCCATTTTACGCTGCTCTTCTGTATCAGGCCGTCAAAAACATACAAGAGCTGCGGCAGCACCAGCATGACCAGGACAATCGAAGTCAGCGTTCCGGTTCCCAGTGTTGTCCCCAGAGAAGCGATCACGGAGTTGGAAGTCATCTGTCCGATCAGAAATCCTGCCACGGTCAGGATACTTCCGGAAGTAATAATCGTTGCGAAACACTGACTCAGGGTTTCTACCACCGCGGTTTTCTTATCCTTTATCGTTTTTCTCAATTCCACGTAACGGTTGGTAATGACGATCGCGTAGTCGATCGTGGCTCCCATCTGTATCGAACTGACGATCAGATAGCTAAGAAAAAACATTGGCGTTCCCGTGACCGTCGGCATTGAAAAATTAATCCAGATACTGCTCTGTATAGTCGCCACCATGATAATCGGAAGACTGTACGAACGGAATGTAAAAAACAGGATTACCAGCACAAAAACAGCCGTCAATATGCTGATCATCACATTATCGGTCAGAAATGATTTGCTCAGATCATAATCACTGGTAGAATCCCCGACCACATAGACTTCATTATAATATTTCGCCGCGATTTCTCTCACCCTGTCAATCGTCGCAAATGTCTCATCGCCTTCTACCGGGCCGGACATGGTGAATAAGAGACGGGAATATTCTTCTCCTTCCAGCTGGTTCCTCGCTTCGCTGATCTGTTTGTGCATGTCCTGAATATCCTGCGACAAATCCTCCGGGAAATCAAACGTCTCATTTTCTTCTTCTCCATAAAGGAAATCGATCATGGAGATGAGCGGAATCTCAAATTCGTCAATGGAGTCCAGAAACGCGCCGTATTTTTCCTCTTTCCAGGCATAGAACCGGTACAGAAGCCTGACTGTCTCCATATCCATACCTGTGACCTCCGCCATCTCGCGGGGGTTCAGACGGTCAGTCAGGACGTATTTCTCATCCTCGTCGACCGCAATGTTCGCCAGTCCCATCGTCGATTCCACCTGATCCAGCTCTTCGATCTCCGCCATAACGGCGGCTTCTCTTTCATAGTCTCCTTTCGGCACTACCACTGCCATACTGTTATCCAGTTCAAATTTTTCCGAAATCTCCTTTTTGGAAGTCAGATATTCATTCATCTTTGCAGATTCTACAGAATTGACATCATATATGTACGGACAGTTTCCCGACAGCCAGATACCCAGCGCCGCCGCACACACAAAAACGGGCAGCGTTACTTTCCGCACATCGACGACCAGTCTTCCCCACCCGTCGATCCTGGGAACAAAGCTTTTGTGCATCGTCCTTTCTATATACCGTTCTCCAAACATAATCAGGGAAGGCATAAACCCGAACACAGAAAGCATGCTCATAACAATCGCCTTTGCCATCACCCTTCCCAGGTCCATCCCTATGCCGAACTGCATGAACATCAGCGCCACCATTCCGGCAATCGTGGTCAGGGAACTGGAGGCGATCTCCGGGATCCCTTTTGTCAGCGCACGGATCAGGGCTTCTTCACTGCTGACCAGCGCTTTTTCTTCCATATAACGATGGAAGAGGATAATCGCGTAATCGATCGCGAGAGCCAGCTGAAGTACAACGCCCACCGCGTTTGTGATGAATGAAACCGTTCCGAAGATAAAATTCGTTCCCATGTTCAGCACAGCGGCCATACCGAACGTCAGCATAAAAATCGGGATCTCTGCATACGTGCCCGAAGTGAACCACAGAACCAGAACGATGATCACCACCGCGATGACCAGGATCACTCCCATCTCCCTCTGCAGTTCCGCGCTGTCATCTTTATCCACCGTAGTGTAAACCCAGGCGTCGTAATCTTCCAGAAGATCCCGGATTTCCGCCATGGCATGCTGAACAGCTGCTTCTTCCTCTTCGCCCTCAAATGTGATGCTGTACAGGGCGGACAGATCACGGTACACATCCCGGAGCGCTTCTTCGTCCGTGACCTCTCCAAGTTCCTCTGCCTCTTCATCACTTTCCTCATAAAACTCCACTTCGGAGACACCACGGATCTCCCTCAGACGGTCTGCCAGCTCCTGCGCGGCACGGAAATCAATATTATCCACCATCACCTTCGCGGTTCCCAGCGTAACAAACTGTTCCTCCATCAGATCGAGCCCCTGCCGCGTCTCCGTGTCCTCTGCCAGATAACTGGTCAGTTCATTTTCCACTTCTACTCTTGGGATCATAAAAAGACAAAAAACAAACAGGACCATGAAACCTGCAAAAATCTGGTTTCTCCTGCCTACAATCCATTCTGCTGTCTTCCTCAAGTCTCTTCCTCCTTGCTTCGATGTTACAAGTGTAACACCCGTGTCAGGTATCATAATACAAAACACGATGCGAGACAAGCGCGCAGAACCGGATTGTGACAAAACCGCCCTGTTTGTTTTCTAAAGATTATTCTTGACGCCGGTCAAAGTTCCGGAGTCTCATTTTTCAGAAGGAGATCCGCCATCTGTCCCGGAGATTCTTTCATTCCGTTTTCCATCCAGCATAAGATAAGCATGCCAAACTTTCCGGCTTCTCCATAAATCCAGTATTCGGTCTCCGGGGATTGTTCCATTCCGAAAACATGTTCCGCCAGATACCCGCAGTACTGGATCAGGTTTTTCATGATCCGGTCATACAGCTTGGCATGATACACATTTTTCAGAAGCAGGTGATTCTCCCCGCAGATGCGGAAGAGTTCTTCTGCCAGCCATTTTTTGTCAGGATTTTGCATCTCCCGGATCCGGTTTAAAAGATTCCGGAATACTTCATCGGCATATTGTTCCAGGATATCGTCTTTCGACTTATAAAGCCGATAATACGACATACGGGAAACTCCCGCTTTTTTTGCGATCTCCGTGATCGTAATATCTTCATATGGCTTCTTTTCCATTAAAAGTAAGAGTGCCGTATACAGGCACTCTTTCGTCATTGTCTCTATTTTTTTGTCCGTCGTATGCTCCGTCATCTTATTTCTCCTGAGCGCGTCTATTTTGCCACAGGCGCAAGCAAAACTTTTCCTGTTCCGCGATATACGTTGACCAGACCTTCTCCGGATGCTGCGGAACCGATCAGAGATTTTCCGGAACGTTCCACTGTAAATTCCAGACTTCCGCTCCAGGCAATCGCCATATTGCCGTCCACTTTCAATACATCATTATTCAGCGTGATCTCGATCAGCTCCTCACGGGGACTCACAGACTCCAGACACACTACTCCCGATCCGCTCAGGCCCAGATTGAACAGGCCTTCTCCTCCCGCCACTGCGGACGAAATATTGGATCGCATCACTGCTTTATGCTTCAGGCTGGATTCACATGCCAGAAAAAGACCGTCGTCCAATACGATCGACCCATTCCAATCGCTTACATCTTCCAGAAGAAGATATCGGTAAGTCGGTTCAAGCACCAGGACGCCGTCTCCGGTGTATTCCGGTTTGATCGCGGATTCGCCCGTCACCTTGCCTCTTACGGCTTTGCCGAACAGATCCCCCACACCTTTGATCCCGGTCGTAGCGTTCACATTGCCCGCCATCCACTGCATGGCCCCTGCCTGTATGGTAACGTTCGCCTTGCTCAGATCGCAGATCACCTGACGTCTGCGCACATTCATCTCATTGCAGAAATACGCGTTCTGCGCGCTGGACGGCGTGACGCTCAAATCCCGGAGATATTCCACAGTCGTAAAAGCTCCGCGGTTCTCCAATATCCGAATATCGTCGTTGTCTGTAAAATTCTTGATCTGAAACATAATACCCTCCTCCTTGGAATTAACTCTATAATCTCATTATATTTCAAATCTGCCCGGAGCACAACTTAAGGTTCTCTTAAATATTATAGTATTTCCAGCAGCTCCGACATCTTTTCCACCGGGATCTGTCCGGGAGCCGACGCGGTACCGGCGGAAGCGAAGGTCACTGCCGATCCGGTCAGCCTGCCGCTCATCCTGCTGACCGCGCCCAGCTCTCCCATGGACATGGTTATCACCGGGATCCGCATCTCCCGGTCCGCCTGTAATGTGGCCTGCATAAGGTTCAGCACTTCCTGCTCTTCACAAGGCATCACCGCCAGTTTGGCCGCGTCCGCCCCCAACTCTTCCATGCTGAGCAGCCGATTCCTCATATCCTCCACAGAGGGCGTGCTTTCAAAATCATGGCTGGACGCGATCACCCGGCATCCGTGCAGCTGCAGCAGCCGGATTGCCGAAGAAGCATGCTCGCCAAGCCGAAAGACCTCCAGATCCACCATGTCCGCGCATCCCGAAGCGGCCGCCGCCTGGCAGAGGCGCAGATATGCTTTCTGATCCGCCGTGTACTGCCCGCCCTCTGCAGCCGTCCGGCAGGTAAACAGAAGCCTTTTCTCTCCCAGCCGTTCCTTTATCCCCTGCAGGGTCATGATCACATCTTCCGGACTGTCCGCGCGCTCATAAAAATCTGCCCTCCACTCCGCGAGATCCACAGAAAGACTGCGGATCCGTTCTGCCTCCTGCCAGATCTTTTCCTGCTCTGTCTCTACGATCGGCACGCAGATGCCGGGGCGTACTTTTCCGAAAGTATCTTCTGCTGTCAACCAAGTCTTTTTCATCATCCGCACCTTACCTGAAATATTTCTCTTTGATCAGTTCCACCGGCATCTCTTTCCCGGTCCAGAGAGAAAAAGCATAGGCTCCCTGATACAGGAGCATATACAGTCCGTTGAACGCGGGGCATCCTGCTTCTTTCGCCATCTTCAAAAAGCGCGTCTCTCTGGGATTGTAGATCACATCTGATACGATCAGCTCCGGACGCAGGTAAGAAGCATCCGGGAGAAGGCATCCGTCTTCCCTGGGACTCATACCCACCGAGGAAGCGTTGACCAGTATTGCGCTGTCTTCGATACTTTTTCTCATCTGATCCGTATCCCTCAATTCATACATGCAGATCCGGCAGTCCGTACTCTCATTGACCCGGCTCACCACCTGGGATACCGCATCCCAGGACGCTCCCGGCCTGGCAAAGAGATCGATCCCGCGCACGCCGTCCAGCGCCGCCTGCGCGATGATGGAAGCGGCCGCTCCCCCGGCCCCGAACAGTGTCATCTTCCCTCCAATGATCTGGTATCCTGCGTCCTTTACCGCGCGCATGTAGCCTTTCCCGTCTGTATTGTATCCGGTAAGCACTCCGTTCTCCTGCACCACCGTATTCACAGACCCGGTCAGCCGGGCCTCCTCGGACAGCACGTCCACGCGTTCGCACATGGCCCGTTTAAAAGGCATCGTACAGTTCCATCCCCTGGCATTCATGGCGATCAATCCGTCTACAGCCTGCTCAAAACGGTCCTCTTCCACATCAAACGCCAGATACACATAATCCAGTCCATGATAGTGAAACGCTTCATTATGCATGGCCGGAGAGATACTGTGTTTCGCCGGGTGCCCCAGCAGACAGGTCAGGCCCGTATATCCGGTAATGGGCAATTCTCTCATTTTTTCTCCTCCATTTACTGTATGCGCAAAAAGAAGCCCTCGCGTGACAGTTCTCTCATACCGCTCCGCGATGGCTTCCCCTATCTTCGTTTTTACCTGTTCTTCTGGAAAAACTGCGGAATTTTAATCTCCTGTTCCTCCACAGAACTCTCCGGCTTCTTAAAGGTCTTCAGGCCTGGAAGAGGCTGAACTGATGTCTTCTTAAGCTCTGGTTTCTTCAAACCGGACACAGGTGTCTGTGTCTTCTGGCCTACCGGTCGGTAAGCCGGCAGAACAGATTTCGCTCCGGCGGTATCCTGAAGGCCGGTAGCGATCACGGTAATGCTGACTTCATCTGTATGACTGGAATCATACATGGCTCCAAAGATCACATTCGCGTCCTCGCCTACCTGCTCCTGTACATAGCTTGCCGCCTCGTTGGCATCAATCAGAGAGATATCACCGGATACATTGATGATGACATGAGTCGCTCCGGCGATAGTAGTCTCCAGAAGAGGACTGGTTACAGCCTGTTTTACCGCCTCCAGCGCCTTGTCGTCCCCTCTTGCCGTACCGATACCGATATGCGCAATACCCTTGTCAGTCATGACTGTCTGTACATCTGCGAAGTCAAGATTGATCAGGGCAGGCATATTGATCAGATCCGTGATCCCCTGTACTGCCTGCTGCAGCACCTCATCCGCTTTCTTTAAAGCTTCAGGCATGGTCGTCCTGCGATCCACAATCTCCAGAAGTTTGTCATTAGGAATCACAATCAGCGTATCCACAGACTCTTTTAACTTTTCGATCCCCAACAGCGCATTATTCATGCGCTGTTTTGCCTCAAAACGGAAAGGCTTCGTCACAACTCCCACCGTCAGGATGCCCATCTCTTTGGCTGCTTTTGCAAGTACCGGAGTAGCTCCCGTACCGGTTCCGCCGCCCATGCCGCAGGTCACAAATACCATATCCGCTCCCTGAATGGCTTCCTTCAGTTCCTCAATGCTCTCTTCTGCCGCCTTCTCTCCAATTTCAGGCTTCGCGCCTGCTCCAAGTCCCTTGGTCAGCTTCTCGCCGATCTGGATGGCAGTCGGAGCTTTACAAAGCTTCAGAGCCTGCTTGTCCGTATTAACCCCGATAAACTCTACTCCACCGATCTGCTCATCTACCATTCTATTTACAGCATTATTTCCTGCTCCGCCTACACCGATCACGATGATACGGGCAGCTGCTTCAGTTTCATTCGTCATGATTTCCAACAAGGCAATTATCCTCCTTCAAACACGATATCCCACGCTATCTTACAATACTATTATTCTAGCCCCTTTTGCATAAATACGCAACTACATTTTTGCGGTTTTATGCATTTTTTTCAGGCTTATTTGGCTGCTTCCAACGAGATGTGGGTACTCTCATCGGTATAATTTTCCATATGTAGTGTTCCGGTCTTATCTTCAAGATCCGGCTCCAGCTGTTTAAGCCTGGCCACCTTCTCATCCAGATTGTCTCCTTCTCCAAGAGCCACCCTGACGCCTCCCATCTGGAAATACAATTCTCCCGCACTGCCGAACCGGATTTCATCCGGCTTCAGATCATATTTGGAAAGCAGCTGTGTCACATCCAGAATTGTGTCAAAGATACTTTCGTCCTCCACACGCAGAGTCTGATACAGAGTCAGCTCTTTAAAAGATAATCCGCTGATCAGCGGCACATCCTCCATCACTTCCTCTGAAATCTCCACCACGATTCCATCCTTGTCAAAGTACACATTTTTCCCCAGATACCGTACATACGCCACGATACTTTTTTCATATACCCGGATCGTGACGCTGCCGGGCGAATCGATCGTCACTTCCATCGTATCAATGAAGGGAATTTCCGGCTGTTCCATGTAGTGATACTGAAAATAAAGATACAAAGAATTTCTTTTATACCCGTCCTGTATCACAAAATCCGCAATTTCTTCTTTTGTATAATACTCATTCCCGATCACGGTCACCTGGCGGATCTGAAAAAAGCCCGCAACAGACAAAAGCAGTACCGCTACAACTGCCAGTACCGCTGTTGCCAGAATCACTTTTTTGATACCTTTTTTCTTCTCATGATACCGCATCTGTCCCAGATCATTTCCTTTGCTTTTCTGCTTATTGTACCATAATCCCCAGTTTTTTCAAATCCCCAATTATATCTTCATAACCGCGCTTCACATATTCCATTCCCCGGACACAGGTCTCCCCTTCTGCTGCCAGCGCCGCCATAATCAGGGCTGCCCCGCCGCGCAGTTCTTTTGCCTCCACCTGAGCGCCGTGCAGTCTGGAGTTTCCTTCCATCAGGACAAAAGACTCTTCCCCCTCGATGTCCGCCCCCATGCGCCGCAGTTCCGGCACGATCTGGAAACGTGCCTCAAAGACTCTCTCCTCGATAAAGCTCATACCGGACGCCACAGACAGTACTGCCAGCAGCACCGACTGCAGATCTGTGGGGAATCCCGGATAGGGCGCCGTCACCACATAGGGAACCGGACTGCACTGGCGGTCCATACGTACATAAATCCAGTCATCTTCCGATTCCACATGGGCCCCCAGTTTCTCCAAAAGTGTGGGAATTCCTCCCAGATGCGCCACAGGCACATGCAGGAGCCGGATATCCCCTTGTGTAAGAAGCGCCCCGAACAGATACGTCCCGGCTACGATCCGGTCTGCCGGGACGATATATTCTGCCGCATGGAGCTTTTTCACCCCTTCAATCTCTACAAGAGAAGTACCCTCCCCACGGATCCTGGCTCCCATTTTTTTCAAAAAGCTTGCCAGTTCCACTATCTCCGGCTCCATAGCCGCACCATGGATCGCCGTTCTGCCTTCCGCCAGCACGGCTGCCAGCAGAATGTTCTCCGTAGCTCCCACACTGGGAAAATCCAGATAAATCTCTGCTCCGCGTAACTTCTGTACTTCTCCTACCAGGGCGTCTTCCCGGTGTCCGAAGATCACGCCCATCTGCTGAAGCGCCTTCAGATGCAGATCAATAGGACGTTTGCCGATAGTGCATCCGCCGGGATATGGAAGTTCCGCCCGATGCAGACGTCCCAGCAGACTTCCCAGAAGCACCAGCGTCGAACGCATCTTGCCTCCTCCAGTTCCCGTGATCCGGTGATTGCCCAGCTGCCGGGTATCCACGATCAGCATATGTCCTTCCCAGCGGGATCTGCACCCCGCCATTTCCAGCATTTCCAGCATATGGTCCACATCAGAAATATGCGGGCAGTGATGCAGCAAAAATACTCCCGATCCCAGTACCATGGCCGCCAGAATCGGCAAGGCCGCATTTTTGGATCCTTGTATCAGCAATTCCCCATGCATTCTCTGGGGACCTTTGATATACAGTTCATTCCCGTCCAAATCCATTCCCTCCACGCCCGTCTCGCGGGTCTGCCGCTATATACCAGTATATGCGTTCTTTCCTCTCAATGTTCCTTTTTCACCTCTCTGGATACACTCAGAGCCAGACCGATCTCTGCCAGCAGAAAAACCACGGACGTGCCTCCATAGCTGATAAAAGGAAGCGTAATGCCGGTATTGGGTATGGTATTGGTCACTACAGCAATATTCAGGATTACCTGGATCATGATATGTCCCATAATTCCAGCCGCCAGGAGGGAACCGAACAAATCCTGCACGTGCGTGCTGATCACCATCAGCCTCCAGATCAGAAGTCCGAAAAGCAGAATCACCCCAACCGCGCCGGACAGCCCCAGTTCCTCACAGATGATGGAAAAGATCATGTCATTCTGCGCCTCCGGCACAAATCCCAGTTTCTGCATGCTGTTGCCCAGCCCCACCCCAAAGATTCCTCCTGATCCGATAGCATAAAGTCCCTGCATGGTCTGATATCCCTTTTCGTAAAGTTCCGGGTTTCGCCAGATAGCCAGACGCTCCAGACGATAGGACTCTACGCTCAGGAAAATGCTGATAAATCCGGTTCCCAGAAGTCCCATCCATATAAAAGGAAGATATCTTGGATTCGCCACAAAGATCAGAATCACCGCGATTCCCAGGATAATGACTGCCGTGCTCAGATTATTGGTCCCCACCAGTCCTACAATGGGCAGCACCGCCAGGATCACCAGAAACATATATTTCCAGGATCTCATATGCGACGCCTGACGGCTGACGATCGCCGCCAGCAATACTACTACAGCCAGTTTGGCAAATTCCGAAGGCTGAAAAGAAAGCGGTCCCAGCGCCAGCCATCTTTTGGATCCGTTATACTCCTGCCCCACAAACAATACCGCTGTAGACAAGAGCAAAGACAGCAGATATCCGGGGACAGCCGCTCGGATCCAGATATGATAATCTATCTGCGACACCAGATACATTGCCATCAGGCCGATACTGCTGGCAAAAAGCTGCTTTTTAAAATAATAGGCAGGATCTGCGAATTTGACCCTGCCATTATACGCGCTCGTACTGTAGAGAATGACCAGCCCGAATACAGCCAGGATCAGAACCAGGATCAGGAGTACATAATCTACAGATTCTTTCGTATCTGCCTGCCTCTGATTCGCCATGTTTTCCTCCGGCTTCTCATGCGTCTCTTATTTAGTTTATGCGCGTACCCGCAAAAAAAGAATCCCGCTTCCGCAGGATTCTTCTCCTCAGATCGCCGCAAGCGCCACCAGGCAGCACAGAGCGGTTATAATAGAAAACACCGTCACCACACGGGTTTCCGACCATCCGCATTTTTCAAAATGATGATGAATCGGCGCCATCTTAAAAAATCTTTTTCCATGTGTCGCTTTAAAATAAGTAACCTGAATAATCACCGAGAGCACCTCAACCAGATAGATCAGCCCCACAATCAGAAGAAACAGCGGAAGCCGCATCATATATGCCGCGGACGCCACAAAGCCTCCCAGCGCCAGTGAACCCGTATCTCCCATAAATACACTGGCGGGATATACGTTAAACAGTAAAAACCCCAGAAGGCCCCCTGTCACCGCACAGGTCACCGGAGCGATGCCGCTGTTCGTTCCCACAGCCACCACAGTAAAAAACACCGCCACCATCACTGTTACACTGGCCGCCAGACCGTCCAGGCCGTCCGTAAAATTTGTACCGTTCACCGTACCTATCACTGCGAAGAACAGAAGCGGAACCGCCAGCCAGCCGATATCCAGATATTTTCCTCCGCTAAAAGGAATCAGCATTGTCAGTCCTACATCCGATATCTGCACCATATAATATGCAAATACTGCCGTGACCACCAGCTGCCCTGCCATCTTCTGCGCAGGCGTCAGTCCCTCTGAGCGGCGCAGCACTACTTTGATAAAATCGTCCAGAAATCCCACCACACCGAAACCTACCGTCATAAACAGAACCGGAATAATCTTTGGAAAATCTTTCACATAAAAGAGAGACGTCACTACCACACCCAGCAGGAAGATGATCCCTCCCATGGTGGGTGTGCCATTCTTTTTCAGGTGGGTTTGCGGTCCGTCGTCACGCACTGTCTGTCCCACTTTCAGTTTTCTCAGTATGGGAATGATCACCGGTCCTGCCGCCGCACTGATAACAAAAGACAGAAGTACCGGAACAGCCACGCCAAAATCCATCATTTTTCACACCTCAACATTCATTCTTTCGTTTTCATTCTTTAAGAGTATACGTCTTTTACGGCTGATTATCAACCTGAATCAAATATTTTTATAGGATATAAGATCGCCGAAGGGCATAAGAAAAAGCAGGTAATGGGAATCGAACCCACCTCTCCAGCTTGGGAAGCTGGCGTTCTACCGATGAACTATACCTGCGAACGAAAATATTATACAACAATGAATTCAAAAAAGCAAGAAAATTTTCCCTGTAAACTTATCCTGTAAACTTATCATAGATTTCCCGGAATACGACAAAACAGAAAAGGACCCCGCCGCCGAACAGCGGCGGGAAACATGGCCAGGACCCCTGCGGCAGGAAATAAGGAACCCCTTTCAAAGTTCGCATTTACTCCTGTTCTTCTGTACCTTTTATCAGACTTTCATCCTTCTCAATCCCCAGATATGGCAGAATATTCGCGAAAATCTCCTTTACCACCGGAGCGCACACGGTGCCGCCATAGTAGACGCCCTGCGGATCATGAACGATACAGACCGCCAGTACCTGCGGGTCGTTGGCCGGAGCAAATCCCAGAAATGAAGAGATGTATTTGTTGGCGCTTCTGGGAAGCGTCTGGGATGTGGCCGTCTTGCCCCCGATTCGGTACCCTTCCAGATAAGCTTTATTTCCGGAGCCCTCGGATACTACTTTCTCCAGAATCTCCCTCATCTGCGCGGAAACTTCTTCGGTCACGATTCCTTCCTGTACTTCATAATCAAATTCTTTCAGAACCTGCCCCGAAGAACGTTCCTGAACCGCCACAGCGAAGTGCGGCGTGATCCTTCTTCCTCCGTTAATTACGGAACTTGCCATCGTTGCAAGCTGTACCGGCGTGATCTGAAACGACTGGCCAAATGTCATCGTCGCCAGCTCCACTTCGCCGATATTCTCTTTTTGATGCATGATCGTGGACGCTTCCCCCGGGATATCGATGCCGGTTTCGGTGAGGAGTCCATAGTCCACAAACGTGTCATAAAACAGATCCGTACCCATGGCAAGGCCCATCGTCATCAGGGCCGGATTACAGGAATTCATAATTGCGTGGGTAAAATCCTGATCCCCATGCCCACCAACCTTATGGCAGCGGATCCTCCGGTCTTCCACAATCTTATACCCGGGACAGTTAAAATGGTCTTCCAGCGTGCAGGTCCCGGTCAGCAGCGCTGCGGAAGAAGTAAAAATCTTAAACGTGGACCCAGGCTCATAAGTGTCATTGACGCTCTGATTCCGCCACATCTGGTTCAATGCGTCCTGTTTTTGTTCTTCTGTCATCAGAGAATCATCTACTCCCGTATTCAAAGTAAACGGATCATTCAGGTCAAATTCCGGCACATTTACGCAGGCATAGATTTCTCCGTTCTGCGGATTCATAATCAATATAGAGACGTAGTCCGCCTGTTTTGCTTCCATGACCTTCAGCGCTTCTTGCTGCGCGTAGGACTGAATGTTATAATCCAGGCTGACCACAAGATCATTGCCGGGCACCGACTCCACCCGCTCCTCTTTGGCGTTCTCGATCTCGATGCCTCTGGCGTCCGTCAATGTCAGAATCGTTCCCGGAATTCCTTCCAGATACTCGTCATACATGACCTCCAGGCCGATGATTCCCTGATTGTCGCTCCCCGTAAATCCCAATACCTTGGAAGCCAGTTCGTCATACGGATAATAACGCTTAAAATCTTCGTCCACCTTCACCCCGGCATAGTGATAAGCCCGGATAGCATCCCCCACCTCTTTGTCCACATTGGACTGAATCCGCTCAATCGAACTTACTTTTTCCACCCTGCTGCGCACTGTTTCCTCTGACAGTCCCAGTTCCTTGCAGAGCATCTGGATCACCGCTTCCGGATCCTCGATCTGGCTGTGTATCACGGAGATGGTGCAGACAGTCCGGTTATCGGCCAGTACCGTGCCGGTCCGGTCAACGATCCGTCCCCTGGCCGCTTTGATGCTCCGCTCTCTCTCATGAAGATCCTGCGCCAGTTCCTGGTAATATTCTGACTCAAATATCATAAGATAAACCAGTCTCCCCGCAAGGACGGCCATCATGCCAAAACAGGCAAAAAATACGATCAGTATCTTTTTTTTGTGAAAAGTCATACAATGCACAAAAACACCTCATAAGACTTTTTTGTTCCAAATCTATGAAACATTTTCTTGTCTTATGAGGCGTTAAATCATTCAAATCCAGTTATTCTGTCGGATCCGCATCGGGATCTTCTTCCGTCGCAATCTCCGGCTGCACGTCTACCAGATTCTGATTGACTGGAGTATCTCCCAGAACAGAATCGTCCTCCTCGTCCACACTTTCCGGATCCGGCATCTGCACGGTCTCCCCGGTCTGCGGATCTACGAGAGTTCCATCTTCCGGAGTCTCTTCTTCCTCTTCTTCCGCAGGCGTCTCCTCTGCAGCTTCTTCTTCCTGCGCAGCTTCCACTTCATCCACCATGTCTTCCGGAATCTCCTCAGTCGGATAGATATTCAGATACGGAAGAGCTTCTTCCATGATGTTTTTCCAGATCTCCATTGCGAAAGAACTGGAGGACTGCTTTTCTGCGTTTGGTTCATCCACCACCACATAGAGCACGACTTCCGGATTCTCCGCCGGCGCGAATCCGATAAAGGATACCAGATAATTGGTTTTATCTCTTGGGATCTTCTCCGCCGTACCGGTCTTGCCTCCCATAGCGTATCCCGCTATACGCGCGGCTTTTCCGGTAGCGTTATTGCCATTGGCGTCTGTCTCTCCATACATAGTGTTGTACAGGTACTGACAAATCAGAGATGATGTTTTTGAAGAGACCGGCTCTCTTAAAACCACAGGCTCAATGTTCTGTACAGTTCCTCCATTGCTGTCCAAAATCCTTTTCACCACATGGGGCTGATAGTAATAGCCCCCGTTGATGCAGGCAGAAAATGCCGCAGCCATCTGTATCATCGTCACATTATAGTTCTGCCCGAAAGAATTAGTCGCCAGATCTGTGGATCCCATCACCAGATTCTCGCTGGGTGCCGTGTCTTCCGAATAATAAAGAAGACTGTCCGTACGGGCTTCTCCCGGCAGATCGATCCCGGTGCGCAGTCCCAGATTGAACATATTCTGATACTTGGAGAAATCTTCTTCTCCTACCTTCGCCGCGATCTGCATCAATGCGTCATTGCAGGAGAACATCAGCGACCCCTGCAGATCAATGATGCCATGCCCGACTCTCTTGGAGCACCAGATTGTGTGACTTCCTACTGTCTGATTGCCGTCGCACAGGAAAGTATCGCCGTCATGAACTGCGCCGGTCTCCAGAGCCGCCGCGATTGTGATCGGCTTCGCAGTGGATCCCGGTTCATAGGTATCGCTCACGCAGAAATTTCTCCACAGCTCATTGAGTGCATTCAGCCGTTCTTCCTCGGTAAGATTCTCCGCTTCTTCTTCCGTATAAAGACCGTTGATCACCACATCATAGGGGTTATTCAGATCATAGACCCGGTTGCTGGCCATAGCCAGGATCTCTCCTGTATTGGGATCCATCATGATCGCCGCCGCGGTCTTGCTGCCGTCTCCTTCCCGGTAAGCATCCGTATATTTTTCCTGGAACTCTGCAATCGCGTTCTCCACAATCTGCTGAAGCGTAATATCAATAGTGGACACAACGCTGTTGCCGTCCGTAGCTGCGCGTACAGACTTTTCCTGCTCCAGATCTTCATTCAGATAATTGTAACTTCTTCCGTTTTCCCCATTCAGAGTCTCGCTGTACTCCTGTTCGATACCATATTGTCCCACATTGCCGGATACCGTGTATCCGATCACATTACATGCCAGCGTATCGTAGGGATACCTCCGGATATAATCCTCTTCCAGCCAGACACCTTCGATCCGGTTCGCGGAATCTTCCATCGCGGTCTCAAATTCTTCCACTTCGTCCTTGGTCAGCTGCTTCTCCAGTACCACATAATGACTGTCCGCGTTTTCCTGCATGATCCTGTCCAGTTCGGCCCGATCCTGTCCAAAATAATTAACCAGCGCCTGCAGGGTCGGTTCCACGCAGTCTTTGGTGGCATCGTCGCTGTGATATTCCCAGAGCACACCCGGATCCAGTATCAGATTATATACTTTCTCACTGGTGGCAAGAACAGTTCCGTTGCGGTCATAAATATCTCCCCTTTTATAGGGAAGCGTAATACTGTTCGTATCCTGCTGCGCAAGCACCTTCATGGTATACTGGTCTCCGCTGACCCGGTTAATATAGACCAGACGTATCATGATACCTACCAGCGCCAGAACTATAACGGAAAACGTCAGCGCCAGCTTTCTCTTGATCTTCAGTGTTATCTGTTTTCTTTTCGATATACGTCTTCGATATGCAGCCACTTAATGCTCCTGTCTGTATTCTGGTTATTTTCCAAGTATCTGATCTGCCAATGAACTCTCTTCCTCCGGCAACTCCCCGCTCTGTCTTACATAATCCTGGGTTCCGTTGTCATACAGAATGACCTGATCCGGTTCCGCATAGACCATGCCCAGCTCGTTGATCGCCACATCGCGAATATAATCCAGATCCATAGAAGTCATAATTCGGGTATAATTGTCATCATTTTCTTTTCTCAGCTCTTCCAGCTGAGTCTCCATAGACGCAATGTTCTTCACATGGCTGGTCGTTTCTGCTTGCAGCTGCAGATACCGTACACAAGACCACAGAACCATACAGGCCGCTGCAGCAAGAAAAAAAGTATAGAGAAGATTGGTATACTGCACCTTTTCTTTCCCAGCTTGTCTGTTTCGATGTTCTGCAGAACGCCGTTCCCTTCTCGGACGTTCCGCCGGCTGTATCTTTCGTACAGTATTTCCCTCTACATATCCATATTTCTTTTTTGAGGCCATCGCCAACACCCGCTTTCTTTCCTTTTTCTTTACTCCCTTTCAAAAACCCGAAGCTTCGCGCTCTTGGAACGGCTGTTTTCTTCCAGTTCTTTCTCCGAGGGAAGAATCGGTTTTTTGGTAACTACTTTGCCTTTTGGAATCTTCCCGCACACACATACCGGAAAAGAACTGGGACATGTGCAGGGATGTTCAAAAGTACGGAACGCATTTTTTACAATCCGGTCTTCCAGGGAATGGAAGGTAATGATGCACAGTCTCCCTCCCGGCCGGAGCATGTCCGCCATGTCTTCCAGAGAATCCTTGAGAACTTCCAGTTCCTGATTCAGTTCAATCCGGATTGCCTGAAATGTCTGTTTTGCCGGATGCCCTTTCTGCATCCGTATCTTCATGGGGATGGCTGACTTGATAATCTCCACCAGTTCCCCTGTAGTCTCAATCGGTTTTATCTCTCTCGCCTGTACAATATGTCTGGCAATGTTTTTTGCAAATTTATCTTCTCCGTAGTCTCTGATGATACGGTACAGCTCTGTCTCGCTGTAGGCATTGACAATATCTCTTGCTGTCTTATCCTGTCTCTGATCCATACGCATGTCCAGCGGTACATCTTCCCTGTAGGTAAAACCTCTTTCCGCTTCATCCAGCTGATAAGAAGAGACCCCCAGATCCAGCAGAATACCATCCACCTGCCCGACTTCCCGGTTCTTCAGCTCCTCTTTCATATGGCAGTAATTGCTCCGGATGATCGTCACCTTGTCTTTGAATTCTGCAAGGCGTTCCCCGGCAGCTTTTATAGCCGCTTCATCCTGATCAATCCCATAGAAATGTCCTTTCTCGGAAAGTCTTCTGCACACCTCAAAGGCATGTCCTCCTCCGCCCAGGGTTCCATCCACATAGATCCCGTCCGGGCGGATCTTCAGCTGCTCGATCGTCTCCTCCAACATGACGGAATAATGTCTGAACTCCATGAGCCGTCTCCTTACTCTCTGCTGCCCAGCCCGTTCAGATGCTCCGCGATCACATCCATATTGCTGAAATCTGCATTTTCTTTCCAAAGCTCTTCATTCCAGATCTCAATATGATCCAGCATCCCTGCCAACAGCACATCTTTTTCTATATGAGCGAATTCTCTGAGCGTCACCGGAAGCAGTATTCTTCCCTGCTTGTCCAGTTCACAGGTAGTCGCTCCTGCGATGATAAATCTGGTAAAAAGTCTGGCATTTTTATCGGTAAGAGGCAGTTTCTGAAGCTGCTGCACATAAGCTTCCCAACTGTTCATAGGATACACGAAAAGGCAGCCATCCAGTCCTCTTGTCACAACAAACTCGCCGCCGAGCAGTTCCCGGAACTTCGAGGGTATAATCAGCCTGCCCTTGGGATCTACCGTATGTCTGTACTCGCCCATGAACATCGATATGCACCCTCTTCCGCCTGAATGGCCCCACTTTTATACCTTTTGGAACCACTAAAAACCACTTTTCACCACTTACTTGTTAATCATACCCCGGATTTGCCAAAATTGCAATAGGTTTCTTAAGGGATTCTTCAGAAACTCTTTGTTTTTCCTTCATTTTCCGGTGAAAATGCACAAAAAAAGAACCCTCATAGGGCCGCAGCAGCAGTCCTATAAGAGTCTCTTTTCTTCTGTCTGTCAATATGAAGTTGTATTTTCCGCTTCGTAACGTTCGATCAGCCGATCCAGCTTCTGTGACTCTGCCAGCAGGCCTTCCAGGCTGCTGTCCTTCTCCACCAGATACTCCAGCTTTATGCGCTGACGTTCAATCGCCAGCTTGATCCTCTTCTGTCTGTCCATGTTCCTCCCTGACCGCTCTGCGCCTACCCATGATGATCAAAAACAGGGAAACAAGAATCAGCACGCCCGCCAACAACTGTGATACCGGAATACCCGTACTGCCGATCTGCAGCTGGTCTGTCCGAAGGCCTTCAATCCAGACCCTGCCAAGGCCGTATCCCAACACATATGTCAGGAAAAGTTCGCCCCGGAATTTTTTCCGGTCACGATACCAGTACAGAAAACAGAGAACACCCAGATTCCAGATGGACTCATACAGGAATGTCGGATGTACCTGAATAAACTGTTCTCCTCCAATCACCTGTACATGCGCCCACATTTCTTCCGTAATCTCATTGACTCGAACAGCGCTTACCGGAAGCTGCATGGCAAACAGGCTGTCCGTATATCCTCCAAATGCTTCTCTGTTGAAAAAATTTCCCCAGCGTCCCAAAATCTGACCGGCTACCAGTCCGATACAGGCTGTATCCAGAAGCAGCGGAAAAGAAAGTTTCTTTACACGGCTGTAGACATAAACCGTAGCCACTGCTCCAATGATCCCTCCATAGATGGCGAGGCCTCCCTGCCTCAGGTTAAAAATACTGAGCAGGTTGTCCTTGTAATGATCCCATGAGAAAATCACATAATATGCTCTCGCACAAATAACAGATACAATAATGGCGTAAATCACCATATCTGTGTATGTATCCGGATTCTGACCGGTCCTTTTCGCCTCTCTCTGCGCCAGGTACAGCCCCAGCAGGATGGAACATCCTATGATAATTCCGTAATAGGCGATATCGAATCCAAATACAGAGATGGATTTCCCCACATGCTCCAGGTAGATTCCCAGATGTGGAAAGTTGATTGATGTGTTCATTGTTGAAAGTCCTTTCCATGCAAACCGCCCTGTACGGCTTACGTCTCTATTTTATTTCTATTTACGACATTTTTCAACCGAATGTTGTCGACAGAATTCGACAAACATGTTCTTACACATTGAACAGGAATTCAATCACATCTCCGTCCTTAACCACATATTCTTTCCCCTCCGAGCCAACCAGCCCTTTTGCTCTGGCGGCCGCGATGGAACCGCAATCCAGCAGATCCTGATAGTTCACTACTTCTGCGCGGATAAATCCTCTCTCAAAATCTGAATGAATCTTACCTGCCGCCTGGGGCGCCTTGGTCCCCACTTTAATTGTCCATGCCCTGGTCTCTTTTTCTCCTGCTGTCAGATAGCTGATCAGCCCCAGAATACGGTAGCTTGCCTGGATCAATTTGTCCAGACCGGAAGTCTTGATTCCCAGATCTTCCAGAAACATTTTCTTTTCATCTTCTTCCAGTTCCGAAATCTCTTCCTCGATCTGGGCACAGATCACAAATACTTCGCTGTGTTCCGACGCGGCAAACTCACGCACCTTCTGTACATTGGGATTGGAAGCTCCATCATCTGCCAGATCATCTTCCGACACATTCGCAGCATAGATCACCGGCTTTGCCGTCAGCAGATTGTAGGAGGCAAACCACGCCTGCTCTTCCTCGTCATCCAGCCCGCCAAAAGTTTTGGCAGTCTTGCCTTCTTCCAGATGTGCTTTAATCCGCTGCATCAGATCCAGTTCTTTGGCAAGTGTCTTATCGTTTCTGGCTCCCCTGGAGGTCTTGGCGATCCTTCTCTCCAGAATCTCAATATCAGAAAAAATCAGTTCCAGATTGATCGTCTCAATATCGCGCAGCGGATCCACACTGCCGTCTACATGAACCACATTAGGATCCTCGAAACATCTCACCACATGGATGATCGCATCCACTTCCCGGATATTCGCAAGAAACTGATTGCCGAGGCCCTCTCCCTTGGAAGCGCCTTTTACCAGTCCCGCAATATCCACAAATTCAATCACCGCCGGCGTCACTTTCGCGGAATGATACAGATCCGCCAGCCTGCCCAGTCTTTCATCCGGTACAGCAACCACGCCCACATTGGGATCAATGGTACAGAAGGGATAGTTTGCCGACTCTGCGCCGGCCTTGGTCAAAGAATTAAAAAGGGTGCTCTTGCCCACATTGGGGAGTCCCACGATACCTAATTTCATATATCTTCACATCTCCTTTATTTATCAGTGTTTTCAGGCTTTTCAATTTGCTTCTACGCCCTTTTTACGCCCTCAGTCCAAAAGAGTCCGGCGCAATTACAAAGTTTAGCACAAAGGCCTCTTTTTTTCAATCGCAACCGGCAATTCTTCCGAAAATAACTTCCGCTCTTCTTGCATCCCTGATTCATGCGTGCTATAATCCCATTTAATTTTATACCAGAAAGAAGGGAATCTATTTCATGTACCAAACTGCTTCAGGTAAGACACCTTTCAGATTTCTGTATTTCATCGCCAGTGCTCTTACCCTCCTGGCACTTTCCGCCGATCTGAATCCTCCGGAAAGCGGCGAAAGTCTTTTATCCGTGATCGAATCTTTTCAAAGCGTCCATATCACGGATATTATTCTGTTTTTGTTTCTGCTTTATTTTTACCGTCATGCGCTTACCGTATACAAAACCAGCTTTCTGTCGGTTCGTGCAAAATTATGCTGTCATATTCCGGCAGCTCTTTTTGCTGTATTTATGATTCTCGGACACTCCTTTTACGCAGACAACAGCTGGAATCTGGTTTTCGAGAGCAGCATGCAGCTTCTGAAATCCTGCATCGCTCTGTCGGGATGGTATGCGCTCTTTTTCTGCTGCACCGTCTGCCTTTTCGATTTTGCAGACAGGCTTCCGTTCATGCATTTTGAAAAAAAACAGGTTCCTTATGTGATCCGCCGCTATCTCGGCGCGCTGGAAACACATCCTTTCAGGACCTGCTTTCTCACTCTCCTGATTGCCTGCTTTCCCTATATGGTTCTCTCATATCCGGCAATATTTACGCATGATACGCGGACACAACTCGTCAATATGTACCAGGGTCTGAAAGAAACCGCAACGCTGCGCAACCAGCATCCGATCGTCCATTCCCTGACCATGTATTTTTTCACCGAACTGGGACGGATCCTCTTTTCCTCCATGAACACCGGCATGTTCCTTTACGCTCTTTTTCAGCTCCTGCTGCTTGTGGCAGCCATGTCCTGGACCGTAAAGCTTCTCATGGAACTGAAAGCTCCCTGCCGGGCTGTCATCCCGCTGATGCTTCTCTTTCTTCTGTCACCCACGACACAGAACTATATGTTTACCTGTATTAAAGACGTCCCGTTCTGTGCATTTTTGATGGTTTTTCTGGTCCAGCTTTTTCGTATCGTCACCGGAAGATGCGGTGAAAACCGACAACGGGTATTTCATCAGATCCTGCTGACCGTCTCAGCTCTGGGTATGTTCTTTTTCCGGCAGGACGGCATTTATCAGTTGCTGATTACCTTCCTGGTACTGCTGGCCGCCAATCGGAAAAGCAGAAAATTATGGAGAAATATGGGAATCGTTTTCCTGTGCCTGTTTATTGTCTGGAACAACATCCTGCTCCCGGCCTTTCAGGTAAGACCTTCCAGTCGGAGGGAAATGCTGTCGATCCCGTTTCAGCAGACCGCGCGTTATATACGGGACGCAGGCGATCAGGTTACCGAAGAAGAGGCGGAAGCCATTTCCGCCATTCTTGACTATGAAAATCTGGGCGAACTTTATAATCCCAATCTGTCGGATCAGGTAAAAGGCACCTTCAACGACGATGCCACCGGCGAGGATCTCGCAGCATATTTCCGCGTGTGGTTCCAAATGCTGCTAAAGCGCCCCGATATATATGTCCAGGCCACCATGAATAATATATACGGCTATTTTTACCCTGACGGCTACCTGAACAGCGTCAATTCCTACGCCGAAAGCGAAGAGCATATGGAGAAACTGAATGACTCTCTGGAAACATACGGAGCGGATTTCCATTATCCGTCTTTTCTGCAGAGTATACGAAATACATATGAGACTTTCCGGGACGCTCTTTTCTCTCTTCCGGTGCTCTCCCTTCTGCGGATGCCTGCTTTCTATGTATGGGGACTGCTGCTGTGGGCTTTTTACTGTCTCGCAAGACGGAAACGCGATTCCCTGTCCGTCACGACGCCTCTGCTGGTCGCCCTGCTGGTCTGCATTGCCGGTCCGGCATACGGCTGGTATTTCCGGTATCTGTTTGCCATATCTCTATGTCTGCCGTGCGTTATTCTGACAGGACTCTATATTTCCTCCGGGCAAAAGACCGACGGACAAATCTGAAAAAAGGGGCAGCTCTTTTCCAAGAGCCTGCCCCTTCAGCTTTTCATCAGAAGAATACATTTTTCACATCATTGAACAGGATCACTACCATCAGGCACATGAGCAGCATGAATCCCACAAAATGTACCATTCCCTCTTTCTCCTGCGGGATCGCCTTTCCCCGAACCGCCTCAAGGATCAGGAAAACAAGCCGTCCGCCATCCAATGCCGGAATAGGCAAAAGGTTCATGACACCCAGGTTTACCGTCAGAAGCACCGACATCATCACCATACTCAGGGTCACATAATACCAGCCGTCCGCCCGGTTAGCCTCGTATGTCTGTCCGATGGCATCCACGATTCCAACAGGTCCCGACATGTCATCCAACCCAACATTTCCCTGTACCAGTTCCGCCAGACTTTCGACCGTCGCTTTCAGCCAGTATCTCATCTCCGCCGCGCTGTAGCCCAGTGTCTGGAATACATTTCCATGTGTCCTGGCCTCCGCTGCGCCGAAGCCATAATAATACCAGCCGGTTTCCTCGTCTTTCATCGGAGTCAGAACCACGGCATGCGTCTCACCGTCCCTGCGGTAAGTCACCTCCAGAGTCTCGCCCTGATGCAGATTATTGAACAACGTGATCTCCCTGTACAGATATACACGTCTTCCATTCAGGCGGATGATCTCGTCCCCGTCCTGCATCCCGGCCGCTTCTGCCGGATATCCCGGCGTTACGTTAATCACCGGGCGGTCGTATCCCAGACAGGACACCAAAATCACCGACAGCACAAATCCCAGCAGGAAATTAAAAACCGGCCCTGCCGCCACTACGGCGATCCGCGCCCACACAGATTTGCTTCCGAAAGAACCTTCTTCGCTGCTCTCTTCATCTTCCCCTACCATCATACAGGAACCGCCGAAGGGAAAAAGCTTCAGAGAATACCGGGTGCCTCCCCATTCATGGCTCAGCAGCCTGGGTCCCATACCCACAGAAAATTCTGTCACCGTGATTCCATTCCATTTTGCAAGTAAAAAATGCCCCAGTTCGTGAACGATCACGATCAGGCTGAATATAATAAGCGCCAGTATGATGCTCAATTTACCACCTGCCTTTAATCATTTCATAGGTTTCCTCTTCCGTCTCCAGGATCTGCTCCACCGTCGGCTCCGGGATCACGCGATGGGCCTCCATACAGCTCTGAATGATCTCCGGAATCTCCAGGAAACCGATCTTTTTCTCCAGAAACATGGCTACCGCGCGTTCATTAGCCGCATTGTATACAGTCGGAAGGCTCCCTCCTGCCGCTGCCGCGTCAAACGCCAGCCGCAGTCCGGGGAAATTCTCCATATCCGGTTTCTCGAAAGTAATCTGTCCCAGTGTCCAGAAATCCAGCCGGTCTCCCGGCAGATATCTTCGTTCCGGATAATAAAGCGCATACTGGATCGGCAGCTTCATGTCCGGAGTCCCCAGCTGAGCAATCACAGCCCCGTCTACAAATTCCACCATGGAATGAATGATGCTCTTCGGCTGAACCACGATCTGGATATTATCCGGTTCCACGCCGAACAGCCACCGGGCTTCCATCATCTCCAGGCCTTTGTTTACCAATGTCGCAGAATCGATGGTAATCTTGCGTCCCATATGCCAGTTCGGGTGTTTCAGCGCGTCTTCCACCTGTACATTTTTCAGTTCTTCCTTTTTCTTGCCGCGGAAAGGTCCGCCGGACGCAGTCAGAAGAATCTTTTTCAGCTGAACCCTGTTCTCTCCGTTCAGGCACTGAAAAATTGCGCTGTGCTCGCTGTCTACCGGCAGAATACGTACCCCTTTCTCCTTTGCCAGCGGCATAATAATATGCCCCGCAGTTACCAGCGTCTCCTTGTTTGCCAGCGCGATATCTTTTCCTGCCTTCATTGCCGCAATGGTAGGACGGATTCCTATCATTCCCACAATGGCCGTTACCAGAATCTCGGATTCCGGCTGCGCTGCCACTTCCAGAAGTCCCTCCATCCCGGATACGATCTTTACATCCAGATCCGCTGTCCGGATCCTCAGTTCTTTTGCTTTTTCTTCCGTCCACACGGCCGCCAGCGGCGGACGGAATTCCCTGATCTGTCTTTCCAGCAGATCAATATTGGAACCTGCGGCCAACGCCGTGATCTCCAGGTCTCCGTTATTTCTGGCCACCTCCAGAGTCTGTGTCCCGATGGAACCGGTAGATCCCAGTATCGCTATTTTTTTCATCTATTTTCTCCTTTTTCTTCCGGCATATACCCGCCGGAAAGTTCCTATGATACAAACAGAACCGCCAGGGTATAGATCATGGGCGCCGTCACGATCACACTGTCGAAACGGTCCAGAATTCCTCCATGCCCAGGTATCAGTTTCCCGTAATCTTTGATTCCATGCTGCCGCTTCACTGCGGAAGCTGCCAGATCGCCGATCTGCGACGCCACTGCGCCCACCGCGCAGATCGCCGCGTACGCTGCGGGAGGTTCCTCGATGAAAGCCGCATAGACAGCCCCCAGCGCCGCCGCTCCAAGCACGCCTCCCACAGCGCCCTCGATGGATTTTTTCGGACTCAGGACAGGAGCAAGCCTGTGTTTTCCGATCAGCATGCCGGTACAGTACGCGAATGTATCGCATCCCCAGGAACAGAGAAAGATCAGCCATACCAGATAGAACCCGTCGTCTCCCATTCTGGTCTGATAGATGAAGGACAGCATGACCGGGATATAGACCACGCCGAAAAATACCGCCATTACCTGCTGAGTCTCATATCTGGGAAAAGTAAACACATAGACGGCAAGGATCAGGATAAACAGCGCCGGAAGCACCAGCCACATCTTTTCCATCTGCAGCGTCTGTCCGCTTCCGGAACAGGCTCTGCACAGGATCATCCACGCCGCCGCGCCAAGGTACCCCGCAGCCGCCAGTATATCGTCCGGGTCCTTCAGGCCGAATACCTTGTAAAACTCCCGCAAACCGATCATGCTGATGGCAAGCACCAACGCCCACAGTACGTCGCCGCCGCGCCAGCAGGTCAGCACGATCACCGCCACCAGGACGATCCCGCTAAGGAGCCTCGTAATAAATGATTTCATCAGGATTCCTCCTTCGGCTCTTCCTTGACGCCGCCGTACCGGCGGTCTCTACTATTATATTTCTCAATGGCCTTTTTCAGTTCTTCTTTGGTGAAATCCGGCCACGGGACATCCGTAAAATAGAATTCCGTATAGGCAAGCTGCCACATCAGATAATTGGACAGACGAAGTTCCCCGCTGGTTCGGATCAGAAGATCCGGATCCGGGATCCCCGCCGTATCCAGATGATCCGA
Source organism: Lachnoclostridium sp. An196 (assembly GCF_002160135.1). Classification (GTDB taxonomy): domain Bacteria; phylum Bacillota; class Clostridia; order Lachnospirales; family Lachnospiraceae; genus Hominiventricola; species Hominiventricola avistercoris. The sequence continues at coordinate 14,863 of NZ_NFJZ01000009.1, read as the reverse complement.
AATCACATTCTCCGTGATATCTTCCGGACGAATACCTTCTTTTACGATTTTCTGCACAGCACGCCGGATCTCATCTCTGCTGCCGTAATTAATCGCGATCGTAAAATTCAGGCCGTCCTGATTCGCCGACTCTTTTTCCAGTTTTGCGATGCTCTCCTGAATGTCCGGAGCCAGTCCGGTCTTGTCGCCGATCACACGTACACACATATGGTTCTTTTTCGCAGTCTTCACACAGGTTTTCATATAATTGCGCAGCAGCGTCATCAGCGCATCCACCTCATCTTTGGACCGTTTCCAGTTCTCAGTGGAAAACGCATACACTGTCAGATATTTAATTCCCATATTCCAGGCGTCTTCACAAATGCGCTCCACATTTTTCGCGCCCTGCACATGTCCATAATTGCGGGGCATCCCTTTTGCTTTCGCCCATCTTCCATTGCCGTCCAGAATAATTGCCACATGCTGCGGAATTTTCATTTCCACATCTCCTTCCGCCCCGTTTCCGGGGAAATCTACGGAAAACGGGCAGATGCACCCGGCACCTGCCCTGTCTTCCACCAACTGAACCTTATACAGTCATGATCTCTTTGGTCTTCTCTTCGATCGCCTTATCAATCTCTTTCACATACTTGTCTGTCAGTTTCTGTATCTTCTCTTCCAGGTCCTTCTGATCGTCCTCGGTCAGTTCGTTATTTTTGTTCATTTTCTTAAATGCGTCGTTGGCGTCCCTTCGGATATTGCGGATGGCGACTTTCGCCTCATCGCCTTTTTTCTTCACGTCTTTAGCCAGCACTTTACGGCGTTCCTCCGTCAGTTCCGGAAATATCAGACGGATCGATGAGCCGTCATTCGTAGGATTGATCCCCAGATCGGAAGTCATGATCGCCTTCTCAATCTCACGGATCATCTTTTTCTCCCAGGGCTGGATCATAATCACCCTCGCCTCCGGCACTGAAATATTGCCTACCTGCTGCAGCGGCGTCGGCGTACCATAATAATCCACACGAATCTTGTCCAGTACGTGCGGATTCGCTCTCCCCGCCCGGATCGAAGCATACTCCTTCAGAAGCGCATCGTAAGATTTCCCCATCTTGGTCTCATACGGCTGTAATCTTTCTTCCATGTTCAGTTCCTCCCTATACCGTTATTTTCGTTCCTGTAAATTTTCCGTTTACTGTATTGACAATACTGTCCTCCTCATTCAGCCCGAATACCAGCATGGGCATACGGTTCTCCATACACATGATGGATGCGGTCAGATCCATCACGCCAAGCTTCTGGTCGATGACCGACTGAATGGAAATTTCATCGTATTTCTTCGCGTCTGGATTCAGTTTCGGATCACTGTCATACACGCCGTCAACAGCCTTCGCAAGCAGAATCACATCCGCTTCGATCTCCACCGCCCTGAGCGTCGTGGTCGTATCCGTGGAAAAGTACGGATGTCCTGTTCCTCCCGCAAAAAAGACTGCTTTTCCAGCCTCCAGACTCTCCATCGCCGCGTCCTTCGTGAACATCTCCGCCATAGGGCCGCATGTAAACGGCGTAAAGATTCTGGTTTTCATCCCCGTGCTTCGGAAAATCTCCGAGACATAGATACAGTTCATCACTGTAGCAAGCATACCGATCTGATCGGATTTCGCACGGTCGATATTCTCACTTGTACGTCCCCTCCAGAAATTGCCTCCGCCGATGACGATCCCTACCTGGATCCCGTCATCCATGATTCTTTTTACCTGACCCGCCACCTTCAGGCAGGTCGCCTCGTCAAACCCGGTGTGTTTATCCCCTGCCAGGGCCTCACCGCTTAATTTTAAAAGCACACGTTTCATATCGCACCTCGGTTGTATAGTCATTTTTACTCTATCACAATTCCCAATTTTTTTCAACCAAATAGCTCGTCCGAATCCAGCACTAAAAATGTCAACATTAAATGCGAAAGAATTTTCGTTTTTTCTCTTTTCTACATAATGCACAAAAACACATTCTATTTTTGTGCATATTAAATAATTATATTGCTTTTAACTCCATTTCAAACATTTCCCGGCTGCTGCAGTAGCCCAATTTCCGGCGCGGGTATTCATTGATCCAGTTTTCCACGCGTTCGATATCTTCGTCCGTCTTTTCGTCGATATCCGTCCCTTTTGGAATATGGCGGCGGATCATTTTGTTCTGGTTCTCGTTGCTTCCCCGCTCGTAACTGCTATACGGATGACAGTAATATATCGTTGTCCGCTTTTCCTTTTTTCTGCAGGAACGCTCCATTCCCTCATAGTCGGCGAATTCCGATCCATTGTCTACCGTTATACTTTTAAATACCTGATAAAACAGATCGCCCCATTTCTTTTCTATTCTGTCTAATGTCCTTATAACGCTTTCGGATTTTTGATCCGGCAATTTTGCGATAATTTCAGCCCTTGTTTTCCGCTCCGTCAAAACCAACATACAAGATTTTGTTATTCCCTGTTTTCCCTTTACGGTATCCATTTCCCAATGACCGAACGTTTCGCGCCCATTTATTTCGTCCGGTCTGTTCTCTATGCTCTCCCCGCGGCTTGCGCGTGATTGACGCACTTTTTGTTTTTTCTTTTTCTGATTCTTCTTTACGGGCAGATCCTTATTTGTCAGCTTTAAAAATATTCCCTTTTCGATATATGAATAAAAAGTCGTTGTGCATATCATTGTTGAAAACTCGTCCTGATGTTCCCGCGCTTTTGCCAGTGCAGCGTCCGGGGAATACTTTTCTTCCGAAACCAATTTTTCAAGATAGTTCGCCAGTTTAATATCGTTCCCGATTTTCAGTCCTGCGCCCTTTTCTTTCAGATTCTCCCGCGCCTTTCTGTCCGCTTCGTCTGGATTATATCGTTCTTCCTCTGTCAGATCGCTATTCGTGTGAATATATCTTCCCCGTTTTAACTCTCTGTAAATTGTGCTGACGTGTTTATGTAAAATTTCCGCTATTTCTTTCGGTTTGTGTCCTGCTCTGATAAGAGTATCAAGGCGAAGCCGATCGTTATATGTCATATGTGAAAAATTCTTCATATGTGTTTTACCTCCATAAAAGAAACGCCGTCGGGCGCGTCCCTCACGGCGTTTCTTCATCAGATAGTAACCACATGATATTTACCTTTAAAACCTTTGCAAATATTTTCAATTCATAATCAGTCACAAAACGCGTTCCTATCTCAATTCTGCTTATGCTATCCCGTTCAATCGTGATCCCCTCAACTTGCATTTTAGCCGCAAGTTCAGACTGCGAAATGTTCCGCAACGCCCGCGCCTGTTTTATCCTGCTCCCGCATATATTCTTTTTCCCGCCATAATCATATATTTTCACTTTACCGCATTTCCTCTTTTTGTGCTAATATTCAGCATTTTTCTTGACATTAGCACATTAAATGCGATAATCTGTGTTAAAGATCAGCAGCCCCCAAAAACTGACCTAAAAAATATCAAAAAGGAAGGTGCAATATATGTATATCAGTATTTCCGTCGATGAAAACGGGCGTCCCTGCGTTGTTGCCGGGCAACCCGAAGCGATCAAGCGTCCAGAAAAGAAAAAAAGTTCTGTATCATTCCCGGATGATTATATCGTGATCGATATCGAAACAACCGGGCTTGATGTTCGTTTCTGTGAAATCATTGAAATATCCGCTGTCAAGTACCGCGCCGGCTCCGAAACCGATTCCTTCAGCACACTTGTAAAACCGACCGAACCGATCGACGACTTTATAACTTCGTTGACCGGGATCACAAATGAAATGTTGGAATCTGCCCCGGACATATCGTCCGCGATCTCTGACTTTTATAATTTCGTGGGTAGTGAAACGCTCGTCGGGTACAATGTTAATTTCGATATAAATTTCTTATATGATAATTTGATGATGTGTAAATCCGTCCCCCTCTCGAATGATTTTATCGACGTTATGCGGATTTCTAAAAAGCTGCTGCCCGATCTGGATAACTATAAACTTTCTACCGTCGCAAAACATTTAAAGGCTTCCGCGCCTTCTCATAGATCCCTTGATGATTGCCGGGCTTGCAACGAATGTTTTCTGCGATTGAAAGAAGAAGCGCTTCGGCAGTTCGGCAGCATTGACGCCTTTCTTTCGTCCGCGTTCGCTCATAAGACTAAACTATCGGCGAAAGATATAACGGCGACAGCGACGGTTTTTGATGAAAACAACCCGCTTTTCGGAAAAAACGTCTGTTTCACAGGTGCGCTTGAAAAAATGGTTCGCCGGGACGCTATGCAACTTGTCGTCAATCTCGGCGGCTCCTGCTCCGATAATATAAATAAACATACAAATTATCTTGTCATCGGCAACAATGATTTTTGCGCGTCCATAAAGGACGGAAAAAGCAATAAGCAAAAGAAGGCTGAAGCCCTGATCCTGAAGGGGAACGACCTTGAAATTTTAACTGAATCCGCGTTCTATGATATGGTTCTGGATCAGTAGGTGGCGAAGGGCGGCTTTTATAGCCGCCCGCCCTCTTTTATGCGTTTTCCGTTCCCGTCTGCCACGTCAATATCTTTTCAACGATCAACTTTTCAATATATGCCGGACACTGCCGTTCGCCATTTTCCCAATTTGATATAGTTCGATATGGTATTTCCAACCATTCCGCAACGGCTTTCCTCGATAATCCGCGTTCTTTCCTCGCTTCCTGAATCGTCATATCCTGCGCCCCTTTCCTTTCGTTTTCTTTGGCTCTTTATATAAGAATATACCCATTGAGTGTATTTGTCAATTTCTTTTTTACCCATTGAGTGTATTTTTGTATTAAAAGGCGACTGCTATTTGCAGTCGCCTTTATCTGTGACATATTATCCGCCAGTTGAAGGAATGGTTTGCTTTTAATTTATGTCCGCGCCCTTTCGCGGGCTGAACCCTCCTTTCTTTACGCTTTTTTCAGATAAGCCGCGCTTGAAAATCCCGTGTATTGTGTCCCGTCCATTACAAACTGAATGTAAAGCCATTTCACGCCGCCGGACACGTTATAATATCCGTAACACTGAACCTTCGTTCCCTCCGGGATCAGGCACAACGCCTTTTTATTCGTCCCGGCGTCGTTCCTGCAGTACAGATTCGCCGTTGTGATGTATGTCCCGGCGACGCCGCCGTCGAATTTGTGAGCGTAGCACGTCGCCGTTACTTTCCGCGCCGTCGGCTGCGCCTGATCTGTGGAATTCTCATTCTTTGCCGTCTCCGCGCTGCCGTTTAAAATCCGATTGACTTCGGACTGAACAGCGTCGTAATCATAACCTGCCGCCGTCAGATCGCGTTTCCGGGCTGCGCCGTTGCCCCACTGTCCCGCTATGACCTCATGGGCGACTTCCGAAATACTTTTTCCGCCTGTCTTATCAGGCTCCGCGATCGCGCTGTCGTCATATTTGGGCGTAATGAACCCGCGTATATACCGACCATTTAACGAAATTGTCCGTTTCTTGACCGCGTTCCCATAATTCCCTTCGGTCACGACCATATACCCGGACGCCGTGTTGACATATGTAACAGCGCCGACGTGATCCGGATTCCCGGTATTATCCCCCTGTCCGCTGTCGTCCCAATCATACAGAACGGCGTCCCCCGGCGCGGGAATATAGGCGTCGTTTTCCTGCCATACTTTCAACTTTTTAGCGGCTTCGATCAGATAATAGCAGGAAATTTCTATCGGCATGATTGCAAGATATTTCAGCGCGACCGCAATCGCCGACCAGAAACACGCACACCACGCCCAACCGTACTGCATACGCGTTTTTCGCGGAAGCTGATCCGTCGGAAGCGTGTTGTATGTGTCGATGATCGATTTATAGGATCCGTCCGATTCCTTTTTCCCCACCTGACTGTTTGCGTAGTCAACGACCTTCTGTCTGCTATACATATTATATCCCCCTTTCTGCGCGTCCTGCTGCCCCGTGGCGGCGTTTTCCTGCCCGGTCATATATTTGTCCCATTCTGTCAAATTGTGCGCCGCAACGACCGCCAGAACGTCCTGAACATAGGTTGACGACGTGGCATATCCTGCCGTCTTGATCTCGGACAGATAGGCTTCCGGCGTGTCCTGCTCCCTTACATTCCGATAACGCGCCAGTTCCAGAAATTCATAATATCCCCGGACGCCGGATTCCATATCGTCATACACCCGGAAATTGTCTGAAATGGGCGTCAACGTTCCGGGCGTGTATTCTTCCATTGTCCGCATATTCACGGACGCGCCCGTCCACTTTGTCCCGCATTTCATCCCGAAATAATTATGAAATTCCGCCGCCAGACGTGACAGTCCATAGCCGGATTCTAAACACGCCATACCGATCGCCCCGGACACATTTTTATATCCGTATGCTTCCGCGTACTTTACGCATAACGGCGCGATCTGATTTATAAAAACCTCACATTCCGCTTGTGTCGCCATATCAAACGCCCCCTTCGGCAGCGTCCGGGATCCCTGCGACCGTTTCGTCCTCAACCGCTTCCGCAACTTCAAATTCAATCATGCTGCCAGATTCTGCGATTTTCATTCCCTTAACCGCCGCTTCAATCATGTCGTCCACAAACTGATCTGTCATATTGATTCCGGCGCTTTTCAGGGCTTCGCGCAATGCGTCCTTTACAAGCTGCTTTCGCTCCGCTCCCGTCTTATCGCCGAATGTCTGCTCTGCCATGTAGACAAACATTGTCGCCATTTCCCGCGCTGTTTTCAACTGATCCGCCGTCATTTTTGACCGGATGAACGGAACCAGATCGCGCCGGATGACATACGCAACGACCGCCATAACGAACATAACGGCGAATTTTAAAAGTTCCATAGTTACCTGATTCATAAAAACACGTCCTTTCTTTTTTTGGTTTTCTCCTTGTTTCTTTATCACATAACCCCCGCGTCATCCTCGCCGGATATTGTGATCTTACTTGTTTAGGTTCCCTGTTTTCAGTGTAAAAAGCCCGCCGCGATTGCAGCGCCGACCGCTCCGGCAATCGCCCCGACTATCCCGGTCATCAGGGATTCCCACCGTTTCCCCGGCTTCGATTCGATATTTTCCAGATGTTCCCCTTGCTTTGATATTTCTTCCCCCATTTGCCGGATTGACGTTGCAAGACGTTCGATCTGCAGCGCCAGTTTATTAAATTCCCTGACCGATTCTTCAACAATCGAAATTCGCTTGTTCTGCCGCTCGTTTTCGTCTTTGATTCGCTGATTTTCAGAATCCATTCGGCGGGCGAATTCCTCGTGTTCGCTCCGTGTGATATAATCCTGATCCATGTTTTCTAACTCCTTTCGTGTGCGTGTTTTTCCTTTATGCGCCCATGATACAAAACAAAACCCCGACGAAGTGACTAATTTCTGCCACCCCGCCGGGGATATTCAGGAAAAGATCCGGAAGCCGGATCCGCTTCCGGCATAATTACGCGGCGTCCTCCGCCTGCTCGTCCAGAACCTCCGCCACGACCTCCCGCAGATTGAACATTTTCGGAATCTGATCGCGCGTATATGTCCCGTTCTGAACCATATTAACCCATACAATCACAAGCCCGCTGTTTTTATCGAATGTCATATTGTGCGCCCCCTCTCTACATCATAAGCCCGGAAACGATGATTGTCAGTTCTGCGACGGATAACTGCGCCGCCTGAAGCTGCGCCTTTAAATCCCGGTTTTCGATCTCCTGCTGCGTCATTTCTCGTAATGCGAAACGCGTCCCTTCGTCCCACGGGTACGAACAGATCAATTTCATATCCCGGTATATTGTCCCGTTAATTTCCACTTCCGACAGATTGTCGTCCGTGAATGTCCCGTCCGGGATCGGCTGTCCGCTTTCATACGTTGTTCCGTTCAGGATCGCGTCTAACTCTGTGCCGTCTTTCAGCCGGATCGATACGTTCGGGAAAATCGTATTGTTTGAACTCTCCGCGATAGTTTTTGTGTTTTCTGCCATTGTTGCCGCTCCTTTCTTTTCTGATTTCTTCCGAAAACAGTTCGTGAAATAGTTTATCCATATTCCGCCGTGTGCGGTATGAATCAAAATGTCTTATGTGTCCCTGCCATGAATTATAGGCTTGCTGAACGTCTGCAAACGCGATTTCCCCGGCGTCCAGTTTCCGGCGCAGGGTTTTCAATTTGCGTCGTTCCCGCGTGATTGTTCCGTGATCCGGACGCATAACCACGCGTCCTGTTTCTGTCAGGTGCGTTTTCGCTTTCAGAAACTTAAATTCGTTCGATAACTTGACGATTCGCGTTTTCTTTTCGTTCAGTTCGATTCCGATATCAGCATACATTCGCCGGATCTGTTCCAAACATTCCTGCAGGTATTCCCGGCTTTCATGGATCAGATAAAAGTCATCCATATAACGTCCGTAGCCTTTTATTTTTAGCTGCTCTTTGATAAAGTGATCGATCTGATTCGGATAAAACACGGCTGTCATTTGTGAAACCTGCGATCCCAATCCTAGCGACTTTTCGCCGAACGCGTCCACGAAATCCATTATCAGATTCACGATATCCGGATCATATCCGAAAATCTTTTTGTATTCCCGGAATACGACGTCGTGATCCACGGAATCAAAATAGGAATGTAGATCGCCCATTAAAATATAGCCGTCATTTGATCCATGCGCCCGGTAATATCTCCATAAATGGACTTTTAACCGTTTCAGCGCGAAATGTGTTCCCCGGTCTTTCAGGGACGCCGCGTTGTCATAAATCAATTTCGGGCGAAGCGTCGGAACCAGAACGACGTCGTTTAATGCTCTGTGGACGACGCGTTCGTTTATGTGGATCGACCGTATTTCCCGGCGTTTCCCGCGTTCACAAACTGTAAACTGAACGAATCCGTCCGACATTCTGTCCCGGCTCTCTAGCCGCTTTTTCGTGATCCGTGTCCGTTCGATCCTGTCTAAATAATACGCTTGTGATGAATATTTCCACATAACGCCGTTTAGACATTCTTTCGCGGCGTCCATAAGGACGTTCGGATCGCATAATTTGTTGTAAGTTGGTAAATTCTCCATATCCTCATAAATAACGCCCGCTGATAGCCCGACGAAGTGTGTTTCTTTAAAGCACTTCCGGGCGTCAGGCGGTAAATTTCAGCGGTTCCCCGCTGCGGTCATGCGTTCCTATCGTTCTTTATCCGGCGAATCCTTATCATGTCCGCCTTGCTGACGATATCGGGGCGACGCCGCCGTCGTTGGACGCTCCGTTGTTGTTGCTGTTGCCGTTGTTGTTGAAATTGCAAAAGTTCGTCGTGTTCGCGGCGGACGGATCGGCAGTCCAGTACCACATCCGGGCGGCTGTGCAACGCATAACCGAAAATATTTTATTGTTTTCTTTGCTGTTTACGGCTTTTCTTTGCCTTTTCCTTTTCCAGACGCGACGCCTTTTTCTCTGGATGAAGGAATTCGTCGTAATCCCTGATCGTTGACTTTTTCCACCTATACAGATAATTCTTCGTCATTTCCAGTTGTTCAGAAAATTCCATGTAGCGCGACAAGTCGATATCGAAAAATTCTTCGATGAAAAGAACCTCCTGCCGGATCCGCGCGATGTCGCCGATCGCGTCATTCTCCAACAAAATCCGTTTAACGAATTCGTTTTGTGTCCGGCATAAAATCTCATTCGCTGCCGCGATATTTGAAACCAGATCCGACGAATATCGGAACAAATTGTCCCTGACCTTTTCAATAATCCATTCTGGATATTGCGTCAGAATCCGCGCCTTTTCTACCTCATTTTGAAATTCGTCGATTCTTGCAATCAGGCTTTTTAATTCCGGGTATTTCTCGCGGACTTGCCGCCCGACAATCGCGTCATATTTTGTTCGCTTTAACCCGAAATTCCGCATAATCATTTGTGTAACAATGTGCCGTAATTTCACGGCTTCGGTAAATGCGTCCAGTTTTGACGCCGTTTGTTTCCATGACGGGACAGACATTATTTATTCCTCTTTTCTGTTTCGGTCATATGCGCCGCCGCTGCCGGGCGGCGCGATTGCCGGATTATCTGTCTATGACAGAACGATAAACGGGGCGACGCCGCCGTCGTTGGACGCTCCGGAGCCGGCGCTGCTGTGGCCGTTGTCGGAGAAAAGGCAAAAGTACGTCGTGTTCGCGGCGGACGGATCGGCAGTCCAGTACCACATCCGGGCGGCTTTACCCTTGTTATATCCTGCGCCTTTCAGAATGTGCGCGTTCCCTCCGGCAAATAACGGAAGCTGATTGAACGCTCCGCCGTCGTACTGATCCGCCCAACCGTGGAACCCGACAAGTTCGGGATTGCCCGGAAGGAAGATCCGGCGGGACGCCCACGCCCACGTCCCCTTGTTATTTTCCAGACGCCGGATCGTCGTCATATACCCCTGCAATTTCGACGTGAATTTATTTGCTTCCGTTTCCAGATTCGCGGGCATGAGCGACGCCGCATATCCTCCGGCGTTTGTGTTCGTGCTGTTGTACTTGTAATAAGTATTCAGGCAATCGCGCGGGCAGGCGACAATATGGGGAACCGTCAAGGCGGTATCGCCGCAATTCAAGTATGAATTTTTTCCGGCGATCTCAAACTGGATTTTTTCGCCGGATGTGTTCGTCTCAATGAAGTAATCTCCGACCGCGAATTTGTCCCATTTTCCCGCTTTAACAAGCGTCATCAGATCGTCGATGTCCCATTCGACGCCGTAATATCCATACGACGCTATTTGTTCCCGCTTTAAGATTGCGTAATCTGCCGCCAGTGTTCCATGATCCGAAATGACCTGCAGGATCTTCTCGTTCATCGTGTACGCCAGTAAGCCGGAAATGACCTGCTTTTTCAGGGCTTCCGCTCCCGGATCGTCCTCTGCTTCCAGATCGACCTCCTGCGGGAATTCCTGAATGATAGACGACTTCAGGATATACGTTTCGATTTTCTCGATCGCGTCCTGCTGCCATTTGATAATTTTTCCGGCGATAACTTTCAGCGTGTCGCCCTCTGCCAGTTCCGGGAAATCCCCGACCTGCTCGGCAACGTCCGGCAGCTTGATTTCTTCGCATATCTGCGCGAACGTCGCCTTTTTTGTTCCGTCGGACTGCTCCACCGGAAAAAGATCCGTATTCCCCATACTGACGATAGGCGTCAAGTCTTTAAACATCTTCTGCGCCATTTTGTAAAACTCCTTTCTTTTGATTATTTATATAGCTAACAGTGACACGTTTCGGACGTTTTTATCGTCCAGAACGCGATCAACTGATCGCCGTCTGTTGTTATCAGTTCGTCGCCGTCCGACGTGATAAGATCAGCCGGGATTGTGCCGGAATAGATAATGTCGAACAGCGATTGAATCATCAGAATCATTTCGCCCGCCGGATCCGTGGAGAATATACCCTTGATTCCGTTAAACCAGTTCAGAAAGTCGGAAGTCCATTGTCCCGTATTATTCAAATACCAGTTATTGAACGCGCTTTCCTGATTCTGTCGCCACTGTGAAAACGTGGACTGCTGCCCTTCGCTCCATTCCTCAAACGTGGATTCCTGTTCAGCGATCCAGTCCTGATATAACGCTTCCTGCTGATCGGCGTATGTCTGGAACGCCTGAAGCAACAAATTATAGTCGCTTTGCGCCTGTTCTTTGAATTCCTGAATTGCGGCGAAATATTCTTGATACTGATCGGAAATATTTTTCTTGTACGCCGTGAAATAGCTGTCAAATTGCGCCTGAATCTGCGTAAAGTCAATTTCGTTTACGGTTGCCGCCACCCAACCGCAGACGGCATCGTTCATTCTTGTATCGCTTATTTCTGCCTGTGTAATCCTAACCGTTCCGGCAGCGATATAGATATCCGCCAGTTTCAGATCGTAAATAGCCCCTTCGCGCGTCGGGGCGGGCGCTGTCGGCGTGTTTGCGTTTCCGCCTTTTACAATCGTTAAATAGATCCGGCGCTCCGTGTCGTTCCGGCGTAAAATAACAGCGTCGATTCTATCCAGTGTGCCGGAAGCCGTTTCCAGATCAAGCGTTGTCGGCTGCAGGAAATGTCTGTGTTTTCCGTTTATGTAGCCATACCCCGCCGCGACGGTAACGGACATATTATTGTTTGCCGTCACTTGCATTTGACCGTTAAAAACGCCGTTGCAGAAGAACGGGCGCAGCCAGTCCCCCATAGAATCAGCGTCATAATAACGATCGTTTTCAGAATTCCAAAAATAATCGTAGCTTCTTTCTTTTGCCATTTTTCCGCCCCTTTCCTATTCATCCCATTTTATTGTTTCAGGAAGCGGATCGCCGAACGTCGGAACGACGGTCATTCCGCCGTATTCGTACACTTCGGACAATTCCGTGATCCTCTGATTCATATACAGATTCCATTTGTTCTTCCTGACTGTTACAACGTCGCCTAAATCATAATCTTGTTTGTATGTGAAATTGATCGCTGCTTCCGTTTCGCACTCCAACGTTTCCGACACGATCGACGCGTTCAACGTTTCCTGCGCCCTCTGCAATAACGCCGCCTTGTATGCTGCCGACGTCATCCCGTCCGGATTTATGTCTTTCGCGTCAACAAATACTTCGCGTAAATCGTACCCCTGCCCGCCGCCTAATTCGTAATATGTCCGGGCGTCTCCTTCTCCCTGCCCGCCGACTATCGCGAACGTTTTCAAGTTCTGATTGTTGTACCGATAGATCGCGTTGTTCAGGTTATTATAATTTTCACTGAATACGACGCGGTTGTTTTCGTGCTGACTGAACGTCCGGTCTTTTCCTTTGTACGTTTCAAAAACGATTTTCCGATTCTTGAAATCCGGGCGGAACCGGAATCCGATTGCGCCCGCCCGCGATAACTTTTCTTCATACGTCAAAAGATTTTTCATCGTGACTTGAAATTCCGCCCGTTCCGTGAAACCGTTTAGTGTTCCCAATTCCACAAGCGGAAGCGGAACCGCGCCGGAATATAACTGACGCATAGCGACTTCAATATATCCCGAAAAATTCACGGTCTTTTTTATCAGACGGCGATCCATGTAGGACGATAAAAACCGCCCCTTTGCCGTGATCTCGTTTTTGATATCGCTTTCTTCTTTTTCGATATCCTCAATAATTCCCGCTTCGTCTGAACCTTTTTTTCCGATGATGTTTCCCGGCTGCAACAAAGACAGATTTTCGTCAGTAATCGGCGCGTGAAGTTCAAACGTCCCCGGTTCATAAAATTTTCGCGTCCAGATCAGGGATATTTGATTTTCTATCTGCCCTTTTCTGAATAAATTCTGTCCGTATATCCTGACTTCCATTTTCTCACGCTCCTATACTCCTAAATATCGGAACCGATATTTGATCGTCACGTTCAGATAATCAACGCCGGACGCGGCGTCGTAAATGAACGTATTCGCCCCGTGTACCAACTGTATGAATTCGCTTTCTTCGTCCAGATATTCGTTTATTTTCTGTGTTTCCCCGCCCTTTATCAAATAGGCGTTCTTTTCGTTTGTCCCGGTTGTGATTTTTACCACGTCGCCCGGCTCCATGTCGAACGGATAGTCGTCCGTTCCGATCTGAATGTGGATATCCTGCTGCATATGGTATAAAACCGGATTTCTGACCGCTCCCAACGCTTCCATAAGGACTTCTATTCCGATATGATCCGCCGCCGAATCGTTTTCAATGTTCTTTACTAACTCCGCGATTCGGACGCCGAATTCTTCCAGTTCGTCCGTGAATTCATGGACGAATTCAAAACACGGTTCCCACCCTGCCATTGTGACAGTAGTATCAGCGGGATCTTTAAAGAACGGATCCGGACAGATCAGGGAAATGACAGCATTTCGGCACACGCCCGCTTCGTCGATTTCGATTCCCTCGACGTAATAATCGATCTGTCGCTGTTCTTCGTTCTCAAAATAAAAGAACGTCCCCGGCGATTTTGGTTTGAATGACTTATACAGAAAATCCCGGCGGGACTGATAATCGGAATCAAATTCCGCCGTGATGACGATATTCCGCTGCTTCGTTGTGCTGCCCTGATATGTGGATCCGTCCGTCATCGTGTTTTCGCTTGTCACAACATTATTTGACACGGAATAGATCCCGTCGCATGATATCAGAAAAAATTCGGCGTCATCCTCATAGCTGAATTCGATCTGAACGTCATCTTCGTTTTTGCATACAATTTTCTTTGACATATCAGCGTCCCCCCTGCAACTGAAGAACCAGATTCCGCGTCTGATTCCTCGTCTGACGTGCTACCTCATACGGCGATAGGGGATCCGGGCTTTCAATGTTGATATTCTGAATAAAGTCGCCCCTGCTCCTGCTGCTGTCGCTGCTTCCTTTCGCCGCTGCCGTTGCCCGCGCGATTGCGTCATCAATATAGCCTTCTGTCCGGCGATAAAATATATCAAGCGGCAGAATTGCTTCGTCCCCGGCTTCTCCGCCGCCCTGCAGCTTCCCGCCTAACATTCCGAAAATCGTCGGATTCCTCATAATACCGCCCAACGCGTTCCATGAAATATGCGGAACAGGCACTTTTATAGTAAATCCCGCGATTGTCTTTTCCGCCGTTCCCCAATCGATCGACAGCTTCGGAATATGTATCGACTTTATCGCGTTCACGAACGAATCCATTATCTTTTTCCCGGTGTCTGCCAGACTGAACCCGTCGAAAACGCTTTTGATTTTGTCGATAACATTCGTCTTAAACCACGAACCTATATTTTTGAATATGTTTGTGACGTTGTTATATGCTGTCTGAAACGTAGACTGAAACCATGTTCCGACCGATGACAACGCGTTTTTGACATCCGTCCACCGGGCGGAAAACCACTGTCCGATCCCCCGGAAAACGTTCGTGACGTTCGTGTATGCTGTCTGAAACGTTGTCAGGAACCACGAACCGACCGTAG
>NZ_NFJZ01000008.1 GCF_002160135.1 Lachnoclostridium sp. An196 | reverse complement strand
GCACTGTTCAATTATCAAGGTTCATTTCGTTGCCGCCAGTTCTCAGCGACAGCTTGTATATAATACCAAATCCTTCAAGCTTTGTCAACAACTTTTTTAACTTTTTTTCAAGCTGTTTTTCAGCGAAAAGGAAACGGAGAAAGAGGGATTTGAACCCTCGCGCCGGTTGCCCGACCTACACCCTTAGCAGGGGCGCCTCTTCAGCCTCTTGAGTATTTCTCCTAAAGCCAAATTTCACAAAAATTTAATGAAATTCTTACGTCCTTTCGTGACGCATTGTTTATTATACAAAATAGATATATAAATGTCAATTATTTTTTTCAAATTTTTCGATTGTTTTTCTTATTCGCTCTGATACGACTTCAGCAATTTCCGTAGTCTTCATCATCTTGTATTCATCATAATATAAAGGCTCAAGATAATGTACCTGTACAGTTACCGGTTTAACAGAATCCGTATCAAATGCTTTATAAGAATCAATAATAGCCACAGGTACAATCGGGCATCCTGCTTTTACCGCGCTCTTAAAAGAACCTCCTTTAAACTCGCCAATCTTATTTCCCTTTCTGGATCTGGTTCCTTCCGCGAAAATCAGATAATTATGTCCGTCTTTTACATCTTTCGTTACATTCTGTATTACTTTCATAGACTGACGCACATCCTCTCTGTCAATCGCGTAAGCCCCCATGACACGGAACACATGCTTCAGGAAAAACATGTTAATCAGTTCTTTTTTTACGACAACGGAAAAGAACCGGGGAGAACAGTCTATCATGGCAAGTACATCATACATTCCCTGATGATTGGGAAAATACATAAAGCTGCCTTCTTTCGGAACATTTTCCATACCGCAGGCATCAATCGTTACATTACCGCCTTTATTGGCGTTTCGAACAATTTTTCTAAGAAGCGCGAATTTTTTTTCATCAGGAAGATCCTGACTGTGTTTTCCATAATACCAGAGCTGCCAGTACCAATAAGGCGCAAATAAAAGATTTCGAAGTACCATTAAAATAATTCTTTTCATTCTTTTTTCCTCTTATAGTTCAGCATATTCAGACACTGCAGTTTCATAAAGATCATTCCCATGGCTGTCCATCACCACAATAACAGGAAAATCTTTGATTTTCAACCGGCGGACCGCTTCTGTGCCAAGATCTTCATATGCAACTATTTCCGATTCTATAATACATTTTGAAAGAAGCGCTCCGGCTCCTCCTACCGCCGCAAAGTAAACGGCCCCGTTCCGGATCATGGCGTCTTTTACTTCTTTTGTTCTTTTTCCTTTTCCGATCATTCCTTTCAGCCCCAGATCCAAAAGTTCCGGCGTATACCGGTCCATCCTGCTGGCCGTGGTAGGTCCTGCAGAACCGATCGGTCTTCCCTCTCTGGCAGGCGACGGCCCCATATAATATATCACATTATTTTTCCATTCTACCGGAAGTCTTTTTCCCTGATCCAACGCTTCTTTCATTCTTTTATGAGCGGCATCTCTGGCAGAATATACGGTTCCGGACAGATAAACATAATCTCCTGCCTTCAAAAGTCTGGCATCTTCCTCGCAAAGCGGCACCTGAATATGACGTTCCATGACTCCCCTCCTTTTAAATGACACGAACTGCATGTCGGTTTACATGACAACAGATATTGACAGCTACCGGAAGTCCGGCAATATGTGTGGCGTAAGTATTGATATTGACAGCAAGTGCCGTTGTACTTCCTCCAAGACCTCCCGGTCCTATTCCCAGTTTATTGATTTTTTCCAGCATCTCCCGCTCCAGATCCGCCACATAAGGGATGGAAGACCTCTCTCCCGCATTTCTGGTTAATGCCTTTTTTGCCAGAAGAGCACACTTTTCAAAAGTTCCCCCAATACCGACTCCTACTACCATAGGAGGACACGCATTGGGACCTGCGTCTTTTACGGCAGTAAGAATCGCCTGACGAACTCCGTCAATACCATCTGCCGGTTTCAGCATAAATATCCGGCTCATATTTTCACTTCCAAATCCTTTTGGAGCTACTGTAATTTTTACCTGATCTCCCGGCACAATCTCATAATAGACAACCGCAGGCGTATTATCCTTTGTATTTTCACGAATAATCGGATCGCCTACTACAGATTTCCTCAGATAACCTTCTACATATCCACGGCGGACGCCTTCATTGACCGCGTTTTCCACATTTCCCCCAGTGAAATGCACATCCTGACCCACTTCCAGAAATACCACTGCCATACCTGTGTCCTGACAGATCGGAATGCGGTCTTCTTTCGCTATTTTCAGATTTTCCTGAAGCTGTTCCAGTATTTTCTTTCCAAGGGGTGATTTTTCAGATTCACAGGCAGACTGGAACACATCCAACATATCCGGGGAAAGTTCATGTACTGCTTCTATACACATATCCCGTATATTATCCGTTAATTTCTGTACTTCGATCTCTCTCATATGATTTCTCCCTGCCGCAGTCGAAGAGTCCGGCAAGCCGGACTCTTTTATATTTTATTTATCGTCTTCTGTTTCTTCTTCCTGTTCTTCCTGATCGTGCTCTCTGACTTTCGCGATATTAGCCACTTTCACTCCATCTTCCTGTTTTACATTCATCAGCTTCACTCCGGAAGTGATCCTGGAAAGAACAGATATATCATTGCAGCCGGTTCTTATAATGATTCCTTCATTGGTAATCATCATAATTTCATCATCTTCATCAACTGCCTTGGCTCCAATTACACATCCTGTCTTTTCCATGATCTTGTAGCATTTCAAGCCTTTGCCGTTGCGGTTCTGTACCCGGAAATCAGAGATCGCCGTCCGTTTGCCGTACCCATATTCAGATACAATCAACAGATATTCTCCCTGGGAGTCCAGCTGCATAGCTACTACCTCGTCCCCATCTTCCAGATCAATACCCATAACTCCTCTGGATATTCTTCCGGTAGTACGCACGTCGCTTTCATGGAAACGGATACTCATACCATCTTTGGTAACCAGAATCACATCTTTCTCTCCATCCGTCACCTTGACTTCGATCAGTTCATCTCCTTCTTTAAAGCTGATGGCTGCGAGGCCTGTCTTGCGGATATTGGCATAATCTGTGATCGGAGTCTTCTTCACCATTCCAAATCTGGTCGCCATAGTCAGATAATTGCCTTTTTCATATTCCTTGATTGGAATTACCGCCGTAATCTTTTCATCCGGCTGCAGCTGGAGCAGATTGATGATCGCCGTACCTCTCGCAGTCCGTCCCGCTTCCGGTATCTCATAAGCTTTCAGACGATACACTCTTCCAAAATTTGTGAAGAACATGATATAGTGATGGGTCGTAGTCATAAAGAGTTCTTCAATAAAGTCATCTTCCAGAGTCTGCATACCCTTGATGCCTTTTCCTCCCCTGTTCTGACTGCGGAAATTATCGATCGTCATTCTCTTGATATACCCCAGGTGAGTCATCGTTACGACTGCGTCTTCTACGGGAATCAGATCTTCCATACTGATATCAAATTCATCATAACCAATCGAAGTTCTTCTCTCATCTCCATATTTTTCAGAGATTACAAGAAGTTCATCCCGTATAACTCCCAACAATTTCTTTTCATCTGCCAGAATAGATTCCAGATACTGGATTCTTTCCATCAGTTCCGCATATTCTTTCTCAATCTTTTCGCGTTCCAGACCTGTCAGAGCACGCAGACGCATGTCCACGATAGCCTGAGCCTGTATATCATCCAGACCGAATTCTTCTATCAAAGAATTTTTTGCTATCTGAACCGTCTCTGAACCGCGGATAATCTGAATCACCCTGTCAATATGATCCAGTGCAATAAGAAGACCTTTTAAAATATGCGCTCTTTCTTTTGCTTTGTTGAGATCATATCTGGTACGCCGGGTAACCACATCTTCCTGATGTATCAGATAATACTTCAGCATATCCAGAAGATTAAGTATCCTCGGCTCATTATTTACAAGAGCCAGCATGATGACTCCAAATGTATCCTGCAGCTGTGTATGCTTGTAAAGCTGATTCAGGATCACCGTAGGACTGACGTCTTTACGCAGCTCAATGTTGATTCTCATACCTTCGCGGCTGGATTCATCTCCGATATAAGTAATTCCGTCTATCTTTTTTTCTTTTACCAGGTCCGCAATTTTTTCGATCAGACGCGCCTTATTGACCATATAAGGAAGTTCCGTCACAACAATCCGGTTCTTTCCATTGGCCATAGGTTCTATATTAGTAACCGCACGCACGCGGATCTTTCCTCTTCCCGTACGGTACGCTTCATTGATCCCCGCCGTACCAAGGATCTCCGCGCCGGTTGGAAAATCCGGACCCTTCACAATATCCAGAACTTCCTCAATAGAAGTATCTCTGTCCTCATCAATTCTGTTTTCAATGATCTTCACCACAGCCGCGATGACTTCCCGAAGATTATGAGGAGGAATATTGGTCGCCATACCCACAGCGATACCGGAAGTACCATTTACCAGAAGATTCGGAAATCTGGAAGGGAGCACAGAAGGCTCTTTCTCTGTCTCGTCAAAGTTAGGTACAAAATCCACGGTATCTTTGTTAATATCCGCGAGCATTTCCATGGATATTTTACTCAGGCGTGCTTCCGTATAACGCATAGCCGCCGCCCCATCTCCATCCACGGATCCAAAATTTCCGTGACCGTCTACCAGCGGATAACGGGTAGACCACTCCTGGGCCATATTTACCAGAGCGCCATAGATAGAACTGTCTCCATGAGGATGATATTTACCCATGGTATCACCTACGATACGCGCGCATTTACGATGCGGCTTATCGGGACCGTTATTCAGTTCAATCATGGAGTACAGCACCCTGCGCTGCACCGGCTTCAGACCGTCTCTTACATCCGGAAGAGCCCTGGCAGCGATTACGCTCATGGCGTAGTCGATATAGGAAGTCTCCATAGTCTCCTTCAAATCCACATCATGAATCTTGTCAAAAATATTGTCTTCCATTCTTTCATCCCCATCATCTGATTAAATATCCAGATTCTTTACATATTTCGCGTTTGCTTCGATAAATTCTCTTCTGGGCTCCACTTTATCTCCCATTAAAGTCGTGAATGTAAGATCGATCTCCGAAGATTCCTCTTCGTTCATCGTTACCTTCAGAAGAACTCTGCGCTCCGGATCCATCGTTGTTTCCCACAGCTGATCCGCATCCATTTCTCCAAGTCCTTTATAACGCTGAATCTTATTATTCTGATCCCTTCCGATCTCCGTCAGGATCTTGTTCAGTTCTATATCATCATAAGCATACCAGACCTTTTTATTTTTCTCGATTTTATACAAAGGAGGCTGCGCAAGATACACATATCCCTGTTTGATCAGTTCGGGCATAAATCTGTATAAAAAAGTCAGAAGCAGCGTACTGATATGAGCTCCGTCCACATCGGCATCTGTCATGATAATAATTTTATGATAACGAAGTTTGGTTATATCAAAATCCTCATGGATTCCTGTACCAAACGCGGTGATCATGGATCTGATTTCTTCATTGGAGTAGATACGATCCAGTCTTGCTTTTTCTACATTCAGAATTTTTCCGCGCAGAGGAAGGATTGCCTGGGTATTCCTGTTTCTTGCAGTCTTCGCGGAACCTCCTGCAGAATCGCCCTCTACAAGATAAATCTCACACTTGGCCGGATCTTTGTCCGAACAGTCTGCCAGTTTTCCGGGCAAAGCAAGACCATCCAGAGCAGATTTTCTTCTGGTAAGATCTCTTGCTTTTCTGGCTGCTTCTCTTGCTCTCTGAGCTAAAATCGATTTTTCCAGAATCAGTTTTGCTACCTGAGGATTCTGTTCCAGGTAAATAGTCAGTTTTTCACTGACGATTCCATCTACCGCTCCTCTTGCTTCAGAATTTCCCAGTTTTTGCTTTGTCTGACCTTCAAACTGAGGCTCTTCCAGTTTGATGCTTATGATAGCGGTCAGTCCTTCCCTGATATCTTCACCGGTCAGATTGACATCACTGTCTTTTAAAAGTTTATTTTTTCTGGCATAATCATTGAAAGTTTTGGTAATCGCATTTTTAAAACCTGCCAGATGGGTGCCGCCCTCCGGCGTGTTGATATTATTTACAAAGCTGTAGCAGTTTTCCGAATAAGAATCATTATGCTGAAAAGCGACCTCTACATATACATGATCCTTAAAGCCTTCGCAATATATAATATCGTCATAGATAGGGGTCGTACTTTTATTCAGATACTGCACAAATTCTTTGATGCCGCCCTCATAGTGATAAGTTTTCTGGCGAAGAGGATCTTCTCTCTCATCAGTCAGAGTAATCCGCAGACCCTTAGTCAGAAAAGCCATCTCTCTTAAACGGGTCTGAAGCGTCCGAAAATCAAAAACTGTTTCCTCAAAAATATCTTTATCCGGCATAAAAGTTACCATAGTACCTGTACGATTAGGCTGACAGGTGCCGATAACTTCCAGAGGATAACATACTTTCCCTCTTTCATAGCGCTGGCGATATAACTTGCCCTCACTGCAGATCGTCACTTCCAGCCATTCCGACAGGGCATTGACCACAGAAGCGCCTACCCCATGCAGGCCTCCCGACACTTTATATCCCCCGCCGCCAAATTTGCCGCCTGCATGCAAGATCGTAAATACAACTTCTACCGCAGGCTTTCCTGCTTTATGATTGATTCCGGTAGGAATTCCCCTTCCGTCATCTTCTACAGTCACAGAATTGTCCTGGTGAATCGTAACCTGGATGTGTTTGCAGAATCCGGCAAGCGCTTCATCGATGGAATTATCCACGATTTCATATACCAGGTGATGGAGTCCTCTTGAAGAAGTACTCCCGATATACATACCGGGTCTTTTTCTGACTGCTTCCAGTCCCTCCAAAATCTGAATCTGATCTGCTCCATATTCTACGCTCATTCATCTGCCTCCTGTCCATTTTCCACTGTTACCATGCCCCCGGATACTCTATAGATCCTGTCTACAGAAAACCGGTTATTTATAAATTCATCCAATCCCGTACAGGTGATCAGGGTCTGGATATTGTGAATATAGTTCAATAAATAGTTTTGACGGCTGCCATCCAGTTCAGACAACACATCATCCAAAAGAAGAACCGGAGTATCATGAATTCTCTTTTTGACCAGCTCTATCTCGGACAACTTCAAAGACAGCGCGGAAGTACGCTGCTGCCCCTGGGAACCATACTTACGAATATCAATTCCATTCACCAGAAATGATATATCATCCCGATGAGGACCGATACTTGTCGTTTTTAATTTCAGATCTCTTTCTCTTCCCCTGGCCAGTTCTTTTTCAAACTCCGCTTCGCTGACATTATATTCATACCCAAGAGCCATCTTTTCCCGGCCTCCGGATAATTTGTCGTGAATGCGAACCATCAATCCATCCAGCTCTTCTACAAAATGTTTCCGTATGCGAATGATCTGTCTGCCGTATTTTACCAGCTGAAGATCCAAAACATCCAAAACTCCCTTATCATCCGGACGATATGCCAGATCTTTCAGCAGGCGGTTTCTTTGAAGCAATATTTTGTTATAATTGGAAAGTTGATGAAGATAAACTCTATCCAGTTGACATAATTCCATATCTATAAATCTTCTTCTTTCAGAAGGTCCGTTTTTTATAATACCAAGATCTTCCGGCGAAAAGAAGACAAAATAGATGATGCCGAACAGTTCCCCGGCTTTTTTTATAGGAATCCCGTCTATGGCAATCCCCTTTGTTTTATTCTTTCGAAGATGTATATCAATCTTATGTATAATACCGTTCTTTTCAATCCTGGTACAGATATGAGCTTCTTCTTTGTCAAAAGAGATCATCTCTCTATCTTTGGCGCCTCTGTGGGATTTTGTCGTGCCGCTTACATAGGCCGCTTCCAGAATATTCGTTTTTCCCTGAGCATTATCGCCGTAAAAAATATTAGTATTTTCATCAAACTGCAGATTCAGGCTTTCATAATTGCGAAAATTCTGAAGGCTCATGGATTTTATGATCATAACCGCATCAATTCATCACTTCACGATCTGGACTGTTTCTCCATGATATGTAAACTGATCTCCGTCGTAAAGCTTTTTTCCTCTCTGATATTCCGTCTCTCCGTTTACAGCCACAGCCCCGTCCTGAATCATTATCTTTGCTTCCACTCCGGAACCTACGAGACCGGCCGCTTTCATGGCCTGGCCCAATTTGATATATTCTTCTCTTAATTTTACTGTTATCATTCTGACTCCCTTTTAATTTACCGCCGCATTGAAATTTACCGGAAGGATCAGGTAAATATATCTGCCTTCCTCATCCTTGATATAACAGGGCGCTTTCGGATTGACCATATAAATATAAATAATCTCATCATCGATCACACGAAGAGCATCGATCAGGAATTTCGGATTAAAACCAATCATAATATCCCTACCTTCTTTCTGGATATCGATTTCCTCTTTCATGGATCCTAATTGAGAATTAATATTTATCTCCATATTTTGATCCGTGATACGGAAAATAATCGGCTTTTTATCTCCTTCTTTGATCAATAGAGTAGCCCTGTCTATACAGCTCAGAAATTCTTTCTTGTTAATCGTAAATTTCGTTTCATAATCGCTGGAGAGCATCTGGTTGATTTTAAAATACTCTCCTTCAATTAAACGGGATACTACGGTAGTTTCATCAAATTCAAATACGATATGATTGGCAGTGAAGAAAATACGCACTTCGTCTTCCATCTCGCCGGAAAGTATTTTACTTACTTCCTGCAATGATTTTCCAGGAACTACCACCTTTTTATCTTCATAGCTGTCCTTCAGTTCCACTTTACGTATGGAGATTCTGTGCCCGTCCAGAGATACTACTTTCAGTTCATTTTCATGAACTTCAAAAAGTTCTCCCGTCATCAGCTTATTGCTTTCATTATCCGCGATTGAAAAGATTGTCTGACGAATAATTTCTTTCAAAGTAAACTGGGAAAGAGCAATAAAGTCTTTCTTTTCAATATAGGGAAGATAGGAAAAATCTTCTCCTGATTTTCCCGAAATATGAAAATTTGCTTTTTCACACTGAATGGAAATCTGATAGTTATTGTCTGTTTCTATGGTAACATCATTGTCCGGCAGTTTCCTTACAATTTCAGAAAATACTTTTGCATCTACGGCAATAATTCCTTTTTGAAGAATTTCTCCTTCAATTCTGGTTTCGATACCAAGTTCCATGTCATTTGCCGTTAATTTTATCTCGTTTGTAGAAGCATCGATCAGGATACATTCCAAGATAGACATGGTGGTTTTAGATGGAACCGCTTTGGATACAATGGTTACTCCTTTAAGCAGATTGGATTTAGAACAAATCAATTTCATGTGTATAACTCCTTTCGCCTGTCACATCTATGTTATTATTTTGTAGATTCGTCTTCATAGTCGTAGGGGCTGTGGATTTGTGAATAAGCCGTACAAGCCCTGAAAATAAAGGAAAAAAAGCATTAAAAAATATGTGGAAATCTCCCCGGAAGCAGGTTCAAAAAAGAGGAGTTATAAACATCCTCAGAAAAATCATAAACTTTTCCACAAAAAGTCTACATGATATTCACATGAAGGTGTGAATAAAAATGAACATGAACTGTTTCCTATTATATAGAAGTCAGCTTGAACTCAGTTTTTTCCTGATAATATCAATATTATGCTTTAATTTGGTGTCATTGGCCTGCAATTTTTCCCGCACTTTGTTATCCCCACTGATAATCGTGGAGTGATCCCTGTTTCCAAGAAGGATACCAATGGCTTTATAAGGGGTGTCCGTGATTTCACGGCAAAGGTACATGGTAACCTGTCTGGGAGTGACAATATCAGCATTACGTTTGCTGCCTATAATATCGCTGGCAGAAACGCCATAATGTTCTGCCACCACATCCAGAATTACCTGAGGAGTTACTTCTCTTTTGCTGTTCGGAGATATAATATCTTTTAAAACTTCCTCTGCCATAGAGATATTGATTTCTCTTTTTTCCAGATTGGAAAGAGCGACCAGTTTGTTCAGCGCTCCCTCCAGTTCCCGTATGTTTGATTTTATATTCGTGGCAATATACCGGATTACTTCGTCGTCGATATTGTAGCCGTCAATTTCTTCTTTTTTACGAAGAATCGCCATCCTGGTCTCATAATCAGGGGATGAAATATCAGCGATCAGTCCCCATTCGAAACGTGACTGAAGTCTGGCTTCCAATGTTTCCATATCTTTAGGAGGACGGTCGCTGGAAATTATAATTTGCTTATTTGCTCCATGAAGAGCATTGAATGTATGGAAAAATTCTTCCTGGGTACTTTCCTTGCCTATGATGAACTGTACGTCATCGATCAGAAGAACATCAATATTCCGGTATTTTTCACGGAATTTAGTCATGCTGTTGTTGTTTCCGTTTCTGATGGAGTCGATCAGTTCATTGGTAAATACTTCAGAAGTTACATAAAGCACTTTTTTGGAAGGATCCTTCTGAAGAATATAATGTGCAACAGAATGCATCAGATGGGTTTTTCCAAGACCTACCCCTCCGTACAAAAATAGAGGATTGTATTCTTTTCCCGGGGATTCTGCCACAGCCACGGAAGCTGCGTGAGCAAACCGGTTGTTGCTGCCGATGACAAAAGTATCGAAGGTGTATTTAGGATTCAGATTAGTTTGTTGATCTTCCAGTTCCCGGGATACAGGAGAAGGTTTTTTTGGCTGGGATACAACAGGTTTTTCTTTGGATGCTTCTTCTTCCGTGATAATACGGATGTCATATTCTTCACCCATAGCCTCTGCCACAGCTACATACAGGATTGTTTTATATTTATTTTCTATGTAAGTGACGGCCTGTTCAAATGGAGCTGTAATTTTCAGAACATGGTCTTCAATGCGGAATACTTTTAACGGAAGCAGCCATGTCTTGAAGGCTACGTCAGAAAGTCCGTTATCCTGACGGATTGATTGAAGTATCCCGTCCCATTTTTCTTTTAACAGTTCCAGTTGTGTATCCATGATCTCTTATCTCCCAAAATAAATTGTTGATATGTTAGGCTGTAAGACAGCGAATATTGACATATATGGCTAATCTCTCATCCTAAATAATACAATAAAAAAGAAAATATATCAATGATTATCTGCTGTTTTTGAAGGTAAATGATGGACATATACACAAATTATCCACATGTTATCCACAAAAATGTGAATAACTTTTTTCTTGACTTACAAGAAGCTTATGTATATAATTGGAATAGTGCTTTTTGACAATTTGGAAAGTAGTAATTGATAATATTGAGAAGGTAAGGAGGTGCCTGATTTATGAAAATGACATTTCAGCCTAAGAAACGTTCAAGATCCAAGGTACATGGTTTCAGAGCAAGAATGAGTACCAAAGGCGGCAGAAAAGTGCTTGCAGCCAGAAGATTAAAAGGAAGAAAGAAATTATCAGCGTAGGCCGCATATATGTGGCCTTTTCTTCTATACATTTTTATTAAGGAGATCAAATGAGATTTTCAGAATCCTTGAAGAAAAATGCTGATTTTCAAAGGGTATACAGAGAGGGTGTATCGTTCGCAAACAGGTATCTGGTCATGTATGTGGCAGAAAATAAGACAGGCCGGAACCGTCTGGGGATTTCAGTCAGCAAAAAGGTTGGCAACAGTGTGGTGAGGCACAGAGTAACCCGTTTAATCAGGGAAAGTTACAGACTACGCGAAGACATGTTCAATAGTGGTTTGGATATGGTAGTTATTGCAAGGAAGGGCGCAAAGGGTAAAACCTGCCGGGAAATTGAAAGTGCGCTTCTTCACTTGGGAAAACTTCATGGGATATTAATATGAAAAATATTTTGATTTATTTGATCAGAGTTTATCAGAAGTATTTATCACCGTTAAAGAGCACGAAATGTCCGTATATTCCAAGCTGTTCTCAGTATGGTCTGGAGGCGATCCAGAAATACGGAGCAATAAAAGGCAGCCTGTTGGCGCTGTGGAGAATAATAAGATGCAATCCTTTTTCAAAGGGTGGATATGATCCTGTTCCATGAAGGTATGATTGCAGAAGATTGAAGGAGGTCTATTTTGGCAGGCGTGTTATTGACACAGAACAATGCGTTTATTATCGGAGATGTGGCTAGAATCCTTGGATGGATCATGAACGTGTTGTTTAATTTCTTGGATAGTGTATTTGGAATACAGAATATTGGCGTATGTATTATTTTATTTACGGTTATCGTTTATATGCTGCTTTTGCCGTTGACGATCAAACAGCAGAAGTTTTCCAAATTGTCCGCAAAAATGAATCCTGAAATTCAGGCGATTCAGAAGAAATACGCAAATAAAAAAGATAACGACTCTATGATGGCCATGAACGAGGAGACAAAAGCGATATATGCGAAGTATGGAGTGTCTCCTACGGGAAGCTGCGTACAGCTTCTGATCCAGTTTCCAATACTGCTGGCCATGTATTCAGTTATTCAGAAAATACCCGCTTATGTGGACGGAGTAAGAGCTATTTTTACGGAACTGGCAAATTCTATTCTGGCAGCGCCCGGCGGTTCTGAGTTCATGCAGGAACTGAGTACTACAGGAAATATGTATGGTGTGGGTACTGACTTTACTCAGGCAAATACTATTATTGATGTACTGTATAAGCTGCAGGAGACAGGAAACGCCACCTGGCAGATGCTGATCGACCGTTTTCCGGATATGGAGAGCCTGATCTTAAATACGCAGAATTCGATTAACCATGTCAATGATTTTGGTATTAATATCGCGAATTCTCCATGGAATATAGCAAGATCTGCTCTTGCTACCGGTTCTGTGCTTCTGCTGATCGGAGCGATCGCTGTTCCGGTGCTTGCCGCTCTGACACAGTGGTTAAATGTAAAAATGATGCCTCAGACGTCCAGCGCTTCTCAGGACGGAGAGAATACCATGGCTTCTACCATGAAGACTATGAATCTGATGATGCCTCTCATGTCTGCATGGTTCTGTCTGACGCTTCCTGCAGGTATGGGTCTGTACTGGATCGTCGGTGCGGTGATCAGAGGAATTCAGCAGTTTGCTATCAACAAACATCTGAATAAGATTGATCTGGATGAACTGGTAAAGAAAAACATTGAAAAGAATAATCACCTTCGCGAGAAGAAAGGTCTTCCGCCTCAGAAGGTTAATGAGATTGCCAGAACAAACGTGAAAGCAATCGATCATCCTAAAAAAGGAATGACAGAGGAGGAAAGAAAAGCTGCGATGGCGGCTTCTACGGAATATTACAAGAACGCGGATAAACCGGGAAGTCTGGCATCTAAAGCTGCGATGGTGGCAAAATACAACGAAAAGACAAAAAAATAAAGGAGAATGGGGATGGAATACAGAGAGTATACCGGTAAGACTGTAGAAGATGCCGTCATGGAAGCTGCGATTCAGCTGGAAACCTCTTCTGATAAACTGGAATATGAAGTTCTGGATAAAGGAAGCAGCGGTTTTCTGGGAATCGGAAGCAGACCTGCGAAGATCCGTGCCTGCAAAGTTCTGGACAGAAAAGGAATAGTAGAAGAGTTTCTGAAACAGGTCTTTGGAGCGATGAATATGGTTGTGCAGATTACCATAGAAGAAGATCAGGAAGAAAATACTCTGAATATTGATCTTGCCGGAGACGATATGGGCACGCTGATCGGTAAAAGAGGACAGACACTGGATTCTCTGCAGTATCTGGTAAGCCTGGTGGCAAACAAGGGGGAAGAAGAATATATCCGCGTAAAGGTAGATACAGAAAATTACCGCCAGAGAAGAAAAGATACTTTGGAAAACCTTGCGAAAAATATTGCCTCTAAAGCGAAAAGAACAGGAAAACCCGTTGTTCTTGAGCCTATGAATCCATATGAGAGAAGGGTGATTCACTCTGCTCTTCAGAACGATAAATATGTGGAGACACATAGTGAAGGAGAAGAACCTTTCCGCCGTGTAGTGGTTACCCTGAAAGAAGGCGTTCAGGTACGGCCTCACAATAACAACCGCAACCGCCGCTACGGAAACAACAATCGGAGAGGCAACTGGAAAAGTAAAAGTGGAGGACGCGAATAAGCGTCCTCTTTTTACATTAAAGGAGTTTAAGATGGAATTATATAAAAACGATACGATTGCGGCGATATCTACGGCTATGACCGGTTCCGGTATTGGTATCATCAGAATCAGCGGCGAGAAATCCGTATCGATAGCGGAAAAAATATTTCATCCGGGAAAAAAAGGAAAGAAATTATCGGAACAGGCTGCATATACGGCACATTATGGAATGATTAAAGATGGTGAGGAGATCATAGACGAGGTTCTTGTTCTTCTTATGAAGAAGCCTCATAGTTATACAGCGGAAGATACTGTAGAAATTCATTGTCATGGCGGCGTATATGTGATGAAAAGGATACTGGATCTGGTAATCAGGAATGGTGCGAGGCCGGCGGATCCCGGAGAATTTACGAAGAGAGCATTCCTGAACGGCAGGATCGATCTTAGCCAGGCAGAGGCGGTCATGGATGTGATTCAGGCAAAAAATGAATACGCGCTGAAGAGTTCTGTTTCCCAGCTGAAAGGTTCAGTGATGAAAAAGATCCGTGCCTTGAGAGAACAGGTTCTCTACGAGATTGCCTATATAGAATCGGCGCTTGACGACCCTGAACATATCAGTCTGGAAGGTTATCCACAAAAATTATGTGTAAAAGTGGATAACTTTCTGAAAGAGTCAGAAGAATTGTTGACAGGAGCGGAAGAAGGAAGAGTTTTGAGGGAAGGAATCCGTACGGTTATCGTAGGTAAGCCTAATGTGGGAAAGTCTTCGCTGCTGAATGTGCTGGCCGGAGATGAAAGGGCAATTGTGACGGAAATCGCCGGAACTACCAGAGACGCACTGGAAGAACAGATCCGGATCAGGGGACTTACGTTAAATCTGGTGGATACGGCAGGCATTCGTGAGACAGAGGATGTGGTGGAACGGATCGGTGTGGACCGCGCGAAAAATATGGTGAATGAGGCGGATCTGGTATTATATGTAGTTGACAGTTCTTCGGTTTTGGATGAAAATGATGAAGAAATCATATCGTTTTTGAAAGATCAGAATGTTATTGTTCTGTTAAACAAATCTGATTTGCCGTCGGCGGTCAATTCGGAAATGATTCAGGAGAGGCTTTCCAAACCGGTTATATCCGTTTCCGCCAGAGAAGAGACGGGAATTGAAGAATTTGCTGATCTTCTGGAAAAGATGTTTCTGGAGGGAAGAGTATCGTTTAATGACGAAGTATATCTGACCAATGTCAGACAGAAAAACGCCATGGAAGAAGCGAAGCGGAGCTTTGAAAGAGTAAAAGAGAGTATTGAAGCAGGTATGCCGGAAGACTTTTTTTCTATTGACTTGATGGCTGCCTATGATTCTTTAGGACAGATATTAGGCGAATCAGTCGGAGAAGATCTGGTAAACGAGATATTCAGTAAATTCTGTATGGGAAAATGAGGAATAGAAGATGCCATTTTTAGAAGAATATGTGGATGTAGCAGTGGTAGGCGCCGGGCATGCCGGATGTGAGGCGTCTCTTGCCTGTGCCAGACTGGGACTTGAAACAGCGGTTTTTACAGTAAGTGTGGACAGTATTGCTCTTATGCCATGCAATCCCAATATCGGCGGCAGTTCCAAGGGACATCTGGTGAGAGAAGTAGACGCGCTGGGCGGTGAGATGGGAAAAGTAATAGACCGTACTTTTATCCAGTCGAAAATGTTGAATGTGTCTAAAGGTCCGGCAGTCCATTCTCTGAGGGCGCAGGCGGATAAAGCAGAATACAGCCGTGCCATGAGACAGGTTCTGGAGAATACGGATCATCTTCAGATCGTACAGGCAGAGGTGTCGGAAATATTGACGGAAGAAGGCCATGTATCCGGCGTGCGTCTGTATTCGGGCGCGGTTTATCACGCGAAAGCCGTGATCCTCTGTACGGGCACTTATCTGAGAGCCCGCTGTATCTATGGAGATGTCAGCAATTATACAGGACCAAACGGTCTGCAGGCTGCCAATCATCTGACTGATTCTCTGAAAAGCCTGGGTATTGAAATATACCGTTTCAAAACAGGAACTCCGGCCAGAATCGATGGAAGAACTATCGATTATTCCAAGATGGAAGAACAGTTTGGAGATTCCAGAGTAATACCTTTTTCTTTTACGACAGATCCGGAATCCGTTCAGATAGACCAGGTATCCTGCTGGCTGACTTATACGAATGAAAAAACGCATGAAATTATACGCGCAAATCTGGATCGTTCTCCTTTATATTCCGGTGTGATAGAAGGAACGGGTCCCAGGTATTGTCCTTCCATCGAAGACAAGGTAGTGAGATTTTCGGATAAAAACAGACATCAGGTATTCATAGAGCCGGAAGGACGGTATACGACAGAAATGTATGTGGGCGGTATGTCCAGTTCTCTGCCTGAGGATGTACAGCATGCCATGTATCATTCGGTTCCGGGACTGGAGCATGCAAAAATCGTCAGAAACGCATACGCAATCGAGTATGATTGCATCAATCCGCAGCAGCTCTATCCGACTCTGGAATTTAAAAACATCAAAGGCCTTTTCAGCGGCGGACAGTTTAATGGAAGTTCAGGTTATGAAGAAGCCGCTGCTCAGGGATTGATTGCCGGCATCAACGCGGCTATGGAGGTGCTTGGAAGAGATCAGATCGTCATCGATCGTTCGCAGGGATATATCGGCGTTCTGATCGATGACCTGGTGACAAAGGAAAATCATGAACCGTACCGTATGATGACTTCCCGTTCTGAATACCGTCTGCTTTTGCGTCAGGATAACGCAGATCAAAGACTGACGCCTATTGGATATCAGGTGGGATTGATATCTGAAGAACGTTATCAGGCGTTAAAGGAAAAGATACGAAGAATTGATGAAGAAAAGAACAGGCTTGAAAGCCGGATGGTGGGAGCGTCCAGAGAAGTACAGGAACTTCTGACGGCCTGCGGCAGTACGCCTCTTAAGACGGCAGTCTCCCTGGCAGAGATTCTGAAACGTCCGGAAATTCATTATAAGGATCTGGCTCCCATCGATCCGTCCCGGCCGGAACTTCCTCAGGATATTATAGAGCAGGTGGAGATCGATATTAAATATGACGGTTATATAAAAAGACAGATGAAACAGGTAGAACAGTTTAAAAAGCTGGAAGGGCGCAGAATACCCGAGGATCTGGATTATGATCAGATAAAAAGTCTTCGGATAGAAGCAGTTCAAAAATTAAAATTATGTAAACCCATATCTCTTGGTCAGGCTTCCCGCATTTCCGGTGTTTCACCGGCAGATATTTCGGTATTGCTGGTCTATCTGGAACAGCGGCAGACAAAAAAACATGTGGATGAATAAATATGAAAGATCAAATAACATATATAAAGAATAAAATAGCAGAAATCGGGCTGGAAATTACAGACAGACAGGCGGAACAGTTTTTCAAATATTATGAACTGCTGGCGGAGTGGAATCAGTTTATGAATCTTACCGGTATTACGGAGTTTGAGGAAGTAGTACAAAAACATTTCGTGGACAGTTTGTCGATAATTTCCTATTTAAATCTGGAAGATGTAGATAACCTGATTGATATTGGTACCGGAGCCGGTTTTCCGGGTCTTCCATTAAAAATTGCGTTCCCTCGATTAAAAGTAACTCTTCTGGATTCACTGAATAAACGTATTCGCTTTTTGGATCAGGTAATACAGGAAACTTGTCTGCAAGATGTCGAGACGATTCACGGACGTGCGGAGGATTTCGCAAAAGAAGGCGTGAAAAGGGAGATTTATGACATATGTGTTTCCAGAGCAGTAGCAAATCTCGCGACTTTGTGTGAATATTGCCTTCCGTATGTGAAAGTAGGAGGAAGATTTGTATCTTATAAATCCGGCGATATAGAAGAGGAATTGCGGAATGCCTGTAAATCGGTTTCTATTCTGGGAGGCGAAACAGAGAAGTGTGAAAAATTCTATCTTCCGGGAACAGATATTGGAAGGTCTATGGTTATAATCCGAAAAATAAAAAAAACTCCCAAAAAATATCCGAGAAAATCAGGACTTCCCTCCAGAAGCCCACTTTCATAAAAGAAAGGATTGCTGTTTCTGTCACAGCAATCCTTATTTTTAATTATAAAGATATATATTCAGATATTTCATTATTTCTTTTGGGGCTTCCAGTTGAGGCAGTTCTCTGGTATAGTCGATGTACTCTGCTTCAATGGACGGATTATAATACTGATATTCCTTTATAATTCCTTTAATATCTGTAATTTCACGTCCTGCCAGAATGTGTATATTTTTGTTGGTTTCTTTCAGTACACGCGTTATATCAGTATTGAGATATCTGCCTGCAAGACTCCGGAAAAGATTTTTCGCGTTTCCATTGCCAAGATGTGCTGATTCGTAGTAAAAGTCAATACAGGTGTCGGATATTTTTTCTGTATCGTAATAGTATCGTCTTTCAAATGTTTCTCGAATTTTCTTTTTACTGGTAGCAATATGATATATAAAATTACCAATAATGGGCAGTTTGATAAAGAATTCCGCGGTTTTTGTTCTTTTCGCAGGTCTTTTACGCAATGTTCTTAAATTCTCCGGATTGATCAGAACAATATCTTCAAAAAGATTTTCGTTGATGCTGCACGCGTCAAGTACGATAGCGGCTGATTTACCTGTTGCGACTACATGGGTTTTTCTTCGGATCACATTTTGAATAAAGTCAATGATCAGCTGTGTGTACATGTAGCTGGTATAGGTGATATTGGAATGTTCGGAAAGACCGCAACCAAGCATATCGACTGCATAGACAGTATTTGTTCTAGAAAGTTCCGGTATAATAGAAGACCATTCTACAGAAGAACTGCCTGTTTTTAAATTGTGTATTAATAGAACCGGTTTTCCTTCTCCACAGACATTGTAGCATATATCTCCGAATCTCCAGTGATAAGTTTCTTTTTTCCTTTCGTCCAGAAGCCCTTTGGATGTAGCTAATTTGTCAATGGTTTTGTTAATAGCAAATATACCGCTCAACGCCGTTCCGGTCAACGTGAGAAGAGACACGGTCAGAGTGATTTTATTTGTTTTCATACAAATACCTCTTTTCGCTTGACAGTTTATTCTTGTGTCTATTTTATACTATATCATTCGAACCTTCAACAGGAAAATTCCGCAGTATGTTTCACGTGAAACATCTTAAAATGATTAAAAAAATAAAATCTCAATGTTTCACGTGAAACACTTTTATGATATAATGTCCCCGTAAGCAATGAGCAGTGCGGAATCCGCTAAAAACAGATTCTTCATGCTCGCATGAAAGGATCTGTTTTTAGCGGATTCCATAGGGCGAAGCCCGGGAGCGAGTCGAAGAGAAGCGGAGACGAGCGCGCACTGCGGGGTAAAACCGCGGAAGACAGCAAAACAGCCGCATCATGCTTGCATGAAAGGATCTGTTTTTAGCGGATTCCATAGGGCGAAGCCCGGGAGCGAGTCGAAGAGAAACGGAGACGAACGCGCACTGCGGGGTAAAACCGCGGAAGACAGCTACACTGCGGAAAACGTCATATTATATCAAAGGAGAAATATTGTGGGAAGAATTATAGCGATCGCAAACCAGAAGGGCGGCGTCGGGAAAACAACAACAGCGATCAATCTCTCCGCATGTCTTGCGGAAATAGGTCAGAAAGTGTTGACTATCGATATTGACCCACAGGGAAATACCACCAGCGGTCTTGGCGTTGATAAAAATGCGACAGAAAATAACGTATATGATTTATTGCTGGGGGAATGTGAGATAAAGGAATGTATTATAAAAACAGAGATAGACAACCAATATCTGGTGGCATCAAATGTAAATCTGGCCGGAGCCGAGATAGAGCTGATCGGTATTGAGGAGAAAGAGTACATATTAAGAAAACAAGTATCCAAAGTGGCGGATCAGTATGATTTTATTATTATAGATTGTCCGCCGTCATTGAATATGCTTACAGTAAATGCATTAACAGCTGCCAATACGGTTCTTGTACCTATTCAATGTGAATATTATGCGCTAGAAGGGTTAAGCCAGCTGATACATACGATAGAATTAGTACAGGAAAGATTAAATCCGGATCTGGAAATAGAAGGCGTTGTATTTACCATGTATGATGCCAGAACAAATCTTTCTCTTCAGGTAGTGGAAAATGTAAAGGGTTATCTTCATCAGAATATTTATAAAACAATTATTCCAAGAAATGTCCGTCTGGCAGAAGCTCCGAGTCACGGCCTTCCGATTAATCTGTACGATCCCCGTTCGGCAGGCGCGGAAAGCTATCGTTTGCTGGCACAGGAAGTATTGCATAAAGGAGAAACAGAATGGCAGTAAAAAGAGGAGGTCTTGGGAAAGGCCTGGACAGTCTGATACCTGATACCGGAAAGGTACCGGAAAAGGTTAAAGTGGTTGAAAAACCGGCAGAGATAAGATTAAAAATCAATCAAATCGAACCAAACAGAGATCAGCCCAGAAAAAAATTTGATGAAGAATCATTGCAGGAATTGACAGATTCTGTAAAACAGTTTGGAATTCTGCAGCCGCTGATTGTGCAGAAAAGAGACGATTACTACGAAATAATAGCAGGAGAACGAAGATGGAGAGCAGCAAAAGCAGCCGGATTAAAAGAAGTTCCTGTTGTAATTCGTGATATGTCGGATCAGGAAATAGTAGAGATATCTCTGATCGAAAATATTCAGAGGGAAGATCTGAATCCTATAGAAGAAGCCATTGCCTATAAGCGTTTGCTCACTGAATTTCATTTAAAACAGGAAGAGGTAGCGGAAAGAGTGGCAAAAAGCAGGACAGCAGTGACAAATTCTATGCGTCTTTTAAAGCTGGATGAAAGGGTTCAGCAAATGGTAGTGGATGGTATGCTGACAACCGGACACGCGAGAGCGCTCCTGGCAATAGAAGATCCCAAGCTGCAGATTCAGGCAGCGCAAAAGATCTTTAATGAGAAAATGAGCGTGAGAGAGGTGGAAAAGTTTGTAAAGAATATAGGAAAAGAAAAACCGCCAAAGAAAGCAGAGGATCCCGGACAGACTGCAGTCTATGAAAGTTTGGAAGAGAAAATGAAAGCGGCTCTCGGAACAAAAGTTTCCATAAATCGAAAAAATGAGCAGAGAGGCAAAATAGAGATTGAATACTATTCAGTGGAAGAATTAGAGCGTCTGATGGATATTCTGACAAAATAGCGAAATATTACAAAGGAGAAAATAGCATGAACAGTCCGATTTTAGAATATCTGGCATCTTATGGAATTGACCCGGCCTATATTATGATTGGCCTTTTAGTGATCACGCTGATATTGATTATTCTGTATATTGTAAATTTATGTAAAATGAAAAAACTGTATCGTAAGTATGATAGGTTTATGAGAGGAAAAGATATGGAATCCATGGAAGATACAATCCTAAACCAGTTTGATCGTCTTGATAAACTGGAGAATTCCAGTGAAGAAAATAAAAAGCAGATTCTGGATATCAACGACAATCTTCAAAGCGTTTACCAAAAAACGGGTCTGGTAAAATATGACGCGTTTCGTGAAATGAGCGGAAAATTAAGTTATTCTCTGGCACTTCTTGATAAAGAAAATAACGGAATATTGATCAATTCTATGTACAGCAGAGAAGGATGTTACTCTTATGTGAAAGAGATCATCAAAGGAGAATCATATATTAATCTGTCAGAAGAGGAAGCAGAGGCACTGAAACTGGCCGTTAACGGCGGAATTGCAGAAGAATGATATGGGAATACTTGCAAATTAAAGGATACTATTATATGATGAAAGAATGAGTTCAGATGTTTAGAGTGAAACAGGAGGATATGTATGTTAGATTTGAAATTTGTCAGGGAAAATCCCGAAGTTGTAAAGCAGAATATTAGAAATAAATTCCAGGATCAGAAGCTTCCTCTGGTAGATGAAGTGATTCAGTTGGATGCGGAGAGAAGAGCTTCTCAGCAGGAAGCAGACCAGCTGCGCGCGGAGAGAAATAAACTGTCTAAACAGATCGGTGCTCTGATGGGACAGGGAAAGAAAGAAGAAGCGGAAGAAGTGAAAAAACAGGTGGCTGCCCAGGCTGCCCGCCTGGAAGAACTTTCTGCGAAAGAGACAGAATTAAATGAAAAAGTAACAAAGATCATGATGACTCTTCCCAATATCATTGATCCAAGCGTACCCATCGGAAAAGATGACGGTGAGAATGTGGAAGTTACCAAATATGGAGATCCGGTGGTTCCAGATTTTGAAATTCCGTACCACACGGAGATTATGGAGCGCTTTAATGGCATTGATCTGGACAGCGCCAGAAAAGTAGCGGGAAATGGTTTCTATTACCTCATGGGAGATATTGCCAGACTGCATTCCGCCGTGATCGCATACGCGAGAGACTTTATGATCGACAGAGGTTTTACTTATTGCGTACCTCCTTTCATGATCAGAAGCAATGTGGTTACCGGCGTAATGAGCTTTGCCGAGATGGACGCCATGATGTACAAGATTGAAGGAGAGGATCTCTATTTGATCGGCACCAGCGAACATTCCATGATCGGTAAATTTATCGATACGATCATTCCGGAAGAAAAGCTTCCTTATACATTGACCAGCTATTCTCCGTGTTTCCGTAAAGAGAAAGGCGCTCACGGCATTGAGGAAAGAGGAGTATACCGCATCCATCAGTTTGAAAAGCAGGAGATGATTGTGGTATGTAAGCCGGAAGACAGTATGATGTGGTTTGATAAACTGTGGCAGAACACCGTTGATTTGTTCCGGTCCATGGATATTCCGGTGAGAACGCTGGAGTGCTGTTCCGGTGACCTGGCAGATCTGAAAGTAAAATCTTTTGATGTGGAAGCATGGTCTCCAAGACAGAAGAAGTATTTTGAAGTAGGAAGCTGCTCCAATCTGGGAGACGCTCAGGCAAGGAGACTTAAAATCCGCGTAGATGGGAAAGATGGCAAGTATTTCGCGCATACATTGAACAATACAGTAGTTGCGCCGCCCCGTATGTTGATCGCATTTCTGGAGAACAATCTTCAGGCTGACGGAAGCGTTCGGATTCCGGAAGTGCTTCGTCCCTACATGGGCGGCAAGACAGAATTGAGATAGGAGGTATCTCTTGCATCGTTATCTAAGAGCAGTGGGATTCAGCGGCATTCAAAAAAGAGAGGAATTTGAGGCCTTGTCCAAATTCACTTCCGAATGCTATCAGACGGAAGAAACTGCGGTCACGGAAGAGGGAGAGGATTTTTCCGAACGGAGAAAAGAATTCGCGGAACAAATGGGACTTCTGGTTCGGGGCGTATACGATGAAAATGATGAGTTTCAAATAGAATACTGTATCCCATATTTTTCCGGGACAACAGCTCATTATTACGAGGATATGGCGATCGAACGTCATGCTGAAAAAGAGTCTTACTCCGGAGTTTGTGATGATGTAAATCTGGGAGTATCCCTGATTTTTTATCTGCAGAATGTGACCGAATATCTGAATAAAAAAAGGTACGGACATATGGAAAGTACTTCCGCATCGTTGATTCTGTCCGGTCTTTCCGTAGAGGGTAAGATCCTGATGCCAGTTTATCAGAAAACACCGGTAGTATCTGAGATACGTTCAGATCAGGAACGCCGGAAGATGATACAGGCTGCGCGGGAAGGCGATGAAGACGCTATCGAAAATCTGACGCTGGAAGATATGGATACTTATTCTATGATTTCTAAACGAATCATGGATGAAGATGTCTTTTCAATTGTAACAACTCATTTTATGCCGTGCGGTGTGGAGTGTGACCATTACAATATCATGGGTGAAATTCTGGATGTGGATCTTCGGGAAAACAATTATACAAAAGAGAAGATTTACGCCATAACGATAGATACGAATGGTATTGTGATGGATGTATGTATTAATCAACAGGACCTGATTGGTGAGCCTATGCCGGGAAGAAGATTTCGCGGAATAATTTGGCTTCAGGGGCTTGTCCATTTTGAAGAAAAATGGTAGAATAAAAGACGGCTCTGAAAGAGAGCCGTCATATTTTTTAATGTCTCTGTAGCTCAGCAGGATAGAGCGTTCGCCTCCTAAGCGAAAGGCCGTGGGTTCGAATCCCGCCAGGGACGCCAGATTAAACGCCGAAAACCATTGATTTATCAGGGTTTTCGGCTTTTCTTATTATAAGGCGGAACAGGTGTTCGATTCAAGGCGAAAAAAGAAAAGCAGGGCGAGGTGTTAAATATCTTTAACACCTCGCCCCGATTCCTCAAATAAACAACCTTGCTGCATTTCTCATCTGGTTCACACACTCTTGGGGGGGAAAGAATCTTGATCTTCCCCATAAACTTAAATACCCATCCATAGAATGTGCCGCTTGGGTTTACTTTGATTGTTGCTATAAAACGATCCTCATCATAGGTTCGCACAGGGACATTCTCTCCGTAATGGTCAATGATAACTCGCATAAGCTCGTTATCACACAGCAGCTCAACATCCAGTGTGCCCTCCGAGGCAAACATATCAATCATTGTGTTGGTGTATGCAGCCACATCAAAATTTTCAAGCTGAGCAAACTCTGTTGTTAAGACATCAACGCCTGCCAAACGATCTACACGGAAGTGGGCGACTCTGCTGTGTTTATGTGAGTAGCCAATCAAGTAATAATGGTCATTTTTCCACTCCAGCGCATAAGGGTCCAGAAGGTAGCGGTATCCATCATGTTTCAGGATTTTTTCTTTTGTCTGAGTGTATTCATAGTATTGGAATTCGATTTGACGATGCTCCAAAATAGCAGAATGAATACTGTCGATTATGTAGTAGACTTTTTCATTTCCTGGTTTTACACGGCTGGATAAGCTGGCGAGCCTCTTGAGCTGTTCTGCCTGATGGATACTCGTCAAACATCCCAGCTTCTTTACCAGAGCTTCCGATTTTTTTGCAGAAATGATTTTGGAAGAAGCCACCGCATCCGCCAGCATTTTTAATTCCGGGTATTCAAAAAGCCTGCTTCCAATGAAATACTGATTTTGTGTACTTTTGACTATCACAATATCAAACCCAGCTGTAATCAAAGCGTTCAAATCAGCATAGACCGTTTGGCGCACTGCCTGAATGCCTCGCTCTTTCAAGTAAGCAGTAATATCTGTAACAGTAGCAGGATGGTTTTCATCTGTATGCTGATAAAGATAGCGAAGCATTTCAACAACTCTGATATTGCCTTGGCTTTGCATGGTTCCCACCTCCTTTGCTGGTATGATAAAAAGTCAGCGTCCTCCCGAGGCATATTTCCCCATGTTGATGTCCAGCACCCCTCTGGGCGGCTGAATCAGAGCATCCTCATATTGGCACTTCCACTGAATCTCCCGACACATCTGGCCATCCGCCACGCCGTCTATGGTTTCACCATCCTTAATGGGGTTATCATGTTCCAGAATGTAGGACGCCACATTGTAGGCATGGTTTACCACCCAATTTGGGTCCATGCCGTGGAAGTGGTACTGGAGATCCGGCAAAAACAGGGTGCTCATGCCCACCGTGTCGATGAGCATATCCTCCGTACCCTCAATGTTGAAGAATCGGACATTGACGCCAAAGCGGATGAACCGATCCGGGCCCTCAATCTGATGGGAGCGCACATCCTCTGCCAGAAACAGCTTGCCGCAGTTCTGGAAATAGAATGCTTCGCATGAGGGGTACAGCTCCGCCAGAGCCTCCAAGAAGTCGGCGTCCAGGTTGGCCCGCTCCAGCGCCGGAAGCGCCGCAGCCAGCATATCGGTGGCCACCACTTGATACCGGCACTCCCGGAAGATCCGCTCCCGGTCCTCCTGGCAGTCCCACATCTGGCTCATCAGGAAGGCGTCAAAGCCTTTGCCCTTGAACTTATCGCATTTCATCACCATCAGCTGTACCGGGCACTTGCCGTCCTGAAATTCCGCAATATGATCCAGGGCGGCAAAGCCAGCCATTTTCTTATCATAACAGAAGCACTCTGCTGATCCGATATGTTTCCCCATTACGGCAGTCATTTTCTCTTTGTCCGGCATGTCCACCGGCTCTTTGAACAGCATCTGAATGAGATAGGGGCCGCCGGGCTGGGGGCCTTTTTTGTCATCCAGGTTCTGCTGGAACAATTTATTGCTCATTTGCTTTCCTCCTTCTTCTCCGGGAACAGCTTCCACCGGAATTCCAGTTCTTTCTGGACAAACTCTTTCGGCAGGCCCCGGGGATTGGCAATGAGATACCATACCCGAAAGGTGCGTTTCTTCGGATCAGTTTCCTGCTGGTAGAGCTGATAGCCCACCTCATCCTCCTGCGTCCACTGTCCTGTCTGCCGCTTGGCCTGCACAAAGGGTTCCACCACCTGGTCCAGTTCCTCTTTGGTGCGGCTTGAGGCCCAGGCTTGATCCACATCATTGGCGTGGGAGAGATGGAACAACATCGAGCCCATCCCGTTCCTTGCCTTATGCTCCGGTGTTCCGCGCAATTTCACCTGATGTCGGTACTCCTCCAGCTGTTCCGCTGTTCCGTACCGTTCCACCATCTGTTCCCGCACATAGATGCACCAGCTGTAATCCTCCGGCTGGGTAAAGGGGGTGCAGACCGACTGGAGCGCCCCTACTGGGTCTGCTTCAAAGCAGTCAATAAAATTGAGGTAGTGGGCTTTGATCAGGGGCAGGAAGGTGTCCAGCAGCCCGGTGTCCAACCGCAGGTCCTCTGTCAGCATCCGAAAGAATGAACCGCCTGTTGTGGGTTCAATTCTGAAAGTGTAGAGGTAGTCATCTCCCTGCTTTATGATACAGCTGAAGCCCACCTCCACATTTCCATGGCCGATTTCGTAGTCTATGTAGTTGTAGCGGCTCCGGTCAAACCAGATCTGATAGGTCAGCCCATTTTTCATTTTCTTTTTGAAGTCGCCCTTTTTCAGACGCTTCCAGCCCTTTTCCTCCAGGCCCAGGCCGTTCCACAGGTAGTCCAGAAGCTCCTGAAATATATCTGCCGGGCGTTTTTGTTCCATAAAATTCTCCCAACCGCTTATGCTTGTTCCTCACTTCTTCCAATCACATCCGCTAATTGAGCACTGACAGTATCTATGTAGAGATACACCCCGTCCCTGTCGCAGTGATACAGGTTGGAATAGCTTGTACTCTCATTTGGACTGATGGGGTTTGGCTCTACCACTTCAGTGGCTTCCAGCAGGCCGGCGCCCAGTTCTGCAGCGGCAGAAAGTGCTTTTTTCAGCACAGCAATCTGTCCATTGCTCCAAATCCTCTCCAGATCTTCACACACTTTGGGGTCCTGCTCCATGTCTTTGAGAAGCTGCATAACTTGATCCGGAGACAGATATACACCGGAGCAATAGTTTTCGATGATTCGGTTCTGCATGGGGTTTGGAAAGGAAACAGGAGTCACTTGACCCCATGAGGTGAAGTACCGCTCATATTCCGGCTTTTCTTCCGCCAGGAAAGAAAAAGCACTGCCTCTGGTGTAATAGTAATCCCGGAAAAAACCTTGGATCACTGCAATATAGAAACCATGGCTTTTGTCAAACAGCTCGTTGGATTCTGTTTCAGCCCCAACCCGCAGGGTATCCAGATATTTTTCTGCATAGAAATCCTCTATTCCGTACTGTGCGGCGAGTGCCAGCACCTTTTCCTCCTGTCCCTGCTGTATCCAGGTTAAGGGAGTAAAATACCATTCCCGCATTTCCTCTGGTGAAATCGGGTGAAAGCTCACATCGTATCCCATAAAAAACCTCCTTAGTAATCCAGCAGGATGGGTACCTGCTGTTCCTCGGCAAACCGCATGGCACGCCAGAACATGGAGAAGGCAAACTTGGCCAGGGATTGGGTGTCATACCGGGTGTGTTCCGAGATGTCCAACTTGCTGTACTGCCCATCCGGGTCTATGGTTCCCTCTATCGGGTATCCTTCAGTATCTGCCCAATCAAGGATGGTATCCTCATCGGCCTGCCATGCCAGCTGGTTCAGCTTCTCCAGCTCCTTCCGCAGTCCGCCCACTGTGCTGATGGCGGCGGTGTTATCAGTGGGCAGAGGTGCCTGAAAGAAGAAGGCATCCGCCAGAGGCAGCCACCAAGTTGCCCCACGGAACAGAGACCACACCCGCTCCTCGTCCGATGCAAGACGGGCGACCAGAGGATGCTCCCCGAAGTTCCAGTCCTTCTCCACAGTGGAAGGCACCGGCTCATTGTATGTATGGCAGGCAGCCACCAGCAGCATAGCGCCGAAGGCATCCCAATCCGGCTTGTCGGTGTAATAGGGCTTCTCATTATCCTCCGGCCAGGGAGCATAGGGAGGCTGGCCCGGCTGAGAAATGGCGCTCAAGATCTGATCCCGCCAGTTCTCCACCACCGCCTGGACCTCAGCCGGGGACATTTCTTCCTCGTTATCAGCAGCTTCTCCATCCGGTGTGATTTTTTGAAAGCCCCATCCATTTTCCTCCGCCCACTGCTGAACAACAGTTTTCCAGTTGTGAGAATAGTACCGGGTCAATGTTCCGGCGTAGATGTCAAGTCCCATAGTGATGCCTCCTTTTTTGCTTGGTCAAAGCCGTTCCAGGGTACAGTCGTGCCCGGAATGGTCCGTATCCAAGATGATTTCCACAATGGTGTCCATAGTCTCTTTCCCGAGATTACGGACGCTTTTTTCATAGGCCAGCCACTGGATGTGGATGGGTTGTCCATACTCATGCCGCCCAAAACCGCCCCGGAGAATATCGTTGAAAGCGTTCAGGTTCCGACCGATCTTCCAGTCCAAACCGAATGTAAATACCCGCTCCACTTCGTCATAAAACCCGGCCATGTTAGAAAAGCGGCGGCCGTCGATGGTGAACACCTCTCTTATGTCCATATAAACGGCTCCTTTAAGTGGTATTTCTCCATGATCTTATTTTCCAGAGTTTCATAGGCATCCATATCCTCTGGCTGCGCTGGAATACCCTTGTCCCCCAACCAGTAACCGTTCCCATAGTAGAAAAACATAGCCCAGTAATAAGTCAGTTCATGGCTGAATATCGCCACGCCCATAACATTATCCACCGGTGCTGCCAGCGGTGAGCGTTCCACGATTTGGGATGCCTCCTCATAGGAGATCCCCACCAGCTCCACCAGCAGGTGCTTCACCAGTTCGCAGAAACTGTACTGGTTGAATATGACCTGACCATCCTCGTCTTTGAACACAAGTCCATCTCTTGCCATGGTATTTCTCTCCGTTTCTTAACCTGCATCCTTGGCTTGGGCATAGTCTCGTCAAGTCATTTCATACAGTAGGGCAATGTCGCCCCGCACCAGTTCCAGATGGGAGCGCAGCGTTTCAAGCCCGCTTTGCACCGCCTCGGTGGGCAGATCCCAGTCTGGGGCAATTTCAGCGGCCAGCTCCGGGAGGTCCTGCTCCCGCAGGGCTGCCAGCACATTAGACGCCAACTCTCCCTTCAGCAGAGCGCAGTCCAGGGTGTCCTCCGCCTGGGGAGCAGGAAAACGGACATCCAGATCCAGCTCACTCTCACACCAGTCCCAGATGGCCATATAGACCGCGCCGGAGCAGTCGCCGTTGGACAGTTCCTGCCGCCGGCCGTCTTTGAGAAGATAAAAGGATGCGATCTGTGACATAGTGGTTCCTCCTGTATGTTATTCTTTTTCCATCAGCCCTTCTGCCTGCATCCGGATCACATAGAAGGCCCGCACCCAGTCCAGCTCC
Source organism: Lachnoclostridium sp. An196 (assembly GCF_002160135.1). Classification (GTDB taxonomy): domain Bacteria; phylum Bacillota; class Clostridia; order Lachnospirales; family Lachnospiraceae; genus Hominiventricola; species Hominiventricola avistercoris. The sequence goes on along the minus strand of NZ_NFJZ01000008.1, from coordinate 146,207 downwards.
TGCTCCATGGATTCCTCCAAAGCAAGCAGGCGGCGCTTTCCCAGCCTGCGGTCCAGAAGGGCAAAGACACGGACAAGCGGATTCTCGCTGGTAAGGCTTTTCTCGATGCTCTGGTTGTCAAATTCGTGAAATGCCTCATAGAAAAAAATGTTGTCAAAACAGCCGTCGTTCAGCGTCCCTTCATGGGCCATCCGGAAGGGGGCCTTCGGGTCGTCCTCTCCGACACCCTCCCACCGCAGGGCCTGATATCTGTTCCAGTAGTTCTGTTCATAAGCGTAGTAGTTACTTCGCAGCACCTCCACGCCGTCCAGTCGAATGGCCGCCCGGCCTGTTTGGTCATGGCTTTCCCAGTAACTGGTGGCAAAATACTGGATGCGGCCCCGGAGCGCCGGGCACAGGTAGTCATTCTCCAGTTTGTTTCGGATTCCGTTCCAGGTTGACATAGGTACTTGTCTCCTTTCTGATGCCGTTGCGGGCGTTGCCCTTTCCGCAGAATTTGCCTTTTGTGTTTGAAGTGTTATCCGTTGAATCCGCCGACTACAATTTTATATTTGCAGTCGACCTCGATACAAACTAAATGTCCCATGAAATAGTCGGGTTCCGCATCCAAATCGATGTAAAAGCCAGTTTCACTTCCATTTACAAATACCGTTACATTGTTTACAAACAGTGCTTTTACAAACTCCTCTTCTGAAATCTTCCCATCTGCTTCCAGCGTTCCATCTTCGATCATTTCATTCACGACGTCTATACAGTCATCGTTCTCATCCAAAAATGCTCGGATAATGGTATCTTTATGGTCATTGACCCAATTTACCTTTTCCAAAACGATATCGCCTATATTTCCCTCTGTGCTCTGAAACTCAAGGAGAATTTTAGTCTTTCTATCCCATACGGTCCATTCTCCAACATGAAAGCCGAGTTTGCGGTCAAATACAAATTCCGTATTCCCCAAAATGATTTTATCCGGCATTTCGACCCTTTTCTTCAAAAACAGTCCCATAATACACCTCTAAAAGTTCCAATTTATTGTCCAGTATGATAGCCCATTCGATTACTGCTTTTGGAGATACTTCCGGAAGCATTCGATGAACTCCCGATTCCGCTTTGGAACATCGAATCCCTTCCGATGGGGAAAGAACCCTTCCCGTTCCACATCGTCCAACAGCTTCGACAAGTCGGAAAACCGGGCAAAGAACGGTAGTGCATAGTCCTGGATCTGCCCGGAAATCTCCTGGATGGAGCGTTCCCGCTCCAGCAGAGTAGATACCTCATAGCGGGGGAAGTCATCATACCGGCGGGTCAGTCGGGCGATGGAGGTACCCACGATACCATCATAGGTATCCTCCGTCCCTTCCTGCTCACTGCGCCACTGGGCAATCACCGGGGAACTCACATCGAAGAAAGCAGTAAAAGTGGTGGAGCCAAAGCGGATGGAGGGGGAAAAGTAAAAGGAGAACACAAAGATGCCGTCTTTTTTGTAGATGTCATTTTTGCTCTTGCGGTATTTGTAACCCAGCGGGATCAAGGGCTCCGCGATCCGCTCACAGGTATAGACGAAGATCTCGCGGGGCTTGGTTCCCTTGGGGAAATCCTTCTTCTCCATGTTGCCACCTTCCTTCACTCATTTACCGTTCCAATCTCAACCGCCGCATTGTTTTTATTGCTCATTGAGATACCTCGCCAGTTTCTTCTCCAGCAGTTCTGTCATATCATTGCAGAGGCGTTTTACCTTGTCCTGCTCATGGGCGTAGTACCAGATGGTTTCCTCTCCGGGGCGGAGCAGGAGCTGGTCGCCATCCGCTTCTTTCCAGAACTCGCCCAGCACACAATACCGCTCTCCATGGATGGTCAGATCAAACATCCCGGAAAGGGTAAGGATCACGCCTGTGGATACATTGATACCTGCGGTCAGCAGGAAAAACTCCCGCACCTGGGACGGGAGCGTGAAGTCCAGCACGCTTTCTTGAGTCCCAATCTGCTCCTCCGTGGCGGCGGGCTTGATCTCATCAGAGGTGTCCAGCACCTTTGCCAGCGTCTTGGAGAACTTGGGGTAGCGTCGAAACATCTCCGGGTTGTCGGCCTTGAATTTCGCTTGCTTTTCCCGCTGCACCCGCTCCTGTTCTTTGCAGAAAGCGTCCAGCTCGGCCAGATACCGCTCCTGGTAGAGATTGCTGGCTTCAAATGCTATGCCGCTCTTTTCCAGAATGGTGATGGCTCCCTTTTGGCTGCCAAACACCGGGACCCACTGGAAGCCATGCCGGCAGGGCTTTAGCTTCAGAAATTCGCCCCGACTCAGCAGGGTTTCCAACTCCGTCTCATGTTCGTCCCACCAGTTCTGCCAGGTTTCAGGTGTTTCCCGTCCCTCAGCCAAGTCCAGGAGTTTTTCTGTCAATGATTCTTTGTTCATAGGTGTCCACGCTCTTTCTCCGCCATCACGATACTTGTGATTCCATGACTTCGCCATTATCGTTGATATAAGTGTAATGAATAAAATCCTCGTCCACAAGCAACAGGTATGGACTGAAAACTTCCCATGCATCATGATCGCTCATAATGTCAGAATATTTGCCAAATACATAAATCTCAAATAAAGCGTCTGTTCCCATTAAAAAGCACAAGTAGACATTCCCATGGGGATATGGGCAAACTTCTTGGATCGCCAGCTGCCCCGGCTGCTCAAAATTGAGTTTTGAGATAAAGGTTTCAATTTTGAGCACTTCAGCTTCATCCGCGCATCGGTATTTTTGAGAAAAATGTTCAATGCTTTTTGTAAGACGGTCCTTGTATTGCTGTATTTCTGCTCTTTTCTGCCTTTTCTTGAGTTGCGCTTTTTTCTGAGCCAATAGCTCTTTCCTATCATGATCCATAGGTCACTTCTCCGTTTCAGAGGGCGCAGGAATAGATGCTCATGGCCCCGTAATCGGTGTGCAGGACAAGCCCGCTTTGGGTAAAGGCAAAATTCACCTGCCGCACCACAAAGGGGTCATCAATGGTGGCCAACAACTGGCCGCTTCCGGTATCCCACAGTTCTATGGGGGAGCTGCCACGATCCTGCTGAACGGCCATCAGGCTGCCCCTTGTCCTCACCGAGCAGGTATCCGAAAAACTCAGCCCCTGCCGGACAGAAAACGGGAAAGGATTGGCTATCTCCTCTCCGGTCTGGGTCAGATAGAACCTGCCGCCCACCGAGAAGCACTGGTCATCCGGAGAGAAAAAAGGATGCCAGCCTGCATTGGGGATCACTACTTTTTGGGCGGACTTCAGATCGACCAGCACATACTCACCATCGGTGACGCGGTAGGCCGCTTTGCTATGCCGGGGAGAGAGCATTCCAAAGCAGTAATAGGCAAAATTCGGATCTTTTGACTTCTTGCATTTTACCGTTTCCCGCCACACCTCCGTGTTGCTGCCAAAGTCAAAGACGACAATCTCCTCGCCTGTGTACCACAAGGTCAGGCTACCGCTCTGGTCCAGCATAGTCCACATGCTGTTTTTCTTGTTGGAAAAGGGCGTGATCTCATGGGTGTGGAGTGAAAACTGCTGGAGAAGATAGCTGTTGTTCAGCAGCAGGGTATCATTGGGGCAGAGGACCTGCTCATAGGTCATCCGTTTGGCACCCAAGGAAACTGTTTCGAGGATCTCCCCGCTGCCATCGAAGTGATAAAGGATCTCGTCCTCGAAATCGCCAGCCACCCTCGTCAGGAAGAAGTCATCCCGTGTGAGGGTGGTAGCCAGGGGCATAAAACCGTTGCTGTCCTTTCCGACAAACCGATGGCACCGCGCCTGCCCAACAGCGGCATCCGGATTCTGATAGACGAATCCTTTGCGCATCTGGCCCATCATGGCGCTGGACGCCTTGCTCCTGACTTGGAAGGTGGAGTCGCACAGGATCTCCTTGACCTTCCCGCCATTCAAGCAGGTTCGGATAGCAAGGCCGTCAATTTCAATCCGCCACTGCTTGCTTGTGGCGGGGTTGAGGAAGGTTTTTTCCATTGGCGCAGGCACCTCCTTCTTAATCAAAATCCATCCAGACCAGATGTTTTCCGCAGTGGAGGCACTGGAACAGATAGCATTGCAGATGCCCGCCATTGACGGATTTCTGAATCATTTCCCTCTGCTCATCGTCCCACATGGGATCGTCCATCACATCCTCCAGCACACCCAGCGCCCACAGTTCTCTGGCACCCACAGGGCCCAGGTAGGCGCAGTAGTCGCCACAGTGGGCGCGCCAGTATTCCTGCTGCCAACCGGAGTAGCCGGGAGTTCGGTGGATGAGCTCGTCCAACTGGGCCGGGTTCTCCACGCCATCGTCCACGGAGCAATCGTCCTGGAAGCAGCCGTCATATTTCCGGGCTGCTTCGCCACTGGAGATACACTCCGGGCACAGATACTCAATATCCTCCACAGCGTAAAAGGGGCCTGTATAGAAAATATGGGTCGTCTTGCCGCAGCAGTCACAGGCAACGCCATCCGCGGACTCCTCAAAAGCGCCGGTTTCCAGAGGGTTGGGGTGATACCGGAAGGTGGGCAGGCCCAGCTGGGCCTGCCGCTCCTTCTCTTTCTGCGTCTCCTCCGGCGTTTTGGGTCTGGGGAGGGCATAATGATTGCCCCAGTTTTCCGCATATTCCTTCAGCGTGTCCAGCCGCTTGAGTGTCTTTTTATCGGAACGATTTCCGATTTGGCAGAGCAGTTCGTAGGCATCCTTCTTGAAGTCCAGCAGATCATACACATCCACCAGCACTTCCTTGGCCTGCTTGTCTTCCGACTGCTCCAGTTTCTCCTTGAAGGTATAGAGAGCGCGGACACTGTCCGGATTTCCTTTTGTCTCTCGAAACTGCTTTTGGAGTTCAATATATTGCTTCAGGTATTCGTTCATGGTCACAATCTCCCATCAATCCCACCAGAAATACCAGACGGAGGACTGCCACAGGGCATCTGCCAAGGAGCCAATGCTTCCATCCTCATTCTGATCCAGATCCGGGCAGAAGCCATACAGTTCCACCGCCGTGTCCATGGCCTTCTCCTTGGGGACGGGGGCCGGAAGCAGGAATTCCAGCTCATCGTGACTCATCGCGGCAGGCACCGCGCCGTACTGCTCGAACCAGTATTTGGCCGCAGCCATCAGGTCCGGTGTGTCGGGACAGTCGTTCCAGTTTCCGAAGGGCAGGTACGCGAAGATCTCCCAGGGATTCTTGACCGGAATCTTGGCCAGGATGAGCGGATAGGTCATCTCCGTATCATCATCCCAGTAGCTGGAGAAGCGGTCGTTTGGTTCTCCGCCCTCCATCTCGCCCAGGACTTCCTCCTCCCAGTCCATATCGTCATCCTCGGCTTCTTCCTTGCGCTGGCCGGTCAATTCCTGCAAAACCGCCTTTCCGTCTTTGACGGAGGTGGAGAGCATCTTCTTCCGGTACTCCGTTACAGTTTTGAGGTCAAATTCGTAAATGTCTGCATCATTCTTCGGGTCGGCGTTCATCACCAGACACTCAAGCAGCGTTTCGTCATCCGCCTTGATGAGTACCGGCACAAAGCCTTCTTTGACACTTTCCCGTTTGGCATAGCTGTATGCCGACATGATGGGATCATCGTCCTTCATGGAGGGGAAATAGGTGCATTCACAGTCCAGATACTCCATCAACGCCTCAGCCAGTTCAGAGGGCTCCAGTGTGTCCTCGTCGAAGTCCTGTCCCTGCCAGTTGGTGAAGCGTTCCTCGATCACCTCTGCCATGGCATGGTAGTAGTCCTCGTCAAAGGGGATGAACAGATAGGCTTCGTCCTGGATCTCGTCGGAATAATTGCGCTCCTGCCCAATGATGCCAATGGCATAGTCGTCGATGTCGCTGGGGAAATAGGGGCTGTCCGGCTCCCCATAGTAGTAGGAGGCAAAGGCTCGGCCGATCTTGTTAAACATCGGGCCCACCAGCTGCCCGTCCAGTTCATCCCGGATAAACGCCCGCAGATCCACGCCGGCAGGATCAGCCTTGACCTTTTCTACTACCTCTTTGTACTCCGCGAGGAATTCTTCACCCATCAGGTCATGCTCCATGCACCAGCGCAGGTAAATGGCCATGTGATTGTAGGCGCTCAGCTCATCCACCGGCAGATTCTTTTCCTGAATGGTTTCCAGGTGCCAGTCAGCGCAATCCATTTCCATCACGCCGCCGTCCTCCACACTGCCAAGTTTGCCCATGGTCATGGCGTTGGGACGGGTATTGTAAGTCACAAAGCTTATGCCGTCCATTTTGTCCAACAGAGCATCTGCGTCATGCTCCATTTTATATTCCAATTCCTCTCGGTAGAGGGGGATCACCTGATAGAAGTTGACCTCCTCGCCGCCCGGCAGGATGCAGACCTCGCTGCCATCTTCGGTGTCCTGGGGACCAGTCAGCATGGCGGCGCACAGCTTTGTGCCCTTTGCGAAGTCCTCCTCATTGTCCATGGTATGGCCGAAGCCCAGCCAGGTATCGCTGGCAATGGGCAGGCGGGCCAGGGTTTTCAGCAGGCGGATAGGCCAGTACCACCGCTCATTCTTCAGATCCTCACGCTTCAGCTTCCAGTTCCCTGGCAGCGCAATGGCCAGTTCCGCCCGCTCCAGCTTGTATTCCGCCAGTTCTTCGGGCACATTCATCCGGTGAGCGCCCATACCCATGGTGACCAGGGTGTAGTAGTTCCGTTCCTTGGAGGGCGGCACCACGCAGATGTCAACATGGATGTCCGGCGAAGACAGCTCATGGAACACATTCTCGAACTCACCGAAATACTGCTGGATGTGCCCCTCGATAGCTTCCATTTCTTCCTCGGTGTAGACCTCGGGAACACCGGATTCCTCATCCTCGGGCGCTTCGCCATCCGGGTCATCGTCATCATCGTCAGGGTCACCGTCCGATGACGCCCAGGAGATTTTCAGGGTCATCTGCTCCTCCGGCAGTCCGATGCCAGGGCTGCGGGTGATGGTGTGCTTATCATCCTCCGCAAAACCGATGGTCTCTCCATCGTGCAGTTCCACATCGTTCTCCAGCACATAGGAGGCGAGACTGGCCAAAAAGTCCCGCAGATCGCTCGGCTTAGCATCGGTGCCCAGCACCTCCATCTCGTCCTTGCCAAACGACGCCATGCCGTAGGTGTAGCCGTTCATGCCATTCTCATCACGCCAGAGGCCGAACCAGATCCAGTTGAAGATGGGCAGCTCGTCCTTCTGCATCATGTCGGCAAATCCCTCATAGAACCGGGGCTCAAACACCACGCCGCTGGTGTAGATGCCGGTGGCATATTCCTGGCGGCAGCAGGCGGCAACCACCTTGGTGAACAGCTTGCCCTTTTCCAGCAAATCCTCCTCTTTACCCAGCACTGCTACCATCAGGTGGGCACGGTGCTTTTTGGCTACCTTGACCGCATCCTCCCACATATAGTTGTTTTCCGCATTGCCCTCGGCCTCGCCTCCGGGGATGGGATAGTTATTCAGGCTGACGGCGGCGAGCATATCGCCTACTTCAAACACCAGCGCGTCATCGTCCTTCTCCTCGCTGGCGTCATATTCATCCACGGCGATGTCCCACTTTTCCTTCATATCCCGGATGAACTGCTTTTTATCCCATTCTGCCTTAGACAGCAGCACAAAGCCGGTGAAGACGCCTGTGTGGTCACTCTCGTCCTCGGACTCTGCCTCGGCCCGCTTTGCGATTTCTTTCTGGCACTCCTGGATCACCGCTGGGGCATTCTCGTCCTCCGGGTCCAGCTCCGCCCACCTCTGGGCGTAGGGGATGGCCTTTTCCTCCTGACCATAGAGATACTGATAGGCATAGGCCATGCGCATATTCCACGGAGCCTTATCCTGTCCTTCTTCTCGGACAGACTCCATCACCTCGATGGCTCGGTGCAGGGCCTTATCTCCCTTATAGTTAGGAGTACCCTCGTCGTGGTCCCCGATGATGGCGTAGTTCTCCAGCGCCCGTGCCAGGGCGAAGGCGGTGCGGTAGTTCCGCTGATCCTCCGGGATGGCATTCAATGCCTGGATGCAACGGGTGTACTCGTCCTCGTCGTTCCACTGCTCCAGCTGCTGGAAAAATGCTTCTTCGTTCTGCGGGGTGTAAGAGATATAGTCCATGCCCGTCAGCGTCTCGTCCAGCTCAGGGGCCTGCTCCTCCTCGGACGGCGTTTTCAGGTTCACTGTGCCTGCCTCCCGGCGGAAGGTGTGGAAAGTGGCCCAGGGGATGTCGCTGTCCTTAAAGAATTCCTTGGCCTTCTGCAGAACAGCCCGGATGTCCCAGGCGATGAAGTCCACATAGCCGCAGAAAAGTCCGGTGGCTCCGCCGGTGAGGGTGAGGATCTCCGGGCCATCGCCAGTGGTGAACACTTCCTCCAGCTTGTCCCGGAAGTCGAAGATCTTATCCGTTCCTTCTTCTTCCCGGAGGGTATCCAGGGGATAGCAGAAGAAGCCCGCCACTGCGCCGTCGGCATGGAGCGCGTCCATGAAGTCATTGTCGGCATCCAGATAGCCGTTGATGAGCGGCACGCAGTTGGTGGAGCCGGCCATCACATCCAGCCGCCAGTCGGCTTCCGGGTCTTTGTTGGGTTCCATTTTGTAGCCAAGATAGCTGTTCAGATAGGCTTCTGGGTCGGTGGAAAGGTTCGCTCCCTTTTCTTTCAGTTTGTCAGGCAGCTGGGACAGGAGGAATGACTGCTCCGCCTTGGGCTCCTCCAGCACATTGAAGTCATCAATGTACCACATGTGGGAGATCTCGCCCAGCACTTGGTCGGTGAGGGTGGTGAGCATCCACCAGACCCGGCCTTCCGCCTCCCGGAGCATGGGCAGCAGCTTTTCGCAGTAGGCGGAGATGGCGAAGCTGTTTTCACCCTGCTCCTCCAGCCAGATCTGCACATCATCCCCGGAGATGTCCCATCCATCCTCGGTACGCAGACCGATGTTCTGGAGGGGCTGACGGCCCACCAGGATGTTCCAGTGCTCCAGCACCTCCTTGGGGGCGTGCTTCTGGAAGTAAATCAGCTCAAACAGCTTGACCTTGTCACCCTCCGGGGTGAGGATCAACTCATGCTTTTCGCCGTTGAAACCCATCTCGAAAGAGATCTCATCAAAGACCAGATTCAGAGTTTCCTGCATTTGGGCCACGAGTTCTGCACCGCGGGTGTGATCCTTGTCCTCATCCATCATCTGGCGCAATTCTGCTTCCATCTCGGCAAAGGTTTCCCACCAGTCCTCTGTCCTTTCCCGGAAGCAATCCGAGAATTGCGGCAGAGAAATGCCCTTCTTGCACCCGTCGATCAGCTGCATGGTGTCCTCGTCGTCGGGGCGGGCCTCCAATGCCTTTTCAAAGTAACGAAGAGCCCGGCCCTCCTGATCCAGATAGTAATAGGAATAGCCCATGCGAAAGTTCCAGTAGTAGTCTCCCTCAAAGTATTCCTCATGAGGTTTCAAGAGAGCGATGGCCTTTTTGAGCATAGCTCTGCCTTCCGGCGTTCTGTGATCTGCCTCGTTGTTGTACGCCCTTGCAAGCTGGCTGTCCATTTCCGGAGTGCGCTCCTCAATGCCCTCCAGTGCTTCAATGATCTTGTGATGCTCGTTGTTCTCATGCCACTTCTGGCACTGCTTCAAAATATCCATATCCGGGTCCTCCTCGTCCTCATCCGGTTTCCAGTCTTTGATTTGTTGGAACACGCCGTTCTCATCCCGCTCAAAGGCGCAGGGGGCGGGGGTGTTCAGCAGAGGAATGATGTCGGAATCGTCGTTGCAGATTGTGTTCAGCTTGTAAATCCCGGCACTGTTCGGATCGTCCATGTACTCCTCACTCTCATCACCGGCGGTGAAGCGCCAGCCACTGTCCCAGTCGCCGTCCGGCTTCTCCCGGTAGCAGTAGCCGACCTTGTAGCCCTCCACCGTGATACGGTTGGTGGCAATGCAGCCATCGGCACCCTTCCAGTCAGGGAGCAGAGATTTTACATCCTCCGCTTTCACATGGTAGTCCCGGTTGCGGCCAGCGGCCTCGTACAGCTCCTTCCGCAGCGCCTCCACATCCCGAGCCATCTCCTGGATCTCCTCGTTGTCCATCATCTCACTGAGGTCATATTCCAGCGGATTCTGGGCAAAATCCGCCAGTGCCTTGTTCATGGCGTCATGCTCCTCTGGCGTGACGGTGATGCGGATGCGGCGGGCAGGGGTGTTGTACTCGTCCAGATCCTGAAGGTTTACACTGCCGCTGACGCTGCACTCCAGCAGGATGGCGGCCAGATCAGTGACCACATCAATGGCGAAGTGGAAGTCCATCTCCACGCCATCGGAGTGTGTAAACTCCAGATACTCCACGGTCTGGCGGAAGTCCCAGTTCTGATTGTCCAGCCCGATCTTGGCGAAGATCTCGCTGAGGGGGATCTCCTCCTTCTTCTGATCTACCAAAAAGGCCACAAGGTTCAGGCTGTCATCCGAGCCTCCGATAAAGTTGCCCCAGTATTTTTTGATATACATCTGTCACGCCTCCTTTTATTCCGGCCACTCATCTCCGTCACAACGGCTGATGAAGTCATAGTGCAGGCTCTCAAAATAGTCGTTGGGATAGGATTCACCGTCCTGATGAAGCTCCAGCCCCTCCAGATCCATCATCTCATTGATATATGCAAGGGTATCGTGGATACCCGCAATATGTTCGTCCTGAAGCATCTCAGCCAGCACACCTTTCTGCTCCGGGGTCAGTGCGGCGAGAAGTTCATTTTTCGCCTTGTTGTCCTCTGTCTTAGGAAAGCCATCGCCCTTGACCCACAGGGCCGTCATGCTGTCTTTCCGCTCCACAAGGCCGTCAATAAATGCTTTATATAGTTCCAGTTCCTTGCTCATGGCAGATCCTCCAATTCCAAGCAATTTACTTTCGAATCAAATCCCCGTTATCAATGAGGGCAGCTTCCCGGATGCGCCGGAGGGATTCCGGCTCCAGTAGGAATTCCCGCAGGTTCGGATCCCCAAAGAAAGACATGGGGCGCACCTGGGTCGGCCCGGCCACCGCCCACAGCCGCGATGTCGCCAGCCGCTCCGCGGTCTGGAGCGCCTTCTCCCGTTCACCCAAGTAGAGATAGCGAGCGATGGCGTCCCGATAGGAGGAGTCCGCCATGGGCACGCCCTGAATCTCCTCGAATAGCTCCACCGCATCCTTGGCAGTGCCGAACATACAGCAGTGGTTGTAGAGCTTCCGCCTGGCATCGAGATCGTCCGGCGAGAGCTTTTTATTCTGTTCCACCAGCTTTGCCCAGAGCTGCTCCTTCGTTTGAGGTTCCTCCGGTTCATGGTAGGGGTAGTTCTTGTCGTTGTCCGCAAAGGGCATCACGCCCCGCTTGAGGTAATCCATCAGGATGTCACAGAACCGATCCCGCTGGGAAAGGCCGTTCTCAGCCCGGATGCGCATCTGCTCCTTCGTCAGCGCCTCAATCAGCTCCTGCTCTCGGTGGAGTTGGATTGCGGCCACCGTCATGGCAATCATGTGTTCATCGCTCACATTGCTGTAATACCACTCCTCCAGCCAGGGAAGGATGGTCAGATCCAAAGCAAGCGCCTTTTCATAGTCCAGGTTGAAATAGGCGACCTCGGCCTTGACCGCTGCTACCTGATGGGGGTATTTATCGGCAAAGGATTCCAGCGTGTCCAAGGCTTCTTCTTTGCCATCCATGATCTCATAGCAGACCATACGGACTTTTTTGGGGAGTTTCACGACATCCATATTGACGCCTCCTTTATCCTTTTTTCTGTAAGTAGTAAGTTCCACACCGGTCTCACAGCCGAGTGTCCAGATTTTCCTTTTTGATATCTGCCATCTGCCGAAAGACCGGCTTGATTGCCTATCAGCAAAGACAGTCGAGGCTGTCAGCGGCGGCTCATGAAATGTGCAGTTCATCTTGACCGTTGCTGGCTCGGTTGGCTTTGCTATCTCCCCGATAAATGGGAAGTTATCGACCTGTTTTTGATAGTCTGTTCTGCAAGAAGATAACAGCGGCTTCATGTACTTCTTCTCTTAATTCGCCCTGTGTAGGACTTTTTGCAATCCTCTGTATATCTGAGAGAATACAATTTATGCTCTCATCGGAAAAAAGAGGTGCCAGACAGGTGATAATCCAATACTTCCATATGTCGTCTTTTTCATGTGGACTTAAAACTCTATGAATTAAAGGGACAAGGGCTGATTGGTGTAAAGCGAGCACCGGCAAAATATCACCAGCAACAGGCCAATTACAGTCCTGTATCCACCCCAAAAGAGAGGGTAATATCGGCTCAATCTCATTGTCAGTAAGGTGTTTTAGCCTCTCTATATTTGAACTATCAAATTTACTTTTTGGCACTAAGTCGTGAATATCTGTCATATTAGCTCTTAATCTCCATCTCAAATATTATTTTGTCGTTCTCCAAATACTTTTTTCTTTCTTAAAGAAGACGGAGCGTGTTGTTCACCTTGTCTGTACCATACGCGGTACGCATGGCATTCACTCCTCTAAGCGTTTCAGGTACGGAGCAGGGACCACCTTTGTCAGCCACACTCCATTGGCGGATAAATAAAAGAGATATCCGTCGCGGTGCATCTGTCCGGCATCCACCAGGTAAATCACAGGCTGGCCGTGCCGTTGGCCTACTTTTTCGGCGGTTTCGGGATCTGGGGACAGATGGACATACAGGCGGCTTTGGGGAAGCAGTCCCTGGACCTCGATGGAGGCGGCAAACCGCTGGGCTGTTCCGTGGTACAGCGTCTCCGGTGGTTCAGTCACGGGGAGTTCCACATCCACCTGAATGGAGTGGCCCTGGTTGGCCCGGATTTTTGTCCCGTCCTCGCTGAAGGAATACCGCTGCTTTTCATCACTCCGCACGATTTCCTCCAGAATGTCCCGGTTGATGGGGTATTTTCTGCTGATACCCGCCAGCAGCGCATTGACATCCGCCCAGCCATGGGTATCCAACTTGATCCCAATAACCTCCGGCTTGTGCCGAAGGATCAAGCTGATATACTTGCTGATCCTTGTAAGATCGGGTGTTGTTTCTCTCATGGTGCCCTCCGCATTCTCAAATTGCCTCCACCCGGATAATAGGCCGGTAGAAGTCATAGTCGCCGTTTAGTTCCTTGTCTTCCTGCACTTCCGGCTTGTAGTGGGGCGAACAGGGCAAGAAACCGAGGAAAATTCCAAGTCCGCCGCAGATGCTGCGCCCGCCATCCCCGCCGCAAGTGGTAAGCTGCCCGGCCTTCACCACCTCCCGCATATAGGGGTCATAGGCGATGGACAGGCCGAAGAAATTGGGCTCCTCCATGTCGTAGGGCCGGTCCTCGTCCTCCTCCGTGTCCTCGAACCAGTGCAAACGCATGGAGTAGTCCATTCCATCCCCCCAGGGGAACAGGGTGCGGCACCCTCCGCCGCACAGATAGGCCCACTCGTCCGCTGTAGGCAACGAAAGCCCCTGCTTTTCCAGCCCGGCAAGGAGTTCATCGTAATCAGTGCGGTTATAGATACAGATCTGAAAGCCCTTTTCCGTCCGCTCAATGCGGGCTGACTGGTGCATAGTAAGGCTGTCAAGGTCGCTCCAGGCAAACTCCCGGAACTGCTTCAGCCAGTCAGGATGGGCGGTCAATCTGGGATCGGCCATTGTGACCGGCTCCCAGCACAGTTCCTCCAACTCCCGGCCCACCAGCATAGGGCCAATAGCTGCCTGCCGAACGGGAGCCATGCTTTCCCGGATCATCTCCTCTGGGTCCTGTTCCATCTCCCATTCCTGGAACAGATAGTCCAGTTCCTCTCGGCTGTCCTGATCCAGCCCGACGGCGAACCGTTCCCAGCCCAGGGTGACGGTATCGCCGGGAACGAAAACATACTCCCGGCCATCTTTCTCGAATATGCCGGTGGTGCTGCTCTGGCCCCAGCGGTCAAAGGTATGCAGGCCAAGAAAGGTCATATCATAACGAGTAGCCAAGCTTTCCATCAGCGCCTGCTTCTCGGTGGTTTCCATTTGATTGAATTGGGTACGAAATAGTCTTTCGTTCATAGCAAGTCCTCCTACAGCCTATCCAGATTCTCCTGTAGATCGCCCTGCATCAAGTGTTGGGCAATGGCTTGGTTCAGTGCCTTATGGGGGTGATAGGCTGCCTGCTCTACATCGTGGAGGCACTCCGCCATCAATGCCTCTGGCGAAATGCCTTCCCGTTTGGCATAAAGATGGCCGAAGGCATAGCACACAGACTTTAGAAAGTCAAAAATGTAGTCGTGATTTCCGCGCATACTGGGCAGATCATTGAATGAACCCATACCACCGTATGCCCGAAGATGATGGGCAACCTCCCGCCGCTGGTTCCAGTCCTGAATGTCCCGCTCCAACCAGTCGATCCAGTTCTTGAATTCCGGATGGTCTGCCTGAAGGATTGAGCGCAGACAGATCAGAGCCTCAGTATAAATATCTGTCTGTTTCATCAGCTTCCTCCCAACTATTTTCCGAAATGCTCCAGATATAAATCCCGCACAGAATAAGGACCTACAAGGTTCGTTTCCTGCCGGCCATCCCAGGAATACACATGAATTTTGCCTTCATCCCCAATGTATTGCTGATCCTCAAAGGGCGCAGGAAAGGGAAATCTCTCTACCACGCTCCAGTCAATCTTGAGTTTCAGCCCATCAAGCTCCTCGCGCTTGAGCCTTTTGAAGTTAAACACCAATGCGGCCCCAATCCCATCGAACAGCAAGTCTGCGTATTCTCTGGGGGTGATGCTTTCGCTCACATTGGCGGCATCAATATTGACATCCAGAACCTTGTTGCCGCAGTTTGTCCAGATTTTATCGGGAGAGAACCAGGTGGTGCGTTCCTCAGAGTCTGCAAAGTCCTCACGGGGATACCATCCGTTTGCGCTGTCCGGCTTGACGCCTTCCCGAAGCGGCCCGTTGTACGGGGAAAGCGGATAATACCGGTGCCGCACCGAATCAAATCGGCCAAAGGCAATTTTCAGCAGATACTTGTGCTTTTCACTACGCATGAGCTTATGGGGCTTCACGATATGTTCTTCGATCAAGCTCCAAATGTACTCATCTACACGGATGGATACACGGGGACGGCTGAATAGTGTGATTTTGTTGGTGTCTGTATCCACATTGAGCCAGACACGATTGATTTCAACCATTGTCATTCCTCGCTTTCACCAAGTACCCCGCCATAGAGAACGCCGTTTTTCCCGAGGAACAGCATCTGGCTGCAAAGCAGGCTGCACTGCTCCACAGCGACTTTGTTTCCATCACAGGTGGGAATAGCCTCCCGCTTTTGCTCAAGGCGATCACCATGAGCGGTAAGGAAGTAGAATTTGTTATGTTCCTGATACCCGCCCTGAAACAGAAAAGTATCACCAGACGGGGCAACAGAAAAAGCTCCGCTTCCTTCGATTGGCAGTTCAAACACAAGATCCTCTTTGAAGGTCGTCCGCACCAGCTGGAATTCATCGTAATAATAGAAC
Source organism: Lachnoclostridium sp. An196 (assembly GCF_002160135.1). Classification (GTDB taxonomy): domain Bacteria; phylum Bacillota; class Clostridia; order Lachnospirales; family Lachnospiraceae; genus Hominiventricola; species Hominiventricola avistercoris. The sequence goes on along the minus strand of NZ_NFJZ01000008.1, from coordinate 130,737 downwards.
CACAGGTTTTCTTCTTCGTCCAGGCTGATGGCATAGCAGTCATAGATGGAATACTTCTCATTCTTCCAGAGAGGAGTTCCCTCCGATGTCCATGCAATCAGGCCGCAAGCACCCAGAGGTTCATCCCAACCGTAATTACCAAATACACCTTCGTCAAAGTAGCTGGTAATGATGGTGCCATCTTTTTTTACCACACAATCTTGAATGCCATCCCCCAGGCAGAAACGGGACAGCACAGTTCCATCCCGGCTGACGATCCAGGCGTTCTGGTCAGGGCCGTTTTTCCGATAGGCGCATCTTGCCCCCAGCAGAAGGAAGTGATCACCTGCGGGCCGCAAATAATGGAACTGGAACTTCAAGAGGCCAAGAGGAAACAGCGTCGTTTCCAGCACCCGCTGTTCCGCCCAATCCAGCTGGATTTCCACTGCGGTATAGGTGGAAGGAGTGCTGAGCCAGTCCTTACCCTGTGTTTCGGACGGCTGTTCCATGAGAAGATAGACTTTTCCATCCCTTGCCGTGAAAAAGTCTGTCACCTCTGTGCCCTCCAGACGGTTTTCCCGGCGCAGCTGGTCCAGGTCAATGATGGGGAACAACGGCAGATTTTTGCCTTTTATAGGTTTGTTCATAGTGTCTCCTCCTGGTTCCTTTCATGCTCCATCATAGGTGTGGCTTTCCCAGATGGCCTCAAATTCCGCCTGCTCTATGATGCAGGTGTGGAATTCCTCGCCCCAGACATGGGCGTTCAATTCCTCCACGGTGGGGATCGGCGTGATCTCGATGACACCGTCGTAAAGGTCAGGGATGTTGCGGGTGCTGCCATCCGCAAAGATGTCGATGGAGCGGAGGGCCAGCCGCGCATTTTCGGTATCCACTTCATAGAGGATGATGGTCGGCTCTCCCTCTGGTGCGTCCTCCCAAAAGAGCTTGATGTACTCGATCATTCCATTTCCCTCATTTGAACCAATGCCACCCCGTCATGGTGCCAGTTACCTCATCGATCTGTATCGCAATATCGTAATCGCCCCGGCAACCCAGCAGGGCCGTGGGGTGATCGTTTTCCATAACCAAATCATAAAACTCAACTGCTATGTCTTGGAAGCTCTCCGGGATCTTCAGCACAGAAAAGGCATCCGCTGACTGAGCATTTTGGAAAAATTCAATGGCCGTTTTCCTGCATTTTACGATGATCCCTGTTTGTGTGGTCAGCTCTTTCATGCTTTCGCTGCCTCGCTCATGTTCAGATACATCCCCATCGTTTTTTCATCAGCACAGGCCGCCCGGATCATTTTAGCCAGCATCATCAAATCGTCGATGTATTGGGAATACACGCAGAACACATCTTCGTCAGAGTCGAAGTGAAACAGACCCACACCGCTGTTGTTTTCCTCAAACTCCCGTATCACGCCCTGGACCAGCCGCTCCCAGTCCTCGCTGCTGCCGGTCAGTCCCAGCCGGCAGAACTCCTCTGTCCGGAACCTATCGCTGATTTTCAGCAGAAGGGAGATCGCATAGGGGTGGTGGGGAATGAGAAAGAATGGCGCGATCTGCTCCGGCTTGACCCAAATTTTGAAGGGCGGGCGCGGATCGGGTATCCAGGGCAGCATCTCCCACTGGTCGTCCGGTCTGTTTCCGTATTGGGAAAAGTCTTTCATGTAATCCCTCGCTTTCCGGCACATCAGCAGCTCAGTTGTCCTCCGTTTGCCGGGCAAAAGATCCTGCGGCCCGCCAGCAGTTCCTCCAGCTTTTTGGCCAGCGCCTCCACAATGGCGTGGCAGGGGTTTTCGTAGCCCACGATCTCCAGCCTTTGCAGCTCGACACAGTGGAGCGTTCCATAGAAGCCCAGCATAAACTCCGTCAATTCAGCAATCATCTGGTAGCCTTCCATGTTGTCCACATCCGTCTGGCCCTCCTTGGCGGTCATCAGACCGATGATCCCCACCGCCACGGTGAAGGCGCCGCAGCAGGACTGCTCAGTCTGCATCCCAAGTCCCATGACGGAGAACATCTTCCGTGTCTCCTCAGATAAATTCAGGTGGTAATATTCATTGCAGGCCAGGAACATGGCCTCGGCGCAGGTCAGTTCCGTGCCGATGTGGTAGTGGTTGACCAGTTCATAGAGTTTCATTGTTGCCATACCATACTCCAATCGCAAAGCATTTCATTCTGTGTCACTCTGCGCAGCTCGTCCCGCATCTCCATCAGCGCAAAGCCCAGCAGGTTTTGTCCCCGCCACTTCATGGGGTCCTGGGCCTCCGGCGAACTGGCCGCGAGGCGGATACCCCAGATGGCATCGTAGGGGCTGGCCTCCACCAGCACGCTGTCCCCGGTGGAAAGGAGAAACTCCCGCAGTTCGCGGTTCTGGCTGAATTTGTGCCAGTTGCCAAGCAGCACAATGGCGTACTTGAACTTGTCCCATACCTTCTGCTCAAAGCCCCGCACCTTGCGGCCCAGGGCCTTGATCTGCTTTTGGTCGCTGCATTTCAAAATCTGGTCCCGGATCTCTTTGTCGCCAAACAGTTCGGCCTTAGCAGCCATCATATACTGCTCCATGCAGAGGTAGGAGTCAGCCGTCGTATAGAAGTCCTCCATCCACCACTGGCTGAGGCAGCTTTTTGTCAGCTGGCCGTCCTCGGATGGCTGATGGCCCCAGAACAGGCACAGCTCTCGCGTTCTCCCCGCAGCAAACTCCTGCTGGAGCCACTGGCGGGTGTACTTGGGCTGGCCCTCCGGCTGCCACGCATCCACCAAGAAGTCACCATGCTCCAGCACCTCGCTGCTGTCCTCGTCATCCCACCAGCCCTTCCAGGTCACTGGCTCGGGAAAGAGAGTGCGGTATTCCGTCCGCTCCTCCGGGGAGAGGGTGTCCAGCCAATCGCCAAATCGGTCTATGTAATCCTCCCCATAGCCCATGCGCCAGCCAATGGAGTATCGCTCGATCTCCCGGTGGGCCAGCCAAGGGGGAGGCATGATCTTCTTATCTTGTAGTGCCATATTGTTTTCCTCATTTCTCTTGCAGCTTCTTCAGCAGCTTCACGATCCGCTCCCGATTCTTTGCGGTTTTCATGAAAGTGGGGAGATGGTCGGCCTGAGTCTTTTTCTGGCTTCCCGATGGCTTTTCCCGCAGGTCGGCACTGAGATAGCCGATCAGATAGGCAAGGTGCTCCCGGTTGAGGGCCCAGACCGGCTTACCCTGGAATGAGGTCAAAAACCACAGTTCCAGGCCGAACCAGGGGTCCTTGCCGCCCTGAATCTCCGCACCATAGGAGAAAGCCTCCGCCGTCTTATGTACCTCGCCCGGCATGGTTGTTCCGCAATAGGGGCAGGCCACATGGAGGACGGGAAAATGCTGCCTTGCCTCATCTTCAATATCCACCCGATAGTACCTGCCGCAGTTTTTGCACTGGTTATGGACATCATAGCGGTAGATCGTCCGGTCGCGTGTCTCCTGATGGCCGCAGCTCAAGCAGCGGAAATAGGCGTTATCATCGTCCGCTGTCACCACACCCGCGCCATGGCACTTGGGGCATTTTACCTGGATGCCGGTGGTGAAGGCGCTGTAGGCACTGTGGGTGAAATAGGGTTCATCAACGATTCGGCTCATGCGCCCACACACTCCTTTCAGGTAATTACATTCACAGCCGAAATCGGAATGGTTTCAAATCTTTTGTTTTGATTGTCAGATCCGAAACGCTCTCCTGCAGGACATTTACCTGTTCCAAATACTCCGCAGGTGCGTGGATCTGCTCCAGATAGCCTGCATAGCGGATAATCTGATCCAGCGTCCGTTTCCTGTATTTTGCGATTTCCCCCAAATGGGAATAACTGCGACCTGACACATAGCTTGGAACATCGATAGACCGAATTGTTTCTATATCAAGCGTCCCATGCTCCTCTTTCTCAGATTTAATGGTGGCCAGCATATCTTCCGCAGAAAAACGGATGCCGCGTTCGCAGAGAAACCGCAGTTCATCAAACAGGTGGTTCGCCACAAAATGTTCAGCCAAGGGCTCAAAAATTACATCATCCTGATACCAGCCTCCGTGGGCGCAGGAGATCAGTTCACGGTAACGCTTATCTGTGATCCACTGGCGCAGTATCTCTTTGCTCCCGCGCATCCATGCGTCCAGCCGGGCTTTTGTTTCTTCGGGGCTATCATAGGCTGTTCCATAGCAGGTCAGGCCATTGGCTTTCAGCCACTTGGTCACTGCCTTGCTGAATTTCGTGTAACTCATGTGATGCCCCTTTCAAAAATCTCGCACATGATCAAAGTGTTCAATTAGGGCATCTTTCTGGAGCATATCGCCCGGCAGGGCATCCAGAATACCCCGCAGGGCCATGTAAATTTCATCCCGCTCCTCGGTTTCGATAAAGCCCATCTTGTTGAAGGTCTGAGTGTAGGCTGCCACCGCCTCCAGTGCCTGGGCCTGGGCGTCCTCGCCCGGTTCAGCGGCCAGCTTCATCAACTGGGAACGGGTCTTGCGGTATTGATTGGCTGCCTTTTTCGCAGCGGAGGTGGGAATATGCTCCGCACCGTCCCAGCCTCGGAATGGATTGTCCAGGTTTTGCGCCAGCCACTCCGGTTTCCGGGGCTTGGTGATCCGCAGATCCATTCCCGGCTTGCTTTTCCAGAGCTGCTTTGCCGCTTTTGCCGCCGTCTCCGGCAGGCTGGTCATCCAGAACCAGCGAAGCTCCGGCATCTGCTCCGGGGTGGGGATGTCAGCTGCGCCGAAGCCGAACAGGTCAAAGGTGGAGAGATTCGTCAGTTCCCGGAACCCTCGCACGGCGGAGAAGTTCCCCAGGTTTCCCGGCGCGCCCCAGAGCCTCAGTTCCTTCAGGTGGGGATGGACAGCGGCCAGTCCGGTCAAATCAAAGTCCTTCAGCTCGATGCCATGCAGCCCTCGTAGGTTCGGCAGTTCCGTGTGCGGGCGGTATTCCCCGATAAATTGGAGGGTCAAACCGCTGCCATCTTCGGGGGCATGGATGGCACAGGCGTCCGCCCCCTTGTTCTGGAACAGGAGCAGCTCCGTTCCCTCACACAGCCACAGTTCCTCCAGCCCAGTCATGTCCAGCATCAGCTTTCTGATGCTGGTGCCCCGCAGATCAAGTGTCCTCTGACCGTGGCTGAGCAAAGTCACTTCATCAACAAAGGGGTTTTCCCGCAAAAACTCCAGCAGATCCGGGTGCCACCGCTCGCAGATAAGGGTGGAGAGGCAAGGTAGCGCCTTTAGTTCCAGCGCCGAATCGAATGGTTCGTACTGGTCCGTCACACGATGGCTGCTGACCTTCACCGGGATACCGCCGATTTCCGTTTGCTCGTCACTCTCCATGGCCTCCTTGAAGGCCCGCCGCCGCTCCTCCGGGATGGCCTGCCACCGGATCTGGAGATACACATCATAGCCGTCGTTCCAGCCGCCGTAGGAGCGGCAGGGCTCATCGGTGAAGGGGGGCAGTGTGCCCACAAGCGTGTACTGGGGCGGGACTTCCACCGGCACCCGCAGCAGGTGGAGCTCCCGGGGCCAGTACATGAAGTCCTTGTAGAGCGGGCGGAGATGGGGCAGTTCCTCCGCAGTCAGAGGGGCGTCGCCTGTCCAGTCCAGGGAGAGGACCACCGCCCAGGGCTCCTTGCTCACCGAGTCCGGCGGCGCGATATAGGCCACCTGGCAGGCGGTGTAGCGTTTCAGATATTGGTTGTAGACCGTATAGACCTCTCCGGCGGTGGCTTTCATGGCGCTACGCTCCTCTCATCCGTTCTTTTCCAGATAGAATCCCCATACACAGTTGGAGAACTCCCCGGCGGCAAAGCGGTGGATCTGCCCGTCAATCTCCACCTGCCAGACCTCGAAGGTATGGTCTTGGTGATAGATCGGGTCTTGGACTTTTACTCGCTTGCCGGTGGTTTGCCAGTCGTAGTTAAAGATGTTCACACCGAACAATTTGCATTGACCGTCTGGGCCAAAGGTTTCATATTCCCATGCCATGTGATGCCTCACAATTCAACGCACTTACCTACAAAGCAACAATTTTATTCCTGCTGCAAGAGTTCTATCAAAGAATCCAAATGCTTATCCCACGATTCCCAGTTATTACTTTCTTTCCAAAGTTCTACGATTTCTCTTTCGCCATCTTCATCAGGAACTTGATTTTTAATACTCCTCAATCGCCTAAGAAGGTCTTTTCGAGCAGTAGCTGAAGCTGAGAAATTCGTTATTGCTGACCAAACATTAGAATCCTCATCATCGTAGTTTAGCTTTCCTGTTTCCCGCCATTCAGAATAAAGTTCTGCGAGAGCGATGGCGGTATTATCATAGAGAAAGTCAATTTCGCTCACTGTTTCTCCAAGAAAACCTTCCTCTTTCAGAAAGCCGATCAATCCACCTAAAGTCAGTTTCTTATGTTTGGGTAAATAATCTGTTTTCAAAAGGGAAATTAGGTCTAAGCCATTATCACTTTCCAATGCTTTTACACCCCATGAACCCATCTTCCTGTACCTCCAATCTGATTCTCATGAACTTCACAATCCCGTGCGCTGCCAGCCGGCCAGCCGCTCCTGCACCGCGTCGATTCTCCAGCCTTCGCCCACCCGTTTCATGAGAAAGCGGCGGTCAAAGCCGGTGTTTTTCTCCCTGGTGTAGATGTAGAGCTTGTTCTTGGTGATCTGCTCCGCGTCAAGGAATTCTTCCCCGTTGTAGGTGCCCTGGGCGCTGTACGAGAGGCCCAGAGGCCGGTAGCCCGGACGGGGCTTTTCGCTCACATACTTTTCCCAGATCGCCAGCAGGCGGGGCACAGCCTGAGCGTCCTCAAATCCGGCCTGCTCCATATACCGCTCCCATTCCGTCATCTCGGCAAAGAAGGCGGACAGCACTCTGCGGCATTCCGCCGCAGCCTGCCCATCCAGCTGGATGGGCTTTTTGGCCTTTTCACGCTGGAGCTGGGAGAAGTGTTCCATCTGCTCCTGGGAAAACTGCACATGGGCCACCGGCTCGATGCGGTTGTTGCCAGCGATGGCCAGCAGGCCCTCATAGGTAACGGCGGTATGGTCGATCTGGATGTGGGAGAGCCTGGGGATGGAGGCTGCCTGAAGCAGTCCGGCGTCATCCAGCCCGGTGCGGTTGAGGGTCAGCAGGTCTATTTTACACTCCCGCAGGGCGGACAGACCGTTACCGTTAATTCCGGCGTTGCCGTCCAGCAGCAGATAGCGCAGCTTGGGCATGGCGGAAAAGATGGGGAAGCAGGCGTCGGTGAGAGCCCCGTCCTCCACGCCGAAGTTGGCCATGCTTTTGTGTCCGGCGAAGGGGGCAAGCAGTTCATCCGTCACCGGATAGCCCTTCACATGAAAGCCCACCAGGGCGTAGCCGGCCAGCCGCTCCATGATCTCTGCGGTCAGCTCCGGGATTTCCAATTGCTTCTCTCTATCTAAGGCCAGGACACCGTTTTCCCAATCCGCTGTCCGCGCCCGTCTCGGCCATTCCATCGCTGTTTACCTCCTTACGCCTGCTCCTTGTAGCTGGCTTCAATGTCGATGAAGCGCACATACACGGCGCAGATTTCACCCTTTGCGTCGTAGCCGAAGTAGACCGGATAGTAGCCGTCCCCCCAGCCGGAGGCGAAGATGGGCAGATTGCAGTCTGTGTCCGGCACCGTCCAGTTGAGCCAGTCGCCGTAGCTGCTCTGATACTTGGGATTGGCTTTGGCGTTTTCCTCCAGAAGATCGCAGAACAGGTCGTTGTAGGGGTCGATGTCCGGGTCTTCCTCCAGCCGCTTGGCCCAGTATGTCTGAAAAGCCGCCTGAGTCTGGATGTCCGCAACGCAGCCCATCCCGGCGTCTACGCCAAATCCAAAATACTCGTCCTCGCCCAGTTCCTCGTCCAGATCCTCTTTGCCGGTCATGCCCAGCTCATAGCGGACAGGCTTTTCCCCGCTGACCTCCACCTTGACACAGGCGTAGCGGTCGCCGTATTTCTCACTGGGCACCACACAGATCTTCACGGGATAAGTCCCCGCGGGGATCGTCTGAATAAAGGGCGGTGTATCCTCCAGCTCCACCAGCGGATCGCAGGCAAAGATGGTTCCGGTGGGGAAATGGACGGACCCAATGTCCAGCACATCCACACCCATATTCCCAATCACTTTCTCTGTGAAATGCGCATCCAGGTCCGTTTTGCAGGCCAGTTTGTCCTTAACGGATTCATATTTGTTCAGCCATTCTGTTGTCGGCATACTCGTTTTCTCCTGTTGGTGTGGTTTAAGCATCGGTCAGCTCTCTACAATGCGGACCTGTTTTCCTCCAATTTCAAATTCCAGCTTTACGCCATAGCCCGCCGCCCAAGCAGGGCACTTGCTGAGCAGGGCCAGGATGCGCTCATCCGGCTCCCGGCCAAAGGTCACCCGCAAAATCACAGGCCAGCCACCATATTCCTTTTGAAATTCCTCGCTCTGGGTGTGGTTCAGATAGCCCTCCATCTTATCCAGCAGGGCCTTCTGCGTTTCCGGAGAGCCGTCAATGAAGCCATTGCAGACCAAAACCATGACCACTTCCCCTGTTTTGGTTTCCGCCAGAATGTCGATCTTATCCAGGTCGCCAAACATTTTTTTAATGGACATTGTCTTCACCAGTCCCTTTCTCGGATGGCCTCCTCCATATCAATGGGAATGCCAAACCACTTCAAAATGTAGTCCACAGTTACGCCAATGCAGTCCCGCGCCACCGTTTCGATCTCGCTGTCGTGCTCGTCAAACTCCTCCTGGAGATCATTGATGCCGCAGACCGCCTCGTCCAGCGTTTCCTGCACCACTTCGGTGTCAGTTTCACCGCTCTCCAGCAGGTCGATGACCTTCTGAAGCTCGTCTTTTACCTTGTCCACCAGGAAATCAGGATAGTAGTCGTCCTGATACATTTCGTCCAACAGTTTGTAATTGGGGTCAAAGGTTTTCATAGGAATTGCTCCTTTCTCATTCAAACATCAGGCCATAGGATTCGGTCAGGCTGCCGTCGTCCTCATGGAACACACACTGATACAGAGGCTGTCGCTGCGTCGTTTTGCGGAACCGCTCCAGAACGGGGGCCAGAGGCGCATTGGTAGGGATGCCGAGGGCATCAGCAACCCGCCGCCAGCTGTCCATATCAATATCTTCCAAGTTGATATTACGCTGCCTCTGCCCGTATTCCTCCAGTGTTTTGGCATCCGCATATTGCTTCGCGTCACAGTAATCCTGCCAGCAGACGCAGCTCACGATCAGGGAAAAGAGGTCGTCCATGCTCTCGGCCAAGCGGCCCGCCTCTCCCTCGCTGCTGTAATAGCCGATGGAGCCGTCCTCCAGCAGGTGGTATTCCCCGCCGGAGCCGTCTCTGGCAAAGGCCATACCGGGCAGGGAGAAGGTGCATCGGCCTTCCGCCTCATCCCGCTCTGTCAGTTCATCCAGAAGGAAAAAGTCAAACAAAACATCAAATTCCTTTGCCAGATCCGGGTTTTCCCGCAGTTTCTTCAAATAATCCATCGCCGTTTTCCTCCATTTCCAGTTGCAATTACTTTCTTATGACTTTCCGTCCAGTGCCTCCACGGTTTTCATGGCGGCGGAATCGAATTTACACTGCCCCAGCTCCCGCTCGATCAGGGCAAACACATCCGGAAAGCACTCAATCTCATCCTGATACTCATATTTCGCATACAGTTTCCCGTGCTCGGAAATCCAGACCTCCGCTGGGTAGTAGTAGCCGATGTGTCCAATGGGCTGGCACCTCTGGCCGGCCGCCCGCTCGATCTCCACCAACTCACAGCCGGACATATCCCGGAAATAGGCATCTTCCAAATGGTTCTTGATTCCGTTGATGAGGTATGGAAACAGCGCGAATTCAAAGTCGGCCGCCCAACTCAGCTTTTTCTGCGCCAGGTACCACTGACAGCACAGACCGAAATATTTCCGGTAAAACCGCTGGGTGGCCTTCATCATGGGCACGCCGTGGTCGGCGTAATACCGCTCCGCGAGGGAGATGTCCACGCTTCGCCCCTCGTGCCACCCGGCGTACTCCATCAGCTGTTTGACCTTGCTTTTTAGTTCACCGGAAATGGGGATGCGTTCTTTGATCATGGGGTGCCTCCTCAGCTCTCATGGGTGATACAGAAAATCTCCTGGTTCAAATCAAAGTAAACCACCATCAGCTCGTCGGTGATCTTCGGGTTGAAGGACAGATCCAGGATGAAAACTTGCTGGTTCATCTCGCTATCCACCAGGCTGCCGAACCGCTTGAGCCGCAGAAAGTCCACCATCTCGGCAAAGGACAGCTTGGCCGGGTCGTTCCCCGGAAAGAGCTCCGCCGCAATCTCAGGGGGCACCTCATCCCGGTGGAACTGCATGAAGTAAGTCACGATGCCGTGATAGGGGTTACCCTTATCCGCCAGCGCCGCTTGGATGGCGGCCTTGGCCTTTTCCGCCAGTTTCTCCGCCTCATCCAGCATTTTCCCCACCGCATCCATGGCGGCGGGATCAGCCGTCAGTTCTTCCTCTACATCGAAAATAAAGGATAGTCCTGATTCCTCGGGAAAGGTGAAGATCTCCTCGCCGGGCGTGTATTCAAAATCAATGCGTTTACAACTTAATTTCATCTCTGCGCCTCCTTATCCCGTGATCTGGCTGCAGTACTCCTTCTCCAGCGCGGTGTACCACCGTTTCAGCATGGTTTCCAAACTGGTTTTCCCGCCGCGGTCTGTAAAAACAAGGAACTTTTGCAGTAGTCTGGGGAACAGAACTTTGCCCGCTTCTGTCAGGTCCTGGTTGAGATAGACCATCCGAATGATCCGGTCCCGCCGGTCCAGCGGGTTCTTTTTCAGCAGCTCCTTTTCAAAGCAGAACCGCAGGAACACCACATTCTCGTCGTAGAAGTCCTCCATCACAGCCGCGCCAATGCTGGTGTAGGTGATGTCGTACACCAACCGGCTCCAGTCGAATTTCTCGGTATAGAGCAGTTTCAGCGCCTGCGCCCAGTGCTCCTCCGGGATCACCAGCATCCGGTGCTGGGCGGCGCTGGAGTAGCCGCGATAGACCGGCTCCGGGTGTCCCAGCAGGTCGCTCACACTGTCGGCATAGACAAAGCACAGCTCCTCATCAAACAGGCCGCCGATAAAGTTGCCATTGCAGTACAGCATATAATTCTTGGACTTGGCCGGAGAAAAGGAGAGGTTATATTCCTGGGAGTCCAGGCTTTTATGTACCTTGTTCAGAAAGTCTATTGATGTCATAACTGTGCTCCTTATTCCAAATCCAACACGCCATTGCAAAGCATTTGCAGAAAATCTCGAAAAGAAGAGGCAACCTCCGTTGTTTCCTCAAACTCCGGTTCTTCTCCGGTGACAATGGTTCCATCTTTCAGGCAGAGGGCATAGTAGGAATATCCATCTTTCAGTGACAAGCAGATAGGCAGATGGTCGTTCCAGAATGATTTGATTTCCGCTGTCCAGCTGTTGTCTCCTTCGGCGGCATCCAAACTCATTTTTTCAAACTCGTTCCAGTCAAATCCGTTTTCTCCCTGTGGAGCAAAGTCATCCGGGCAAAGCATCCACACGGTTTCTGCACTGTTGACACACGCTTTCATGTTTCGGAGAAAATATATATAATCTGTCGGAAGTGAATCATAACGCTGAGCAATCTCTGCTGGAATTTGATTGTTTTCCTGCATCTCGACTTTCCAACCCTGTTCTGTCAGAGATTTGGTCAGGCTTTCAAGTAATGCGTTCATCGACTTCTCCTCATTCCTCAAACTCGCCCTCGATCATTCCGTTCAGATACCGGCCGGGATCTGCGATGAAGTCATCCCATTTGGCCAGAGGGTGGAATTCCTCATGCTCAATGTCCAGATACCACAGCTTTTTGTCCCTGGGGCTCCACAGCAGCAGGTAGTCGCTGTAATTGTCCATTTGCACCATCAGAGAGAGCAGCTTTTTCCGTTTCCAGGTCATCTCCTGCACATCAATAAAGGAGTAGAGCTCCGCCCACTTCACCCATTCCTGATCCGGGAACTCCAGCCGCAGGGGGCCGGTCTTCAAGTATTCTACCAGCTTGGCGGGCAGCTTGTAGGGCATGAGCTGCCGGATCTTTTCCTGCTCGTTGTGCCATTCCTCCGGCTCCAGCGCCTTCAGGTAGTCGGCCATCTCCTGATTCTTGTTCTGAACTGCCACGGTGTAAGGCCGGTCGCCGTATTTGTCAACAATGGTGATGTCCGCCCCTTTTTCCAGAAGCAGTCGGGCAAGTTTGGTATTCCCCTCGGACACAGCGGCCCGGAATGCCTCGCCGCCGAATTTAGCGACGCTAATCCCTGCTTGCTCCAGCACGGGGATATTCTCCGGGTGTTTGCCCCAGCGCACCTCCTGGAAGGCACGCTCTTTCTGCTTCGGGCTGAGTTTTGCGGCCTGTCCAGCAAAGAGCGCCACCACCTCCGGCCCGCAGCAGCGGGCGGCGGTGAGCAGCAGGGGCTGTTCCTGGGCTAAATCGGGATCAGCCCCATGCTCCAGCAGGAAGTGGATCATGGGCACATCATTCCGAAAAACCGCGATCTCCAATGGCATCATCTTGATGTATTCGCTGAGCTGGATGGGAACATCTAAATCCAGACCGCCTTGGAGCAGCGCCTCCAGCTTGGGAGTGTCATGGTCACAGATGGCGGCAGCCGTTTCCGGGAGGGTCTCCCAGCGGCCAATATATGCAATTTGGTACATCATGCACCTACTTTCTCTATCCTACAATGGTGGTTTCCTTGACGGCCAGATTGTCGTAATCCATGGCGATCAGTTTCTCGGCGGCCTGTGGGGTACACATGAACCAAGTGCTCTCACCCCAGGCATCCAGCCTTGTGACGGTGAAGAAGTCGGTTTCGGCGGGAGTGGGATTTCTGGCGTCAAGATAGTGGTCGGAGTAGAGGTACACCAGATCCACCTCCTGTTCCGGCAGCCACTTGGCCCGGCGCACACGGGGCTTTCCGTTTTTCAGCGTCTTTTTCCTGGGGTTCTCAAACCACGCCAGCTCCTTGACCTTCAGGCCGGTGAAGGTATCCATGAGCCGCTGGGCAATCTCCCGGTGGGTAAATACCCCGCAGTTCCAAGAGCCCATCAGCCAGGTCTGGATAAAATCGCCCACCTTGCTGCCGGGAGCAGGCGGCCCATAGACGCTCTCATCCGCCCACATGACCTCCAGCTTTTCGCATTGATCCGGCCGGGGGCAGGACTGCTTGCCGCCATAACGGTACATGATATTCACATAACCGAAGTCCCTGCCGGTCCGGTCATGGCCGACGGCTTCCACTTTATAGGCGGTTATGGACATTGTGGCTTCTCCTTTCGCTTAAGTGATTCCTATAGCTTTACTTTTTCTGACAAAACTCTTTCACATAATCGTATATGCTCTTTATTCCGTCATCAGTTACTGTATTAAACAGGCCATAAGATCCATTCTCCAGTTCCTTTTCTGCAAGGAGCACTGCCTGATGGAAATTTCCTTCTGCGATTTCACACAGTACGACATTCAATCTGGCGGTCGGCGCAGTATCATGGAGAATCTCCGCTTTGAAATCGGAGACTGTGCTGCAACGGCTATGGTGTTCTTGAATGGCCTCGTTCAACCGACGAAAGGCCTCATTCATGACCATGGTTGCTGCGTCCACTGTGGGGACAGGTAGTTCCATTTCCTCGATGATATGAGCGGAAGGGGAATGTGCCGCTGTGATATGGAAACTAAATGGTTTATTCCGGGCTACCTCACCCATTTCATATACATCCCAAAAGACATTGTCAATGGCGCATGGCTTTGTGGAAACAACTGCTCTTATGGCAGTGCCACGCCGGATAGGAGGCGCAGATAGAAACACTTCATATAAGAAATCACCCAGGACCTTATAGGCGCAGTCTGAAACCACTTTGAAACCATGCTCTCTAGCAATTACTTTTAGGTTTTTGGAAATCATCTCGCTTAATTCCTTGACTGCCTTCTGCTCCTGCCGTGTCATGCTATTTCCACCTCCTGAGCCAGTACAAATCCGCACAGCCCAAGGGAGGAGTCGATGACAAACACCTGGATGTGCTCCCGGTCCATGCGCTCCCGCAGTTCCTCGATACTGCAACAGGCAGGAAAACCGTAAGAGATGGTTCCGCCCAGCAGGTCTTTGTACTGTTCAAAAAATCCGCCCACGGTGATCTCATCCATGCCAAAGAGGATGTTATCCTGGATTACGTTCTCAAACCAGTGGGCCAGCAGGCCGGTAAAGCGAACTGATACTTTCTCTCCGGCCTCGGTCTGGGTATCCATGTGCAGGGTATGGGCTTCAAAGTCAGCGCAGCAGCGCAGGACTCGGTTGTCGTGCAGACTATCAAAAGAGCAAATCAGTGTACTCACAGGGATTACTCCTCGTCCATGAGCTGCTCCTGCACCTCTTTGGGCAGATCGTTCCATAAAATGTCGTATGTAAAATCCCGAATCTCTGGGTAACACTCCCGTGCGATCTTTTCCGCCGTCTCCCGGTCCAGGTAGTGCATCTCCTGGTGGAAAAACCAGTTGAGCTTTTCCATCAGCCGATAGAGGCGAATCTGTTCTTCTTGGGTCATGAGACACCTCCTCGGTTTGTCAAAGGACAGAATGGCAGTATTTATGCCAGCTCTTCGTCCAAAATCTGAACCTTTTTTCCTTTTTCGTTCACATAGTAAAGGGAAATCCAGTCAAGGCCATCCCGCTTGATCTGCTCCCAGGGTATCCACTCGCCGTTAATCAGCTTCACGTTACCGCATTCATCCATCTCATACATGTCTTTTTCGTCTTCATAGTCGATGTCGTAGCCCAGCTTCAGCACCAGCTTGGAGGCGGGAATAGGATACTGTTTGAGAGGGCGGTGTTCGAGAGCTTCCGAATCGTGTTCATCGCAGAACATATTGTCATATCCGTGCCGTCCACCGTCGAAGATGACGAACTCCTCGCCGGTCTCCGGGTCACGGGCAACCACCAATCCAGGAGCATCATTATCATCTACCATGTAGGGCTGAGACTCTCCCTTCACCGTGAGCAGGTCTCCATAATACCAAACCTCCAGCAGTTCATTGCCGGTGGTGGAACAGAGTGTCACGGTAGGCATGCGCTTCTCTGTCCACTCTTTTACATGGCCGATGAGCCAGGTAGGATATTTTTCACTCATCGTTTCGTCCTCCTTACATTACCCAAGACATGATGCTAGTGACGATCAGCACGATTCCCAGCAGGAAGAAGATCACCCGCCGGGAGCCACGGCCATAGCGGTGGGAATCCGGTTTGCCGGTAGGGTCACAGAGCCAGTTCCAGTTCATGATGGCTCCAATCAGCAGGACAGCACCGATGATCAGGGTCACCCAATTCCAATGCTCCTGCAGAAAAGCTGTGATTTGTTCGCCGTTCATTTAGGGTTCCTCCTCACCTTATCCTTGTATATCAGCGTCAACGGGGCCTTTTTTCAGTGTCCCATCCACAGTGATCACATGGCCCCAGAACATATCGTCGTCCTCATACCAGGCGGTAAATCGTCCGCCAGGAGATACTGTAAACTCGGTGAGCAGGATGCGCCGGGCGAACTCATCCTCGGTGATGGGGTCTTTCTCCGGATCCCGGTCGGTCTGGTCATCGTCCGCCAGCCACTCGTTGGCCTGAGCCGTGAGCTTCTGGGCAGCCATAGTTCGCAGAGACTTATCCCAGACTTCCTGATCTGCCAGCAGTTTCTTCATCACATTGGCCACGCGGGTCCAGGACGCTTTCTTTTCAATCTCCACATCCAACGAGATCTGGACTTCTTTTCCCATCCACTTACAGGTCCCATCGAATGTGCTCATCTCACGATCCAGCGTGAGGGTTCCCAGTACTTCGTCTTTCAGAAGAATGGGCTTTGTGTATTCCGCCCAGATCTCCTCCAGCGCCGGACAGGACACACCTTCCTCCAACACTTCCGTGACATACC
Organism: Lachnoclostridium sp. An196; assembly: GCF_002160135.1. Classification (GTDB taxonomy): domain Bacteria; phylum Bacillota; class Clostridia; order Lachnospirales; family Lachnospiraceae; genus Hominiventricola; species Hominiventricola avistercoris. Next base: position 114,782 of record NZ_NFJZ01000008.1, on the reverse strand, counting down.
ACTGGGGTTCACTGAGGGCGTCGCCTTTCCAGGCACGAGCTTTGATTCGGTAGATCTGGCCCTTGGAAAACAGCTTGGAATAGTCTCCGTTTTCTCGTTCATTATCCGTCAGCGGCCAGCTCAGATAGCAGCGGCCGGAGATCACCTGTCCGGTCCAGGCGTCCGCCATGGCAAGGGCATAGGTATGGGCTGTCCAAAAGGTATCCAGAAAGGTTTTGTCCGCGCTGATACCGCTCTGGATCAGTACCAGCTTTTCCTCATCTTCTGATGCGTAAAGGACAACAAAGTCTTTGATTTTTCTTTTTTTCATGGTGTCCTCCCGTAAGCACAGTTCAGACGATTTTCAGGTCTGCTGATGCTGCATGGATACGATCTGGCAGTCCGGGCAGAACTCCACATAGAGCGTCCCCTCCGCACAGTCAAACACCGTATCCCACTGGATCTGAGCCAGATACTTCATGGGCTTCCCACAGTGTGGGCAGGTCGTATATTCCGCGTCCTGTACCCAGTTGGCAAAGCCGCCGATGGTGTTCACATCCTGGCAGGCCGCACCGTAAAACAGGGGCACTGGCGCTTCGCCCAGCACAAAGGAATTTTCCGTGAGCGCCTTGTAGTCCTCGGGGCTGACATAGCAATCCGTCTTCTTCGCCCCGTCAAAGAGCTCGGAGGGAAAGACCTCCACGCCGCCATCCAGGGTAAAACTGTTAAAGGCTGGACCTTTCAAAAATCCCACACAGTTGGGGCAGCAGGTGGCAGTCAGGATACCATCCAACCCCAGAAATTTCAGCCGCTCATCCCGGCCATCCATCACCAACATATCCACCATACGCCCGCCGCAGTGAGGGCAGGTGTCCTCCCGTGCCCGGCCAATGCGAACAGGAGATTTCTCGCCAGTGGTTCCCTTGACCATAGGATAACAGGTGCCGAAGTTGAGTTGGATTTTCTGACCCTCCTTGTCGAAGGTCCAGCCTCCGATCTGCGCATAGCTGGATGGGTCTACATAGAGGCCCTTGCGCCAGGGCCGGGGATTTCGCTCCAGCTCCAGCAGAGTCTTCATTGCCTTGTCATCTCCCTGCATAGAAAGGCAACTCATCAGGTTGGCGGCATTTCGAGAGTATTCTGTTTTTAGCAGGGCAGCAACTAAAGCGTCCCGCACATCCTCTGGCGCGTGGTAGTAGAGTTCACAGGGCCAGAACACCTCTGCGACCAGTGCCGCCCGCTGGATCTCCGGGGTAATGGCATCATGGTAGCCAAGCAGCTGCCAGAAGTTGGTGAGCTCCGGGTCCTCCATATCCGCCAGCCGCTGGATGTTCTGGATCAGGTTTCTTTGCTTCTCTGCGATTTGTTCCGGCGTCCAGGCCAGCGCAGCATTTCGCTCCTGCTCGCACTCACATTTCCAGCACAAGCCCTCATAGCCCAAAGGTGTCCCACAGCCAGGGCAATTATAGTTTAGCTTCATCTTTTGCGCCTCCTGTTTTGTAATAAAAAATGCCCTGCGCCGCACTGCCACAAGGGCAGACGAACGCAGGACATAAAAAGTCCGCAAGAGAGGAGCCACATCTACCAGCTGATGTGGTTTCTTCGACAGCTAAAATGGATTTTTTATTTCTAAGAACAGTTGGTGGCTGTCCAAGGACTCTGCCCATAGCGGTGCCTCCTTTATAGCCATAACTTTATATTTTATTATATCATAAGGCGCTTGCCATTGGAAATGTTTTGTCAGTTCTGCCGATTAACTTTTTGCGAATTTGTTATTTATTTGAGATATGTAATATCAGCAGTGTCAGGGTGAATCAGGATGAATGGATCAATGGCAATCTCTCTCTTCGGTTATAGTATAGTCAATTTCATTCAGAATTTTCGTCCAAACCAAATTATTATTTTTGTTTGACAAAACTTTTGCCACAATTCATGTGATGAAAATTGGACGGCAAAAGAAAGCAGCCGATGTCCCGAATTTTATTTGTGCTTTCAATTTGATACGCTATCCTCATTTCCGTTTCATTGCGTTCCCTTTTTTATTTTACCTGTCAATCCATGTCAAAATATAAGTTTTATCGGTTATAACCGTTAAAAAAGATTCCTGTTGATTAAAATCCAGTATATCCGTGATATTATAAAAATAATCCCAGAAAGGAGGCCGATCATTATGATTAAACGGGAAACTTATATGAGCCGTATCCGTCCTTTTATCGGAAATGACCTGATAAAGGTTCTGACTGGTATTCGCCGGAGCGGAAAGTCGGTTATGCTGGACCTGATCAAAGAGGAGCTGTGCGGCTCCGGTGTGGACAGCAGCCAGTTTATTTCCATTGACTTTGAGAATATGAGCAATGCCCATCTCTGCAACGCCGTGGCGCTTCACGATGAGATCATTCGTCAGGCTTCGGAAATCAAAGGCAAAGTTTATCTTTTCTTTGATGAGATACAGGAGGTGGACGCCTGGGAAAAATGTATCAACTCCTTCCGAGTAGAATTGGACTGCGATATTTACATCACCGGTTCCAATGCTAAGCTGCTTTCCGGCGAACTGGCAACTTATCTGGCCGGACGGTATGTGGAATTTGTGGTCTATCCTTTCTCCTTTGCGGAATTTATCGAGCTGTACCGCACTGTCTACCCGAATACAGATAACCGCCAGTGCTTCAGCAAGTATCTGACTGCGGGCGGTATGCCCTATCTGTCCAACCTCCGCTATGACGAAACGGCAAGCCGCCAGTATTTGCGGGACCTGTGGGGCTCCGTGGAACTCAAAGATATCGTCAAGCGAAACAACATCCGGGATGTGGACATGCTGGAACGGATCATTGCCTATGTGACCTCCAATATCGGCACGACTTTTTTCTCCACCGCCATTTCCAAGTATCTGAAAAGCGAGGGACGGTCCGTATTGCCGGAGACAGTGTTGAGTTACATCAAGGCCTGCACCGATGCCTTTCTGTTCTACCAGGTGAAGCGGCAGGATCTACAGGGCAAGAAGATACTCACCGTAAATGAAAAATATTATGTGGCCGATCATGGTATCCGGGAAGCCGTGTTCGGAGGCAATATGAAGGATATCAATCTGGTCCTGGAAAACATCGTTTACATGGAACTTCTGCGCCGGGGCTATGCTGTTACCGTTGGCAAGATAGGAGATAAGGAGATAGATTTCGTATGTGAGGATCAGGGGAACAAGCTATATCTCCAGGTTGCTTACCTGCTTGCCTCAGAAGATACAATAGAGCGGGAATTTGGCGTCTATGACCGTGTCCGTGACAACTTTCCCAAGTACGTTATTACCCTGGATGAGTTTGACATGAGCCGCAACGGGATCAAGCACCGCAATATCCGGGACTTTCTGCTGCAGGAGGAATGGAACTGATATGCCATCCGCCCTTTCGTGCCAGGCAGAAAATGAATGAAAAATAGTCCTGAAATGCAAACAGCCGCAGGTATTTCGCCTGCGGCTGTACCAAACTTATTCTATTTCTTCTTCTGTCTCTGCCTCTATTTCTTCTGGTTCCTCCATCTCCAGCCAATCCTCAAAGGACTGCCTGGAAATACGAATCATGTTGCCAATGCGGATGATTTTGAACGGCAGAGTTTATAAAAATATGGTCTGCATTGAGCTTCTGCGCCGTGGTTACGATGCTTATGTTGGAAAGCTGTATCAAAAAGAGATTGAAAGAGAATATTCTCTGTTGTTGTAAATTCGAGATGCGTATCCGAAAATGATTATCGCACGAACCAGACATCCAAAGTACAGCTATGAAGGTATTGAAATTCACGATATCGCAGAGTGGCTGTTACAGGAATAATAATACAGCTATCTCCGTCATTCGAAGCGAAAATGACGGAGATGGCTTATCAATGAGGCAGATACCTCTGTTACATAGCAGTCGTACATTTCGGTGTATGGCTGCTTTTATTTTTCCAGGAAAGGAGCAGATGCAAATGAAATTACTGCCAGCATTTTCCGTCCGTTTTTCTGCTGAGCCGCCATCTCCCTTTTTGAAATTCAGGGTTATATACCCCACTTGAAAGCGCGATTTTTCACGCGATACTACGCGCCCGATACACATCGCTCGATTTTAGAGATTTAAATACCCCTACCCATATAGAACATTTTGTATCGTACGATTTTATGATGATATTTTCGATCGATTTGTGTATAATAACAATATACAAAGCATATCCCGAACAAAGGAGGGATTCGTATGATCGTTACTGCAACGGAATTTAAAACCAATCTCGGAAAATATCTGGAAATGGCAACGTCCCAGGATATTTTTATTACCAAGAACGGAAAAAGCATTGCCCGCCTCACAAGCCCCGCCGTCAATAAGTTGGCGCTTCTGGACGACCTCGTAGGAATCGTCCCGCAGGAGACGGCAATGGATGAAAATACCATACGAGAGGAGCGGCTGTCCAGACAATGAGAATACTGATTGATACCAATGTCATTCTGGATATTGTCCAGAAACGGGAACCATTCTTCGCCGATTCCTACCAGGCGCTCCGCAAGGCCATTGAAGCGGATGCGGAATGTCTGATCTCTGCATCCGCTGCCACGGATATTTTCTATATGCTCCGCAAGGCGTTCCAGTCCGCGCAAAAAGCAAAAGAGCGGATCGAACAGCTTTCCCAGATCGTCACCTTTGCGGACGTACAGGGCGTAGATATTCATACCGCACTCATGTGCTCCATGCCGGACTTTGAAAACGCGGTTGTTGATGCCGTAGCGGAACGAAACGGCGCAAGCTATATCCTCACAAGGAATATCAAGGACTTTGCCGGTTCCTCCGTTCCGGCGATCACGCCGACTGAATTTTTGAAAAAGTAATAGATACTGCCGCTCTTACCGGGTGGCAGTATTTTTATCCCCACCGTCCGCCTTCACGGAATTTCTCGCATAATGGATGCTCTGCTAGATACCGGTCGCGGATCTTCCATTATGCCCGCCCATACTGTCGCTTGCTGGCCGGATCGCGCTCATGCTTATTGTAGTGCACCGTAATGATCTTCTGATGTTCCTCGCAATATCGGCCCGATACCAGCCAGGGGAAACTGGGATAAGAACAGGGGCGCTTCGGCTTATAAGGCATAGCTGCCGCCTCTTTCCGGACAGAAAGAAAGCCCCCGCAGTTTGTTCTGCGAAGGCTTCTGTCTTTTTCTTTGTTGCTATTGTAATCCTACCAGATTTCCATAGTGTCTTTCTATGTCTTTTAGTGTTCTCTTTTCAATATTATAGTTTTAGTATAGCCAGAATTTTACGGGGCGTTAATGATATTTCTGGCTATACTAAATTATGATTTTTGTTGGGCGTGCGGAATTTAAAATTTCATTTTTTGAGTATATTATTCATGATGGTCACATGTTTCCAAAATTCTCATTTGATATTATAATCTAGTTAGATAAGAATACTGCTCAACCATACATTTTCGTATGAGAAAGTCAGATTATGCGAGGTAGACAAATGAAAGAAAAGATTAGATTATATGTGAATATCTTGTTGCTGATGTTTGTAATCTTAGCAGCTCTTTCTCTGTTTTTCAGCGTCAGAAATATGACGGAAATCCGTTCCATCTCTGCATACGAGGATCAGGGGGTTTATACCTTTGTACCTGTGGAAGTATTTCCTGTACAGGAGGAAAATAACGCTTCAGGGAAAATGAGGAGAAATCACCCTGTAAAAACTGTCTATGTAGTTTCTTATCAGGCATCGGATGGTTCGGGATATGAATACGATTATGAGGCTGGTTCTGTTGACACGATTGCTCAGAAGATTGTGGAAGAAGGCGAGCCAATAGAGCGGAGGGTACTTTCTGCTCCGGATGAGGGCACCTATATTACGGTAGAAGAGGATGAAACGGCGGAAACTTATGTGGCAGGACAGAGAAAAAGATTTGTTTTGATTTCTATAGTTTCGGTGCTGTATCTGGCGGTCTGGGGTATGGTGAATATAATCCTTATGAAAAGAAGAAAAGGAGTTCCAGTCTCCGGACCAGGCCGGACCGGATGAGGAAAATATATGAGAAAAGTGATTTTATTTATAGCCATGAGTCTTGATGGATATATTGCAGATGAAAAAGGCGGTGTCGATTGGCTGAATGGACAGGGCGACGATGATGAAAATCTGGACACTTATTCTGAGTTTGTAAAAGGTATTGATACCATTCTGATGGGATGTAAAACTTATGAGCAGATTATCAATGAACTTTCTCCGGATAGATGGATATACAGTGATTTTACAACTTATGTGATTTCACATCGTGAGCATGCTCAGATGGAAAATGTTCATGTTACAGATCTGGCGCCCGCAGATCTGATAAAACAATTAAGGGAAAAGCCGGGAAAAGACATCTGGATCTGCGGAGGAGCAAACATTGTTCAACAGCTGATGGAAGAAGATCTGATCGACTGCTATCACATAACCGTTATCCCAACACTGCTGGGAGCGGGAATCCGGCTGTTTGAAAATGGGAGAAGTGAAAGAAAATTAAGACTGGCCGGTACGCGGTCGTATAACGGTATGGTGGAATTGGTTTATGTACGAAGATAACATAGAAATATGGAAAAAGAGTACGGTTAAAAACGGAAGCGCAAAGCGATTAGAAATCTTTTAATGAGGTGAAAGGAGTTACATTATGAAATACAATTTCTGGGGCTGGGAGCAGGCGAACATTCCGGCGGTTACGGATCGATATGAAGGGATACATACGCCGCTTGATTTATATGATGCGCTGTCACAGATCTGGTGCGCGGAAACCTGTGCGCCCAGAATGCGGCAGAACTGGACGCCGGAAAACAAGACGCTGGGGCAGTGTTCCATTACGGCGTTTCTGGCGCAGGATATTTTTGGAGGACAGGTGTACGGTGTTTTGCGTCCGGGAGGAAACTATCATTGTTATAATGTGGTAGGAGACTGCAGGTTTGATCTGACCAGCGAGCAGTTCGGAGATGAAAAACTGGTTTATGAAGGCAATCCGGAGCAGTTTCGGGAGGTACATTTTGCAAAAGAAGAAAAACGTCTGAGATATGAATATTTGAAAAAGGAACTGGAAAAATTATGCAGAAATCAAAAGCCAAAGAGTACAGGAGAGGAATAGAAAACAGATGATTAAACGGGAAGAAATGCTGGAACTGACCAGAAGAATGACCCCGGCCCGGTCTTCCGTGCAAAGAATCGCAGGCGCGTATTTTGATGAAGAAGGCTATGTGGATGGAACGTTTAATACGCATTTTCTGAAGCTCTCCCAGGCTGAACGCGCAAAAAACCTGAATCTGGCAAAGACGATTCTGTTGTCCAAAACGAATGAACAGCTGAAGGAATTTAAAATATCTGCGGAGAAAAGAAAACCGGGAAGTATCTGGCAGATGCTGGATGGTATCCGGGAGTCCGGGCTGAAGAACGATGCCCTGCTTGATGTCCTGTATGAATTGATCGGTGAACAGTTCCATCCGGGCCATTCTTTTGCCTGTTTTCTTTTTTTCGGGCAGTACGACGTACCGGTAAAAGGCAGCGACCAGGAGTGGCAGGAGGGATCGGAAGAGGTATATACCTATCTTTTATGCGCGGTCAGTCCGCTGGTGGGCGAATATGAACCCGGGAAACCGGAGGGCGGATTTTTATATCCGGCTTTTCGGAACAGGACGGCAGATATGGAATATATAAATGTGTTTCATGAAGAGCTGTTTAAATACATTGTACATGGATAGTCATAAATTATGTACCATAGTAAATGGTATGTCTAAAAAATCCCCGTGCAGGAGATTTCCTGCAGCGGGGGTTTTTGTTGTTTCTCCACTCTTTGTATAACTCTTTAAAGAGCTTTTATAATAAACGCTTAAAGTGCATTTATCATTTTACTGCTGATGCATAATTTTATGGCATGTTATGGACAGATGCCGCTGCGGGGTATCCAGGTGAAAAAGCAAGGGGTGAAAACCGCCAGTAATGCGTGTATTGTCCGTCAGGTTCAAGCAGAATATGAAATAGAATGGAGCTGTTTTTATGACTGCAGTAAATGGAATTTTAAAAAGAATTAAGAAGCATTTTACAAACAATAACAGTTTTTTAAGATGCTTTACAAGAAAAAGATAGATGTAGATTAAAATGCAAATTATAATTTGAAATGCTGCTGACAATATATGCAGTATTTAATTATGTACGGCTTTCAGAGATTTGTCAGACTGAAGAGGGAGGAGTTTTCTAATGAAGAAGTCGGATAAGATGTTTGTCAGGCGGATGATCATGATGCTGGCCGGGATTGCATTTATTAGTTTGAGCGTAGGGCTTTATAGACTGAGCGGATTTGGCGTAGATGCGTTTACCTGTATGAATTTGGGAATCAGTGGTTATCTGAATATGCAGTTCGGAACCTGGCAGTTGATAATGAATGCGGCTATTTTGATCGTTCTTTTTTTCCAGGGAAGAGAATACATAGGAGCCGGGACGATTGTAAATATGGTATGTGTAGGATATGGGGCGGATTTGTTTTGCTGGCTGGCGCAGGATCTGGCCCGTATAGAAATGTCTCTTGTGCTGAGGATTGGCGCTTTGATTTTTGGGTGTCTGTTTGCCGGTCTGGGAGTAGCATTTTATATGGTGGCCGAAATGGGAATGTCACCTTATGACAGTGTCGCGGTTATGCTGGAAAAAATGACGCATGGAAAGATTCCGTTTCAGTACGCCAGGGTCTGCAGCGACGTTACAGTAGTCATTGTGGGAATTATATTCTGCCTGTTGTCGGGGAATTCCTTATGGACAATCGTCGGACTTGGAACGATCTGTAATGCATGTTTTAATGGTCCGGTGATCCAGTTTTTCCGGATACATGTCAGTGAACCGCTGCTGGGAATGTCCGGTATGAAAGAAAACCTTTAATAACGAATAGGAGCTGCTGCAGGCTGACATGCCGAACAGCAGTTCCTATTTTTTACCATTATTTATGATTGTTTTTATGTTTTTAATATATGTGATTTTTAATAATGTAAATTTTACTGTATTTTTACAAAAATTTACAGAAGTGTGATAGTGAAATGGTTTTCAGATATGTTAGATTAAAACGCGGTGAGCACAGCACGATTGAAAGGAGGAGTTAAAGAAGAATGAAAAAAGATGTGAAAGCCGGTACCATTGGAAAAGGGATCGGATGTGCGGTGCTTCTGTTTATATCCCTGTTTCCGATTTACTGGTTAATCGCTATGGCGATTCGTCCGACAAGCGAGATGGAAGGCAGCATCTCTTTATTTCCCCGGTCGCTGACCTTTGAGTATTTTGTTGACCTGTTTCAGAATGAAGGATTTGGACAGGCAATTCTCAACAGTGCACAGACGACTTTCGGATCGCTGGTTATTTCCCTGCTGGTAGGGATCTGTGCGGCATATGTGATCGCCAGAAAACGTTTTCGGTTCGGGATGAAACAACCCATGACCTACTGGGTTTTGCTGATACGCGTACTGCCGCCGGTGGCGTTTGTGATTCCGCTGTATATTATGTTTAATCAGATTGGCCTGATAAACACGAAAATACCGGTGCTGCTGGCATGCGTTCTGATCAATGTGCCGCTTATTATCTGGTTCCTGCTTAGTTTTTTCCAGGATCTTCCGGATGAAGTGGAAGAGAGCGCAAAGGTGGATGGAGCGACAGAGTGGCAGCTGTTCTATAAGATTGTGCTTCCGTTGGTCGCACCCGGTATCGCAGCCGTTGCAATGCTTTCCTTCATGTATGCATGGAATGAATATACTTATACCGTTATTTTTACAAGAAGCTCCATGAATAACACCGTACCTCTGGCGTTGGCGCTGCTGAATACAGAGGACAGCCTGACGAACTTCGGACTGGTAGCGGCAGGCGGAGTGATTTCTGTGATCCCGATCACGTTGTTTGTAATTTTTGCCCAGAACTATCTGATCTCCGGTCTTTCCAGCGGAGCGGTCAAAGGCTGACGGGCTGCAGACAGAAAAGATATCTTAAATGTTTAGGAGGATAATAATAATGAAAAGAAGATTATTGGCACTGATTTTGGCAGGAGTGACCGTATGCTCGCTGACAGCGTGCGGCGGAAGCAATTCCGGAAACAGCAATGAAAGTGCAGAGACTTCCGCAGAGGGCGGAGCGACGCAGATGTCGATCGCGCTGCGCGGCGGTGTATATGCAGATGTAATTAAAGAATGCCTGCCGGCATTTGAAGAAGAACATAATGTAACTATCGACGTACAGGAACTTTCCGAGGAAGACCTGCATACTTCCGTAGCGCTGAACGCCACAAGCGCACAGGGCGCATATGACCTTTGCATGGTAGACGGATCCTGGATGGCGGAATTTACGGATGCCGACGTGCTGGCGAATCTGTCCGAGCTTGGTTATGAGCTGGATGACGATATCATCGAGGCGACAACTTCAATCTGTTATGTGGATGACAATGTATATCTGGCTCCGTATTACGGAAACGTGACGGTGCTGATGATGAACAAAGCAAATGTAGAGGAGGCCGGTTATACGGTAGACACAGTGGATTCTCTGGATGCCGTACTGGATATCTGCCAGCAGGCGCAGGCCAATGGCAAGAAAGGTTTCATCTACCGCGGAGACAGCCAGAATAACCTGGTTGTAGATTTTCTCCCGATTCTTCTTTCCTATGGCGGATGGGTGGTAGATGAAAATAACCAGCCGACAGTAAACAGCGAGGCGTTTGTTAACGCTATGAATTATTACATGGAACTGATCGCTACCGGTGAAGCGCAGGTAAAAGATGACCTGGTAGCGTCTGTAGACTCCGGAGCGGCGACTATGGGAATCGCATGGCCGGGCTGGTATACGCCTACGGCAGATTCTGCGGCAGATTATATTGCGCTCAGTGGAAAAGCAACCGACGCTTCGGAGGCATACAATGCGAATGTATATGGAATCTGGTGCCTGGGTGTTCCATCTAACAGCCAGAACAAAGAACTTGCGGTAGAACTGCTTACTTATCTGATGGATCCGGAAGTACAGCGCGGTACCGTGGCATCCGGCGGAGTTCCCTGCCGCTACTCCAGTCTTCAGGACGAAGAGGTGCTTGCAGAGTATCCGCAGTATGAGGTGGTATGCCAGGCGCTGGAAAGCGGAATATACCGTCCGGTTATTTCCCAGTGGACCGAATTCTACACCATTCTGGGATCAGAGATGGACAACATCATCAATGGCGCCAAGACTGTGGAAGAGGGACTGAATGATGCGCAGACGTCACTGGAAGAGCTGATGGCAGAGTAACAGCAGGGTGACGATTATGATGGGAAGAAAAAAAGTCAAAGGAGCTGAGCTGCAGACAAGGCGCTTCAGCGCGGCCATGATTACGCCTACAGTGATCGTGCTGGCGGTTATGACGGCCTATCCGCTGATTTTTACGCTGGTCTACAGTTTCACGGATTATAATCTTCTGGGGGCACTGAACAGTGCCCCGGAAGTAGTCGGAGCCAAAAATTATCTGGATCTTCTGACGGATCCGTATTTTCAGCAGTCCGTATGGAATACGGTAAAATTTACGGTATTGACAGTGATCCTGGAGATGCTGATAGGTTTTGGGCTGGCACTGTTCGTCAACAGTCTGCACAAAGGGCAGAAAGTCATGAGAACGCTGCTTCTGCTTCCTTATCTGCTTCCAACGGTTACCGTGGCTCTGATCTGGCGGATGATGCTGTCGCCGAATTACGGGATCGTCAATCAGGTCCTGGAAGCACTGCATCTCCCGGTTTACAACTGGTTTTCCGACATACATACGGCATTTGGCATGCTGGTGCTGATCGATGTATGGCAGTGCGCGCCGTTTGTTTTTCTGCTTTTATATGCCGCGCTCCAGGCGGTGCCCCAGGATCAGTATGAAGCTGCCCGCATGGACGGCGCCGGACGGCTGAAAATCCTGTTTTATGTGACGGTTCCGAATATTAAGAGCAGTCTGGCGCTCTGCGCTCTGCTGCGAACGATTGACAGTTTCAGACTCTTCGATAAAGTCAACCTGCTGACCGGAGGCGGTCCTGCAAACAGCACAGCCACGATCACGCAGTATCTGTACAACTATGGAATCAAGACATTTGACTTTGGCCTTGGCAGTGCCGGCGCCATTGTTATGACCGTGATTGTTCTGATCCTGTCCAGTTTTTATATAAAACGCGCGATTAAATAAATGAAGATGGAACAGATGAAGCTGACATTTGTAAATGTAGGTTACGGGGAAGCAATCCTGTTGGAAATACCGGAGGCTTCCCGCCGGGACGGCATCTTTACGGCATTGATTGACGGAGGGAGCGCGGACAGGCAGGAATACGAAGACCGTTCTTCCGGGCGCATCCCTGTGTGGGATTATCTGCAGAAAGAACATATCGGGCATCTGGATCTGATGGTATGCACGCATATCCATGAAGACCATGTCAGCGGGATGCGGAAAGCGGCTCAGATACTGCCTCCCGGAGAACTATGGCAGACGCTGCCGGTCTCCTTTTATGAGAACATGAGAGACCTGGATCCTGCTGCGGCACAGAACCTGTCTCAGGACAAATTTTTGAGAGCACTGAACGATTATAGAGAGCTGTGTGTACAGACTGTGGAGCATGGCGGATTTATCCGGAAAGTAGATTGCGGACAGACCATGTTCCTTGGCGGGGACGGATATCTGGAAGCGCTGGCGCCGTCCGAAAGAGAACAGAGCGAGCTGGAAGAAGCCATGGCAGAACTGTTTGCGGAATCAGAGACAGGCAGGTTTCTGCAGAAGCTTTCTGAACTGGACCGCCGTATGAATAATTACAGCCTGATCCTTCGGATTGTGTATCAGGACCGCTGCGTCCTGCTGCCGGGGGATACCAACGCCAGAGGTTACGCGGGGATACCGCAGGAGAAACTGCAGGCAGATTTATTTAAAATCGGGCATCATGGGCAGAAGGACGGCATCAGCGGAGAGCTCCTGAAAATAATCTCTCCGGAAGCTGTGGTATGCTGCGCATCCAGCGACCGGAGGTATGACAGCGCGCATCCGGATGTGGTGCGTATGCTGGAAGACATGGGTATCAGACCGTATTTTTCGGATTGTCCTCCGACAGCGAATGGGGAGATACCGCCGCACCGGGCGCTGAGATTTATTGTGGGCAGAGAGCATCCCATGACCGGGGAATATATATCGTAATAGGAGGAATATCACCATGGCAGAAGTGGTTCTGAAGCATATAAAAAAGGTCTACCCTGACCTGGATCTGAAAAAGGGGAAAAATACGAATCTGAAGGTGACGGATGAAGGTGTCCTGGCGGTTCAGGACTTTGATCTGGATATTAAGGATAAAGAATTCATAGTTCTGGTAGGTCCTTCCGGATGCGGAAAATCGACGACGCTCCGAATGGTTGCCGGACTGGAGGAAATCAGCGGAGGCGAACTGTATATCGGGGGCGAGCAGATGAATGATGTCCCGGCCAAGGACCGCGATATCGCCATGGTGTTTCAGAGCTATGCATTGTATCCGCATATGACCATCTATGATAATATGGCGTTTCCTCTGAAACTGAGAAAAATGCCGAAAGAGGAGATCGATAAACGTGTCCGTGAAGCGGCGGAAATTCTGGGAATCACCCAGTATCTGAAGCGGAAGCCGAAACAGTTGTCCGGCGGACAGAGACAGAGGGTGGCGATCGGACGGGCCATTGTGCGGGAACCGAAAGTGCTTTTGATGGATGAACCGCTGTCAAATCTGGATGCAAAACTGCGCAACCAGATGCGGGCTGAGATTATAAAACTGCGCAATAAAATTAATACTACGTTTATTTACGTGACTCATGACCAGACGGAGGCCATGACTCTGGGAGACCGTATTGTCATCATGAAAGACGGAGAAATCCAGCAGATAGGGACGCCCCAGGAAGTCTTCAACCATCCGGCCAATCTGTTTGTGGCAGGGTTTATAGGAGTGCCCCAGATGAACTTCTATGACGCGGAGCTGGTAAAGGACAGCGATGGAAAATACGCGGTGGAACTGGAAAATGTCCATGTAACACTTTCGGACGAGAAACAGGAGAACCTTGCCAGAAACCAGATAAAGGAAGGACCGGTTACGCTGGGCGTCAGGCCGGAGCACCTGCATCTGGCAGATAAGGCGGAAACAAAGATTTCCGGCACCGTGGAAGTGAGCGAGATGATGGGCAGCGCGGTCCATCTGCACATCAGAGCGTGCGGCACCGATACCATCATGATCGTGCAGCTGATGGATCTGGACGAGACTGCAGGCTTCCCGATTGGCAGAGAGGTTGGCTTCTCTTTTAATGGAAAGACAGCTCACATATTCAGCCGCGAGACCGGGGAAAACCTGGAAAAGGTACAGGCATAACCGGAGGAAAATATGGAAAAAAAGTATGACGTAATGGTCATTGGACCGGTATCCATTGATTATAATATTGACTACCAGGGAAATGAGCGCAGAGAAATCGGAGGCGCGGTGGTCGCTTCGGGATTCGCCGCTGCCGGAAGCGGGGTCCGCACAGCGGTTTTCTGTAAATCAAATGAAAAGGATGCAGACATAAAGGAGCGCTTTGCCGGCATCCAGGCAGATTTGTACTGGAGTCCTTCATCAGCTACTTGTTCCATCCGCAACCAGTATTTTACTGCGGACAAGGAAAAGCGTCAGTGTACTTCTCTGGGAGTCTGCGATCCCTTCCGGTTTGCGGAGATTCCTCAGGTGGAGACAAAGGTGTACCATTTCGCAGGTCTGGTATATGGGGATTTTGACGGCGCTTTGTTTGAAGAAGCCGCACAGCACGGAAAAGTGGCTTTGGATGTACAGTGCATGCTCCGTCATGTGGAATCGGACGGTTCCATGAAATTTCATGACTGGGAAGATAAGAAAAAGTATCTTCCGTTGATGGATTACTTTAAGACTGACGCTGCGGAAGCAGAGATCATTACCGGTCTGTCAGACCGCGCGGAGGCGGCCAGACAGCTGCATGCCTGGGGCGCCAGGGAAATCGTAATCACGCACAATACAGAAGTTCTCGCTTATGATGGGAGTGAGATTCTGACCTGTCCGATCAAAGCCCGGAATCTGTCCGGCCGCACAGGCCGCGGAGACACGACCTTTGCCGGGTATATCGCTGCCAGACAGGAAGGAAAGAGCGTACAGGACGCGCTTCTTTACTGTACGGCGCTTGTGTCTTTGAAGATGGAGACGCCCGGACCTTTCCGGGGAACGAAGCAGGATGTGCTGGATTATATAAAAGAATTTTATCTCTGATACAGCAATATTTTGCGTGTTGGCAGAAGGTCCCTTTACACGGCCCCATGCAGGTGGCTGCGTAAGGGGATTTTTTTCTTTCTTATCTGGTTGGGAAGCGTTATAATATAGGTAACATAATGAGAAGGAGACAATAACAATGGCAAAACTGATCGCATATTTTTCAAGAGCAGGCGAGAATTATTTTAATGGAAGTATTCGAAGTGTTCCGGTGGGAAATACGGAGATTGCGGCGAAAAAACTGCGGGACATCACAGGGGCGGATCTTTTCAAAATCGAACCGCTTCATCCATATTCTGACGATTATAAAGAATGCGTGGCACAGGCAAGGGATGAGATGCAAAATGACGCGCGCCCGGAGCTGAAGGCCTATCCGGAGAGTCTGGATGATTATGATACCATTTATCTGGGATATCCCAGCTACTGCGGAACCATGCCCATGCCGGTATTTACGTTTCTGGAGCGCTACGATTTTACCGGAAAGACCGTGAAACCATTCTGCACCAACGAGGGCAGCGGTATGGGGCGCAGCGAACAGGATATCCGCAGACTCTGTCCGGGAGCAAAAGTGGAAAAAGGGCTGTCGATTCACGGAGGGGATGTGGATAAATCCGAAGACGCGCTGCGGGCTTGGAGCGAGGCTTAAGATTCAGAGGCTGACACGGAGGACGAAGCATGAGTTATGTGGAACTGAAAGATGTGACAAAGGTCTATCAGATGGGCGAAGTGGAGATCAAAGCCTGCGACGGGATCAGTTTTCAGATTGAGAAGGGTGAATTTGCCGTAATTGTGGGTCCCAGCGGCGCGGGGAAGACGACGGTTCTGAATATACTGGGCGGTATGGATACAGCTTCAGGCGGAACTGTTATGGTGGACGGTCAGGACGTCAGCGCTTTCCGGGGACGGGATCTGATCCGGTACCGCAGAGAAGATATTGGTTTCGTCTTTCAGTTCTATAATCTTATGCAGAATCTGACGGCCCTGGAAAATGTGGAACTGGCTCTTCAGATATGCAGAAACCCTTTGGACGCAAAAGAAGTGCTGAAGGAAGTGGGGCTGGAAAGCCGGATGAAAAATTTCCCTGCTCAGCTTTCCGGCGGAGAGCAGCAGAGGGTGGCTATCGCCAGAGCACTGGCGAAGAACCCGCGTCTTTTGCTCTGTGATGAACCTACGGGAGCGTTGGACTATGTGACAGGAAAAGCTATTCTGAAACTGCTTCACGATACTTGCCGGACCAGAAACATGACTGTGATTGTAATCACCCATAATACGGCGATTACCCCTATGGCGGACAGGGTGATACACATTCACAGCGGAAAAGTAAAAAGTATGGAGAAGAACGAACATCCGCAGCCCATAGAGCAGATAGAATGGTAGACTTAGGAGGAAGACCGTGAAAAGAGCTTTGAGGAAGGACTCCCTGCGCGAGATACGCAGGAATCCGGGAAGATTTATTTCCATTTTTTTCATCATCGCCCTTGGCGCGGCCTTTTTTACGGGCATTCGTTCTGCAAAATATGATATGAAATACTCGGCGGATCTTTATTATAACAGCGCCAGCCTGATGGATATGCGCGTATTGTCAGATTTAGGGCTGACAGACGACGATCTGGAAGCTTTGCGGCAGGTAGACGGTGTGAATCTGGCAGAAGGCAATTATACTGCGGAAGCAATCTGTGAACAGAACAATGAAGAATATGTCGTGTCGTTGATTTCGATTACAGAAAATATCAACCGGCCGGAGATCCGTCAGGGGAAGATGCCGGAAAAAGATGATGAATGTCTGGTGGATACGCTCTTTCTGGAAGAGAGCGGATATAAGATCGGAGATGTGATCCAATTCCGGAGCGGGACAGATACGTCTATTTCCGACACGCTGACCCGCGACACCTTCACGATTGTAGGTACCGCAGTTTTACCCCATTATATGGATCTGGAACGGGGAAACGCAGGGATCGGAGACGGGACGATCGATGGTTTTGTCCTGCTCAGCCGGGATGTGTTTTCTCTGGATGTGTATACAGAGGCACTGATCCTGATTGACGGCACGGAAGGAGAACTGAGTTACAGTACGGAATATGAAAACCAGTCAGAACTGGTACAGGATAGAATTGAAGCGATTGCCGACGCGGAATGCCAGCGCCGGTACGACGAGGTCTACGCCGAAGGGCGCAGCAAGCTGGATGACGCCGAGCAGCAGATCGCCGATGCGGAGCAGGAACTGGCCGACGCGGAACAGGAGCTGGAGGATGGCCGGCAGAAAATTGCGGACGGAGAGCAGATGATCGCAGAAAATGAGCAGGAACTTCAGGATGCGCGTCAGAGCCTGGCAGACGGAGAGCTGGAACTCCAGGATGCCTGGCAGCAGATCCAGGACGGACGTCAGCAGATTGCAGATGCCTGGATGGAAGTGGCGAAAAATGGCGCAAAGCTGGAGAAAGGGCAGGAACAGGTCGATCAGGGGCTGGAGACACTGAAGCAGCAGGAGGAACAGCTTTCCCAGGCAGAAGCGCAGTACGAAGCAGGATATGCTCAGTATCAGACGGCGGCGGAACAGATCGCTGTCCAGAAGGAGCAGATCGCGCAGGCAGAAGCCGCGCTTCCGGGAATGAAAGAGCAGCTTGCCGCATTGAAAGCACAGCTTGCCGCGCTGCAGGAGCCGGAACCGCCATCAAATCCGGATCCGGAGGCTGAAACATCGGAAGGAGATGCCTCCCATACGCCCGCGGAAGGCGAAGAGACGGAAGAAAATACAGGAGAAGATACACAGCTTCCGGAGGAAATCGCTGTATTGGAAGCACAGATCGCGGAACTGGAGGCAGCCATAGTTCAGATGCAGACAGCGGTGGACATGGGGCCGCAGCTTTTGGCAGCGGAGGCAGAGCTGGAGGCGCAGGGCGGGACACTGCAGCAGACCCGGATCGCTTTAGACCAGGCAAAACAGCAGATTCAGCAGGGATACGCAGAGCTGGACGATGCGCAGGAAGAAGTGGATGCCGGAGAAGAGGAACTGGAAGCCGGGATCGCGGAACTGGACAGCCAGAGCGCGAGACTGGATGAAGCGGAAGCCGAATATGAAGACGGACTGCAGGAACTGGAAGATGCCAGGCAGCAGACCGCAGACGGAGAACAGGCGCTGGCCGACGCCCGCGCGGAGCTGGAGGACGCGAAGAAAGAGCTGGAAGACGGCCAGCGGGAATATGATGAAAAAGCAGCGGATGCCAGACAGGAGATCGCGGACGCCAGAGAAGAGATCGCAGACGGAGAGCGGGAATTGGAAGACCTGGAAGTTCCCTCCTGGTATGTGCTTGGAAGAGATACGATTGCATCCTATGTGAGCTATGAGATGGATGCGGACAGGATGGGCAGTCTTGGCAATGTCTTTCCGGTCATGTTTTTCCTGGTCGCGGCGCTGGTCAGCCTGACTGCCATGACGCGTATGGTGGAAGAACAGAGAACGGCCATCGGTACGCTGAAGGCATTGGGATACGGAGACGGCGTTATTACCTGGAAATATCTGAGCTATGCCATGGCGGCGGCCATAGGGGGAAGTATCCTGGGCGTGCTGGTCGGCTCTGTACTGATCCCCTGGGTGATCATGAATGCCTACGGTACAGCCTTATACCGGGGGCTTTCGATCTACCTGATGCCTCTCAATATGGATCAGGCAATCCTGGCTGTGGCGGCCAGTGTCTGCAGCACCGGAATCGCGACTATGGCGGCGGCTTACCGGGAACTGCGCTCGAAGCCGGCTCAGCTGATGCGCCCGAAAACGCCGGAGAGCGGGAAACGGGTGCTGATGGAACGGATTCCGTTTATATGGAAACATCTGAATTTTACATGGAAATCTACGATTCGCAACCTGTTTCGTTATAAAAAGCGGTTCCTGATGACGGTTATCGGAATCGGCGGTTGTATGGCGCTGATGCTGGTGGGATATGGACTGCAGGATTCTATCTCTGTGGTGGCCGAACGGCAGTATGGAGAATTGTTCCTGTATGACGCTCAGATAACGATAGATACGGAGCAGGATCAGGAGGTTCAGGATACTTTTACGGAATACTGTACCGGGTATGAAGGCGTGGATCGTTCCCTGAGAGTCTACGCAGAGAATGTGACGCTGATTTATGGGGAAGAGGAACATGACGCGGAGCTGGATGTGCCGGAGAATCCTTCGCGTATGGATGAATTTGTGACTTTCCGGGACAGAGTCACACAGGCAAATTATGATTTCCCGTCGGAAGGGGCGGCGCTGAGTGAAAAGACTGCGGATTCGCTGAATGTATCGGCCGGGGATCTGATCCGGATCGAATTTGACGACGGAGGAACAGCAGAGGTGCAGGTGGCTGAAATCATAGAAAATTATATGATGCACTATATCTATCTGTCGCCGGATGTTTATGGGCAGCTTACAGGAAATACTCCGGAATACAATCGGATCTGGGCCGGCTGCTCTATGGATGAGAATCAAAGATACGCATTTGAAAATGATATGACGGCGCAGGATGCCTGCTACAGTGTGGTATTTATGGAAAGCATGGCAGAAAGTCTGAACGATATGCTGGATATCCTGAATGAAGTCATGTATGTATTGATTATCTCCGCGGGACTCCTGGCGTTTGTAGTGCTTTATAATCTGAACAGCATCAACATCACCGAACGGGAACGGGAGCTGGCGACATTGAAGGTGCTGGGATTTTATGATGGAGAAGTGGCGGCATATGTCTACCGGGAAAATATCATATTGACATTTATCGGCATTGCGGCGGGCGTATTTATGGGCATACCGCTTCACCGGTTCGTGATACTGACGGTGGAAGTGGATCTTATGATGTTTGCCAGGGAGATACAGCCCATGAGCTTTGTGATCTGCGCGCTCTGGTCTATGCTGTTCTCCCTGATCATGAATGCGGTCATGTATCTCCGGCTGAGGAAGATCGATATGATCGCGTCGTTAAAAAATGTAGAGTAAATATTAATTGTGCAGAATTTTCTTCAAATCTTCTTCCGGTGTGCTGACAGGCGTGATCTGGTAATTGTCCACCAGGTACTGCAGCACATTTGGGGAAATAAATGCCGGCAGCGTGGGGCCCAGATAGATATTCTTCAAACCCAGATACAGAAGGGAGAGAAGGATACAGACGGCTTTCTGCTCGTACCAGGACAAAACCAGAGTCAGAGGCAGTTCGTTCAGGCCGCAGTCAAAGGCCTCTGCCAGGGCGGCTGCCACTTTGATGGCGCTGTAAGCGTCGTTGCACTGTCCCATGTCCATGATGCGGGGGAAGTCTCCAATGGAGCCCAGATCCAGATCATTGAACCGGTATTTGCCGCAGGCAAGAGTCAGCACAATGGTATCCGGAGGCGTCTGTTTTACAAACTCTGTATAATAATTTCTGCCGGAACGGGCTCCGTCGCATCCTCCAACCAGGAAGAAATGACGGATGGCGCCGGATTTTACAGCGTCAACGATGGTTCCGGCTGCCGACAGCACAGCATTGCGGGCAAATCCGGTGGTTACTTCATGACCGCCGTTGATTCCGGTAAATTCCTGCCGCGTTTTATATCCGCCAAGTTCCAGCGCTTTTCGGATCACCGGGGAAAAGTCCTTTTTCCCGTCGATATGGGTTATCTCCGGATATTCCACGACGGAAGTGGTGAATACCCGGTCCGCGTAGCTTTCTTTTACCGGCATCAGACAGTTGGTGGTGAAAAGGATCGGAGCAGGGACATCGGCCAATTCTTTTTGCTGGTTCTGCCATGCGGTGCCGAAATTGCCTTTCAGATGCGCGTATTTTTTCAGTTCCGGATAAGCGTGGGCCGGAAGCATCTCTCCATGCGTATAGATGTTGATGCCGGTCCCTTCTGTCTGTTCCAGAAGCAGCTGGAGGTCGCGCAGATCATGTCCGCTGATGATAATAAAGGGTCCCGGCTCTACGGTCAGCGGAACGGTGACAGGCTGAGGATTTCCATAGGTTTCTGTATTGGCTCTGTCCAAAAGTTCCATATAGGCCAGGTTTACTTTTCCCACTTCCATGACCACCGGAAGCAGGTCTTCCATCTCATAATTTCCGCCGATCATCAGCAGCGCTTTATAGAAAAACTCTTCCGCAGCTTCGTCCCGGTATCCCAGGATCATGGCGTGATAAGCGTAGGCCGCCATGCCGCGTATACCGAACAGGATCAGGGACTTCAGGGAACGGATGTCTTCCGGCGCGTTCCACAGCAGATTCATATCATAGTCTGCCTGATTTCCGCAGGGAGAGGCGCAGGAAAGACAGTTTGAGGACAAACGCGCTTTTTCTGCTTCCACCAGGCGGATCAGTTCTTTCAGGGATTCACCGCTGAAATTCACGTTGGTAACGGTAGCGAACAAGGCTTCGACCATCAGACGGGTCATTTCCTCTGTGGGCGCTGTATTGCCGGCGGCTCCGGCAAGCCCGATCAAGGCTCCGGTAAGACGGTCCTGCAGAGCGGCGATATCGGAAGTTTTTCCGCAGACTCCTTTGTCTCCGGTGCATCCGGTACATGCGGCGGTCTGCTCACCATACTGGCGGAGAAAAATCTGATGCTCACGCACAAAATAGAGCATATGGCGCAAAAAAATACCCGGGACAAGCTGCTGTCGTATCTGTCTATGGAAGCGGAAAAAAGCGGAAGCGCGGAATTCCGTATCCCTTTTAACAGGCAGCAGCTGGCGGATTATCTGTCTGTGGACAGAAGCGCCATGTCCCGGGAACTGAGTCATATGAAAGAAGAAGGTATTCTGGAATATCAGCGGAACCGGTTCCGGCTTATTTCTCCCAGAATTTCCAGTTGAATTTTCTGCGGCGTTTCCGGCTCCGGTAACGGATGCGGTTCTGGTTGCCGAACGCGTTTCGGTCAGAACGGTTTCTTCTCCATTTGCGGATAAAATTCCATTCTACGGAGAAGTTTCCGGAAAACTTCCGGAGAACCAGAATGAGCACGATGAGCAGGATGATTACGGCCGCGACAACGCCTACGATGCGCAGGTTGATCTTGACCAGCCGGACCTGAGCATCATTTTCACCGGCAGCGGCGCTCTGTTCTTCTCCGTCTTCCCCATCGTCAATTTTTTGAAAATTGAATTCCTGAATGTCGGTGCCTGTCATCAGAAGATCCGTGGAACCGACCTCCTGTCCTGCGAATGAATAGGTCAGGGTCGCGATGACTTCATCGTCTCCGTCTACAAATTCGAGCTGCGGAGAAGCCGCGGAAAAATCCACGCCCGCCGGGAGCACTACATATCCGCTGTCATCCAGCTCGATCATAGGAGTGGTATTCTCAAAGAATGAGCTTCCGGTGCTGAATAGTTCATTTTGATTGATGGTAAAGTTTGTTTCATTCTGTGAAATGTTAATTTTCTGGAAATTTTGGCCCGCATAATCCAGAAGATTAGCCGTGTCGGTGTACAGGGGGACTCCCTGTTCGCCGCTTCCCTGTGTTTTCATGGTTACGCAGAGAAGGTCCATGCCGTTCCGGGTGGCACAGGTTACCAGCGTGTTCAGAGCCACTGTGGTATAGCCTGTTTTGCCGGCGAATACGGTATCGTCCAGAAAACGGGAAGTCTTGTAGGCGGAGATCATGTAATGATGATTGTTCATCAGAAGTTCTTCGTCTTTCAGGTTGGTCGCCCGCAGTGTGTAGTTTGCGGAACCGCTGATGCGGCGGAACGTCTCATGTTTGACGACCTCCTGCAGGATCAAAGCCATGTCGTGAGCAGAAGTATAATGATTCTCATCCGGAAGACCGTGAGGATTCGCAAAATGAGTGTTGGTACAGCCCAGTTCGGCTGCCCTTTCGTTCATCATCTCCGCGAAAGCTTCCGTGGTGCCGGCGATGTGTTCTGCGATGGCGTTGCTGCATTCATTGGCGGATTCCAGCAGAATAGCATACAGACACTCTTCCACGGTCAGAATCTCGCCTTCGTCTCTGGCGATATGGCTGCTGGCATAATCGATGGAATAGACTGCATTATGCGAAAATACGACCTCTTCATCCAGGTCGCAGTTCTCCAACGCCAGAAGCACTGTCATGATTTTGGTGATACTGGCGGGATAATGCTGGTCGTCTATATTTTTTGCGTAGAGGATAGTGCCGGTGGAGGCTTCCATCACGATCGCGGATTCTGCGTAGACCTGGGGACCGGCTGGCCAGTTTTCCCAGGAATTGGACTGAATGTCCATATAATAACGGTCTTCGGGGGTAAGGTTCCGCTCTTCCACTGCCGCGAAGGACGGAAAAGACAGAACTGCGGACAGGCAAAAAGCCGCAGCCAGTACGGATGCTGTATATCTATATAAACGTTTCATGAATAACCTCTTTTTCATCTGGTTTCTATATGCGGGTTTTCCTAATTATAGAATATTTATGGAAACCATGCAAGAGAGGAACGGAAAAGTTTATAAATCCTTGACAAACCGATAAAATCACCGTTATAATGGCATTTGTGTGAAAGGCTTTGACGAAGACAGTAGGAATGATGGAAATACCCAGCGAGCCGGAGAGGGTGCGAGTCCGGTAAGAGTACAGATTTCTGAAGATCACTTCCGAGCTGCGGGCTGAAAGTATGTACAGACAGAAGAAAGCGGGCAGAAAGCAAGTAGGTACCGACGGTGTCCCGCCGTTAGAGGGGACGCATATGGCAGTATGTCGTTACAGGTGGTTTACAAACGGGCAGCAGGCTCCGTCCTTAAGACAGGACGGAGCTTTTTATATTCCGGGAAAGTCCCGGATTGTAAAAGGCTCCGCGGGGAATACGCTGCTGCGGGGCAGAATTCTTATTTATAAAGGAAGAAAGATTTCCTTTTAAAAAATCGAGAAAAAGAAAAATAAGGAGGTTTTCAGATGGTTTACAGTAAAGTGAATTCGGACATGAACTTCGTAAGCCGCGAGAAAGAAGTGGGACAATTCTGGAAAGAACATGACACTTTCCGTAAGAGCATGGAAAACCGCAAGGAAGGGCCGGTATATACTTTCTATGACGGGCCGCCTACGGCAAATGGGAAGCCGCATATCGGTCATGTCCTGACCCGTGTGATCAAAGACATGATCCCCAG
This sequence comes from Lachnoclostridium sp. An196, assembly GCF_002160135.1. GTDB lineage: Bacteria > Bacillota > Clostridia > Lachnospirales > Lachnospiraceae > Hominiventricola > Hominiventricola avistercoris. The sequence continues at coordinate 90,474 of NZ_NFJZ01000008.1, read as the reverse complement.
ATATCGTACGATGAAAGGCTACATGGTACCCAGAAAGGCAGGATGGGATACCCACGGGCTTCCGGTGGAGCTGGAAGTGGAGCGCAAACTGGGACTGAACGGCAAAGAACAGATCGAAGAATACGGAATGGAGCCGTTTATCAAAGAGTGTAAAAAGAGCGTATGGAAGTACAAAGGCATGTGGGAAGATTTCTCCGCTACAGTAGGATTCTGGGCGGATATGGATGACCCGTATGTCACGTATGAAGATGATTATATTGAGTCTGAGTGGTGGGCTTTAAAGACGATCTGGGACAGAGGGCTCCTTTATAAAGGGTTTAAAATCGTTCCTTACTGCCCCCGCTGCGGCACACCGCTGTCTGCCCAGGAGGTTTCCCAGGGCTATAAGACTGTAAAGGAGCGCTCCGCTATCGTGCGCTTCAAAGTGAAGGGAGAAGACGCATATTTCCTGGCGTGGACCACAACGCCCTGGACGCTGCCGTCCAATGTGGCGCTGTGTGTGAATCCGGATGAGACGTATTGTAAGGTAAAGGCCGCGGATGGCTATACTTATTATATGGCAGAGGATCTTCTGGACACGGTGCTTGGAAAACTGGGCACGGAGGATACGCCGGCTTATGAGATTCTGGAGACATATAAAGGAAAGGATCTGGAATATAAAGAATATGAGCCGCTGTTTGCGTGTACCGGTGAAGAGGTGGTCAGACAGAAGAAAAAAGGCCACTATGTAGTCTGCGACGGATATGTAACCATGAGCGACGGTACCGGTATCGTTCATACGGCTCCGGCTTTCGGTGAAGACGACAACCGTGTAGGACAGAAGTACGGCCTTCCGTTTGTACAGTTCGTGGACGGCGCCGGAAATATGACTGACAAGACGCCGTATGCGGGCGTATTTGTGAAAAAAGCGGATCCCATGATCCTTCAGGATCTGGACAAAGAAGGAAAGCTGTTCGACGCTCCCAAGTTTGAGCACGAATATCCTCACTGCTGGAGATGCGATACTCCGCTGATCTACTACGCGAGAGAGTCCTGGTTTATCAAGATGACAGCGGTGAAAGAGGATCTGATCCGCAACAACAATACCATCAACTGGATCCCGGAGAGCATCGGCAAAGGCCGTTTCGGCGACTGGCTGGAGAATGTACAGGATTGGGGTATTTCCAGAAACCGTTACTGGGGTACGCCGCTGAATATCTGGGAGTGCCCGGACTGCGGCCATATGCATTCGATCGGAAGCCGTCAGGAGCTCTGCGAGATGAGCGGGGACGAGAGGGCGAAGACCGTGGAGCTTCACCGTCCGTACATTGACGAGATCACGATCACCTGTCCGGAATGCGGCAAAAAGATGCACCGTGTGCCGGAAGTAATCGACTGCTGGTTCGATTCGGGAGCGATGCCTTTCGCGCAGCATCATTATCCGTTCGAGAATAAGGAAATGTTTGAGCAGCAGTTCCCTGCTCAGTTCATCTCCGAAGCAGTGGATCAGACCCGAGGGTGGTTCTATTCGCTGCTCGCAGAATCCACGCTGCTCTTTAACCGTGCCGCTTACGAAAACGTGATCGTGCTCGGACATGTGCAGGATGAGAACGGACAGAAGATGAGCAAGTCCAAGGGCAATGCCGTAGACCCGTTTGAGGCGCTGGAGACTTACGGAGCAGACGCGATCCGCTGGTATTTCTATATTAACAGCGCGCCGTGGCTGCCTAACCGGTTCCACGGAAAAGCCGTACAGGAAGGCCAGCGCAAGTTCCTGGGAACTCTGTGGAACACGTACGCGTTTTTCGTGCTCTACGCGAACATTGACAATTTTGACGCTACAAAATATACATTGGATTATGCATCTCTGAATGTCATGGACCGCTGGCTGCTCTCCAAGCTCAACAGTGTCGTGGGCGAGGTGGACAGCGATCTGGAAAATTACCGGATCCCGGAAGCTGCCAGGGCCCTGCAGGAATTTGTGGATGAGATGAGCAACTGGTATGTGAGAAGAAGCCGTGACCGTTTCTGGGCAAAGGGCATGGAGCAGGATAAGATCAACGCTTATATGACGCTTTATACTGCTCTGGTGACGATCTCCAAAGCGGCGGCTCCCATGATCCCGTTCATGACAGAGGAGATCTACCGGAACCTGGTATGCAGCATCGACAAGGATGCGCCGGAGAGCGTCCATCTGTGCGATTTCCCGGTTGTAAATGAGAAGATGGTTGACAAGGACCTGGAAAAGGCTATGGAAGAGATCCTGGATATCGTCGTGCTGGGACGCGCGGCCCGCAATACGGCCAATATCAAAAACCGCCAGCCCATCGGCACCATGTACGTGCGCGCCGAGAATGAACTGGACGGAGAATACCGCGGCATCATCGCCGACGAGCTGAATGTGAAGAAAATAGAGTTCCGCGACGATCTGAGCGGATTTACCAGCTATACTTTCAAACCTCAGCTTAAAACCGTGGGACCGAAATACGGGAAACTGCTGAACGGCATCCGCAGCCATCTGACCGAAATGGACGGACGCAGAGCCATGGATGAGCTGAATGAGACAGGAAGCCTGTCATTTGACATCGATGGAACGGGCGTGGTATTATCAAAAGAGGATCTGCTTATTGATACTGCCCAGATGGAGGGATTTGTGACGGAAGCGGACAATCAGGTGACCGTAGTTCTGGATACGAATCTGACCGAGGACCTGATCAGGGAAGGTTTTGTCCGCGAAATTATCAGCAAGATCCAGACTATGCGCAAGGAAGCCGGTTTTGAGGTGATGGATAAGATCACGGTGTACAGCGAAGGCAACGACAGGATTGCCGAACTGATGGATAACTTCTGTGATGAGATCCGAACCGAGGTGCAGGCGGCGGCAATCTGCAGAGGATCTGTAAAGGGATATACAAAAGAGTGGAATATCAATGGGGAGACCGTAACTCTCGGCGTTGAAAAACAGTAAAGGAGGCACATTATGGCCAAAAAAAGGACCTTCAACAAGGAGTTCTTTATCAGAAGCGTAAAGTATAATGTACGCACCCTGTTCCGTAGGGAAATCGAAGAGGCAAGCGAACAGCAGATTTTCCAGGCTGTAGGCTATGCCGTCAAAGACGCGATCATGGACGCATGGATCGCCACCCAGAAAGAGTTAAAAAAATCCGACCCGAAGATTGTATACTACATGTCCATGGAGTTCCTGATGGGACGCGCGCTGGGCAATAACCTGATTAACCTGACATTTTATGATGAAGTAAAAGAGGCTCTGGCAGAGATCGGCCTGGATCTGGATGTGATCGAGGACCAGGAGCCGGATGCGGCTCTGGGCAACGGCGGTCTCGGCCGTCTGGCTGCATGCTTCCTGGATTCCCTGGCTACGCTGGGATATGCGGCATATGGATGCGGTATCCGTTACCGCTATGGTATGTTCAAACAGCAGATCGTAGACGGATATCAGGTAGAAGTGCCGGATATGTGGCTGAAAAACGGCAATCCGTTTGAGCTGCGCCGTCCGGAATACGCGAAAACAGTCAAATTCGGCGGATATGTGCGGGTAGAGAACCGGAATGGAAAGAACCACTTTATCCAGGAGGGATATCAGACAGTGCTGGCGATCCCGGTGGATCTGCCGATCGTAGGATACGGCAACAATGTGATCGATACGCTGCGTATCTGGGATGCGGAAGCGGTAAACTCTTTCCAGCTGGACCGTTTCGACAAAGGCGAGTATGAGAAGGCGGTGGAGCAGGAGAATCTGGCACGCAATCTGGTGGAGGTTCTTTATCCCAACGACAACCATATGGCGGGAAAAGAACTGCGTCTGAAACAGCAGTATTTCTTTGTGTCTGCCAGCGTGCAGGCGGCCATTGAAAGATATAAGAAAGCACACAGCGATATTCGTAAATTCTACGAAAAAGCTACTTTCCAGCTGAACGATACCCATCCGACAGTGGCAGTGGCTGAACTGATGCGTATCCTGATCGATGAGGAAGGCCTGGAATGGGATGAGGCATGGGAAGTGACCACGAAGACCTGCGCATATACCAACCATACCATCATGGCTGAGGCGCTGGAAAAATGGCCGATCGAGCTTTTCTCCAGACTGCTTCCGCGCGTATATCAGATCGTGGAAGAGATCAACCGCAGGTTTGTTGCCAAGATCCAGGAAAAATATCCGAACAACTACGAAAAAGTAAAGAAGATGGCCATCATCATGGACGGACAGGTGAAGATGGCGCATCTGGCTATTGCGGCGGGCTATTCCGTAAACGGCGTGGCGCAGCTTCATACAGAGATCCTGAAACATCAGGAACTGAAAGACTTCTACGAGATGATGCCGGAGAAATTCAACAACAAAACCAACGGTATTACGCAGAGACGTTTCCTGCTTCATGGAAACCCGCTGCTGGCGAAATGGGTGACGGATCATGTGGGAGACGAATGGATCACCGACCTTCCAAAGATCTCGAAACTGAAACTCTACGTGGACGACGAGAAAGCGCAGCATGAGTTCATGAATATCAAATATCAGAACAAACTGCGCCTTGCGAAATATATCAAAGAACACAACGGCGTAGATGTGGATCCCAGATCTATCTTCGACGTACAGGTAAAGCGTCTGCATGAATACAAACGTCAGCTCATGAACATTCTTCATGTAATGTACCTGTACAATAAACTGAAAGAGCACCCGGAGATGGATTTCTATCCGAGGACTTTTATCTTCGGCGCGAAGGCGGCGGCCGGTTATCAGCGCGCGAAGCTGACGATCAAGCTGATCAATTCTGTGGCGGATGTGGTCAACAACGATCCGGCTATCAAAGGCAGGCTGAAAGTAGTCTTCATCGAGGACTATCGGGTATCCAACGCAGAGTGGATCTTTGCCGCTGCGGATGTATCCGAGCAGATTTCCACCGCGTCCAAGGAAGCATCCGGTACCGGAAACATGAAGTTCATGCTGAATGGAGCGGTGACCCTGGGTACCATGGACGGAGCGAATGTTGAGATTGTTGAAGAGGTAGGAGAAGAGAACGCCTTTATCTTCGGCATGAGCTCTGACGAAGTGATCGCATTGGAGAAGCAGGGAGGCTATGATCCTTCCCAGCTGTTCAATACGGATCAGGATATCCGCCACGTGCTGATGCAGCTGATCAATGGAGAATTCTCCCCGCAGAATCCGGAGCTGTTCCGGGAACTGTACAATTCTCTTCTGATCGACGGCGGATACAACAGACCGGACCCGTACTTTATCCTGAAGGATTTCCGTTCCTATGCGGAAGCGCAGGAGCGTGTGGAAGCGGCTTACCGGGATACTTCCGGATGGGCTAAAAAAGCCATGATCAATGTGGCATGTTCCGGAAAGTTTACTTCCGACCGTACAATTAAAGAATACGTAGACGAGATCTGGAAGCTGGATAAAGTTACTGTTAAACTGGAAGAAAACTAATTGAATAGCGGCCCCTCTTCCGCATAGAATGGGAAGAGGGGCATTTTTTATGAAAAATTATCTGAAAAACTTAGTGACAGTAGGATTTCTGGCATTATTTCTTCCATATACAATAACGCTGCTGGTAAACGGGCGTCAGGGCATTCACCGGGAAAGTGAGTGGACAGAGCTGGAATATCAGGTTCTGGACCGGATGCTGCAGGAAGACCTCTCCTGGATGGATGATGATATGTTGTCTTTGATGGCCGTTATCTGCCGGACAGAGTGCGCTGCGCAGGCCGGTGCGGAGAAGCCGAATCATGCTGTCTATGTTCCGCCGGACCGTGGATATGAAAAGATCGAGCAGGCGGTACAAAATACCCGCGGGATGGCAGTCCTGATAAACGGAGAATACCGGGAACTTCCTTATCACGCGGTCAGCGCCGGATGTACCCGGGACGGGTCTTTGCTGGGACAGGAGTACAGTTATGTGATTCCTGCCGAATGCCCGGAGGATCTGAAGTCAGAATCTTATCTGCAGGTCTGTACATTGACGCAGGAGGATTTAAATGGAGCACTGGGATTCGATGTGAGCGTACAGGAACTTCAGATGGAATATGACGCGCAGGGATATGTGACCTGGGTGAGCAAAGGAGATACCCGGTGGACGGGAGAAAGCTTTCGTACGCTCCTGCATCTTCCTTCCAGCTGTATCCGGATGGATCAGGAAGGGGACGACATCCGTATTACAGTCAAAGGCAGCGGACACGGATTTGGGATCAGTCTTTATACGGCGTCCAGGATGCTGCAGGAAGGATCTTCCATACAGGAAATCCTACAGAAATTCTATGAGAATGCAGAGTGTATAACGATTCCCTGATCTGGTAAAAATATGATCAGAGGTGATGTTATGCGTAGAAATCAAAAAGGTTTTTTGATTGTGCTGTGCCTTTGCATGCTTTCCGTATCCGGAGTAATTGGCGTGTATCAGTACCGTAAAGGGCAGAATCAGGAGGCGGAGCCGGAGACTCCGCAGCAGAGCGCCCAGACGGAGGAAACGCAGGAAACCGGGCCGGAGAAAGAAGCGGCAAATTCAGAAGGCACAGTCGCCCAGGCAGACACAGAAGAGAATTTAGACGAAGCGAAAATTGAAACCGAAGAGGACATTTACGAGATAGGAGAAGCGGAACTGGCACAGGCAGAAGAAACAGAAGAAGACGCTGCCTCCGAAGAGACAGAGGAAACAGCCGTGCAGTCTGAAGAGGCGGAGGAAGAACCTTCTGAGGAAGAAGAAGCAGATACATCCGAAACGGAGCAGTTTGCATTTGCTGATGACAGCAGGCTGATCTGGCCGGTGGATGGAGATGTGATCCTGAATTACAGTATGGATAAAAGTATTTATTTTTCTACTCTGAACCAGTACAAATACCATCCGGCCATTGTGATCAGCGCAGAGGTGGGAAGCGAGGTTCGGTGCGCAGCCCGAGGGGAAGTGGCAGATATCTCGGTAAATGAAGAAACCGGTACAACATTGACCATGGATATCGGAAGCGGATATCAGGCGATATATGGTCAGCTGAAGGAAGTGACAGTGGAAGAAGGAGATACGGTAGAATCCGGAACCGTGATCGGATATGTGAGCGAGCCAACAAAGTATTATACGCTGGAAGGAAGCAACCTGTATTTTCAGCTGTTGAAGAACCGGGAACCGGTAAACCCCATGGATTATATGGAATAAAAAATACCTGCACGGATTCGGAGGAGAAACCGTGCAGGATTTTTATCTTTACATCAAAGCGATGTAGAACATTACTACATAGTGGCAAAGGCTTCCGCCCATTACAAACAGGTGAAAGATCTCGTGGGATCCGAAGAATTTGTGCTTTGCGTTGAAAAACGGAAGCTTCAGCGCGTAAATGATTCCGCCGATAGTATAGATAATGCCGCCTGCGACCAGCCAGGCAAAAGCGGCCGCGGGAAGAGACTGTACCAGAGGAACCAGCGCGCCTACACAAAGCCATCCCATGGAGATGTAAATCAGGGAGGAGAACCATTTAGGACAGGTGATCCAAAATGCTTTGATCAGCATGCCGATCAAAGCGATACTCCACACAAGGATCAGAAGAGGGATTCCGATGCTGTCTCTGAGAGGAATCAGGCAGACAGGCGTATAGCTTCCCGCGATCAGGATGAAGATCATCATGTGATCGACCTTCCGAAGTACCTTGTTTACTTTTTCTGAAATATTGAAAGTGTGGTAAGTTGTGCTGGCGGCGTAGAGAAGCACCATGCTGGCAGCAAAAACGGCGAAAGCCGCAACCGTGCCGACACTGTCGTTGGATGCGGCGACAGCCAGCAGAGGTACGGCAGCGATTCCTGCCAGAATCATTCCGATAAAATGGGTCAATGCGCTGCCCGGGTCTTTGATGCTTAATGTCATAGTAATTCCTCCTTTATATCTTTCTATCATATGATGTAGTATTCAAAACTATGTCTCGATTTATTCATATTATAACGCGGTATGGAGAAATTGCAAGCATATTTTTGTAAACAATAAAATTTATGCAAAAAGGGCAGCCCTCAGAGGACTGCCCTTGATAAAACCATTTTTTATTTTAGAAGATACGGCGTACGGCAAGTACATTCTTATATGTAACCGGCGATGTGAATTTAATGCCGGTAGCCGCGGTGCTGGCATGTACAATCGTATTGTTTCCTACATAGATACCCACATGTCCGCTGTAGCAGATAATATCGCCCGGCTGTGCCTCCGCCAGACTTACGCCGTAGCCTGCGCTCCGCAGCGCGCTGGAACTGTGCGGAAGGCTTACTCCGAAGTTCGCATAGACGCTCATAACAAATCCGGAACAGTCGGCTCCGTTGGTCAGGCTGGTGCCGCCGTATACGTACGGGTTGCCGACGAACTGAGACGCGAAACCTGCAACGGAATTACCGGAGGCGCTTCCTGCCCCGTTTCCGACAACTGAGGAAGACTCAGAACCGGAACTGCTGTTCTGGCTGCTCTTTGCCTTGGCTGCCGCCGCCGCATGGGCCGCTTCTTTCGCTGCCTGCTCTTTTGCCAGACGTGCCTCTTCTTCTTCTTTGGACTCTGCGTACACATAATCCGTACGAAGCTCCACGAAATCTTTAGAAACCCATCCGTCGCCTTCTTCGATAGAAACTTTAACAAATCCATCGGTTTCATCGGTAACCGTCAGTTCCTCCCCCATGGGAATCAGGCCCAGGATCGGAGAATCTGTAGTGGCGTCCTGACGGACCCTTAAAGTCTCTGTCGTGACGGTGGCCACTCTGGTTCCCACCTGCTCCGCGACGCTGGCCGCGTCTGATGCGATGATCACATATTCAGATTTTACATAACCGGTGACATTTCCGGAAGTGATACGGTACCAACCGTTTTCTTCTGCTTCTACCGTGCCCACGGACTTATCATACAGCTTGCCCACTACTTCACTTTCTTCAGTCGCCTCGCTGCGGATATTTACATAATCGCTGACCTGCGCGATGCACATACCGGTGTAATTATTTTTGACTGCTTCGTCCAGCGCGCTTGCCATCTCGCTGTCAGAAGCTGCGGCTTCGTCGAAAGAAGAACTGATACCGCCAGCCAGCGCCAGATCGATCTGAGCTGCGTCTGCGGTCATTGGACGAACCAGAACAAGTGCTCCTGCGGTAAGACAAAGAAACAATACTTTTCGGAATGCCATTATGTACCCCCATTCATGTTTTTTACAAATTTATTCAAAATATTACGAATTTGTTACAACCAACACGCTGATTATAACAATATGTGTCGAATTTGTCAACCGAATCAGGCATATTTCCACGAAAAACCAAAGATTTTCTTAAGAAACGGGAAGTTTTTTTAAGAAGATATTGACATGACATAAAAAATAATTATAATAATTATTACTAATATTGATTGTTGAAGGGAGGGACGGAGGATGGCAGCACTCAAATACAGCAGACAGCGCGAGGCGATCAAGAGCTATCTGTGCGGCAGAGAGGATCATCCCACGGCGGACATGATATATACCAGTATTCGCGGCGATTTTCCCAATATCAGCCTGGGTACCGTGTATCGGAATCTTTCCTTATTAGTAGAGCTGGGGGAGATACGTAAGATTACAACGGATGGAGCGGACCGGTTCGATGCGCGTATCACGCCTCACAGCCATTTTATCTGCAGAAACTGCGGATGTGTGATGGACGTTATGGTACCGCTTAACGACCCGGTGCCGCAGGTCAATCAGAGCTGGGGACACGGCGAAGTGGAAGAGTGCCGAATGGAATTTTACGGTATTTGCGAACAGTGTAAACAAAGCGCAAAATGTTCCTGAAATATTGAAAAAAACTATTGACAAGCCAGAACGAAAATACTATAATGACGATAACAGTAATCATTACTGTTTTGTAAAAAGATCAAAAATATTTTTTATAAGAAAAGGAGAAAAAACAATGGCAAAATGGGTATGCAATGTTTGTGGGTATGTTTATGAAGGAGACGCGGCACCGGAGAAATGTCCGCAGTGCGGAGCGCCTGCAAGTAAGTTCACCAAGCAGGAAGGGGAAAGAACCTGGGCTGCTGAACATGTGGTAGGCGTAGCGCAGGGTGTAAGCGAGGATATTCTGGAAGATCTGAGAGCAAACTTCAACGGAGAGTGCAGTGAAGTTGGTATGTATCTTGCTATGGCTCGTGTGGCTCACAGAGAGGGATATCCGGAGATCGGCCTGTACTGGGAGAAAGCAGCTTATGAAGAGGCTGAGCATGCTGCAAAATTCGCAGAGCTTCTGGGAGAGGTTGTTACCGACAGTACCAAGAAGAATCTGGAGATGCGTGTAGAGGCTGAGAACGGAGCTACCGCCGGTAAGTTTGATCTGGCAAAACGTGCAAAAGCGGCTAATCTGGATGCAATCCATGACACGGTTCATGAGATGGCAAGAGACGAGGCTCGTCACGGAAAAGCTTTCGAAGGCCTGCTGAAGAGATACTTTGGCTAATAGATGAATATATGCGGGGCTGCCGTTAGGCGGCCCCATTTTTACGCTTCTTCCATCTTCCGGAGCGTCTCTTCCCGGATCGCCTGTCTTAAATGTGTCAGGTAAGGGGAAAACGCCGCTTTGTCATTTCCATAGGTGAGATTCAGTTCATACTCGTTTTCAGCCCAGGTGGATATGTGGGATTCGTTGTGTTGGATCACTGCTTCCAGACTGTCCATGGCCTTGAATATACGGGCTTCCAAAGTGGTCCGCTCTGCCATCTCTTTATATAAGGAAAGCATATCGCTCCGGAAGGGTTCCGGAAAGGACTGGACCCACCTGGTCAGCAGTTCCTCTTCTTTCTTTTCATCTTCGCCTGTTTTCAAAAATGTGGGAATGTCACCGGTAAATGCTTCTCCCAGGTCATGGATCAGACACATCAGGATCACTTTATCCATATCCGCATCCGGAAACTCATCCCGAACCAGATAAGCCATCAGAGCGATGCGCCAGCTGTGTTCCGCTACGCTTTCCCGGCGTCCGCCGGAGGTATAGCAGTGCCGCGGCGTATCTTTCAGACGCTCTGCCACGTGAAGTATTTCCAACAATTTCTCTGCATTCATAGTCGGTTCCTCATTTCCATTATTGTCATTGTTTCTGATTATAACATAGCCCACATATCTGCGGAATAGGTAAGGTATGTGAATTATTTGAAAAATTTATGTGAATTATCTGCGAATAATTTTTTGGGGAAATCTTATTGACAAACGGGAAAATATGCAGAATGCACAAAACCGGAAATATCCCATGGATAACTCAAAAGATACCCACTTCTTATCAAAAAATTATCCACATTTAAAATTGCTTAAAATAGCGTAAGAAAAAAGTTGTTCACAAAGTTATCCACATTATCCACATTTTTTGGGTAAAATCGGTGGATTATACACAGGACAAAACAAAACAGATGTTTTGTGATTATCTTCTAAAATCCACATTTCAGGAAAAATCTGAAAAGTTTTCTTAACTTCAGAAATGTCAAAATAAGTGTTTTATTGTCAGACAGTAACGGTTCAGGACAACACATCTTGCAATTCTGGCATAATCGTGTAAAATAGCTTTGGAAATGATTAAGATTGGAGAAAATAACGTGCGTTTGAGAAATATCCGGGGATCACGGGAAGTCATTGCAGAGAGCCCCTATGTGATCCATGAAGAAGAGTCCAGGGCAGGAACCTGGAAAGAGATTTTTGGAAATGATCATCCGGTTTGCATAGAGATCGGTATGGGAAAAGGGAAATTTATCATGGAGACAGCCAGAAGAAATCCTCAGAATAATTATGTGGGGATTGAGAAATATTCCAGCGTGCTGCTCCGCGCCCTGGAAAAGATGGATCAGGAGGAACAGCCTCTGAAAAATCTGTATTTTGTGCGGATGGACGCGGAGTACATTACAAAGGTGTTTGCCGCGGGAGAAGTGTCCGGGATCTATCTGAACTTCTCGGATCCCTGGCCAAAAGACCGTCACGCGAAGCGGAGGCTGACCAGTCCGGAATTCCTGCGGAGATACGATCAAATATTGATCCCGGAGGGAAAAGTAGAATTCAAGACAGATAACCGCCCGCTTTTTGACTTTTCGCTGGAATCTGTCAAAGAAGCGGGCTGGAAGCTGGATGCGGTCACTTTCGACCTGCATCATGACGATAAGATGAATCAAAATAATATTATGACGGAATACGAGGAGCGTTTTTCCGCCCAGGGGAATCCGATTCATAAGATGGTGATCAGCAGATAAAAAGTCTGTAAAAATTTTGTGAAAAAAGACTTGCATTTTTTCTGCGCATCCAGTATAATATGTTTTGTTCGGTTGGAACAGAACAAAATAAATTGCGTCTTTAGCTCAGCTGGAAGAGCACCTGACTCTTAATCAGGGTGTCCAGGGTTCGAGCCCCTGAAGACGCAGGTTAGAGCACTGTTTTTGGGACAAGGAAGCCCGGGGGCGGTGTTCTTTTTTTGCGATACGGGAAAATCGAGACGAGAAGTGTGCAATATGCACACAGGTAAAACATTTATATGATGACGCAAATATTCCGCATGTTGTAAATGCGTGTTATATTTAGTATAATTTAGCAAAAAAGAGATGGACTTTTCAAAATCAGTATACTATGATGAGTATAAAGACGGACAAGCTGCATATGTTTATATGGTGAGATGTGAGGATAATTCCATCTACACCGGAATTGCCCGGGATCTGAGACGGCGGATGAGAGAACATTATTATAGGAAGAAATCCGCTGCCAAATATACGAAGAGCAGACAGCTGCTGTCGTTGGAGATGGCCTGGACCGCTCCTGGCTGGCCGGCGGCCGCGAAGCTGGAAGCGCGGATCAAGCGGCTTTCTAAAAAGAAGAAAGAGGCCCTGATCCGGGAACCGGAACTGGCAAATATCTGGTTTCCCGAATTGCGGGAGGAAGGCGTTTACATGCCCTGCGAAGGCATTTCGCTGGAGGATTGTTTGAAAGAAGAGGAGAGTACATCGATGGACAGGCTGGAAGAGCAGATTTCCTTCCTACTGGAGATAGATAAGCAGAAAGAGATCATCCGTCAGACTTATCTGGCAGACGGGAGCCGTAAGGAGACAGACGCGGAACATGCCTGGCATATAGCGGTCATGTGCATGGTGCTCAGCGAGTATGCCAATGAACCTATCGATGTGCCGAAGACGGTCATGATGCTGCTTCTGCACGACGTCATCGAGATCGACGCAGGCGATACTTACGCCTATGACGAGGCGGGCAACGCGACGAAGAGAGACCGGGAAGTCAGAGCTGCGGAACGTATCTATGGATTGCTGCCGGAGGACCAGAGGGAATATTTCAGAGGTCTTTGGGACGAGTTTGAGGCGATGGAGACGCCGGAAGCGAAGTTTGCCAATACTTTGGACAAGATCCAGCCGGTACTGCTGACGGACCGTGCGAAAGGAAAATCCTGGCTGGAGCACGGGGTGCGCAGCGACCAGATCCTGAAGCGGAATGAAAGGACTCATGAAGGTTCTGAAGTTTTGTGGGATTATGTACGGGATATCATTAAAAAGAATACGGAGGGTGGTTTCATAAGGGGAGAAGACAACGGAGCATGAGGGTCTTCTCCCTTATAAAAACCATCTGGGATCATTATATACAAATATGAGATACTGGCAATAATGGCAGGTGGACCTGGAATTCTGTTCCCTTGCCCACAGTGGAACGCAGATGGATGGTGCCGTGGTGGGCGGAGACGATCCGCTGCACGATGGCAAGTCCCATTCCGGTGCCGTTTTCTTTGTGAGTGACGAACGGGCGGAAGATTTCCTCCTGCTGTTCGGGCGGGATTCCGCATCCGTTGTCTTTCACAGCGATCATCAGCCGTTTGTCATGAGTGAATACCTTGAGGGTGATGCGTCCGCGCTCGGTGATGGATTCCATGGCGTTCTTGATCAGGTTGAGGAACGCCTGCTTCAGACGGACGGGATCTCCGTAAAAATCCGGATAGGCGTCGTCCAGCTTGACCAAAAGAGGAATGTGCTGCCGGATCAGTTCCGGCAATAAGGTGTCCTTCAGATCGTAGGCGAATTCTTTCGGGTCGATCTTGCTGAAATTGAGCTGATCCCCGTTGTTAAAGGCAGATATGTCGTCCAGCAGAGTACGCATATACTGGAGATCATTCTTCATCTGACTCCAGAATTCGAAACTTTCGACTTCCGGATGCATTTTCTGGATCCATTGCATGGAACTGTTCACGTAGGTAAGAGGATTCCGGATCTCATGTGAGATCTGGGAAAGAGTAAGATGATAATCATTCTTGATGGCAGTTACTAATTCTTGAAATGTCTGATCCTTTGCCATCATCCGCTCTATCTTTTCCTGTTCGTCATAAGTTAGCATATGATCACTCCCTGATTGACAATATAGCAGAAATGTCAAAAATTGGCAAATGAATTCGTTCGACAAAATTCGACAAAACCCGATGAAATTGTATAATAAGAAACTTTAAAGTGTCAGAAGAAAAGAGAAGGAGGAGATTGACATGAAAGACCAAAACTGTATTTTCTGTAAAATCGCGAATGGAGAGATTCCGTCCACTACATTATATGAGGACGAAGATTTTCGTGTAATACTGGATATGGGTCCTGCCACCCGGGGACACGCGCTGCTGCTTCCCAAAGAGCATTATGCCAACCTGTTCGAGCTGGACGATGAGCTGGCGGCGAAAGCGCTGGTGACGGCGAAAAAGGTAGCGGCCAGGATGAAGGACGCACTGGGAGCAGATGGCTTTAATCTGGTGCAGAACAACGGCGAAGCAGCCGGACAGACGGTATTTCATTTCCACATGCATCTGATTCCGCGTTATGAGAATGACGGCGCCGGCATCACCTGGACGCCGGGCAGTACGACTCCGGAAGAGATGGCGGAAGTGAAGCGGCTTGTGGACGAAAAATGAGCCGGAGGGAAGAACCCCGCAGAGAAGATCAGGATCAGCGTCTGGAAGAATATTTTATGAAATACCATACGATGGTGATCCGCAATGTGTATCAGCGGATGAAGGATTATTATGCAGCCGAAGATATCTGTCAGGAGACCTTTATACGGTTGGCCGGTCATCTGGACGAAGTACCTCCGGAGAAGGTGAAGGCATGGCTGATCTGTGTATCGGATAACCTGGCACTGGATATTCTGAGGAAACACAAGAGCAAAGAGGCGGCGCTGGAGCGTATGCAGGAGGAGGTCAGGAGAAAACAGGGAACAGAGCCGGATAACGTGGTGGAACGTCTGGAAGAATTCCGGGAAACCGGCATGGCCCTGAAAGAACTGAAGGAGATCCGGCCCAACTGGTATGAAGTGATCAGGATGAGCTGTCTCGAAGATATGGATACCCGCGCCATCGGAAAGGCATTGGGTGTGCGGCCTATGCTGGTCAGCAAATGGAAAGAGAGGGGGCGGCGCTGGCTTCGGGACGCGTACAGGAAGAAAAAAGAGGACGGATAAAAAATGCGGCATGTAAGAGATGAAAAACATGCGAAGAAGATGCAGGAAATATATCAGCAATACCGTACAGCGGTAGTCCGGCATGCGTATTCTATGCTGCAAAACCGTGCGACAGCGGAGGATATCTGCCAGGAAACATTTCTGCGCCTGGACAGAGACCTGCATAAGATACCGCCGGAAAAAGTGAAATCCTGGCTGTTCAGCGTATCCGGCAGACTGGTCCTGGATTATCTGCGGAAAATGGGAAGAGTGGAGGTCTCTGCCGAAACGGTCGAAGAAAAGAGACAGACCTGCCAGGATGACCGGATGGAACCGGAACGGGTTCTGGAGCGGATGGAGCAGGCGGGTACTTATAAAAGGGTTCTGGAATACCTGAGAGAAGAGAAACCCCTCTGGTACCAGGTGGTTTGTATGGCTTACCTGGAAGAGAAAAGCAACCGGAAAATCGCAGAAGAGCTGGGAATCAGCTCCAATCTGGTCAGCCAGTGGAAGCGCAGGGCCTCCGCCTGGCTGAGAAAGGTATATGAAGAACGGGAAAATGTATAGCGTCAGCTGCAGACTTCTTCAAGGACGCCCATGATCGTGTCAATGGCGTCAGACTGCGGGCACTCTTCCATGGCTTTCAGATAATCCTGACGGTGTTCCGAAAGGTGTTCGAGGGCAGAGAGAAGGCTTTCCTCTGTCAGTTCATCCTCTTCCAGGACCATGGAAAATCCCTGGCGCTCGAAAGAACGGGCATTCAGGATCTGGTCTCCGCGGCTGGCCTTGGCAGGAAGAGGGATCAGAAGTGCAGGTTTGCACAGCGCCAGCAGTTCACAGATCGCGTTGGCCCCGGCCCGGGAGATCACCAGGTCGCACAGGGCGAACAGGTCGGCCAGCTCTTTCTGAATATATTCATATTGTACATAGCCGGTGATATTGGTCAGGGATTCGTCCAACTTGCCCTTGCCGCACAGATGGACGATCTGCCAGTGCTCCAGGAGCTTTGGAAGGGCTTCCCTGACAGCATGATTGACGGCGGCAGCGCCGAGACTTCCGCCCATAACCATCAGTACAGGCTTGTCCGGCGTAAAACCGGTCATGTTGAGGGCGCGGATACGGTTTCCTTCCCGCAGCTCCTGACGGATCGGGCATCCGGTCAGTACCGCCTTCCCTTCGGGGAGATACTGCAGGGTTTCCGGGAAATTACAGCAGACTTTTGTAGCGGAAGGAAGACTCAGCTTATTGGCCAGGCCG
This sequence comes from Lachnoclostridium sp. An196, assembly GCF_002160135.1. Classification (GTDB taxonomy): domain Bacteria; phylum Bacillota; class Clostridia; order Lachnospirales; family Lachnospiraceae; genus Hominiventricola; species Hominiventricola avistercoris. The sequence goes on along the minus strand of NZ_NFJZ01000008.1, from coordinate 73,812 downwards.
GGCGTCAGGTCGGATTCGTGGCAGACTACCGGGATATGGAGCCGGGAAGCGGCCACCACCACAGGGACGGCTACAAAACCGCCTTTGGAAAAGACCACATCCGGTTTTAATTCTTTCAGGATCCTGGCAGCCTGACGGTAGCCTTTCAATACCCGGAACGGATCCGTGAAGTTCTTCAGGTCGAAGTAACGGCGGAGCTTTCCGGAAGAAATACCATAGTAAGGAATGTCCTGGGACTGGATCAGTTTTTTCTCGATCCCGTCCATGGAACCAATATAAAAGATCTCATAATCTGCGTCACGCAGACGGGGAAGCAGGGCGATATTGGGCGTTACATGCCCCGCGGTGCCCCCGCCTGTCAGTACGATTCGTTTCATAATCATGCCCTCCTGGCAAATGCTTTCTACTCAGATTATGATATAGGAAAAGGGAAAAGTCAACGGTAACAATGCAGCAGATGAAGTGGAGAAAAACATGAAACGTGACAAAGACGACTGGCTGGACCAGAAAATCACAGAAGAACTTCTCGCCATGGCGGACGAGAGGGAAAAAGAGTTGATGGAGATGGAAGAGCTCCAGGACATCGATATGCCCATCGAAAAATTCGAGGACATCAAGAGGGAGGCTGAACGCCGCAGGCGGAAAAGCCGCCGCGGTATCCTGCGCCCCCGTACGGCGATCATCGCAGCAGCGTTGCTGGCTCTTCTGCTGGGAGTTGGTGTGGTGACTGTGGGAAGCAGGGAGTATAGGCCGGAGATTCGAGAATATGAAAGCGGAGATGGGAGTACGACGAGGATAGAGAATTCGGATTCTGTCTTTAGTGAATATGATGAGGAAGAGGTTTGCAGGGAGATTGAGGAGAAGTTGGGGGTGATTGCGCCGAGGTTGATATATAGGCCAGGAGGAATGGAATTAATAGATTATTTTATAAATACTGATATGGGGGAAGCTGTTCTGAAATATGAATATAATAATGATGAGCTAAAAATATATATTAGCAAGGATTTTCGTGATTCTAGTATTAATTTTGAAGTAGATGGTGCTCAAACAGGGTCTGTTGTAATGGAGACAAGTGAAATAGAGTTACCAATTTTAGAGTATCAAGATTCAGAAGGAAAGACATACTATGAGGCTTCTTTTGAATTTTTGGATACATATTATTTATTTACAGGAATGCTTAAACAAGAAGAATTTAAAAAAATACTAGAAAATATTAATATTGAAAATATATAAACTTGTCATAAATTGAATAATACATCGTTAATTAGTATGTAGGTACCTATTTATCAAATTTTATAGAAAGGAGAACGGATGGTATTTCGAAGATTAGGAGCAATGTCTTTGATGGCTATATCGTTAATGGCTTCTTGCTTGAATGTATCAGCAGAAGAAATAGAGCCTGCAGGATACCATGTATATGAAGTTGAAGATAATTATGCCTCTGATACATGGTATGGTATAGCTCGAGGAGATTATTTGCAAGCCGGATTGACCAAGATTAAAGAAGGCAGTGCATCTAAGTATGCTGCCTGCTCTTCTACAACATTTGCACATCGTGCATGTGATCGAGTGTTTGTACGGGTCTATTTAGATCAAAGCGATAATGGGACTAGCGGATGGGGAACTGTGAATTATTGGACAGATATAACTAACAATAATTCTACAGCTTATGCATCTAGCGGAGATTATGAGATTACTCGAGGTAAGTATTATCGTGCTCAAGGTTCTCATTCTGTTACGCAGGGTGATGTGGTAGAAATGACAACCACTTGTACCAATGCTCTTTATTTTGACTGACCATTAAAAGTTTTTATTTCACTTGATCTACTTGTATAGCCTATACAGTATCAAGGAAAATTAATCAACGAAACACCCAGCAACCGTGTCAGCGCAAGGCAGGGTTGGCTGAAAACTACATAAAGCTATTACAACTGAATATGGATTTTATTTTGTGATCCGGCCGGATCCAGACATATCTGCATAAGCAGAAAAACCAAAGAAAAAACCAGACTGTTGTGTAAAACAGTGGTTATACAGAAGCTGGAGTTTTGAACTACACTTCAGAACTTATTTAGTCATTCACAAAAGCAAGAGGAAACAGCTGTCCCGCGCCATCGGCGCGGGACAGTCCTTTTCTGCATATTAGTATTAAATTCAGCGGCCTCTCAAGGTCTTAATGTGATGAATTCCGTATAGGAGCAGAGAGATTGCAAGCATGACAGCGCAGGCAACGATCAGGATATCGGACGCAATCATAGGGATATGAACCCAAAAAACATGCGCGAACATAGTAATATAGAGAAGAAAAGTCGCTGCTTTCCCGTGCCAGTCCGCGCTGAACACCGTTTTTGTTTTATGGATGACCAGCAGTCCGGAGATACTCATAAACAATTCTTTAAAGATCATGATCACAACCAGGATAAGCATGAGCGGATAACGGGTGACGAGGCAGATAAGCATAGATATCTGCGTCAGTTTATCCGCAACCGGGTCGAGAACTTTCCCTACATTGCTGACCATATGAAAGCGTCTGGCGATAAAACCGTCCGTAATATCTGTAATGCCGGAGATCAGAAGCACCAGCCCGGTGCAAAAATATTTTTCCTGAAGGTACAGCCAGACAAACAGGGGAATCAGTAAAAGCCGGAATGCAGAAAGCAGATTAGGTATGGTTAAGACTCGGTTCTCGGGCTGTATATTGTTCTTCATGACGATATGATCCTTTCTCTGATGAAGTGTATACTGCATTTGCCTCCATTCTAGTACCAAATAGGAAGGATGTCAATTTGCGGACGAAGGGAAAAGTTTTGCCCAAAAGGTTTTGACAGGGCCTTGAAATCCTGCCAGGCTTATGGTATGTTCCAGATACAGATCGAACAGGAAGTGTTCTGCTTCCTGTATTCCATTTAGACAATTACATAGGGGGAATTTTACATGGGAAGAGACAACGTGATTGTAAACCGCTGGTTTTCGCAGAAGGAGCGGTTTGCAGATCTGATGAACGGCTGTCTGTTTCAGGGACAGCAGATCATATTGCCTGAGCAGCTGGAAAAGCTTGACCGGGAGACGGATCTTTTTATCCCGGGAAAGCCAGGAACAGAGATGATTCAGGGAAAAGGGATACAGCGCTACCGGGATGTGGCGATGCGCTGGGAGGACAGAGCAGAGCTGGCGATCCTGGCATTGGAGAATCAGGAGCGTGTACATTATGCCATGCCGGTGAGGACGATGATTTATGACGGGCTGTCTTACGCGGAGCAGATTGAAGAAAACTGGAAAGACCGGAAAGATACCGGAGACAGGACAAGCCGGGACGAATTCCTCTCACATTTCCGGAAGACAGACAAACTTTATCCGGTCATTACGCTGGTATTCTATTATGGCTCCAGACCATGGGATGGGAGCAGGGATCTTCACGGAATGATCTTTCCAGAAGGAGCCGGATGTGAAAGAGAGGGTCTCCGGAAATACATACCGAACTACAGGATAAACCTTGTAGACGCGGAGCGGCTTCAGGATATAAACGTGTTTCAAACAGATTTACAATATGTATTAAATATGATAAAATACAGGCAAAAGAAAGAGAAAATTCTGGAATATGTGGAAGCGAACAGATCATATTTTCAGAGAATGAACATGGACACTTATCAGGCATTGAGCGTATTTTTAAATTCGGAGAAATGGCTGGAAGAGATAAGCGTACCGGAAGGGAAAGGAGAGATGGATATGTGTAAGGCATTGGAGGATATTTATGAAGATGGAAAAATAGAAAAACTCAGAGAACAAGTATCCAAGAAACTTCAAAAAGGAAAATCGCTGGAGACCATCGCCGAGGAATTGGAAGAGAGTGCAGAGACAATCAGTCAGCTAGCGAAAGAATTATCAGCAGCGGAAGCCGCGGCAGAGAAAAATAATTTATGAGTGTACGGGCAGAACATATGGATGTCAAATAATCAGCAAATTGGATTTTTGACATCCATATGCGGACAAATTTTATTCCGGCGAGCAACGAGCCAAGCGGATATGCTTGCATCGGGGTTTTTTACTTTCTCCTTCGCCGTACTATATAATAAATGACAGCTGCGCCTATGACTGCTATCGTGATCACATATAACGGAATCGGCGGTGCGATCCGTCCGGCGAGAAAGATACTGGTGGGGCCATCCGCGCCGTCGATGATTGCCACGGAACTGTCGAGGGAAACAGATAAACGGATGGTTCTTTCACAGAGTGAGTACAGGCTGGCAGCGGCAAGCAGGACGCTGGCAAGCACCAGTATGATTAACACAGGATCTTTTTTCCGGAACTGTTCCGGGGCTGCGGCAGACAGGATCTCTCTGGCGGCTGCTTTCGGGGAACCGATCCGGGAGACGGCCTCTTCCTCCGTCATGTGATGCTCGGTCATGTCGGATATTATTTCATCATAATAACTGATGTTTTTCTGTATTTCGGTCTTTTTCAGACTCTTCAGCTCTTTTCTCAGCGCGCGTAAAAAATCTGCTTTATTCATGTTTTTCTACATCCTTTCCTGAAATAAATGCGATGACCTGGAGCAGCTGATCCTGTTCGGATATGAACTGTTCGAGATGTTTCCGGCCTGCGTCGGTGATGCGGTAATATTTCCGGATCCGGTTATGATATTCCACATTGTGGGTATCCACGTATCCGCCCGATTCCAGCCTGCGCAGGATAGGATACAGGGTAGACTCGGAGATTTCGATACAGACAGAGAGATCCCGGATGATCTGATAACCGTAAGATTCTTTTTTCTGAAGTTCAGCCAGAACGCAATATTCCAACAGGCCTTTTTTTACTTGAGCGTCCATGAAATACCTCCATTTACATATTACTATATTATACATAGTATATAAAGTCAATAGTTCTTGTGCTTTAGAAAGAAAGGATTTATAATGAAGAGAACATATGTTTTGTAACGCGGATGAAGAAATGAGGGCGGAGAGTATGATGGAGCAGTTAAGCCTTTTTGACGACCGTCAGACCAGCGCGCCGCTGGCGAGCCGTCTGCGGCCGGAGACGCTGGATGAATATGTAGGGCAGAAGCATCTGCTGGGAAAGGGAAAGATCCTGCGGCAGCTCATCGACCGGGATCAGGTCTCGTCTATGATTTTCTGGGGGCCGCCTGGCGTGGGCAAGACGACGCTGGCAAGGATTATCGCAAACCGGACGCAGGCGTCCTTTATCGAATTCAGCGCTGTGACCAGCGGGATCAAGGAGATCCGGGAGGTGATGGCCCAGGCGGAACAGAACCGGAAAATGGGGATCCGTACGCTGCTGTTTGTGGACGAGATACACCGGTTCAACAAGGCGCAGCAGGACGCTTTTCTCCCGTATGTGGAGAAGGGCAGCATCATTCTGGTAGGAGCCACGACCGAGAATCCGTCGTTTGAGATCAATTCCGCATTGCTTTCCAGATGCAAGGTCTTTGTACTGAAGGCGCTGGAGGAAGGAGATCTGCTGGAGCTTCTGCACCATGCGCTTAAGAGCCCGAAAGGTTTCGGAGATATGCAGGTGTCGGTCGGAGAAGAGCATCTGGAAGCCATTGCCCGTTTCGCCAACGGAGACGCCAGGACAGCGCTGAACACGCTGGAGATGGCGGTGCTGAACGGGGAGATGGATACGGACGGCCTGATTCATGTGGATGATGAAGTCCTGGCTCAGTGCATGAACCGCCGTTCGCTGCTCTACGATAAAAATGGAGAAGAGCATTATAACCTGATCTCCGCCCTGCATAAATCCATGCGCAACAGCGACCCGGACGCCGCGGTCTACTGGATGTGCCGGATGCTGGACGGAGGAGAGGACCCGCTGTACATTGCCAGGCGGCTGATCCGTTTTGCCAGCGAGGACGTGGGCATGGCCGATCCCCAGGCGCTGCCCCTGGCGGTGTCTGTCTATCAGGCGTGCCATTTTCTGGGCATGCCGGAGTGCGACGTGCATCTGACCCACGCGGTGGTCTATCTGTCCATGGCGCCGAAATCGAATGCGCTCTATACCGCGTGTGAAGCCTGTAAGAAAGACGTGAAAGAACTTCCGGCGGAACCGGTGCCGCTGCAGATCTGCAACGCGCCTACCGGCCTGATGAAAGAACTGAATTACGGAAAAGGCTATATCTACGCCCATGACACAGAGGAAAAACTGTCCCGGATGCAGTGCTTCCCGGACAGCCTGGCGGGAAAGCGGTATTATTATCCTACAGAGCAGGGACAGGAAGGAAAGGTAAAAGAGCGGCTGGAAGAGATCTTAAAGTGGAAGAATGAGGAGTAAATATATCACCACCTTCTCCGGTATTCTCCAGGCGTGACGCCCTCGACTCTTTTGAACATCCTGGAAAAATAGTTGGCGTCGCTCATGCCGCATTCGTGCGCGATCTTTTCTACAGGAAGATCCGTAAAGCGCAGCAGCTGCTTGGCGTGGGTGATGCGTACCTGCGCCAGATAGCTGTTTATGGAAAGGCCGAACTGCTCCCGGAAGATGCGGGTCAGGTAGAATTTATTGATATAAAAAAGTTCCGCCAGGCCGTCCAGGCTGATTTTCTTCTGGTAATTCTGATCCAGGTATTCCTTCACATTCTGGAGATCCCTTCTGCGGGACGCGCTGTGGGGGCTTCCGGAAGGGTTCCAGCTCTCTTCCATGAGATGGGTCAGAAGAGATGTAAGCGTCTCATAGATCTTCATATCCCGTATATAGGCGTTGGAGGACGCGATTTCGTAGAGCCGGTCCAGGATCGATATATAGGTTTCCGGATTCCTGCTGTGAAAGCAGGGCGCGCCTCCCCGCTCCACATATTTTTCATAGATTCCGTTCATGTTGGGTCCATAAAAATGGGCCCATTTCAGTGTCCACAGATCCTCCGAGGTGCGGTGGGAATAGGGCCTTCGGCAGTCCAGAAAGACACAGTCTCCGCCGGAAAGGGGATAAGTGCGCCCGTCGTATTCCAGCGTGCCGGATCCTTTTTCCACAAGGAAAAACAGATAGGAAGCAAGATTTTCCCTTTTGCTGGTGTGAGGCTTCTGTGCCTGCAGGGTTCCGGTTTCCTGTAAGTGGATCAGGTTGGTCTTGGCGAAGACCGAAGGCGTATAGAGGATCCGGCTGGAATTGACCAGATTTCCCTGAAATAATGATGCATCCATAAATGTTCTCTCCTTTTTCGCGCAGCGCGGAAGCGGGACCGCCGCATTCATTTACAGGTCTGAAGTAAGTATAACAAAAAAGTCAATATAATGCTAGCAGTCTGCAAGATATACACTTATAATGCACGGACGACTTGATTAGAATAAGTAACAGAATGTTTTTAACTGTTAAATTGTCATGGCGCGGACGGCCCATGGCTGAAATACATGAGAAAGTTGAGGAATCATATGAAAAAAGCGTTAATCACGGGTATCACAGGACAGGACGGATCTTATCTGGCAGAGTTTCTGCTGGAAAAGGGCTACGAGGTGCACGGCATCACCAGACGCGCATCCATTTCCAATACATCGAGGATCGATCATCTGATTGAGAAACAGGCAGTGACGCTGCACGACGGGGATCTGTCGGATTCTTCGTCGCTGATCCGCATCATCGGCCTGGTACAGCCGGATGAGATCTACAATCTGGCGGCTCAGTCCCATGTACAGGTGTCTTTCGATGTGCCGGAGTATTCCGGAGAGGTAGACGCCATCGGGGTCCTGAGAATCCTGGAGGCAGTACGGATCCTGGGACTTACGAAGAAGACAAAGATCTATCAGGCGTCCACATCGGAATTGTACGGAAAAGTGGAAGAGGTGCCGCAGAATGAGAATACGCCGTTCCATCCGTACAGCCCGTACGCGGTGGCGAAACAGTACGGTTTCTGGATCACGAAAGAATACCGGGAGGCTTACGGGATGTTCGCGGTGAACGGCATCCTGTTCAACCATGAATCCGAGCGCCGGGGAGAGAATTTTGTAACCAGAAAAATCACTCTGGCAGCGGGACGGATCGCCGAGGGGCTTCAGGATCATCTGGAGCTGGGCAATATGGATTCCCTGCGCGACTGGGGATACGCCAAGGATTACGTGGAGTGCATGTGGCTGATCCTGCAGCAGGAGGTGCCGGAGGATTTCGTGATCGCCACAGGCGAGCAGCACACCGTGCGCGATTTTACGGAGAGAGCGTTCCGCGCCAACGGCATCGAACTTCGCTGGGAGGGAAGCGGCCTGGATGAGAAGGGATATGACAAAGCCACCGGAAAGATGCTGGTATGTGTAAATCCGGCATGGTTCCGCCCCACAGATGTGGATAACCTCTGGGGAGACCCCACCAAGGCGAAGACGGTGCTTGGATGGAATCCGCAGAAGACCAGTTATGAGGAACTGGTGCGGATCATGGCGGAGCATGACCGCGCGCTGGCGAAGAAAGAAGCGGCCATGAAAGCGGCAGGACAGGTATAACAGGATATAATCAGGAGGATGAAGACGATGATGGAAAAAGACGCGAAGATCTATGTGGCGGGACACCGGGGCATGGTAGGCTCGGCGATCCTCCGGGAACTGAAAAAGGAAGGATATCACAATTTTGTGCTGAGAACCCATAAAGAACTGAATCTGTGCCGCCAGGATGAAGTGGAGAAATTCTTTGCCGAAGAAAAACCGGATTACGTATTCCTGGCAGCGGCCAAAGTGGGCGGTATCGTGGCAAATCAGGAAGCGCTGGCGGATTTCATGTATGACAATATGATGCTGGAGATGAACGTGATCCACAGCGCATGGCAGAACGGCTGCAGGAAGCTTTTGTTCCTGGGATCCTCCTGTATCTACCCCAGGATGGCGTCCCAGCCCATGCCGGAGAGCTGCCTGCTCACTTCGGAACTGGAGAAGACCAACGAGGCTTACGCTCTGGCCAAGATTTCCGGGCTGAAATACTGTGAATTCCTGAACCGCCAGTATGGCACGGACTATATTTCCGCCATGCCTACAAACCTGTACGGACCCAACGACAATTACCATCCCACCCACAGCCATGTGCTCCCGGCTCTGATCCGCCGTTTCCATGAAGCGAAGGAGGCAGGGCTTGCGGAAGTGACCTGCTGGGGCACCGGTACTCCGCTCCGGGAGTTCCTGTATGTGGACGACCTGGCGGAAGCCTGTGTATTCCTGATGAACAATTATTCCGGAAACGAGACGGTAAACGTGGGTACCGGCAAGGAACTGACGATCAAAGAGCTGACGGAGCTGGTGGCGAAAGTGATCGGCTATACCGGGGAAATTAAATGGGATCCGTCCAAACCGGACGGCACGCCCCGCAAGCTGCTGGACGTATCCAAACTGGAAAAACTGGGATGGAAATATCATACGGAGCTGGAAGACGGCATCCGTCTGGCATACGAAGATTTCCTGAACAACCCCATGCGCGCGGAGCGGTAAGGAGAAAGGACGGCATCATATATGAATATTGTATTATTATCCGGCGGATCCGGAAAGCGTCTCTGGCCCCTTTCCAACGATATCCGTTCCAAACAGTTTATCAAGATCTTCAAGAAAGAGGACGGAGAATATGAGTCCATGGTACAGCGGGTATACCGCCAGATCCGTTCCGTGGATCCGGACGCCACGGTGACGATCGCCACCAGCAAGACCCAGGTATCCGCGATCCACAACCAGCTGGGCGAGGGGGTGGGTGTCTGTGTGGAACCCTGCCGCAGGGACACGTTCCCGGCGATCGCGCTGGCAACCGCGTATCTCCATGATGTGAAAGGCATATCGGAAGAGGAGGCTGTGGTCGTCTGCCCGGTGGACCCTTATGTGGACCAGGATTATTTTGAAGCATTAAAGGAACTGGGCAGGCTCGCCGAGACCGGAGACGCCAATCTGGTGCTCATGGGAGTGGAGCCTACCTATCCCAGTGAAAAGTACGGTTATATTATACCGGCGGACAAGGAAAAAGTAAGCCGGGTGGATACTTTCAAGGAGAAACCGGACGCGAAGACGGCGAAAGAATATATACGCCAGGGCGCCCTGTGGAATGGAGGCGTATTCGCCTATAAGCTGAAGTATGTGCTTCAACGCGCCCATGAACTGATCGATTTTACGGATTACGAAGATCTGTTCTCCAAATATGAGGGGCTTACGAAGATCAGCTTTGACTATGCGGTGGTGGAGAAGGAAAAGGATATCCAGGTCATGCGTTTCTCCGGACAATGGAAGGATCTGGGTACCTGGAATACGCTTACGGAGGCTATGGAGGACGCCAGCGTGGGTCAGGCGATCTTCAATGAAAACTGTGAGAATGTGCATGTGGTCAATGAACTGGATGTGCCGGTGCTCTGCATGGGTCTGAAAGACGTGGTGGTGTCCGCCAGTCCGGAGGGAATCCTGGTATCGGATAAAGAACAGTCCAGCTATATCAAGCCGTTTGTGGACCAGATCGATCAGCAGATCATGTTTGCGGAAAAATCCTGGGGCAGTTTCCGGGTGCTGGATATCGAGGATGAGAGCATGACGATCAAGGTGGTGCTGAATCCGGGCCACCGCATGAATTATCACAGCCATGAACGGCGGGACGAAGTGTGGACCGTGATCTCCGGAGAGGGCAGGACCATTGTGGACGGTATGGAACAGCCGGTGAAGGCCGGGGACGTGGTGACCATGCAGGCGGGATGCCGCCATACGATTATCGCCGACACAGAGCTGAAAGTGATCGAGGTACAGTTAGGCAAGGAGATCAGCGTCCATGACAAACAAAAATACGAACTGGAAGTATAACCGTCCTTTTCTGCTGAAACCGGCCGGGAAGGACTATCTGTGGGGCGGCAGCAGGCTCAATGATGATTTCGCGAAAGGGATCGATCTGGAACCTCTGGCGGAGACCTGGGAATGCTCCACGCATCCGGATGGTCCCAGCCTGGCGGCCAGCGGGGAACATGCGGGAAAGCTTCTGACAGAGGTGCTGAAGGAGCATCCGGAATATCTGGGTACCCATCCGCATACGGACGGAGAGCTGCCGATCCTGATCAAGTTTATCGACGCCAGGCAGGACCTGTCGGTGCAGGTGCATCCGGACGACGATTATGCCCGCGAGCATGAGAACGGTTCTCTGGGGAAGACAGAGATGTGGTATGTGATGGACGCCACGAAGGACGCCCGGCTCATATACGGTTTTTATCATGACATAGATAAGGAAACGCTTCGGCAGAGTCTGGAGCAGGGGACGGTGGAAAAATATCTTCAGAAAGTTCCCGTAAAAAAGGACGACGTCTTTTATATCGAGGCAGGGACGGTGCACGCCATCGGAGCGGGCGCTCTGATCGCGGAGGTCCAGGAAAGTTCCAATCTGACGTACCGGATGTACGATTACAACCGGGTGGACAAGTACGGCAGACATAGAGAACTCCATATTGAGAAAGCGCTGGAAGTGGCCAATCTGCATGGCAGCGCGGAACCCAGACAGCCCATGCGCGTGCTGAGATACAAAAAGGGATGCGCGTCGGAGCTTTTATGCAGGTGTAAATATTTTCAGGTGGAGCGGCAGCTGATCAATACGGAACGCTATCGGGAGATGGCGGATATCCGTACGGGGAGCAATTCTTTTCAGGTACTGCTGTGTATCGGCGGATGCGGCGTGCTTTTTGAGGAAAACGGAGAGTCGCTGAATTTTTTTAAAGGGGACTGCCTGTTCCTGCCGGCGGATTCCGTGCCGCTAAAAATACACGGCAGGGCGCAGATGCTGAAGGTAAGTTGTTAGGAGGAGACAGATGGAAGAGAGCAGAATCATGGAGCAGTACCGGATCTGGCGGGAGAATGCCAAGGCGGATCCGGATGTGGTGAAAGAACTTCAGGAAATAGAAGGAGACGGAGCACGGATTGAAGACGCGTTTTATCGGGATCTGGCTTTTGGAACCGGCGGGCTGCGCGGCGTGATCGGCGCGGGAACCAACCGGATGAATGTGCATACGGTGGCAAAAGCGTCCCAGGGACTGGCGGATTATGTGAAAAAACATTATGAAGGCGGCGCGAGGAAGATCGCGGTAAGCTATGATTCCCGCATCAAATCGGATCTGTTCGCGCAGGTGGCGTCCGGAGTATTCGCGGCCAACGATATTCAGGTGTATATTTATCCGCAGCTGATGCCCACTCCGTGCCTGTCTTTTGCGGTGAGGAATCTGAACTGCGCGGCGGGAATCATGGTGACGGCTTCCCACAATCCGTCCAAGTACAACGGATATAAAGTTTACGGAGCGGACGGCTGCCAGATCACGACGGAAGCAGCGGCAGAAATTCTGGGTGAGATTGAGAAACTGGATATTTTCAAAGAAGTACAGACCATGGACTTTCAGAAAGGTGTGGATGAAGGAAAGATTCATTATATCGGGGAAGATGTCTATACGGCGTTTGTGGAAGCGGTAAAAGGCCAGTCCATGCTGGATGAAAAGACGCCGGTGGACAAGGATGTGGCGATCGTTTACTCTCCGCTTAACGGAACCGGATTAAAACCGGTGCTCCGCACTTTAAAAGAAAGCGGATACACGAATATCACCGTGGTCAGAGAACAGGAACAGCCGGACGGCCATTTCCCGACCTGTCCGTATCCGAATCCCGAGATCCGGGAGGCGATGGCGCTGGGCATGGAATATGCCGCAAAATACCAGGCAGATCTTCTGCTGGCCACGGATCCGGACTGCGACCGGGTAGGCATCGCGGTGAAAAACCAGGATGGGGAATATGTGCTTCTGTCCGGAAATGAGACAGGCATGCTTCTTCTGGACTATATCTGTTCCCGCCGCAGGGAGATGGGGACGATGCCGGAGGATCCGGTGGCGGTGAAGTCCATCGTGACCATTGATATGGCAGAGCGTATCGCGGCCCATTATGGCGTGCGGACGGTCAATGTGCTGACCGGATTCAAATTTATAGGAGAACAGATCGGGCTTCTGGAGAAGAAGGGAAAAGCGGATTCTTATATCTTCGGATTCGAGGAGAGCTACGGATATCTGAGCGGCTCCTACGTCAGAGACAAGGACGCTGTGGACGGCGCGTTCCTGATCTGCGAGATGTTTGCGTACTATAAGACGAAAGGCGTCAGCCTGCTGGAAAAACTGGAGGAACTGTACCGTACTTATGGATTCTGTCTGAATACGCTGCATTCTTATGAGTTTGACGGATCGGCGGGGTTCGCGAAGATGCAGGAGATCATGAAAGCATTCCGCGCGGGTCTGACACATATCGGGCCGAAAAAAGTGGAACGCTGCCTGGATTACGCGGACGGGCTGGACGGTCTTCCCAAGTCGGACGTGCTGAAATTCCTGCTGGAGGACAACTGCTCTGTGGTGATCCGTCCTTCCGGTACAGAGCCGAAGCTGAAAGCTTATATTTCGGTGAGCGCTCCGGACAGAGCGGAAGCAGCGGCAGCGGAGAGCCGGATCGCGGAAAGTCTGAAAGAAATCATAAAATGAATCTTTGCGGAATAAGTTAAAAAAAAGAGAAATGAGGAGAATCGTTTGGAGTTTTTCTATTTTCTCTCGGATTTTATGATTCCGTTTGTGATCTTTTATCTGATCGCCTATGGCCTGACGGAAAAAGTACAGGTATATGATGAGTTCGTCGCCGGAGCCGCGGGCGGGCTGAAGATCGTCCTGAAGATTATGCCGACTCTGGTGGGGCTGATGGTTGCCGTGGGGATGCTGCGGGCGTCGGGATTTCTGGATCTGATATCCGGCCTTCTGGCTCCTGCGGCATCCTTTCTGCACTTTCCGGCGGAGCTGGTTCCTCTGACATTGATCCGGATGTTTTCCTCTTCGGCCGCATCCTCCATGGTGATAGACATCTATAAGTCTTATGGGACAGATTCCTATATCGGAACACTGGCGTCGATCATGATGGGATGCACGGAGACGATCTTCTATACTATGAGCGTCTATTTTCTGACCGCGAAAGTGACGAAGACCCGCTGGACCCTGGCCGGAGCACTGGCGGCCACCTTTGGAGGTCTGGCCGCCAGCGTGGTGCTGGCGGGGATGATGGGGTGATTTCTCCGGCGTTGAAGAGAAAAGAAAATTATGCTATACTTGCACCAGATAAGATGAATTTCTGTGAAGAAGGTGAGGCATGAACCGGGAAGAACTGTTGAATCAGCTGCTAGTAATGACATTTAATGAGATTATGGACGCAGAGAACCGCGCGTTGATTACCGGCGCGTTCAAAGAGATCTCTATCAATGACGTGCATATCATCGACGCGGTCGGAATCGCGGAGCCCAGAAACATGTCCACCGTGGCGAAGAAGATGTCGGTGACGGTAGGCACATTGACTACCGCCATCAACAATCTGGTGAAGAAGGGCTATGTCTCACGCATCCGCAGCGCGGAGGACAAGCGGGTCGTCCTGCTCTCTCTGACCGAGAAGGGCAGGAAGGTCTACCGGCGTCATGCCGCTTATCATAAAAAGATGGTTCAGACGGTTATGGAAGGGCTGGGCGGAGAGGAGATGGACGTCCTCGCCCGCGCCCTGGAAAAGATCCGGGGATATTTCCAGGAGGTTTAGCTGTTCTTCCAGGAGGAAAAAGGGCGCAGGTCCTGTGGTCAGGAACCATTCATGAAAATCTGATATGGAAATTTCCGGGGAGAGTGCCAGCGCGCTCTCTTTTAGTCTGCAGATTTCCAGATATCCCAGATAATATTTCAGATAGTTGGAAGGCTCTTCCAGTATATCTGTGTAAAGAGCACGGACCTGCTCTTCATCAGTGACGCCGAAAGAAGAAAGGTAGTTCCGGCATTCTTCCTCTGTCCATCCTTCCGTATGGACAGCCAGATCCAGAGTGGCGCAGATGGCATAATTCAGGGATGAAAGTGCCCGCAGGAAACCGGCTTCTGTTTCGGTAAGGCCCAGGAAATCGTAGGCATAGAATTCGCTGTACAGTCCCCATCCTTCTGTATACCCTCCCACATAGACCATGGAACGGATCGGGGCATACGCGCCTGCCCGTTCAAACGTATTCTGGTACAGATGGCCCGGATAACCTTCGTGCGCCAGAGTAGTGATCAGTTCTTTAGAGTCCGGTTCATAGGACGGATTGATGTAGATATTGTTTTCTTCCGGCAGATCCAGCGCGGGGACCATGTAAAAAGCGGGACTGAGCCAGTCCTCTAAAGACTCCGGGACTTCCTTGACCTGCCAGGATATGTCTTCCGGAATTTCGGGAAAATCATCTTGAATCCGGACCGTCAGATCTTCCAGTATCTCGTCCGCGGAACTGGCGGAAGGAACGCTCCTGGTCAGATTTAAAACGTCGGCTCCCTCGTGGATGGCGAAAAGGATCGTCTCATAGTCGTCTGCGATCTGTTCTTCCAGCATACGGCGGATAACCGGCACGCTGAGATCCGTTCCAATAGAATAACGCAGAAGGTATTCATAATAAGAAATACCGTCCGGCGTATAGTAGAGACCGCCGGTGTTGACACCGGTTCCGCGAAGCTTTTCCAGGGCCAGACAGAGCTGCTGGTACGCGGGACGGAAATATTGGTTCAGCGCATTCAGATTCTGCACTTCATAGGAAATCTTCTGATCCGCATCCAGAAAGCTGCAGGCTTCCAACCGTTCGGCGAAGGTGGTGACAAGGAAATGTTCGTTGTCAATTTCCATGATGGAACGGCACTGATTTAATATCTGATCCAGGGTTTCATCTGTCATAAAGAGCCCGGCACTGGATTTCTCTTCTTCAAATCGGGCGATCTGCATGAAATAATCAGGAAGTTCAGCGAGAAGCTTAAGATAAGTATCAATATCTTCCCGATTCCGGAAAGAGTATTCTGCCAGCAGTATGGGAAGCTGGGCCTGGGTACCGAGGGCAGGTCCCAGGGGCTCCTGATAATAATAAAAATCTTCCAGTGTCAGCTGGGCGTCAACCCACCAGGACAGGAGAGCCGCGGCGAACTGTTCTTCTTTGTCGAGTTTTTTCCCCAGATATTCATCCAGACGATCGCGGCATGAGGCCAGCCAGGTGTGTTCTTCGGCTCTCGCTTCCGCGGAAAAATCTCCAAGTGTGGGTTCTTCTTCACGGATCCCGTAAGCAGAAGGCTCCGCCAGCATGTAGTGCAGGCTCAGAGTATCTGAGGACAGTTCATGGCGGAACATTTCCATGGCGTAATCCTGGAAATCCTGGCCCAGGCGGAGGAACCAGGAAAAGACAGAGGTATGTATGGTAAGCAGCAGAACCATCCCTGCCGCAAGGCATCTGTACATATGCAGTCACTCCTGAAAGTTTGTCAGATAAATATATGCGGACGGAAACAGAGATATGCACTTTTTTGCGATTGACAAAAAAGTGCATTTTTTTGAATACAAGTTTTTGCTTTTTGACAAATATTTTAAAAATGATGGCAATTATCTTGAATTGAATGAAAATATTGCACAAGATATAATTTTTACAGGCATCAGAAACGGGAAAAATTGCTGACGCCTGCAACTATCCATACAAAATACAGATACAGGGAGGAAAGAAAAAATGAAAAGAAAAGTCATTAGTGTCTTGCTGTCACTGGGAATGATTTCCGCGCTGGTGACAGGATGGTGTATTATACGATACCAGGGAACAGATTTCAAGGCGGAATCTGTTCCCTGATGTCATTTTTTATGAGTATGATAATATCTAATCAAGAAATCTCCGCGCCTGCCGGCATCTCTTTTTCCGGCGTTACCAGAGAAAGGTTTCCATTCTCATCCTCCGCACACAGAAGCATGCCTTCGGACACGAGACCACGAATCTTTCTGGGTTCCAGATTTACCAGCACCATTACCTTTTTGCCAACCATTTCTTCTGGAGAGTAGGTATTGCGGATTCCGGAAACGATCTGGCGTACCTGGCTGCCGACTTTTACCTGGGAGCAGAGCAGCTTGTCTGCTTTCGGAACTGCCTCGCAGGAGATGATCTCTCCCACCTGGAACTGCAGTCTTGCAAAATCGTCGTAAGAAATGTTTTCCTTGGGCTCAATGTCAATGACAGGTTCTTTCGGCGCTTTGGCCGCTTCTTCCGCAGCTTTGCGTGCTTCTACTTTTTCCAGTACTTCTTTGATGTCCATTCTTGCGAACAGGATCTCCGGCTTATCGGTTACTTTAGCGCCGGACCGGTAAAGCCCGAAATGATTCATCTGCTCAATTGTGCGCGGTTCGGCGTTCAGCTGTTCCAGAATCCTGCGGGAAGTAGACGGCATGAACGACTCCAGAAGAGTTGCTCCATAACTGATACTTTCTACCAGATTGTAGAGAACTTCTGACAGCCGGTCTTTTTTTGTCTCGTCTTTTGCCAGCGCCCAGGGCATGGTTTCATCAATATATTTATTGCAGCGTTTGAACAGCGCGAAGATCTCGGTAAGCGCGTCTGCCACACGCAGCTGGTCCATTTTGTCTGTGACTTTTGTCAAAGTGTTCAGAACTGTTTTCTTCAGGTCCTCATCTACTTCTTCTGCGGCGCCGGTCTGTGTGACGGTTCCGCCGAAATACTTATTGGACATGGAGATCGTGCGGTTTACCAGATTGCCCAGCGTGTTTGCCAGTTCGGAATTCAGCCGTTCCACCATAAGTTCCCATGTGATGACGCCATCGTTTTCAAAAGGCATTTCATGCAGGACAAAATAACGTACAGCATCTACGCCGAAGAAATCTGCCAGTTCATCTGCATAGAGAACGTTTCCTTTGGATTTGCTCATCTTGCCATCACCTTGCAGGAGCCATGGATGGCCGAATACCTGCTTCGGCAGAGGGAGATCCAGAGCCATCAGGAAGATCGGCCAGTAAATTGTATGGAAACGGATGATATCTTTTCCGATCAGATGCAGATCGGCAGGCCAATTCTTTTTGAATAAATCGCTGCTTTCTCCTTCGCAGTCGTAACCGATGCCGGTGATATAGTTTGTTAGCGCGTCCAGCCATACGTAGATGACATGTTTGGGATCGAAAGTAACAGGAATGCCCCAGGTGAAGGAAGTCCTGGATACACACAGATCCTGCAGACCGGGCAGCAGGAAGTTGTTCATCATTTCGTTCTTTCTGGAGACCGGCTGGATAAACTCCGGATGGGTATTTATATAATCGATCAGACGATCCGCATACTTGCTCATACGGAAGAAATATGCTTCTTCCTTAGCCGGCTGGACTTCCCGTCCGCAGTCCGGGCATTTGCCGTCTACCAACTGGGATTCCGTGAAGAAGGATTCGCAGGGAGTGCAGTACATGCCTTCATAGTATCCTTTGTAGATATCTCCTTTGTCGTAGAGATATTTAAATATTTTCTGTACCTGCGCTTCGTGGTCCGAGTCGGTGGTACGGATGAACTTGTCATAGGAAGTATTCATCAGATCCCAGATTTCTTTGATCTGTCCGGCTACTTGATCTACATATTCTTTCGGAGTGATCCCTGCTGCTTCCGCTTTCTGTTCAATCTTCAGGCCGTGCTCATCGGTGCCGGTCTGAAAAAAAACGTCATAACCCTCAAAGCGTTTATAGCGTGCGATACTGTCTGCCAGGACGATCTCATAAGTATTGCCGATGTGAGGTTTCCCGGAAGTATAAGCAATCGCGGTGGTCATATAAAATTTCTTCTTTTCCATTTGATTACCTCTGTTTCCTTATATTTCTGCGCTTAAAACCATTATTTACAGATTAGCACAGGAGGTAGGAGAAGTCAATAAATGCTAGGTGAACCACAGATTCGGAATGGAAGTGGTGATGTTGGAAGCACCGCAGTGAAGCGCAGTTTCCACCTCTTTCTGAGAATTTATAAAGCCTCCTGTAATAAAAGGCAGCCGGCAGTCGGAGGACAGGTCACGGATTACGCTCGGAATAACGCCAGGAAGGATTTCTATGGCGTCTGCATTGCATGCCGCGATCTGTGTGCGGATATTATTCTGAGAAATGGCGTCGAATACAAAAAATCGCTGGATACAGTACAGTTCCAGAGTCCTCGCCCGCTTAATCTGCGCGTTTTTGGTTGTCACGATCCCTGCCGCGCAGGTATAGTACTTGATAAAATCGACAGCAGCTTCTTTGGCGGACAGCCCGTCAATAAAGTCAATATGAATGAATGGCAGGATATTGGCTTTCTTAATTCGTGAAGCGATTGACGGGAGAGATTGAAGATCTCCATACAGTATGAAGGCGATCCTCACGTTGGACAGACACAGGTCGTCCAGGTCGCTTTCCCGGCAAAGAGATGCAATAATTGGATTTTTTGCTAAAATGTTTTTCAAGTCTGATTTCATGGTCTTATCCTCAAATTGTATAGTTCTGCTGGAATGTAAAAATGTTTGTCAGAGCAGCTGTTATATGATTTCCACCGTGATAGTCTGCGGGAAAGCAGACACGCCGTCTATAATATCTGACTGACAGAGATTTTTATGCAGTTGTACGGTAAAAAT
This sequence comes from Lachnoclostridium sp. An196, assembly GCF_002160135.1. Classification (GTDB taxonomy): domain Bacteria; phylum Bacillota; class Clostridia; order Lachnospirales; family Lachnospiraceae; genus Hominiventricola; species Hominiventricola avistercoris. The sequence continues at coordinate 54,425 of NZ_NFJZ01000008.1, read as the reverse complement.
AGCGATATTTTTTTTGTCGTCTTTTTTTGTTTTCTTGATGATTTCTATATCTAAAATCCGGATGTTTTCCCGCTTGAAATATTCCAGAAGACGATATAAATATCCGGCTCCGGTATATTCAATGTAAAGATTCAGCTCTGCCAGTCTGGTCCGGAGAAGGTTTTCCAGCCGGCTCAGGACCAGTTCGGCAAATAAAATTAACAAGGTTGCCATGATGCTGCATTCATAAAAACCCATGCCGACAGCCAGACCTACCGTAGCGGTCGTCCAGAGTCCGGCGGCAGTGGTCAGGCCTTTTACCCGGCTGCGTTTTGACACGATGATGGTACCGGCTCCGATAAATCCGATGCCTGCGACAACCTGGGCGCCCAGCCGTCCGGGATCTGCGGCCAGTTCCAGATCTGTAACAAGAAACTGGCTGGTCAGGGTGGTGATCGCCGATCCCAGGCTGATCAGGATATGTGTACGAAAACCGGCAGGCCGCCGTTTGTATGCCCTTTCAATGCCGATGACTCCTCCGCAGAGTACCGCGGTAAGCAGTTTACACAAAGTGGAAAGAAAATCGGTGCCTCTGACAATATCAAGAAATTCCAGCATCATGTTATGTCCTCAAATCTCCTCAATCCGTAAAACATATTCCAGATCTGACAGAAACGCGATAATCGGCGCATGATTCTGTTTCCGATCCAGCCGAAGGGAAAAAATAGCGGCCGGATAATCAGCAGGCATGCCTTTTTCACTCATGATCTCCACTTCATAGATCTGGATATTCTGTTCTTTTATCAGTGTCAGGATAGGGTGGATATGCGTCAGTTCATCAAATTCCAAAAAGACGTTCATATTTTTGGAATTACTCATCAGGTGCCTTTCAATATAAGGCAGAAGACGGAAACAGATGATAATTAATCCGAACCCGATCAGAGCGCACATATAATTTCCCGCGCCGATGGCAAGCCCCATACAGGCGGAAGCCCAGAGTCCGGCGGCAGTAGTCAGGCCTTTGACTTCCTGATGCGCAGTTACAATGATGGAGCCCGCTCCTAAAAAACCGATTCCGTTGATAACCTGTGCGCCGAATCGGGAGACATCCAGGGAGGTGAGACCGGATATGCAGTAAAATTCATACTGACCAAGCAGCATGGTGATGCATGCTCCCAGACTCACCAGCATATAAGTACGGAAACCGGCGGGGCGGTTTTTGTTTTCCCGTTCCAGACCCAGGACGCCGCTGCACATAATGGACAGGAACATGCGGAAAACAACGGAGCCTAAGTTAAACTGGCCTGTCAAAATTATCAGCCTTTCACACCGCTGCTGGTGATGCCCTGTACGAAGTATTTCTGCAGCGGCAGGAACAAAAGTACAGGTACGATGGCCGATATGGCAGAGCCTGCAAAAATGTAGCTGAAGTATACCGCGTTCTCATCCTGGAAATAGGACAGCGCTACCTGGATTGTCCGGAATTCTTCCGTCCTCGCCACCAGCAGAGGCCAGAAGAAGTTATTCCATTCATTGACAAATACCATCAGCCCTGCCGTGATCGTCACCGGAATGGACAGGGGCAGTACGACTTTCGCAAATACCTGCAGCCAGTTGGCTCCGTCGATGCGCGCCGCTTCCAGAAGGCTCTTCGGAATCTCCTTGAAAAACTGAGTGAACAAAAACATGGCAAGCCCGCTGGCCGCGCTGGGCAGGATCAGGGATGCGTAGGAGTTCACAAGCCCCAGCTTGGAGATCAGGTTGTACAGGGGAAGTACGATCGCGTCTATGGGCACCATGAAAGAAATCAGGCACAGAGCGAACAGAATGTTCTTCCCTTTGAAATCGAAGAACGCAAATACAAACCCGCCCAAAGCGGAGATGCATAAGGACAGCGGAACCAGAACCGCAACTACGATCAAAGTATTGCGGATAGCCAGCCCGAAATGGAATTCTTCGAAGATTGCGACATAGTTGTCAAAAGTCCATTCCTGAGGGATCAGGGTCTTCCAGGTAAATGGAAGCGCATAGTCGAAAATTTCGATATTGGTCCTGAAGGACGCCATCACGATGTAAAAGAGCGGGAAGATGGCGATAACAGCGATGAGGGCCAGGACGATATACAAAAGTACAGTCTTTAAAGTATGATTTTTCTTCGTCATGTCCGTCCTCCTACTCTTCTTTTTCGTTCAGCATGCGGAACTGTATGATGACCACAGTCAGCACAATAATCAGAAGGATGGTGGTCAGTGCGCCCGCACGGGAAGCGTTGCCGTTCTGGAAAGCGGATTTATAGACTTCATACATGAGTACGTTGGTACTGTTCTGAGGACCGCCTTCGGTAATCAGCTGCATGGGAGCGAACAGAAGCATGTTCGCGGAAGTGTTGGCGACAATGACGAACAGCATGGTTCGCTTGATCAGCGGGAGGGTAATGCTGAACAGAGTACGGAAGTACCCCGCGCCGTCCAGCCTGGCGGATTCATAGATGGAGGTGTCCACGCCTTTGAGCCCGGCAAGGATATACATCATCCACATACCGCATCCTTTCCAGGTTGCCATGACCACGATGCACCACAGGGCCTGGTTGGCATCCGTGAAAAGCCCCTGGCGTCCGATCCCCAGGGCGGTAAAGAGACTGTTAAATACACCGTTGTTGTAATTCGCCATAAGCTCCCAGGTGATGGCTGCCACAGAGATTGCCATGGTCACCGGAAGGTAGTAGATGCTGCGGAAGATCCCGATTCCCTTGACCGTGGAGTTTACCAGAAGCGCCAGCGCCAGTGACAGCACAATCTGAAGCGGAATCATGACCAGGTTCATTTTGATCGTAGTCCACAAAGACATCCAGAAGGTCCGGTCTCCCAGAAGGATCTCATAGGTCCGGAACGTGAACTGCCCGTCCCGGATAAAGGATGTGATCATAACAGATACGATCGGATAGATTTTGAATACAAAGATAATGATCAGTGCCGGCGCCAGCATCAGATAGGGCAGTACCTTTCTTGGCACCGCGAATTTACGCCGCGCGGCCTGAGTTGGTCTTTCAGTCACTTTCTCCCTCCTTCGTTGTTCATATATTTAGGGAAACGCTGATTAAATCAGAGCTTCCTTTAGAAGGATACCCGCAGAGGGCGGACTGTGCGGAAACGCGCAGTCCGCTGCGGAATGTTTTATTGATACTCTGCGAACGCAGTGTTCAGTTCGGCGATACAGTTGTCCACAGATTCATGAATGTCCGCGCCGTTGCGGATGTTGTCCCACATGGCGTCCATAGCCGTGGAGTACTCGTTGTATGCCGGAGTGATCGCGCGTACCAGGGAGGTGTTCATAACCTCATACTGGGCCATTTCCATAAACGGTTTTTCCGCGATCAGCTCATCGGTGAACTGACGGGTCAGTGCCGGAACCATGCCGGAAGCGTTGATATATACGTCCGCTCCATCATACAGAGTCAGGTATTTGATGAATTCTGCGGCTGCGTCTTTTTTGTCGGAGTAGACATTCATGCCGATGGTCCAGCTTCCGCAGGAAGTTCTTACCTGGTCTTCATGTCCTTCAAAGCAGGGAACATAGGTGTATCCATAGTCCGTAAATCCATTCTCTTCAAAGGTAGCCGGAAGAGCGGTGGTACCCAGATAGAAAAGAATCTGTCCGGACTGGAAGTAGCTGCTGGTCTCGGTAGCGGAGATGCCTCTGGTAAAGATGCCTGCGTTTACATTATCCTGATAGAACTGCAGAGCCTCATACCACGGATCGGTATTGATGACCCCGTCCACACTCAGTCCGTCATCGCTGATCTGAGCGCCGCCCAGGGAGTTGGGAAGGACATTCATCTGATAAACACGTCCCACTTGCTGGAACTCGATGCCGTAGATGCCGTTGGAGCCGTCGGGATCCAGGACATCCAGAGCCTGCTGCGCGTAGTCTACCAGCTGTTCCCAGGTCAGACGGTTCTCCGGAGTGATAGATTCAAAGTCGATATTCAGCCCGGCCTGCTCCAGGAGAGCGGTGTTGTAGTAGAGAACCAGGGAAGAATCGCCCATGGGAGCGCCGTAGAACTGGTCGTTCACGGTACCCTCGGTGATCATGGAGTCGGTGAACATGGCGATTTCCTCATCGCTGAACCACTCGTTGAGGGGTTCCAGATATCCGCGGTGAACATAAGCGGACACGTTGGGGCCGTCTGCGGCGAACACATCATACTCGGTAGACTGGTTGCTCATGAGGACCTCAAGGTTTTCGAAGACGTTGTCAAAGGCGACATAGTCGGCTTCGCAGCGGATACGGCCGGCGTATTCCTCGTTGAAGGCCTCGACGGCAGCGCTGACGCCAAGTTCCTGGGAATTGCTCATCATGAGATGGATGACCACCTCATCGCCGGAGCTTTCGGTGGAAGCGGAGTCGGCGGAGCCGGAGTCAGAGCCGGAGCCGCCGCAGGCGGTAAGGCTGAGAGCAGCGGCAGTAACCAGGAGCCCGGATAACAGTCTTTTGAATTTCATAAACTTTTTTCCTCCTTAAGTAAGAATGAATGTTTTGACTCAGAAGCGCGTATGAAAGCAGGGACATGATCTGCCAAGAAAAAAGGACAAAATGCTACCCCTGTAACATCTTGTCCTTACCCATACGCTAGAACTTCTGTTGATTTCATACTAGCATATGTATGCCGGGAATTCAATTCGCCATAACAACAAAGATTTCTGCCGATGATTGTGTACATTAGACAAAGGTTTTCCCCGGGAGTAAAAAGCGCGAAAAATCAGGTAAAATACATGTAAAATCACATAAAAAATGTGTGAAACAAAATTTCACACAAATCAACCGGAAACAGAATCCAGAAGTTCCGCCTGGCGGAGCAGAAAACGGTAGCGCATCTGTACCGCCTGCAGTTCGTAGATGGAACAGTCGATCAGGTCCGGGTCGACGACATTTTCAAAATTGGAATAGGCGCAGTCCAGCGCATACTTGGTTTTACGGATATCTTCCAGGAGCTGCTTTCTGCGGGGATCGATATTTTCTTTCTGTTCCGAACGTTTCATCTGCATCTTCCTTCCTGTTCTGGGAAATATCGGGTTACTAAAAGTATAGTCGGCAGTTCCCGGATTTATACAGAGAAGGGCATATTTTTTGGATGTCCTCATATATTTTAAAGAAAAAAGAGATCGAAGAGGCATTGATTATGGAAAAAGATATGGGTATGGCAGTTATCGTGGGAGCCTGCCTGGTGGTGCTTTTTCTTGTGGCAGTGAAACATAAGGCCGAATTTATTCTGAATTTCTGCCTGAGGGCAGTTGCGGGCGGAATTGCCATCTGCGGTGTGAATCTGGTACTGGAGTCAATGGGAATATCCTGCGCTGTGGGGATTAACCTTTGCAGTTTGTTTACATCCGGAACCTTGGGGTTCAGCGGCGTTTCTCTTCTTTATGCAGTTGCGGCTTTTCAGATTTTATAAGAACTTTTCTGTTCTTCTATAAAGGTGCGGTATTTTGAGACGGGCGGTGCCCGTCTTTTTTTGTGCTTGGACTACATGGAAAAAAGTGGGAATGCGTGAAAAATGTTGGTTATAATTAACAAATTATTTCAAATAATTTCAGCATAATGCCAATTTTTTTCATAATATATTGACAGAAAATGATAAATATGATTATATGATATCAAGAGTTGAAAAGATATGAAAAATAATAAAAAGGAGGTTGGGAAATACGATGAATTATGCAGGACGTTTCAATTCATTTATTTTTAAAGGTCAGAACGTATATGACGCTATTGCTGCGTATAAAGAGATGAGCGGCATTACACATCTGGAATTTAACTATCCGGAACACATTGCGGGATATGATTTGGAAGAGCTGAAGGATGCTATTGCACCGTTGAAAGTTAACGGTTTGGCAGTAAGGTGGCGAAAAGATTTCCTTCATGGAGATTTCACCAATCCAGATGAAAAGCTTCGCAGACGAGCGATCCAGATGTCGAAAGACGCATGTGATGTGTGCAGAGAACTCGGGGGAAGCGTGATCACGCTCTGGTTCGAAAATGACGGTTTTGATTATCCATTTGAGATAGATTATGAAAAAGATTGGGAAAAATTGATAGAAGGTTTGCGGGAAGTTGCAGATTATGCACCGGATTTAAAGATAAGTATTGAGTACAAGCCCTTTGAAGAACGTGAATTTGCGTTGGTGGACAGTGCAGGAATGACGCTTTATTTAATCAGGGAAGTAGATCGTCCAAATGTGGGATGTACACTAGATTTCTGCCATATGTTAATGAAACATGATAATCCGTCTTTTGGACTGGCGCTGGCCGCATCAACAGGAAAGCTGTTTGGACTACATATGAACGACGGATACGGAAGAAAGGACAGCGGATTGATATTCGGTTCTGTAAACTTTGCATTGTCGGCAGAATTTATTTATTATCTTGAAAAATATAATTATGACGGCGTGGTTTTCTTTGATACTTTTCCTATTAGAGAGGAATCAAGAGGCGAATGCCAGGCAAATGTGGATGCGTTTGAATTAATCAAAAGTAAAGTTGACCGGGAGGGGGTAGAAAAAATCAGCGAAATTGTATCAAAGCATGATGGACTCAGCACGAATAAGCTGATCCAGGATATGTTGAGATAAAATGTGTAAAACGGGAGAGGTTTTGCACAAAGAGCTAAGAACACAATAATAAAGGAGGATTTGAAAATGAAAAAGAGGTTTTTAGCAACATTTTTAGCAGCGGCAATGGTACTGGGAGTCGTGGGATGCGGATCATCCAGCAGTTCTACCACATCTGATTCTGCATCGGACAGTACAGAACAGGCAACTGATGCGGCAGAAGAGGAGTCTGCAGAAGAAGTGGACGAGCTGGAATTTAATCCGGATCAGGCAGAAGATGCTATGACGATTGATGAGCTTCGCGAAGCAAACGGAGTAGAAGTAACGGTAAATTCAGATTGGGAAATCGGTGTTGTTATGAAATCCCTTTCTAATGAGTTCTGGAGAACTTTGCAGGAAGGTTATGAGCAGGCATCAGCAGATACGGGCCTCGCATTTAATATCCAGGCTACTACAGATGAGTCTGATGAGATCGGACAGCAGACCATGACAGAAACACTTACAAACCAGGGTGTAGATGCATTGCTTCTCAGCCCGATCTCTGATTCTAACCTGACATCGGCAGTGGAGAATGCAAATGATGCGGGTGTATTAACTGTAAATGTAAATGATGGTCTGATTGCACAGGCACAGCATTATGTAGGGCCGAACGCGTATATGAATGGACAGCTGGCTGCTGAGTGGATTTCTGAGAAACTGGGTGATGAAGGTGATGTCGCTATCGTAATCGGCATGGCGAAAGCATTTGCTGCTCGTGAGCGTACAGCCGGATTCAAAGATTGGATTGAGGAAAACAATTCTGGTCTGAATGTTTGGGCAGAGCAGAATGCGGACTGGGATCGTACAAAAGCAAAAGATCTGGCGGCAACCTGGATCCAGCAGAATCCGGACCTGAAAGCGATCTTCTGCAACAATGATGATATGGCCCTGGGTGTTGTGGAAGCTGTCAGAGAAGCAGAGGCAGATATCCTGGTAGTAGGCGTAGATGGTATTGGCGAAGCATATGAGTCTATCCGCAATGGCGGATTGGATGCAACAGTGGACTCGTTCCCGTACTATATGGCACAGGTAGCGACGGAATGTACACTTCGTGCTCTTGGAGGACAGGAACTTCCGAGCGCGGTTGCAACTCCGCAGGCGCTGATTGATGCAGACAATGTTGACACGGATCCGGCTGAACTGATCAACTGGGTTGCTCCTACCTACGTAACCGAATAATTGAAACTTTTACACAATTGACCGCATCTTCTTCCTTGGCACTGTTGGAACAGAGGATGCGGTCCTCTATAAGGGAGGTTTTCATAGATGGGAAAAGCAATCGAATTTGTTAAGATTAACAAAAGATTTCCGGGTGTGCACGTTTTAAAAGACATTTCCTTCTCCGTGGAAGAAGGCGAAGTACATGCGCTTCTGGGGGAAAACGGAGCCGGGAAATCTACATTGTTAAATATTCTGCATGGAGTATATGGAGAATATGAAGGCTCTGTATTGCTTCATGGAAAAGAGGTACATTTTAAGAGTGCCAATGATGCAATCAAAAATGGAAATATTTCCAAAGTTCATCAGGAAATCATGGTTGTGGAAGAACTGTCGGTAGGACAGAATGTCACCATGGGATATGAACCTAAAAAGGGCGCGTTTATAGATTTTAATAAGATGCATAATGATGTAGATGCGATCCTTACAGAACTAAACTGTAATTTTAAATCCAGAGACATAGTAAGAACCCTAACAGCAGGACAAAAGCAGATGATCGCAATTGCAAAGGCAATCTATCACCATTCGAATATCATTTCCTTCGATGAGCCGACGGCATCTCTTACTTCTAAAGAGACAGAAGCATTGTTTGCTGTTATTGAGAAATTGAAAAAAGATGGAATCACAATTTTATATGTTTCACATCATCTGGAGGAGATTTTCCAGATCTGCGATCGGGCGACGATTCTTCGAGACGGCGAATTTGTTCAGACATTAAATGTGAAAGAGACAACAGAAGATGAACTGATCCATGCTATGGTGGGACGCAGCGTTTCTGCTGTAGCTTCCCGTACGATTCCATGTCAGGCTACCAAAGAGGTAGTTTTGAAAGTGGAGGGATTGACAGATACCACCGGAGGGAAATTTAAAGATATCAGTTTTGAATTACATAGAGGAGAGATCCTTGGGTTTTACGGCCTGGTGGGAGCCGGAAGAACCGAAGTTATGCGTGTACTTGTAGGTGCTGATCCGAAACTGGAGGGTAATATTTACCTGAAAAATGTGCCGATTCCACGGAACTGGAATTCTACAAAAGCATTGTCCAGAGGAATCGGAATGTTATCGGAGGACCGGAAAAATACGGGATTCAATAAACTTGCAACGAATACGCAGAATATAGTGATTTCTTCACTTGAAAAATATATGCACGGCTTATTTTTTACAGATGAATCCAAGAAGATAAAGAACGCAGAACATTATTTTGAAGAACTGGATATCAATCCGAAACTGCCTATGTATATGACGGTGAATATGTCAGGAGGAAATCAGCAGAAAGTCATTCTTGCAAAATGGATGTCTACAGATATTGATATTATCATTTTCGATGAACCGACAAAGGGTGTAGATGTGGCTGCAAAAGCAGAGATTTACCGATTGATGGAAGAACTGGTTTCTCAGGGAAAGAGTTTGATTGTTGTATCCAGTGAACTTCCGGAGGCCATCGGGCTCAGTGACCGGCTGGTAATTATGAGTGAGGGACGCATCACAGGAATCCTCACGGACAGATCAGAATTTGATTCAGACGCTATCCTAAACTATGCGATTGGAGGAAATGAGTAATGAAAAATTTTTACGTGAAGTATAAGAGAGAGATTCTTGTATTCGTCGCGACGCTGATTCTTTGCGTGGTATTTACAGTACTGAACCCGCAGTTTCTTACCTGGAGAAATTTTCTGACAATCTTCCAGCAGATGGTATTGAACGGGTTACTGGCAGTTGGTATTATGTTTACAATCCTGACCGGCGGTATTGACCTGTCTATCGGATGTACTTTTGCTATAGTGGGTATTGCGGTAGCAACCTGTACAGTCGGAGGTATGAACCCGGTGATGGCTCTGGTTATTGGCCTGATTGTGGGCGCAGTGCTTGGTTTGTTTAATGGATTTTTAGTAACGAATTTGAAATTGCAGCCGTTTATTGCCACACTGGGTACCATGAGCCTTTATCGTGGTATTGCCTATGTAGTAACGGGCGGCGTTCCGGTTACCAATGTACCGGATTCTTTCCGCAATATTTTCAATGGACAGATAGGAAATTCTGGCATTCGTTATTATGTTATCGTTATGTTGGTGGTATTTATAGTCGCGCATGTAATTCTTTCCAAAACCAGAACCGGAGATTATCTGTATGCAGTGGGCGGCAATGAAGAGGCGGCAAAATTATCTGGTGTTAATACACGGAAAACAAAATATATTGCTTATATTGCATCTGGCGTATGTACTGCAGTGGCAGGACTGGTGATGCTGGCCTCCCTGGGTTCTGCAGAGGCAACTGCGGGGATTGGATATGAGACAAATGCCATCGCGGCAGCAGCCATCGGAGGGACTTCTATGGCAGGCGGTCGTGGTACGGCACTGGGAACTTTTGTGGGAGCTCTTTTGCTGGCAGTCCTGAAGGTAGGTATGGTGGTTATCAATGTGGACTCCTTCTGGCAGTATGTGGTAACCGGTTTGATTATTATTGTAGCTTCCTATTTCGAATATGCGAAAGATGATTTTGCGGCTTTCCTGGCACGCCATAAAAATTAAGGGGCAGTTATGAGAAATAAAATTGTTGTAATCGGCAGTTTGAATTACGATATTATTCTAAAATGCAGCCGCCTTCCGGAAGAGGGTGAAACTATGCCGGTGGACGGCGCTACATTCAGCGCCGGAGGAAAAGGCGCGAATCAGGCGGTTCAGGCTGCGAAATTAGGAATCAAGACCTATATGGTAGGGTGTGTGGGAAAAGATGCCCATGGAAAAGATTTAATTGCGTCAGCAAAAAAATTCGGCCTGGATACTACATATTTAAAAGAGGTGGATGAACCTACCGGTTTGGGTGTGGTGAATGCGCTGGCAGATGGAAGTGTACATGCAAGTATTGTAAGAGGTGCTAATTTTGCAATAACCAAAAAGGATATTGATGCAGCTGAAAACGTTATGAAAGAGGCCGAGATTGTAATCCTTCAAATGGAAATACCCATGGAGATTAATCAGTATGCTATAGATAAAGCAAAATCATGCGAGTGTAAAATTCTGTTAAATGCAGCACCGGCAACCAGAATACCGGAAGAATATTTGCAAAAATGTGATATTCTGGTGGTTAATGAGGTGGAAGCTGCTTTTTATCTAGGGCAAGTCATTGAAAACGAGGAGCAGGCAAAAGAAGGGGCTGCGAGATTGGCTGAGCGTCTGGGGGCTGATGTGATTATCACCTTGGGAGCCGCAGGATCTGTAGTATCAGATCATAAGACGGTGACTTTTATACCATCTAAGAAAGTGAATGCAATAGAATCTACCGGTGCGGGTGACAGTTTCATTGGAGGTGTAGGGTATGCGCTGATCCAGGGAATGAATCTTACACAAGCATGCGAATTTGCTACTTGCTGCAGTGCCATCACAGTATGTCGTCTGGGTGCGCAGGATTCTATGCCGATGTTAGAAGAGGTGCAGGATTTCCAACGAGCTTGATGATAAACTTGTTGAAAGCATATGCGAAATATCTGCAAAATAATGAAAAAATATGACGAGTTCTGTTGACTTTTCAAAATGCAGCCAATATAATGATAATATCGTTTTATAAAACAGAAAGTGAAAGTAACAGAATGATTCCATATCAGAGAAGGCTGCAGATGCTGCAACTGCTGGAAAATAAGGAAGTTGTATTTCTAAGTGATTTTTGTAAAGCGTTGGACGGTGTCTCGGAATCCACAGTGAGAAGAGATTTAAAAACGCTGGAACAGGAGGGACAGATTATCCTTCTGAGAGGCGGCGGAGCTTGTTTGAAGCAAGGCTCTTATGAGATGCCGGTAAATTCTAAGGGCATTAAAAATGTCAGTGAAAAGGAACAGATTGCGCGTTATGCGGCAGGATTGGTAAAGGATGGGGAGTCTATCTATCTGGATTCCGGGAGCACATTGTATCGTATGCTTCCTCACCTGAAGGGGAAAGACATTAATGTTATAACGACAAATGCGTTAGTCTTTACTGATATGCAGGACCTGAAAATGAAATGTTTCATTATTGGCGGAGAGATTAATTTTTCTACTGGATCAATCGTGGGTGCGATGACGATCCGGGAACTTTCAGGGATGTATTTTGACAAGGCGTTTTTGGGCGCGAATGGTGTTTCAGAACGTGCGGGCATCAGTACTCATACCATGAGTGAAGCGGAAAAGAAAAGAGTGGTAAAAGAAAATTCTACAGAGACTTATGTGCTTGCCGATAGCAGTAAGATTGGTAAAAATGCCATGTGCAAAATTTTCGAACTGGGTGAAGTTCCTGTGATCTGCGACAAAGAGTCCGAGATCTTGATTAACAGCGGGAATTATATTATTGCGAAATGAAAATAGGGGCCGTTGCAAAATAGATGGGAGATCATCTGTGGAGCAATGGCCCCGGTTTTTTGGTTCTCTTTTGTCTTTGCTATTTTTTGTAGATATTTCCTAAAATTGTTAACAAATTGTAAAAGCCGTAGACGTGCGGAAAAAGAGTCATTATAATAAAATCACGATAAACGTTTATCCATTAGTGGCGTTCGCCACGGGCTCAACGATTTATTCTGAGCCAAATTCCATTATTAATATTGCAGCGTGGAGAAAAGCTTTGTGTTGCAGGAGGTTATTGTGAAAAGTGCAGGATTATGGATTGCGGATTCACAGGAGGCCTATGCAAGGGCTTTCATGGAGTATGCAAATCTAAAAGAAAACCATTTGTTTCAGGTACGAATGTGCACCAGAGAAGAACAGCTTCTCCGGGCGCTTGCCGAGGAAGAAATCGAGATATTGCTGATAACAGCAGAATGGTATCCGCTTTGCAAAGAACGAATTACCAGGGAGTGCGTGATTTTCCTGTCCGAAGGCAGCCTTCCGTCAGAGCTGAGGATTTATCCGGCGGTGTACAAGTATCAGTCCGCGGAGAATATTCTTCGGGAAATTCTGTATTATTATTCTGAACAGTGCGGAGAAGATTTCTGCCTGACAGGTACGCGCAGGGACAACAAAGTGATCGGGGTATACTCTCCGGTGGGTGGTAGCGGGAAGACAGTGTTTGCTTTGACTTTGGGGCAGGTTCTCGCGGAGAGCAAGAATGTTTTATATCTAAATCTGGAAGAATGTTCCGGACTCGCAGAGCTTTCGGGGAACAGCAACTGGAATCTCTCAGATCTGATTTATTTTTTCAGACAAAAAAATTCATCATTTCTCTACCGGCTCAACAGTATGGTCCGAAAATGGGATCGCCTGGATTACATTCCGCCCTGTGACTCCTATATGGATTTCCGACAGGTCGCCGTGGACGAGTGGCAGAAGCTCCTGTACTGGATTCGCACCCGGAGTGATTATGATGTCGTTGTATTGGATTTGGGCAATATGGCGGGGCATGAGCCGGAGATTCTTCGTCAGTGCGACGGAATATATGTACCGGCCGGGCAGGATCTTCTTTCTCAGGCAAAGCTGGCCCAGTGGCAGAGATACATTCAGATCTTAGACGGAGTGGATGTGCTGGAAAAACTTCAGGTTTTGGAACTGCCTTCTCCCGGAGAAAAGATCGGGAGCGAAGAGGAATTATTCGCGCTGCCGAGACAGACATTGGGAACCTATATACGGGGACTGCTGAGAGAGTAGGAGGAACCATGGAATATGAGCAGGGAGAAGCGGAAGTCTTTGGAAAACTGAAAGGACAGATCCTGGAAAGAATTGATCTGAGCCGGGAAGTGCCGGATGAGGAGATGCAGGATCTGATTGACCAGGTGGTGCTCACTTGCGGAAAAGAACAGCATCTGCCGCTGAATGAGCGGTGCCGGCTGAAAAAGGATTTGTTCCAGGCGCTGCGCCGGATGGATGTGCTGCAGGATCTGCTGGAGGAGACGGATGTCACAGAGATCATGGTAAACGGAATGGACGGTATCTTTGTAGAAAGAGATGGGAAGATAAGCCGTTATGACAGAAATTTTCGTTCCGAAGAACGGATCCTGGATATTGTTCAGCAGATGACAGCCGCCTGCAACCGGACGGTTAACGAATCGCAGCCAATTGTGGACGCGCGGCTGGCCAATGGGGACAGACTTCATGTGGTGCTGCCGCCGGTGGCAGTCAATGGGCCGATCATCACAATACGAAGATTTCCAAAAGAGCCCATGACAATGGAGCGCCTGCTGAACCTGGAAAGCATATCCGAAGAGGAAGCATCATTTCTGGAACGGGCCGTACAGGCCGGCTGCTCGATCCTGGTGGCCGGCGGTACCGGATCTGGGAAGACTACATTTTTGAATGCGCTTTCGGAATTTATTCCCGCAGATGAGCGGGTGATTGTTATCGAAGATACAGCGGAACTGCAGATCCGGAGTGTGGAGAACCTGGTAAGGTTGGAAACACGCCCGGCCGGAGCGGAAGACAGCAGAGAGATTACGATCCGTGATCTGATTCGGGCGTCATTGCGTATGAGGCCGAGCAGGATAATTGTAGGTGAGGTGCGCGGAGCGGAAGCTTTTGAACTGCTGACCTGTCTGAATACAGGGCATGACGGGAGTATCTGTACCTGCCATGCCAACAGCACCCGGGATACGGTAAGCCGGTTGGAAACTATGGTCCTGATGGGGATGGAATTGCCTTTGCAGGCGATCCGGAGGCAGATTGCGTCCGGGATTGATTTAATCGTTTATCTGGGAAGGCTGCGGGACAAGAGCCGCAGACTTCTGGAAATCACGGAAGTGGCCGGTATGGAAGGAGAACAGGTGGCGTTTAATCCTCTGTTTTCCTTCCGGGAGACCGGAGAGAGTTCCGGCAGGGTTGCCGGAGTACAGGAAAGGATAGGAGAAATGAAAAATATCGAAAAATTTTTGCGCGCAGGTATGGAGGCAGGATAGAAAAGAGCTGTTAACGGATATACTGCAAGGATCTGTTCTGGTGCTCGTCGGAGCAATTCTGTTTTATGATTCTTTAGTTGCGGTACCGTTTCTTTGTCCGTTGTTATGGCTGTGGCACAGGGAGCGGCGGGAAGGAAGACGGAAAAAAGAGCAGGCACGTCTGTGCTGGATGTTCCGGGAGTGGATACTGCTTCTGTCTGCGTCGCTGTCTGCAGGATATTCGGTGGAGAATGCCTTTCGTCAGTCTTATCGGGAACTGCAGCTAATGTTTCCGAAAGGCGGACCCATGCTGAATGCGCTGAAGGATATGCTGGCAAGGGCGGAGAATAACCAGGGCGCGGAGGTCATGCTGAAGGAATTTGCCGCCGCTTATCCGCTTCCGGAGATCCGGAGTTTTGTGGATGTCTTCTGTGCGGCAAAATACAGCGGCGGGAGTCTGAATCTGGTAATCCGCAGCACCGCGGCGCAGATCGCGCAGATCATGGATACCCGCAGGGAGATTGAAACCATGCTGTCTTCCCGTGCCTATGAACAGAAGATCATGTCTGTGATGCCTGCGGCAATTCTTCTGTATCTGAGAGTCGGCTCGGCAGAATTTCTGGAGGGTCTGTATCACTGTCTGCCGGGGGCGGCGGTGATGACAGTCTGTCTTATCATATATCTTGCCGCATATTTGTTGGGAAAGAGGCTGGTGGATATTGAAATATAGAAAAAAATTTTTATGTACGGCTGTAACGGGAGGAATACTGACATTATATTTTTTTCTGTATGCCTGGAGTAATCAGGAACAGCTCAGGGAACTGGAACGTCCGGGGTATGGGGAAGGGGATCAGGAACAGAGTCTGCAGGTACAGATGGAAGACGGATCGTATTCGATAGACCTGCTTCTTGCGGAACTCCCGCTGGGGGAGGAGGAAGCGCAGGAGTGTCTTGCAGCTGCGGCGGAGGGACTGGAAAAACTGATGTTAAACGGAAATGAAGATTTGCATCAGATACAAACAGATCTCTATCTGCCTTCTGAGATTCCGCAGACCCAGGTGACTGTGCAGTGGTATCTGGATTCCTGGGAATTGATCGCTCCGGACGGCACGGTATACAGCGAACGGGTAAAAGAAGCGACGACAGTCCGGATACAGGCGCTGCTGAGCCTTCAGGGAAATACATTGACATGGGAAAGGGAGGCCCGGGTCTGTCCGCCTGTGTCTCCGGATTCAGGACAAAAACTTCGGATGCTGCAGCGGCAGGTCCAGGAAGCGCAGAAGAAACCAGACAAAAAACTGATTCTTCCGGAAACAGTGAATGGGGAAGCTGTGGTCTGGTACCGGAAAAGGGATGACAGATGGATGCTTATCGGTTTATGGACGGTGGCTGCTCTGTGCGCTATGGCAGCCGGAAGACACAGGGAAGAAGAACTGAGAATAAGGGAGAGGGAACGGAGCTTGCAGTTGGATTATCCGGATATTGTCAGCCGTCTTAGTCTGTACATGAGCGCAGGGATGAGTACGCGGAAGGCCTGGGAAAAAATCGTGGACAATTATGAAAGACGGGAAGGAAAAGGAACAAGAGCAGCTTATGAGGAAATGTGCAGGACTTTGCGAGAGATGCAGAGCGGAATTCCCGAGACGGCAGCATATGAGAGATATGGAATGAGATGCAGGCTTCCGTCATATTTAAAGCTGGGCACATTGCTGGGCCAGAACCTTAGAAAAGGAAACAAGGATCTTTCACGGCTGCTGGAAGAAGAATCAAGGGAGGCATTTGAAGACCGAAAAGCGCTGGCAAAAAAGCTGGGAGAAGAATGTGAGAGTAAATTGTTGCTCCCCATGCTGCTTTTGCTGGTCACGATTCTGATCATGGTAATGTATCCGGCTGCAGTATCTTTTCAAATATAAGGGCTGTAGAACAAGGGAGGAGAATATGAAAAACAGAATTAGAAACTGGTGGTACGGATTCTGCTGGGATGAAAGCGGTATGGGGGTCGTGGAGGTGATTCTGATTATCGTGGTATTGATCGGACTGGTGATCATTTTTAAGAATCAGATCACAGGAGTGGTAAATGATATATTTGAAAAAATCGTCTCTCAGAGCAGCAGTATCTGATGAGTCAGGAGGAATTACGGCTTGGCTTTCTCTTTGTTTTCTGGTATTTCTGGCGTTATATCTGGCATGTCTGCAGTCTGTTCAGAGACAGTACCGCAGGCAGCAGGCGGAACAGGCGGTAGAAGCAGGAATGTTTTCTCTGTTTTCTGAGTATGAGCCGCATCTTCTGGAGCGGTATGATCTGTTCTGCCTGGATCTTTCTTTTGCAGGAGGCGTTCAAAGAGATGACTGGCTGTGCAGCCGCCTGTGGAAGCATATGGCCGGTCAGCTGGCGGATGCAGCGGGCAAATTCCCTGAAGGTCTGGAACCGCAGGGGATATTTATACAGGATCCGGAACGGCTGACCGATGACGGCGGAGCAGTGTTTTACCAGCAGGCGGTCAGGATTATGAAAGAAAAAAGCGGCGTCTCGCTGGCACAGGATTGGATCCGGCAGCAGGAGTTTCGGGAACAGGCGGGAAAAAAAGCGGAACGCTTTCAGGAGGATTGCGAGAAATATGAAGGGGTTGTGCAGAATTATGAAGAAAGTGAAGAAGGAGAAATGGAAGCAGAAGCCCGCCAGTGGGATGGGCTGCGCAGCAGCTTTTTGTGTACCATGGCGATTCCGGGACATCAGGAAATATCCGGTAAAACGGTGAATCTTTCAGAGGTTCCTTCTGTACGTGAATTGTCTGCGGGGAGCGGGAACGCAGATGGTACGGAAGGGGACTTGCTGGAAAAGCAGTGGTTTATTAGTTATCTTTGTGAATATTTTCCGCAGGCGCAGGAAGTTCTGGCCGGAAAGGAACACAAGGGGGAACGATGGCTGGATTATCAGATGGAATATGTGCTTTGCGGACATGCGTCGGATCAGGAAAATCTGGAGCAGGTAATCCTGCAGATTCTGCTTTTGAGAGAAGGAGTTAATTATGTATTTCTGCTCAGTCATCCGGCGTATTCTGACCAGGCCCAGATGCTTGCAACGCTTTTGGCAGGGCTCACCGGAAATGCAGAACTGATTAAAGGGTTAAAACATCTGATCCTGCTGGGATGGGCATATGGGGAAAGTGTTGTAGAACTGCGTCAGCTTCTGGCGGGATATGAATTGTCTTTCCTGAAGACAGAGGAGAACTGGCAGGTGCCGCTGCCGGGGCTTCTGGCTTTGATTGGAGATTCGGACAAATATGATATTCAGGACGGAAAACAGCAGGGTATGGATTATGAAGCGTATCTGCGCATGTTTCTGACACTTTTGCCGCCGGAGACACTGGCTATGAGAACGTTGGATGTGGTCGAGGGGGAACTTCAGCGGATAGACGGATGCAGCAGGATTCATGTGGATCATTGCGCAGATCGCCTGACTGCCCGGATCTGGTTTGAGGATATTTACCTGGAAAGGACATATGGCTATGAATGATACAGACAGGGAGCATGCGGGGGGACCCTATGAAAAGCCTTCAGATGAAAAAAAGAAACTCCAGACACCCCACAAAATCAGATGCAGTGCAAAACAGAGGGTTTCCCCGCATGCTCCCTGCCGGGGCAGCCTGACGCTGGAAACAACTCTGGTACTTCCCCTTCTTCTCTGCGCGGCGGCCGCGCTGCTGGCGATGTTTTCTTTTACGGTCATACAGGGGAAAAGATCTCGCAGCCTGATGGAGCGGGCACAGGTTCTTGCGGTCACAGTAAAAGCGCCGGAATCAGATCCTTATGTCCGGCTGTACGATTATAGCCGACTGGAACTTCCTTACGCGGCGCTTGGATTCAACTCCCGTCCGACTGTGCAGAAAGCGGTGGTTCGCGCGTGGGTTGGCCGCACCGAAGAATGTATTTCCGGAATTCATGAAACTTTTGTATATGTGACTCCGGATGGCTCTGTGTACCACAAGAGCAGTGAGTGTACCTATCTGAGATTGAGCATTCGGAGTATTTCGGGAGAAAGTCTGGACAGAGAAAGAAACCAGTCGGGAAGTAAATATAGTCCCTGCGAGACCTGCGCAAAAAATGCTGTGCCGGCACGGACAGTTTATGTAACAAATTATGGAGACCGTTACCATAACAGCAGATCCTGCAGCGGTTTGAAAAGGACTGTGATGATGACGCCGCTGAACCAGGTGGGAGGAAGAGGAGCATGCTCAAAGTGTGGAGGGAATTGAGCTGGTGGTGGGTGCTGGCTTGTCTGATCGTGCTCGCCATGGAAGATATTCGGGACGGCTGGCTGTCTATGCCTGTGATCGGAATACTGGGAATCACAGGAATTGCAGGAGTGCTGCTGCTGGAAAGGCGTCCGTCGCTGCTGCCGGGATTGATCATTTTGGGGGCAGGCTTTTTTTCGGAAGAGAAGATCGGATATGGAGACGGATATCTGATGCTGGCGCTGGGCACATGGCTTGGAATTCTTGAATTGCTATGGATTCTTGGAATAGGTCTATTCATGGCGGTTTGTATATCTGTTGTGACACATAGAAAAGAACTGCCATTGGTTCCGTTTCTGACAGCGGCATATATACTGGGGAGATGGTGTTGAAAAAAAGAGGAAGATTTGTTGTGGAAGCAGCCCTGCTGGTACCGGGGATCTGCCTGCTGCTGGTATATACAGTGTTTTTTACTCTATATGTGCATGATTATGCTGTATGCGCGCATGCGGCACTGGAATCCGGGATCAAAGGTGTCTATCGGGATGGAGCAGGAGCCTCCCAAAAGGAGCAGAATATAGAAGCTGATCTGGAACAGAAGCTTTCACAGCGGCTTTTGTGGATGAAAGAAAAACAGGTAGAAGTTCAGGTAAGCCCTGTGCGCGTGAGGATCCGAATCTCAGGCGGAGGGTCTTATTTCCCGAAAGAGAGGATAGAGGTAGAACGAACGATATATCGGACAGCGCCCTGCGAAACCATACGCAGGAGCAGGTGGTTGAAAGAATAGAGGGGGAGTGCAGTCATGGAAGTGCGGTACAAAAGAGATTTGAACAGTAATTATATGATCCTGGGCGGAGACGGTATAGAAGACGGCGGATACGAACTCCGTATGGTGACAGAGAACCGGATTCCCGGATTTTTGCCCTGCGTATGTCAGAGACATGAAAACCGGACAGAATATTATTACGAGATAACCGGAAAACAGAGTATGGCGTTGATGTATGAGCGCAGGAAGCTTGGTTTTGATCAGTTAAAAAATCTTTTAAAGGATTTGGAAAAGGTTCTGGAGGCTTCCAAGGAATATTTGCTGAGTCCGGATCATTTTCTGTTGAAACCGGAGTATATGTATCTGCATACAAGAACGGAAAAGCTGTACCTTTGCTTTGATCCGGAGTACCGGGGAGATATCAGAGAGTCATTTCTTGACTGGACAGAGTATCTGCTTGGGAAATTAGATAAAAGTGATATGAAAGGCATCGAATTTGGATATGAATTGTATCAGAGCGCTTTGGAACCGAATTTCAGCCTGCTTGAAATTCTCCATAAACACACAGAAGAAGAACCGCCTGAAATACCTGAAGAACCAGCAGCGGCCGCTGACGTACAGGAGGAAATTCTTGAAAAAACCGGAAGTTGGAAAAATTTCTTCCGGAAAAAGAGCCGCAAACCGCAGATAGAAGATTATGTGGCGGAAGCGGAACGGATGAACAGCGGATCGTTGCTGTTTCTAAGAGAACAAGGGGCGCCTGCCAGAGAAACGGTCTGCCTGTCGGAACAAAAAAGAGAAGGATTAGTGCTGCATAGCCTGGATCCTGAGTATCCGGATTTTGTGATTCAGGAAGAGAATTACATTATTGGGAAGAAAAAGGAGGGGGTGGATGGCTGTATTCCCGCCTCTACGGTCAGCAGGCTTCATGCCCGCATTACCTTCGACGGTACTGTCTATTATCTGGAAGATCTGAACTCTACCAATGGTACCTGGGTGGACAGGGAACAGCTCGACCCGTACGAACTTCGTCCACTGGCAAATGGAAGCAGAATTGTTTTCGCCAGTGTGGAGTATGAGGTACAACTGTAAAATGATATTTTCAAAAGACCGCCGGAATCCGTATTGATGGACTCCGGCGGTCTTTTCGTTTCAATCAAAGAGATTGCGTCCTTTTTGCGCTTTTGATATAATCGCTTTATCAGTTATTTGGTGAGGAGAGAATTATCGTGATATTTGACAGCCATGCGCATTATGATGCTGAAGCGTTTGATAAGGATAGAGAGGAACTGCTGGGCGGTCTTGCGGATGCGGGCGTCGGGACTGTGGTCAATGTAGGCGCCAGCCTGGAGGGAGTCCGCCGGACCGTGGAATTGACGGAGAAATATCCATTTATATATGGCGCGGCAGGCGTGCATCCGGACGAAGTGGGCGCGCTGAACGAAAAAACCTTTGGATGGCTGAAAGAGCAGTGCGGACGGAAAAAGATTGTGGCAGTAGGAGAGATCGGACTGGATTATTACTGGGATAAGGAGGACCATTCCATACAGAAGGAATGGTTTGTGCGCCAGCTCCGGATGGCAAAGGAGCTGAAGCTGCCGGTGATCATTCACAGCCGGGAGGCGGCGGCTGACACTTTTGAGATTCTGAAACAGGAGAAGACATCGGAGTGCTCTATGGTAATGCACTGTTATTCATACTCTTCCGAAATGGCGAAGGAATATCTGAAGATGGGCTTTTACCTGGGTATCGGCGGAGTGCTTACCTTCAAAAACGGGAAGAAACTGAAAGAGACCGTGGCGGAGGCTCCCATGGAACAGCTGCTGCTGGAAACGGACTGCCCCTATCTGGCGCCGATGCCATATCGCGGAAAACGAAATGATTCCAGAAAGCTTGTGCTGGTAGCGGAGGAGCTTGGCAGGATCAAAGGAATCTCTGCAGATGAGGTGATCCGGATTACCGAAGAAAATGCCAGGAGATTTTTCCGGCTGGAACAGGAGGAGAGATTATGAGCCGTCCGGCGCCGACTCTGGGGAATCCCCAGAATACCATAGAAATTTTGAACAAATATAAATTTGTGTTCCAGAAAAAATACGGCCAGAATTTTTTGATTGATTCCCATGTGCTGGAAAAGATTATCCGTGCGGCACAGATTACCGAAGATGATTTCGTGGTTGAGATCGGACCGGGCATCGGGACCATGACACAATATCTGGCCGCCTCAGCCAGGGGGGTAGCGGCGATCGAGATCGACCGGGCCCTGATTCCCATTCTTCAGGATACGCTCAGCGCATATGATAATGTGACTGTGATGAATGAAGACGTGATGAAGGTGGATCTGAAGAAGCTGGCGGAGGAGATGAACGGCGGAAAACCGGTAAAGATTGTGGCGAATCTTCCATACTATATTACTACGCCGATCATTATGGGCCTGTTCGAAAACCATGTCCCGGCAAAAAGCATTACGGTCATGGTGCAGAAGGAAGTGGCGGACCGGATGCAGGTGGGGCCGGGAACGAAAGATTATGGAGCTCTATCTCTTGCGGTCCAGTACTACGCAGAACCGGAGATCGTGGCAAATGTGCCGCCCAACTGCTTTATGCCCCGGCCCAATGTAGGGTCCGCGGTGATCCGTCTGTCGGTTTATGAAGAGCCGCCGGTGAAGGTGAAGGACGAAAAGCTGCTTTTCGCGATTATCCGCGCTTCGTTTAACCAGAGACGGAAGACGCTCCAGAATGGTCTTGGCCATGTACCGGAACTCGGTATCCCGAAAGAGATGACGGTACAGATTTTGGAGGAGATGGGACTGCCTGCATCCGTGCGGGGAGAAGCATTGACTCTGGAGCAGTTTGCCGGTTTTGCCAATCGCGCGGCATCGTTGAAAGAGCAGTCATAAGCAGGGACGGACGGGCATAGAATACCCTGAAAGAACAGGAGGGAATTCTATGCAGGGATATACGAGAAAGATCGCATACCTTTATGAATATAAAGACGGGGAGCAGATGAAGAGCGCGGGCTTTGTGAAAGTGGAGGCGCGCGGCGGGGTCTGCCGGATCGATATTCACCTGAAGAGCTACTGCCACACCGGGGAAGAGGCAGGGAAAGTTTATATTTATTTTTATTATCAGAAACATCCGGTAGGAATCTGCCTGGGAGCTCTGGAAAGCCGCAACGGCGCATTGGAGTGGCAGGGGATATTAGACGCGGAAAATATTCAGGACAAAGGAGTATCTCTTGCGGAAACCAGAGGAATCTGGGTCCGGAGGCCGGATCATCGCCAGTATGTGGCGGACTGGGACGACTACCCGGTGGATGTGAGACGTTTTCTGCTGTTTCCAAGCGGAGGGAAAAAATGTATCCGCTGCCCGTGGTTTGGAAGTTGTGAGAGGAGCATGGAACATGCCGCTGACAGAAGAGGAGAGATATATGAAGGAAGCCATCCGGCAGGCGCATAAGGCCTGGAAGCTGGGGGAGGTCCCCATCGGATGCGTAATTGTGAGGGACGGGAAGATCATCGCCAGAGGATATAACCGCCGCAACACAGACAAAAATACGCTGGCTCATGCGGAACTGCAGGCGATCCGCAAGGCCAGCCGTGCGGCGGGAGACTGGAGGCTGGAAGACTGTACGATCTATGTGACGCTGGAACCCTGCCAGATGTGCGCCGGGGCCATCGTACAGGCCAGGATCCCCCGGCTGGTGATCGGCAGCCGGAATCCCAAAGCAGGCTGCGCGGGTTCGGTGCTGAATCTTCTGCAGGTGCCGGCATTCAACCATCAGGTAGAAATTACGGAGGGCGTGTTGGAAGAAGAGTGCTCTCTCATGCTGACGAACTTTTTCCGGGATCTGCGGGAGAAGAAGAAAGAAGCGCGAAATCATACGGAGGATAAGAAATGAATCGGTTTGATGTAATATTATGGGACGTGGACGGCACCCTGCTGGATTTCCTGGCTGCGGAAAAGGCTGCGATCCAGAGTCTTTTTAAAGAATTCGGGCTGGGAGAGTGTTCGGATGAGATGCTGTCCCGGTATTCGAAAATTAATCGGGAATATTGGAGAAAACTGGAACGGGGAGAGATGGAGAAGTCTCAGATCCTGGTAAAGCGGTTTGAAGATTTTTTCCGTGAGGAGGGACTGGATACTTCCCTGGGAAAAGCGTTCAATGAGGCCTATCAGGTGCGGTTGGGAGATACCATCGTGTTCTGTGACGACAGCAAAGATCTTGTGGCGTCTCTGCGGGGAAAAGTCCGGCAGTACGTGGTGTCCAACGGAACCGTGGTGGCCCAGACGAAGAAACTTCGCCGTTCCGGATTTGACAAGCTGATGGACGGCGTTTTTCTGTCCGAGGAACTGGGATACGAAAAACCTGCAAAAGAATTTTTTGATCTGGTATTTCAGGAAATCCATGTGCCGGAAAAGAACCGCGTACTGATTGTGGGAGATTCCCTTACCAGCGACATCGCCGGCGGCAACCGCGCCGGCATCCGGACCTGCTGGTATAATCCGGGTGCACAGGTGAATGAAACGGGTGCGAAAGCGGATTATGAAATTCAGAATCTGCAGGAGATATGGGAGATAATCTAAGATATACCAAGCTGAAAAGAAAGCCACCCCACTAATGAGTGTGGAGCGGCAAGTTGTTTTTCATTTAGCGTCTATTAAGCTGAAATCAATCTCCAAATCATCATAGATCCCGGTTTTGACAGCCTCAGAAAAAGTATATTCTGCGATATCGTCGGACTCAAAAGAATAAACCATGATCCTGTTTTTCTCTGGATCAACAATCCAGTATTCACGAACTCCGGCAGTACGGTACTTGAACAACTTGGTATAATAGTCTGTTCGCCT
Source organism: Lachnoclostridium sp. An196 (assembly GCF_002160135.1). Lineage (GTDB taxonomy): Bacteria > Bacillota > Clostridia > Lachnospirales > Lachnospiraceae > Hominiventricola > Hominiventricola avistercoris. The sequence continues at coordinate 29,911 of NZ_NFJZ01000008.1, read as the reverse complement.
GCTGCCGGGAGAGACAATCTCAATGATCCAATCCGGCGCACCTGTGCAGCCTTTGTCTGTGAGCTTGCCGGGAGTGCAAATAACACTTATATCCGGTTCGACATAGTTTTTATCATCTGCATTCAGAAATACGGCAAATGGGGCTATATCGACCTCACAGGGGCCGCCTTTATCCTTAATATAGTTATTGATGACGGTTGAAAGCTCCAGTGTGATTCGCTGATGCCTCCGCGTGGGCGGCGCCATCATATACATCTGCCCGTCAATCAGTTCTGCACGTTGTCCATCCGGCAGGGCATAGATATCATCAATGGTATACTCTTTGTTCTGTTGCAGTAATGGCATAGTAACACATCCTTTCATGGTGAGAGTGTTGACAGTTGCTTGAGGACTGCTCTTCATCATTCCAAAAAATCTCGAACATTATTGTTCGCGCTCCATTCGCTCATTGACAGAACGAACAATAAAGGCATTCACACTTTCTCCGTGTCTTCTTGCGTGATCTCTTATTATTTTCTTTTGTCCTTTTGGAAAAGTAACATTAATTCTATCATAATTGTTCTTTACATATTTATTTACTGCTTTTTGCTGTGCTTTGCTAATTTTTGATTCTTCAGGCATCTGGTCTCCTACTTTCACTAATTTATAGATATACTGCATCTATTCTATAGAGATTATAACCCCAAAATCTATTGATGTAAATATACAATGCTGATAAATATATTGGTGCAAACATAGTAATTATGTCAATGAATTATTAGTGTAATAGTAACTATAATGCAGACATAAAAAGTTTGATACATACCCTTCATCCCTTCTTCACATTCTTTACCTGCATCTTACATGCTGTCAAATTCCGACAAAAAATAGCACTCTAAATGTGGAAATGAGCAAAGAGAAAGCTGTTTTTAAATGTTATATTGAATTTAGTCAAAGCGCGCAGAGAAAAACAGAATGAAGGAGATGAAGTTATGGGAACGATTCAGTTAAAAAATGTGAAAAAGCAGTTTGACAAAGATGTTGTCATCGAAAATCTGAATCTGGATATTGAAGATGGTTCCTTTACGGTGCTGGTAGGACCTTCCGGGTGCGGTAAATCAACGACTCTTCGGATGATTACTGGACTGGATGATCCCACAGAAGGTGACATTTATATTGACGGACAGAAAGTGAATGATGTCACTCCGGGTAAAAGAGATATTGCCATGGTGTTCCAGAATTATGCGTTGTACCCGACTATGACGGTCCGCCAAAATATTGCGTTCGGTCTGGAGAATAAGAAAGTGCCGAAGGAAGAACGGGACAGACGGGTGAAAGAGATCTGTGAGATTGTAGGTTTGACAGAATATCTGGACCGTAAGCCGTCAAAGCTGTCCGGAGGGCAACGTCAGAGAGTGGCGCTTGCCAGGGCTATGGTAAAACAGCCGAAGGTATTTCTGATGGACGAGCCTCTGTCGAACCTGGATGCAAAATTGCGGGCACAGATGCGTGTGGAACTGATCGAGCTTCACAAAAGACTGGGAACCACGTTTGTGTATGTAACCCATGACCAGACGGAAGCCATGTCCATGGCAGACACCATCGTGCTGATGAAAGACGGATATATTGTCCAGCAGAGCTCCCCGAGGGAGTTGTATAACAATCCCAACAGTGTCTATGCCGCTCAGTTTATCGGGACTCCCCAGATGAATGTGCTCCGGAATACCCTTCCGGATGGGAAAATGCTTGGTTTCAGGCCGGAAAAACTGTCATTCCAGGAAATGGAGGCTCCGCATATTACAATCCGGGTACAGGTAGCGACCAAGGAAATGCTGGGCTCGGAGATCATTTACTCTCTGAATAGCAAATACGGCACATTGATGGCCAAAACAGATTATGAGATCGGCGGAGGTGCAGAAGCTGATATTCATGTCCCGTTCTCATCTATGTATCTGTTCGGACAGGATGAGAAACGTATAGAGCTGGATGACACGGCACGGGAACAGATTAAATCCGTATTTGCAGAATAAAGTGGAGAGGGGGTATACCTGTGAAGAAAAAAGAAAGAAGTGCAAGTGAAAAAAGAGACAGGCTTCTGGGTATAGTCACAGCTTCACCGGCAGCGATTCTGTTATGTGTGTTTACGGTCTATCCTGTGATTTATCTGATCTATCGGTCTCTTTTTTCGGGGAGCCTGATTTCCACGGAAAAGGAATTTGTGGGAATCGATAATTATAAAGAAATACTTTTTGATGAAACCTTCCACAAAGTATTGATGAATACTATTATTTACACGGTGCTGTTTGTGGGACTTACCATGGTGCTGGCCATTATAATAGCAGTATGGCTGAACGGATCCAGACAGAAGAAGCTGAATAATATGGTAGAAGCGTGTATATTTACGCCTCATGTTATTTCCATGGTATCTGTTTCCATTGTATTCTTATGGCTTATGGAACCGGATACCGGATTTTTCAATATGGTACTTACCTCTCTGGGACTGGACAAGTTTCCGTTTCTGTCAAGTCCGTCCACGGCGATGATTTCATTGGTGCTGGTGATGGTATGGAAGAGTGTTGGATACTATGTACTGCTGGTGATGGCAGCTCTTCAGACAGTTCCGGTAAGTATTTATGAGGCGGCAGAATTGGATAATACGCCCAAAATTCGTACGTTTTTCAAGATTACGCTGCCTATGATCTCGCCGACGATTCTGTTTACCTGTGTTGTGGCGTCGATTGCGTCTTTCAGGATTTTTGACGCGGTGAATGTCATGACCCAGGGAGGGCCGGTAGATTCTACCAACACACTGGTATATTATATTTATGCATACGCGTTCCGTTACGGAAATCCGGGAGTCGCATGTGCGGCAGGCGTAGTCCTTCTGGTGCTGGTATGTATTATGACCTATGTACAGTTCGGCGTCAGCAGAAATAAAGTGCATTATCAATAAGGGGGGTGGAAAAATGCAGACTTATGACAGAGACATTATTTTGAACAAAATCACACGGGCGCTGAACGTGATACTGAAAGCGATTGTGATCGTGATCTTTATATTCCCGTTTTACTGGATGGTCAGTACATCCCTGAAGGATCTGACGGAGGCGCTGCAGTTCCCGCCCACATTGATTCCTTCCAGTTTTCATTGGGAGAACTTCACACATGTATTTGAAGTAGTTCCGATTGCGCAGTATTTTAAAAATTCCGTGATTGTCAGCATTACAGTGCTGGTACTGCAGTATCTGATCATTGTTCCGGCAGCTTACAGCCTGTCGAGACATGAGTATCGCGGTAAAAAGCTGTTTTTCGGGCTGGTACTTCTGGGACAGATGATTCCGCAGCAGATTACATTTCTTCCGGTTTACTTTATGTTCAGCAGAATGAAACTGCTTGGCACGCTGATCCCGCTGATCATACCGTTTATTTCAAATCCGTTCGGAATCTTCATGTTGAGGCAGTATTTCATGCAGATTCCGCAGGAAGTCATCGAGGCGGCAAAGCTGGATGATGCAAGCAACATGAAGATCATGTTTAAGGTTATGATGCCCATGGCGAAACCGGCGCTGGTTACGATTGGTCTTTTGTCGTTCATTTCCACATGGAATAACTACTTCTGGCCGTTGATCATGACTTCCAGTGAAACACTCCGTACGCTGCCTGTAGGAGTAGCGGCGCTGAAATCTTCGGAGACGCTGCAGATGTGGAACATTATTATGGCAGGCAACGTGGTGCTGGTACTGCCGATCCTGATCGTCTATATTGTGGCAAGCAAAAAGATCAGGAACTCATTCACTTATTCTGGTATTAAGTAAATAAAACAAAAGGTTTTAAGGAGGATAAATTGTAATGAAACGAAAAGTATTGCTCGGGCTGGTAACGGCCATGTCACTGTTCATGCTTTCCGGATGCGGATCCGGATCGGGAGAGGATTCTTCATCTGCGGAAACTGCCGATGGAAGAATTGAGATTGAGTTCTGGCACTGCATGGGCGCTTCCAACGGAGAACTGATCCAGGAACTGACAGACGCTTTTAATGAATCTCAGGATGAGATTTATGTAAAGGCGGTGCATCAAGGTTCTTATACGGAAGCAAGCACCAAGATGCAGGCAGCTCTGTCAGCAGGGGAGGCGCCGGTTGTCGCTCAGATGGAGATCGGAAGTCTCGGCGTATTCGCAGATTCCGGACAGCTGGTGGATTTACAGAAATATGTGGATGCGGAAGAGTTTGATCTGGATGACTTTATGCCCGGACTGTTGGACGCTTCCTATTATGATGGGAAACTGATTGCTCTTCCTCATTCTAGAAGCCTTCCGGTATTGTATTACAACAAAGATCTTTTTGCACAGGCAGGGATTGAAAATCCGCCGGAGACCTGGGATGAGCTGAAAGCGGATGCGGAAGCTTTGACGAAAGACGGAGTCTACGGATATTCTTGTCCGTTGGATCAGTGGTATTATACATCTCTGATGATGAACGCAGGCGGTACGATTTATAATGAGGATGAGACAAGCATCGGATTCAATGACGAATCAGGAACAGGTCCGCTGTATTTGTGGAAAGATATGATCGATGCAGGAACTATGAATGTTCCGTCCGGACAGGACTATAATTCTTCCGAAGCATGCAGAAACATTTTCGCGGCAGGTACCGCAGCTATGATCATGCAGAGCAGTGCTCAGCTGAAGGGACTGGAAGAAACCTGTGACTTTGAAGTAGGAGTAGGAGCAATCCCGATGCTGACAGACCGTGCGTATCCGGCAGGGGGATCCAACCTGATGATGTTTGCGGGACACAGTGAAGAAGAGGAAGCCGCAGGATGGGAATTCCTGAAATTTATGACTAATACGGAAAATTCCATTACCTGGGCGAACGGAACCGGATATTTACCGGTGAGACAGAGCTGTACAGAACAGGATGCCTACAAACAGATGGTAGAAGAGGACCCGAATCTGCAGGTGATCACGGATAATGTACAGTACTGCGCAGAGGCGACCTTTATTCCGGAATATGCAGAAACCAAAGACATCATCGCAAATGAGATCCAGAAGTGTATCCTTGAAGATAATTATACGCCGGAACAGGCTGTACAGAGTATGGCTGACCGGGTGGCGGAGCTTTTCCAATAAGAAAAGTGAAAAATAATAAGGAGGACCAACCGCAGAGAATGTGGCGGGTCCTCCTTATTATTTACAGCGCCTACGATATTCGGCGGGTGTACATCCTTCGTATTCCATGAACAGTTTTGTAAAATGACTTTGACTGTAATAACCGCAGGCGGAGGTAATCTCTTTTACGGATTGACGGGTCGACAGCAAAAGTTCTTTTGCGTGGTTTAATCGGAGCTGCGTAATATATTTGTTGTAAGAGATCCCCAGTTCCTGCTTTAAAAGGTTGCTGATATAGTTGGCGGAAAACCCAAATTGCTCGGAAAGACCGGAAATGGACAGATTTTCACAATAATGTTCCTGGATATACTGAATGATTGACCGAACCGGATGTCCGTCCTCTGCGTTATGGATCAGATTCCTGGCATATTCATGAAGGAAGGTCCGGAGCTGTTCCTGACCGGAGGGAAGATAGGGCTGGATTCCAAGCGTATATGAAAGAAATGTACGGATCTCCGTCTTATATTTCCCAAGCTCTTTGACCTGTTCGAATTGCCGGCAGATTTGCTCACTGCAGTTTATGAATTCACTATAATTTTTCTGAAAGCATGCAGTCTGCCATTTCACGCAAAGTCTGCCAAAGTCCAACAGCTCAGGGCCGCAGGCAAGAAGCGGCTTGAGATAATAGAAACGTTCGATCCCTTTAAGAACCCGCAGACAGGAGAACTGCAGCAGTTTCCACAGATCGTTTTTCAATTCTTCGGTCTTTCGGGTAATGGAGGACGCGAAGAAGGTGACTCCATCTGTATATACCTGGCCGGACAGATTTTTGGACATGCTGTGGAGCGGTTCGGCATCTTCTGAGAAGCAGAGCAGGAGGATCTGATTTCCGGAAAATGAGGAGACATAGTATTCTTCATAAGGCTTCAGCTTTTCCAGAAGAGATTCCGGAGGCAGTTTCGTATTGTCCAGGGTGATAAGAAGGATGAAGCCATAGTAGCCGTCATATTTGCCCAGGGTTCCGTTTCGGTGATTGATATTGTTTTCTAACCAATTGCGGAAGACAGTTTTCTTTTCTCTTTGGTTGGACATTTCCAGAAGCTCGGCGGTCTGGATCGTTTCCCAAATCGTTTTTTGATCCAGGGGTTTCATAAGATAGTCTTCCACCTTCAATTTGACGGCCTGTTTCGCGTATTCGAATTCATTAAAGCCCGTCATAATGTAATAATGGGTTGAAGGAGAGACTTCTTTGGCGAGCCGGATGGCTTCCAGACCGGATAAACCCGGCATTTTAATATCCACGTACGCCAGCTGAAATCTGTGTTCTTTTAGAAGTTCCAGCATCTGGCGCCCATTGGATGCATGATATACATGGCTGTTTTCCGAACATGATAAAATCAGTTTTTCAATGGACAGATGAATGAGGGGTTCGTCATCAATGACTAATATATTCATTGTTTTGCCTCCTGTACAGAATCGGGAATGATGACAGCCTGAATCGTCAGACCTTCTGCCCGGTAGATGTAAAATTCAATGTCTTTATTCCAAAGTTGGATCCGGTTTTCTACATTTTTTAGCCCAATGGAAGTAGAAGAAAAGAGCTGGTCTTTTTGAAATCCAACGCCGCTGTCTTCAATAATAATATAAATCTTTTCCCCGTGTTTTTCCACTGAAATGTCAAGAGTGCAGGGAATTTCGCTGGGTTCGATACCGTGGATAACGGCATTTTCTACCAGCGGCTGCAGCAGCAGTTTCGGCATTTTAAGCGGGCGCAGAGGATCTTCACAGGAAATATGATATTGGATTCTGTCACCAAAGCGCAGATGGAAAAGAGAACAATAACTGTCCAGAAAATCAAGTTCTTTTTCCAGTGTAGTTTCCTGATCCTTACTTAACACATAACGGAGAATGTTGGCAAAACGGTAAAAACAATCGTTCAGCAGTTCGGTCTCTCCAATTTGGTTGAGTGTGATAAAGCTATAGATCGTATTGATAATAAAGTGCGGGCGGATCTGGGACTGGAGCGCCTGAAACTGCAAATTCTTCTGGGCGATTAACAGTTCATATTCATTATGAATCTTTTCCTGAAGCTTTTCTGCCATATGGTTGACGGAGGAGCCGATATCCTGAAATTCCCGGATGGGGAGATCCGGACACCGCGCATCCAGGCCGCCTTTTTCCATCGTCTTCAGCACGGACTGGATACGATGTACCGGCATCTGGATCCAGCGGTTATTTCCCCGGAAGAGGAGATATGCGATGCAGATGGCAACCAGGAAACCGACAACGCATATGAGCATGAATGTTGCAAACTGCTGTACGACATAAGAAGTAGAAAGCAGCACGTGGATAGTCAGCGGGTAGTTCTCCAGAGGCTGTGAATCTTGGATCCATATACGGCCGCCGTAACGGAAAGGCGAACTTCCCAAGTGGTTCAAAAAAGCATCGTCTATATCCTGACTGGAATAGATGAGTTCTCCGTCGTCGTTGGTAAAAAGCACGATGCCGGGGGTATTGGCATCCAGTTTTGAAAATAGTGTATCCAGAAAGGATGTTTTCAGATTGATCATGATTACATTTTCCTGATCCGGATCATGGAGATTTTTCAGCTGACGTGAGACAAAAAAACTGTCGGCGTTCTGCGCAGATTCAACATTTTTCGGATCCTGATAGGGGGTAATCGCTATCTTGCCGTCTTTCTTCAGCGCGGCCAGATACCAGCTGCGGTCTTCCAGAGACTGTGTAGTGGGAAGATACTGATAATAGTTTTCTGCATTAAAATAAAGAACTTCCTGTTCGGATATAAACAGCAGGTCGCCAAAATCATCTCTTGAATAAGCAGTAAGTGATAAAGTATCACCAATCTCTTCGCTCAGCCGGCTCTTGTCGTAGATAGACAAAGCGGATATATCCGTTTCTGACTGAAGATATGAATTAAAGTAGAGACCCTTCATAATATCGTCGATATCGTTAATATAGTTTGCCATATAAGCGCTGATCAGCTGCGTGTTGTTTTCGGACTGGGCATGGAGTCCCTGATACTGATAATCGCTGAACAGGTAGGATATAAAAAAATCGATCAGGATCAGCGGGACGATGAAACTCAGAATAAATGTAAGAAACAGTTTATGAGAAAGAGACGGAAGCCGCGGCGATTTCATAGGATATTTCCTCCTTGGTTTTCTTTTCTGATTATATCAGACGAAAGCGCAGGGTTGAAGATCTTCTGGGAAAATAGCATGAAAATAATAAAAAAGAGCAAGAAATCTTGTATGGAATCCATGATATACCAATAGTGAAGTATTTGGGAGGTGAAGGTATGAGCGATATGTTAATGGGCTTGACCGGAGATACCACAGAATCTTTTTTAATCTCTGTCCTGGTTCGTTTGTTCTGTGCGGCGATCTGCGGCGGCATCATCGGATTTGAGAGAGGGTTGAAGGGACGTCCGGCAGGTCTGAAAACTTTCTCATTGGTGTGCATTGGAGCCACCATGGTAATGGTGACGAACGAATATATTATGATTTATGTTTCGGGCGGAAGCGGAGATGCGGCCAGGATGGCTGCTCAGGTCATCAGCGGTATTGGGTTTCTGGGAGCCGGTACGATTATGGTCACGGGAGCGAACCAGGTCAAAGGGCTGACTACGGCAGCAGCGCTTTGGGTGACGGCTGCCCTGGGCATAACAATAGGGTCAGGATTTTATTTTGGAGCTATAGCCGGCACCGTTATGGTATGTGGGTTTTCAGGGTTGTACACTCTGTTTGACAGTGTAATAATTGGAAATTCCCGTTATATGAAGCTTTGCATTGAAGGAGCGGATGAACGGTTTATGATCCGGCTCCTGGATTTCCTCTCGGAGCGTCAGATTCAGGTAAAAAACCTTACAAGAAGAGCGGAATATAAATGGTATAAAAAAGACATATGTGCTATTGTGGAATTGGACTTTGGAAAAAGACAGAAGCATCAGGAAGTGCTGGAAGAGATCGGAAAGATTGAAGGCATAAGATTTATACATGAAATCTAATAGAAGAAAGAAGGATAAATTATGAGATTGACATTGGATAAGGCAAAAGAGTTATTGGAACATGCAAAAAAAACAGTTGAAAATGATGGATTTATCCGTCACAGTATCTGTGTGGGAGATACGGCTGCGGTGATCGCGAAAGCACTTGGACTGGAGGACCCGGATTATGCCAGAGCACTGGGATATGTGCATGACATAGGAAAGCATCTTAATGAGAAAGATGTGGAATGGCATGACGTTCTGGGATTCAATTATCTACTGGAGCAGGGGATCGATGAGCAGGATGCCTGGATTTGTATGACCCATTCTTATATCAATGGAGATTACACCTGTGAGGCGGGAGGAATCCCTAAGAAACATCCGTTGCGCTGTGAGAAACTGCGGGAACATCATTATAATACTTATGAGGAGATTATTAATCTATGCGATCTCATGTGCCTGTTCGAGACCATGACGATGGAAAAAAGACTGATCGATTTGTTGGTACGGAAAGGAGTTCATGAGAATACGCATTACCACATTGTAGAGTCGCTGAAACTGAAAGAAAAATATGATAAAATGCTTGGGCATAATCTGTATGATTTATTTCCGCACATAAAAATATAAAAATAACCATATAGGCACCGGGGATCCCATTTCCATACATTTTATCTATACAACGCTATCGACAATAGGTATTTGTCATTTTCTGATTCTTGTCATAAAATAGCAGCGTAAAGATTGGAGGCGTTGAGATTGAAGACAATACAGAATCAGACTTTTGACGAAGAGAGAGCTCTCTATGGGAGCAGGGATATATTGGTAAAAGACTGCGCTTTTGACGGACCGGCAGACGGGGAGAGCGCTTTTAAGGAATGTGCGGATATCCGGGCGGAGCACTGTTTTTTTAATTTGCGGTATCCGTTCTGGCATGTGCACGGGCTGAAGATCAGCGATTCGGAGATGACAGAATTATGCCGCGCGGCCCTGTGGTACACGGATCATGTGGAGATCACCGGAACAAAGATGCACGGCATCAAGGCTCTGAGGGAGTGCGCGGATGCGTCCCTGGAGAACTGCGATATCGTTTCTCCGGAATTCGGCTGGTCTGTACGGGGGATCCGTATGAAGGACTGCACGGCAGAAAGTGAATATTTCATGATGCGTTCGGAACATCTGAATTTTGAGAACGTACATATGAAAGGGAAATACTCTTTCCAGTATATTGAGAATTCGGTTTTTGAGAACTGTGAATTCGACACCAAAGACGCGTTCTGGCACGCAAAGCACGTGCTGGTGAGAAACAGCGTGGTAAAAGGGGAATATCTGGCATGGTACTGCGAAGATGTGACCTTTGAGAACTGCAAGATTATCGGGACACAGCCGCTGTGCTATTGTAAGAATCTGAAACTGATTAACTGTGAAATGATCGATACGGATCTGGCGTTTGAAAGATCAGAAGTGGAGGCAACCGTGCTTACGCCGGTGCTCAGTATCAAAAACCCGTATGCGGGGCATATCAGTGTTCCGTCTGTGGGAGAGATCATCAGAGATGATGAGCACGCAAAAGGAGAGATCCTGATCGGAGGTACCAGGAGAGCATGAGAAAGCATGCATCCCGGCTCCTGGTGCTGTCGATTCCCACCATTATAGAAGAGATCCTGTCGACTCTGCTTCAGTACGTGGATACTGCCATGGTGGGACGGCTGGGAGAGGAAGCTACGGCGGCGGTGAGCACGACCACCACCATCACCTGGCTGGTCAACAGTGTTCCGGGAGCCATCGGCACCGCAATGTTGATCCTGATCTCCCGCGCATCCGGGGCGGGAGATCAGAAACAAGTGGAAAAACTGTCGCAGCAGGCACTGCTGCTGTCTGTGCTGTCCGGCCTTGTGCTGGGCGGCCTTTCTGTCGTGCTGAGTCCGTATATTCCGGGATGGATGGGAGCAGATCCGGGGATCCGCGCCGAGGCGTCCCGGTATTTCTTTATTGTCAGTATCCCCATGGTATTCCGGACGGCCGGTTCCGTGCTGGGAGACGCGCTGCGGGCGGTACAGGATACGAAGACGCCCATGCTGATCAGCGTGGCCGCCAACATCCTGAATATTATCCTGAACTATATCCTGATCTATCCTATGGGTCTGGGCGTCGCCGGAGCGGCGATCTCTTCTGCCGTTTCCTATATGATGTCGGGAATCCTGATGTATCTGGTCTACCGCCGGAAGCAGGAACTGCATTGGAAATGGAATACGTTCTCGGCGGAACCGGAACTGCTGAAAGAATGTACGGCTGTAGGATCTCCGGTGCTGGGGACCAGTGTGGTCTCCTGCCTGGGTTATGTGGTGTTCGCCAGTCTGGTCTCCGGAATGGGTACGACGGTGTTTGCCGCCCACTCTATCGCGGTGACGGCGGAGACGATCTTTTATGTGCCGGGATATGGCCTGCGTACCGCCACTTCTGCCCTGATCGGGACGGCCAGAGGCGAGAAGGACGATGAGAAGATCGCTGCGGTAGGAAAACTCAGTGTCCTGTTGACGCTGGGCATCATGTGCGTCAGCGGCGTTATCCTGTATATAGGGGCTTATCCGCTTATGAGTCTGTTCACGCCCAGCACCGCGGTGGTAGAACTGGGCGGTGAGATGCTGCGCATCGTTGCCCTGTCGGAACCGTTCTTCGGCCTGATGATCGTCCTGGAGGGAATCTTCTACGGACTGGGCAGGACCCGCTACGCGTTTGGGGTGGAGACCTTCGGCATGTGGGGCGTGCGCATCTTCAGCACCTTCCTGTGCGTCCGCGTCTGGGGTCTGGGGCTGCGCGCGGTGTGGTACTGCATGATTGCCGACAATATCTGCAAAGCGGTGCTCTTTGCAGTACCGTTCCTTGCGGCGTGGATCCGGAACAGAAAAAGTAAAGGTTCGATTTGACAAATCTTCCGGAACAGGCTATACTGTACAGGCATTTAATTTTATGTCGTCATAAGATTTCCGTGCAGCCGGGGAATTGGCGGGGCCCTGTACCTACAATCCGCCATAGTAGGGGTGATATCCTGCCTCGGGCTGTCCGGTCGGAAGCTGCCCTGCGTAAGCGGCGCTGATGCCTGGGTCTTGCGCAACAGGAACCTGTGAACCGTGTCAGGTTGGGAACAAAGCAGCACTAAGCGGGACCTCCTGTGTGCCGCAAGGGTGCCTGGGCTGAGCTGGCTGCGCAGGTAACGTTCCGGTCCGGCTGTTCAAAGCAGGATGCACGGATTATAAAAAATATAAAATACAATTACAGATTCAGTCGACGAGGCGTTCTGAAGCTGCCCTGAGGTACGGCGTTTGCCGTACGGCAGCTTTGAGGACGCCTCGTTCGGATATCCGGGGGTTGTAAGGGCCAAAACGGTCATCCGCACTTGTGAAAACCCCGCGATTAGGGTATAATAACAGCATATCATGACCGGCGGCGGGACAACTTGGCCGATTCGCGCCGGGGTGCGGAAAATTATAAAGTGTAAAGGAGATACGGGTTATGAAAAAAGTAGGGTTTTTGACCAGCGGCGGAGACTGCCAGGCGCTTAACGCTACCATGAGGGGCGTGGCCAAGGCGCTGTACAATGAGCTGGGGATGGAAGTGGAGCTGTATGGATTTGAAGAGGGATATAAAGGTCTGATCTACAATGAGTACCGCCATCTGACCCCCAGGGATTTTTCAGGTATCCTGACAAAAGGCGGAACGATTCTGGGAAGCTCCAGGGAATCTTTCAAGACCATGAGAGTCCCGGATGAGAACGGACTGGATAAAGTGGCGGCAATGAAGCAGAACTACCGCAGGCTGGAACTGGACTGCCTGGTGATCTTGGGAGGCAACGGCACGCAGAAGACCGCGAACCTGTTGCGCGAGGAAGGACTCAATATCATCCATCTTCCCAAGACCATTGACAATGATATCTGGGGGACAGATATGACCTTCGGTTTCCAGAGCGCGGTGGATATCGCCACGAACTGTATCGACTGTATTCATACCACGGCGGCGTCCCATGGACGGGTGTTTATCGTGGAAGTAATGGGCCATAAAGTAGGATGGCTGACCCTGCATGCCGGCATCGCGGGCGGGGCGGACATCGTGCTGATTCCGGAGATTCCTTATGATATTGATAAGGTCTGCGACGCTATCGCGAAAAGAAACCGCGCGAAGAAAGGCTTTACAATTCTGGCTGTGGCAGAAGGAGCGATTTCCAAACAGGACGCGAAGCTGTCCAAGAAAGAATACAAGAAGAAACTGGAGAATTATGAGTACCCATCGGTATCCTATGAACTGGCGGACGAGATCCAGAAGCGGACCGGCGCAGATGTAAGAGTGACCGTACCGGGACATATGCAAAGAGGCGGTTCCCCCAATCCGTATGACCGCGTGCTCTCCACCAGACTGGGTTCCAAAGCGGCAGAGCTTATCATTGCAGGAAAGTACGGTTATATGGTGGGCATCGTAAATGGAGAGACCTGTAAGGTGCCGCTGGGAGACGTGGCAGGAAAACTCAAGATGGTGGATCCGAACGCGGGCATCATCAAGGAAGCAAAACGTATCGGCATCAGTTTTGGCGATTAAAAAAAGGAGCAAATAGACATGTCCTATACTGCATTGTACCGAAAATTCCGCCCGGCGGAATTTTCGGATGTAAAGGGTCAGGATCATATTGTGACAACATTGAAGAACCAGATCTGCGCTGACCGCATCGGGCATGCCTATCTGTTCTGCGGAACCAGAGGAACCGGAAAGACGACCATCGCGAAGATCTTTGCCAGGGCAGTGAACTGCGAACATCCGGTGGACGGGAATCCGTGCGGAGAGTGCGCGTCCTGCCGTGCGATCGCCGCAGGTACGTCCATGAATGTGATCGAGATCGATGCGGCGTCCAATAACGGTGTGGACAACATCCGGGAAATCCGGGAAGAGGTGGCGTATTCTCCTACGGAAGGCAAGTACAAGGTCTATATTATTGACGAGGTTCACATGCTTTCTATCGGAGCTTTCAACGCGCTTCTGAAGACGTTGGAAGAACCTCCTTCCTATGTGATCTTCATACTGGCGACTACGGAGGCCAATAAGATTCCGATCACGATCCTGTCCCGCTGTCAGAGATATGATTTCCGCAGGATCACCGTAGAGACGATCGCTGGACGGCTGCGGGAATTGATGGAAAAAGAGCAGGTGGAAGTGGAAAAAAGGGCGCTGGAATATATCGCGAAAGCCGCGGACGGTTCCATGCGCGACGCATTGAGTCTTCTGGATCAGTGTATCGCGTTCTATCTGGGGCAGAAACTCACTTATGACCATGTGCTGGATGTCCTGGGCGCCGTAGACATGGATGTATTCAGCGGATTTTTCCGGAAAATCTGTGCCAGGGACCTGAAGTCCGTGATCCGGGAGCTGGACCAGATTATCTTGCAGGGCAGGGAACTGTCCCAGTTTGTCACGGACTTTATCTGGTATCTGCGCAATCTCCTGATGCTGGAAAACGGGCGAGAGATGGAGGCGGTGATCGATGTGTCGGACGAGAATCTGGCGCGGATGAGAGAGGAGGCGCGGCTGGTAAAACTGGAAGAGCTGATGCGCTATATCCGGATTTTTTCCGAGCTGTCCGGACAGATCCGCTACGCCACACAGAAGCGCGTGATGGTGGAGATGGCGCTGGTCAGACTCTGCCGTCCGGCCATGGAACCGAATTATGATTCCATCCTTCAGAGACTTTCGGATCTGGAGAAGCGGATGGTGCAGGGAATCCCGGTCTCCGCGCAGGAGAATCGGGGAGAAGACCCGGGGGGAAACGAGGAGGTTCCTTCCGGAGAACAAAGGAAGATTTCGCCGGAGCTGCTTCCGGCAGATATCAAAATGTTTCTTGATCGTTTTCAGGAGATACGCAAAAAAACCGGCTCCTGGGCGAGACAGGTTTTGAAAAACGCCGGTTTCCGGGAACTGCCGGATCACAGCGGAGTACAGATCATTCTCTGCAGGGATTACGCGGTAGACGAGCAGGCGCTGGCAGAGGAGATCGAACAGACGGCGGCACAGGAATTCCAGATGGATATCCGGGTACAGGTGCGCACGCCGCAGACGGACGCAGGATCACAGGAGCCGTGGATCGACATGGACGATCTGAGCGATTCCATAGACATGGAAATAGAGATAGAAGGATGACAGGAGGATACAGGAATGGCAAAAAGAGGAGGATTTCCAGGAGGCGGTATGCCCGGAAACATGAATAATCTGATGAAACAGGCACAGCGGATGCAGCGCCAGATGGAAGAAAGCCAGAAGGAACTGGAAGCCGCGGAATTCACGTCCGCGGCCGGAGGCGGAGCCGTGGAAGTGACGGTGACGGGCAAAAAAGAAGTGACGAAAGTGAAACTGGATCCGGAAGCTGTGGATCCGGACGATGTGGAGATGCTGGAAGATCTGGTCATGGCGGCAGTAAATGAAGCGCTGCGCAAAGCGGACGAGGCGTCCGCGGCCAGCATGGCGAAGCTGACCGGCGGTCTGGGCGGAGGATTCCCGTTCTGATGGAATACTACAGCAGCCAGATCAGCCAGCTGATCGAACAGCTGTCGTCGCTTCCGGGAATCGGGACAAAGACAGCGCAGAGGCTGGCTTTTCACATTATCGATATGCCGAAGGAACGGGTGGAGAAGCTGGCGGACACTATGGTAAAGGCCAGGAATACGATCCGTTACTGCCGGCAGTGCCTGACTCTGACGGATCAGGAACTGTGCCCGGTCTGCAGCAATCCCAAACGGAACCAGAAGGTCATCATGGTAGTGGAGAATCCCAGGGATATGAGCGCCTATGAGAAGACCGGGAAATACGACGGGGTTTACCATGTGCTCCATGGCGCGATCTCGCCTATGCTGGGCATCGGACCGGGGGATATCCGGCTGAAGGAACTGATGCACCGGCTGGAAAAGGACGTGGACGAGGTGATCATCGCCACCAATTCCAGCCTGGAAGGAGAGACCACCGCCATGTACATCAGCAAACTGGTCAAACCTACGGGGATCAAAGTAACCAGGATCGCCAGCGGCGTGCCCGTGGGCGGAGACCTGGAATATATCGACGAAGTCACATTGCTGCGCGCCCTGGAAGGACGCGTGGAGCTTTAGTTAAGGAGCGGGGATGTCATGATTACGAAGAAAGAATTTGGAGTAACAAAGAACGGAGCGCAGGCGTATCTGTACACCATGAAAAATGAAAACGGCATGGAAGCCGCGGTCACGGACTTCGGGGCGATTCTGGTGAGCCTTCTGCTCCCGGACGCGGACGGCAAAAAGACGGATGTGGTGCTGGGATATGACCGCCTGGAAGACTATGAAGAGAACGGCTGCTTTTTCGGCGCGGTCATCGGAAGGAGCGCCAACCGGATCGGCGGGGCGTCTTTTGAAATCGACGGGACGAGATACGAGCTGGCGGCCAATGAGAACGGAAACAACCTGCATACGGACCATGAGCGCGGATTTCATAAGGTAATGTGGAAGGCGGAACCGGACGAAGGGGCGAATGCCGTGAAATTTTCCTATGAGAGCCCGGACGGAGAAAACGGATTTCCGGGGAATGTACGGATCTCCGTGACCTACACGCTGCTGCCGGATAATGGGATCCAGATTACATATGACGGCGTCAGCGATAAAAAGACACTTTTAAATCTGACGAACCACAGCTATTTCAATCTGGCCGGCCATGACGCGGGAAGTATTGAAGACGAGATGCTCACGATCAACGCAAGCGGGTTTACGGAGATTTTGCCGGGAGCGATTCCCACAGGCAGGATCCTTCCGGTGGAAGGAACGCCGATGGATTTCCGCAGGGCGAAGAGAATCGGCGATGAGATCAATGCAGACTGGGAACAGCTGACGATGGTGCAGGGATATGATCACAACTGGGCCCTGGATACGGAGTTCGGCAAACTGGAAAAGATCGCGCAGGTGGAAGATCCGAAGGCAGGCCGCGTTATGGAAGTGTACAGCGACCTTCCGGGAGTGCAGTTTTACGCGGGCAACTGTATTACGCCGCAGAAGGGAAAAGGCGGAGCTTCTTACGATAAGCGCTGCGCGCTTTGCCTGGAGACCCAGTATTTTCCAAACAGTATCAATACGCCGGGATTTCGGCAGCCGGTGTTTGACGCGGGACAGCCGTATCATACGACGACAGTATATAAATTCAGATAAGAAGAAAGTGAAAAGGGTTGCCGGGGCAGCCCTTTTTATGAATAAAAAGGTTCGGGAGTCAGCATGCTGAAAGTGTTTTTGGTAGAAGATGAGATCGTGATGCGGGAAGGCATCAAAAATAATATCAACTGGACAGAGGAGGGGTTTGAATTCGCAGGCGAGGCCAGTGACGGAGAACTGGCATACCCTTTGATCCAGAAGACCAGACCTGATATTTTAATTACAGATATTAAGATGCCGTTTATGGATGGCCTGGAACTGAGCCGCCTGATCAAGCAGGAGATGCCGGATATCCGAATCATCATTCTGAGCGGCTATGATGAGTTTGAGTATGCAAAAGAAGCCATTAATATCGGGATCACCGACTATCTGGTAAAACCTGTTTCCGGCGCGCAGCTTCTGGCAGCGGTAAAAAAAGTAGAGAAAGTGATTCTGGAAGAACGGCAGCAGCGGGAATTCCTGCAGACCTTTGAAAAGGAACGGACGGAAAACGCCCAGCTTGCCCGTCAGAAGTTTTTCCGGAGTTTGATATCCGGGAAACGTCCGGTGTCCGAATTGCTGAAAGAAGGCCGCGAGGTCGGTATGGAACTGGCGGCAAAGCGATACAATATTGTGCTGTTCCAGATCTTTTCAGAAGGAAAAGTAGAAGGTTATTCAGAGGAGCAGAACGCGGTTACGACGGCCATCGAGGATATGACAGAGAATTCCGACGAGATATTGATGATAGAACTGGGCGTAGAGGGATGGGCATTCATCCTGAAAGAAACCGAGGAAATAGATCTGGAGCGGATACAGATGGAATTCCTGGAACACCTTACGCAGGTATTCCGGGGACATACGGAGATTGAGTATTTTGGAGGCGTGGGGCAGCCGGTGGGACGTCTGAGCGAACTGGGAAAATGTTTTGAAGAAGCCAGCCGTGCATTTGCGTACCGGTACCTGAAAAAACGCAACCGGATTATTTTCAGCGACAACGCGCCGGAAGAGGATACGGTGGATGAGGAGCTGTCGTTGAACTCTCTGAACGTGGAGAAACTGGACCGCAGGATCGTGGTGAATTTTCTGAAGGTCGGTTTAAAAGGAGAAGTGGGGCATTTTATTGACGAGTATATGGCCAGTCTGGGAGACCGGAATGTACAGTCGCTTTTATTCCGCCAGTACGTGACCATGGATATGTATTTTGCCGCAGTGTCAGTACTTGAACAGCTGGGATACGGGACCGAGGATCTGGTGAAACGGTGCGGAGATTTTCAGAAGATGACGGCAGAGCTTTCAACAGTAGAACAGACAAAAGAATATCTTGAAAAGGTATTTCAGACGGTCATTGATCTGAGGGAAAAAGCGTCGAGTCAGAAATACCGGACGCTGCTGCAGGATGCCCGGCACTATATTGAGCAACATTTTGATAATGAGGATATTTCCCTGAATACTGTGGCGGCCAGCGTGAACCTGAGCCCGAATCATTTCAGCACGATTTTCAGCCAGGAGATGGGACAGACATTTATCGAGTATCTGACTTCGGTGCGGATGGAAAAAGCCAAAGGGCTTTTGCGCAGTACGTCTATGAAAACCTCGGAGATTGCGTACGCGGTAGGATACAAGGATCCTCATTATTTCAGTTATTTATTTAAAAAGACGCAGGAATGTACGCCGAGAGAATACCGCGCAGGCGCGTAGGAGGAAAAATGGGAGGAAAAAAGTCTTTTTTAAAGCAGCGCCTGAATATGCTCTTGTTGGTATGTCTCATTCCTCTGACAATAATGATTGTCTATCTCCTTCTGTTGATGAATCGTTTCTCATCGCGATATGACGGTATCGTTTCGAATATTACCATGGCAAACGCCTATAACCTGACGTTTAAAGAAGATATGGATTATCTGATGTATATCATTGTGGTCAACTCGGAGCGGGCGGAAGAACTGGTAGATACGGAACAGCCGTATGTGATGATCGAGGAAGCGAGAGAAGACTTCCGGCAGCTTTATGACAAAGCGGATGCGGATTATGCCAGAAACTGTCTGAACGGTATACTGAAGAGTCTCAATTCTCTGGAAGACCGGGTTGAAGAGATCGAAAATGATGCTCTGGTAAGCGGTTCCTACGATGAAAATATGGAGCGGCTGGATATGAATATCCGGATACTGACAGAATTGATCCAGGATCAGATCCAGAGGTATATTTATTATGAGGCAACCAATCTGCAGGCACTTCGTGAGGAGATCCGGGGAGATGTGGTGACAGCCCTGCGGATGAGCGTGGTGGTGTATACGTTCATCCTGGTAGGGGCGCTTTTGATCAGCCGTAAGATTACATTGGATATTACACAGCCGATTCAGCGTCTCTGCGAAGTGACAAGGCAGGCGGGAAAGGGAGATTTTGCGGTACGTGCCAGTGAGGACAGCAATAATGAGCTGGCTGTCCTGGGATCCAGTTTTAACCGGATGGTAGAAGAGATCGGGAAACTCGTAGAAGACATCCGTGTGGAGCAGCTTAATCTTCGAGCCACAGAATTGAAACTTCTTCAGGCGCAGATTAATCCGCATTTTCTTTACAATACCCTTGACACGATTGTCTGGCTGGCAGAGGCGGGGAAAAAAGAGGAAGTGGTGTGGATGGTATCGACATTGTCCAACTTTTTCCGTACAACTTTGAGCAAAGGAAGAGATTATATCACAGTTAGAGAAGAGGAGTCGCACATTCGAAGCTATCTGGAGATTCAACAGTTCCGTTACCGGGATATCCTGAAATATGAAATTCAGATCCCCGCAGAACTGGATGAATTTATGATTTTGAAACTGACGCTGCAGCCATTGGTAGAGAACGCGCTTTACCATGGAATAAAAAACAAACGGGGGCTGGGTCATATTCGCGTGACGGGGGAACTGGACGGCGAAAAACTGGTATTCCGGGTGTGGGACGATGGGATCGGCATGACTCAGGAACGGCTGGCGCAGGTCAGGCAGATGATTCGAGGGGAAGTCCAGTCGGAAGACCAGTCGTCGGGATTCGGACTGTTTAATGTATGGCAGCGCCTGCAGCTGAATTATGGTATTGAGTACGGACTGGAGATTGACAGCCTGTATGGAGAGTGGACGGAATCCCGGGTGACGATTCCTGCCGTAACAAAATAAACTTTCTTCGGAAAAAAACTAACTTTTGTTCATAGTTTGTTCAAAAATTAGTAAAAAAACGTACTTATTCCCGAAAGAATTCTGTTTCACGTCTGGACAAACTGTTGTATTCTATTATCAGAGCCGAGGACGGCAAAACAAAATTACATAGGGAGGTTTTTCCAATGAAAAGAAAAGTTGTAAGCGTACTGGTATGCGCAGCAATGGTAGCTACCATGGCAGTTGGATGCGGAAGCAGCAGCTCCACCGACACCAGCTCTGATGCAGCGGCTACGACAGAGGAGGATACGGCAGCTGCAGACGATGCGGCAGCTACGGATGACGCAGCAGCTACGGATGATGCAGCAGCGGACGGAGATGTGATCACCATTGGTTTCGCTCAGGTTGGACATGAGTCTGACTGGCGTACCGCTTCTACCCAGTCCTGCCAGGATGTATTCTCCGCAGAGAACGGATATGACCTGCAGTTTGTAGACTGTGACAATGACTCCGCTGTACAGCTTGAGGCAGTTCGTGGATTCATCGAGCAGCAGGTAGATTACATCATCATCGACCCGATTGTTTCCACCGGATGGGATACAGTCCTGACCGAGTGCGAGGATGCGGGCATCCCGGTTATCGTAATCGACCGTACCATTGACGATTCTGATAAATATGTATCCTGGGTAGGATCCGAGTTCAAGACAGAGGGTCTTGCAGCAGGCGAGTGGCTGAAAGCTTACGCAGAAGCGAAAGGCATCAGCGAACTGAATATCCTGGTAATCGAGGGAAGCACCGGCGCATCCGCAACCATCGGACGTACGGAAGGCTTTAATGAGATTGCAGAAAGAGAAGGATGGAACATCATCGATTCTCAGACCGGTGACTTCACGCAGGAAGGCGGACAGACTGTTATGGAGTCTTACTGCAAGTCCTATGAAGGACAGTTCAACGTAGTAATCTGCCAGAACGATAACGAGGCATTCGGCGCTATGGACGCTATGACCGCAGCAGGCGTTTCCTACGGTGTTGACGGCGATGTGATCCTGGTATCCTTCGACGGATGCAGAACCGCTCTTGACTACTGCCTGGCTGGCGACATCAACGCAGTATTCGAGTGCAACCCGATGGCAGCTCCGATGGTAGAAGAAGTTATCCAGGCACTGGCAGCCGGCGAGACTCCGGAAGCTGAGATCTTCGTAGAGGAAAGCTGCTTCGCAAGCGAAGACAACGTTCCGACGATCGAGGTAAATGGAGAGACTAAAGAGATGACGGTTGTTACGCAGGAACTGATCGACGCTCGTCCTTTCTAATTACCAACGGCTGGATCTGCGGATGATGTTCCGCAGAGAAAATTGAGAATGGGAACTGGAAATGGGGAGGCTCAATACACGGGTCTCCCCTTCTTAAACGAAAGGGTATGAACTTATGGACAATAATGTAGTATTGACCATGCGCGGCATAACGATGACCTTTCCTGGTGTGAAAGCCCTTGACAACGTGGATTTTACGCTGCGAAAAGGAGAAATCCATGCGCTGATGGGCGAGAACGGTGCAGGAAAGTCCACATTGATCAAATGCCTGACCGGAATCAACGCCTTTGAGGCGGGGGAAATCCATGTGGACGGCATCGACGGACCGGTGGTAAACCATTCTACGCTGGACGCGCAGAAGAAAGGCATTTCCACCGTATATCAGGAGGTAAACCTCTGCCCGAACCTGAGTGTGGCGGAGAACCTGTTCATCGGCAGGGAGCCGAAGACGAAACTTGGCACCATTGACTGGAAGGCTATGGTGAAAAGATCAGAACAGATCATGAAGGATCTGGATATGAATATTGATGTGACTCAGAATCTGGAAGAGTATTCTCTGGCGCTGCAGCAGATGATCGCGATCGCACGTGCCGTGGATATGGACTGTAAAGTTCTGATTCTTGACGAACCGACTTCCTCTCTGGATGATCACGAGGTGGAGAAACTGTTTAAGCTGATGAACCAGCTGAAAGACAAGGGTGTAGGCATCATCTTCGTTACCCATTTCCTGGAGCAGGTATATGCGGTATGCGACCGTATTACCGTGCTGCGTAACGGCCAGCTGGTAGGAGAGTATCCGATTGCGGACCTGCCGCGCGTGAAACTGGTGGCAGCCATGATGGGTAAGGATTTCGATGACCTGGCCGCTATTAAGTCTGACGAATCTCCGGTATTTACGGATGATGATATTTTGATTGATGCACGGGGTATGAGCCATAAAGGAACGATCAAGCCGTTCGACCTTCAGATCCACAAGGGTGAAGTGGTCGGTCTGACCGGACTTCTGGGATCCGGACGAAGCGAACTGGCCCGCGTGATCTACGGCGCAGATAAGAATCAGACCGGTACGCTGAAGGTAAAAGGAAAAGAAGCAAAGATCAATGCGCCGATCGACGCCATGAATCTGGGCATGGGTCTTCTGCCGGACGACCGGAAAGCAGAAGGCATTATCGGAGACCTGTCCGTGCGTGAGAATATCATTCTGGCTTTGCAGGCGAAAAGAGGTATCTTCAAACTGCTTCCGATGAAGGAACAGATTGAGCTGGCGGATAAATACATCGAAATGCTGCAGATCAAGACGGCGAGCCGTGAGACTTTGATCAAACAGCTCTCCGGAGGCAACCAGCAGAAGGTGATCCTGGCGAGATGGCTGGCGACAGATCCGGATTTCCTGATTCTGGACGAACCGACCCGTGGTATCGACGTAGGTACGAAGACTGAGATCCAGAAACTGGTGCTGAAACTGGCAAAAGAAGGCAAGGGCCTGATCTTCATTTCTTCCGAGATCGAAGAGATGCTCCGTACCTGTACCAAGATGGCCGTCCTGCGTGACGGACAGAAAGTGGGAGAGATTACGGAGAGTCTGACTCAGGAGAGCGTGATGAAGGCAATCGCAGGAGGTGGCTCTGATGAGTAAGATTAAAAAGATTACAGGAATGCGGTTATTCCTGCCTATATTCTGTATGATACTGGTTATGGCGGTCAACATCCTGTATGATGTGGCTTCCGGAAATTTTGCGTTAAACTTTTTCACGATTTCTGTCCGGAACGGAGTCCTGTACGGACGTCTGATCGACATCCTGAACAGAGGAAGTGAGATTGCGATACTTGCCATTGGCATGACGCTGGTAGTGTCCGCGTCGGCAGGTACGGATATTTCCGTGGGTTCCGTCATGTCTCTGGCAGCTTCTTTCTGCTGTATGCTGCTGGCAGGATATGGCGTATCTTCCACGACAGAACTGGCTATGCCGCTGATCGCGGGCGTTTTGGGCGGTATTCTGCTGGCGTGCGTCTGCGGCGCGTTTAATGGATTTTTGGTGGCGTATCTGAACGTACAGCCCATGGTGGCGACGCTGATTCTGTATTCGGCGGCGCGTGCGATCGGTCTGCTGCTCTGCAACAACCTGATCGTGTATGTGCGTGAGGATTCTTTCAAAGCCATCGGTGGATATCTGGGATTTATCCCGACTCCGATTATCATTGCGGCGGTTTGCGTGGCAATTGTAGCGGTGCTCCTGAAGAAAACCGCGCTGGGCCTGTATATCCAGAGCGTAGGTATTAACAAGAAGGCATCCCGTATTGCGGGCTTGAATTCTTCCCGGATTATTTTCCTGTGCTATTTGGTATGCGGTCTTTGCGCAGGTATTGCAGGTGTAGTGGCATCTTCCCGTATCAGCTCCGCAGACTCCAATAACATCGGTCTGAACTATGAGCTGGATGCGATTTTGTCCGTGGCGCTGGGCGGCAACAGCCTGGGCGGAGGTAAATTTAACCTGGCAGGTTCCATTATAGGCGCTTATACGATTCAGGCAATTACGACGACGCTGTATGCGCTGGGCGTATCCTCGGATGTGGCTCCGGTATACAAGGCAATCATCGTCATCATTATCGTAACGATTCAGGCTCCGCCGTTTAAAGCGTACATGAAGAAACGGTCGGCGAAAAAAGCGTTGGCGAAAGGAGGGGCTGCGGCATGAAAGCAAAAAAGATAAACAGCAATACTCTGCTCCTGCTGATTACGATCGCGCTGTTCTTCGTGATGTACATAGCCGGGTGTGTGATATATGCCGATAAAGGCTTTACTCACCTGCAGACTTTCCTGAATGTGCTGATCAACAATGCGGGCCTTCTCTGCGTGGCATGCGGCATGACCTGTGTCATGCTGACCGGCGGCATTGATATTTCGGTCGGCTCTCTGATCGCCATGGACTGTATGTTCCTTGCAGTGGGAATGGAACGGTGGGGGATGAATGCTCCGCTGCTCTGTGTGCTGGTACTTGTGATCGGTTTGGTTTTTGGCGCAGTGCAGGGCTTCTGCATCGGTTATCTGGAGATTCAGCCGTTCATCGTTACCATGGCGGGTATGTTCTTCGCCAGAGGTATGACGGCGGTGATCAGTACGGATCAGGTGTCCATCAGTACAAATCAGTTTTTTGTAAACCTGGCGAATATGAAATTCGAGATTCCGTTTGGCGGCTATGTTAATAACAAAGGTATCCTTCAGATTCCATTTATCCGTGTTACGGTACTGATCGCGCTGGTTGTGTTGGTTGTTGTATTCCTGATGCTGCGTTATACGAAATTTGGACGCAGTCTTTATGCAGTAGGAGGCAATGAACAGTCTGCAACCATGATGGGACTGGATGTAAAAAGAACGAAGCTGAAAGCTTACATGCTTTCTTCCTTCCTCTGTTCTATCGGCGGTATCTGTTACTGCCTGAACACTATGTCCGGAAGTGTGCAGCAGGCACTTGGCTTGGAAATGGATGCGATCTCTTCCGCAGTTATCGGCGGCACGCTGCTGACCGGCGGTGTGGGTAATGTGATCGGTTCCTTCTTTGGCGTGCTGATCAATGGTACGATTTCCACGCTGGTAAAGACCAACGGTAAACTTTTGAGTTCCTGGTCCAATATCGCTGTAGCAGCTCTGTTGTGCTTCTTTATTGTGCTGCAGAGTATCTTTGCGAAGCTCAAGGAAAGCAAAAAATAAATTATACAGAAATTTCTGTGTCCGCATGGAAGTCCGAGAGGATTCCATGCGGATTTTTCTTGCGGAATGGCTCTGGCTCAAGTATAGTAAGGTAAAAAGAGAAAAAGAGGGATAAGGATGAAAAAAACCTGGTTATTGCTTTTGACAGCTGCGGCTGCGGCCGGCGCAGTGTGCGGCTGCGCCGAACAGGCGGAGCAGACCGAGGGACTCCTCCCATATGAAGAACTGGCGGAGGTCAGTGATGAATATATCGTCGTGGGATTTTCCCAAGTGGGATCGGAGTCTGACTGGAGAATGGCGAATACGGCTTCCCTCCAGGAAACATTTACGGAGGAAAACGGATATTACCTGCTGTATGAGGACGGACAGCAAAAACAGGAAAATCAGCTGAAAGCAGTCCGTAACTTCATTTTGCAGGAAGTGGATTATATCGTGCTTGACCCGATTGTGGAAACTGGATGGGACGGAGTGCTTCAGGAAGCAAAGGATGCCGGAATTCCGGTAATATTATCGGACCGTTCGATAGAAACGGCAAATGAAGATCTGTATACCTGCTGGGTGGGCAGCGATTTTACGGCGGAGGGAGAGCGGGCCGGCGAGTGGCTGAGCGCCTATTTAGAAAACCGGGGACGCGGGAAAGAGGAAATAAGGATCGTAACGCTGCAGGGGACACTGGGATCTACTGCTCAGATCGGAAGGACAGAAGGCTTTGCCCGGGTCATGGAAGAGCATGAGAACTGGAAGATGCTGGACCGCCAATCGGGAGATTTCACGCAGGCAAAGGGAGAGGAAGTGATGGAACAATTCCTGGAAGCCTATGATGACATCGACGCGGTAGTCTGCGAGAATGACAATATGGCATTCGGAGCGGTGGATGCGATTCAGAAAGCCGGACGGACCTGCGGGCCGGACGGAGATATGATCGTTATCTGTTTTGACGCAATGCAGGCGGCGCTGGAAGCGATGGTGAAGGGAGAGATCAACGCGGCGTTTGAATGCAATCCGCTCCTGGGACCGGAGGTAGAAGAGATCATTCAGAGTCTGGAACGGGGAGAACCGGTGGAAAAAATCCGTTATGTGGAAGAGACTTATTATGACACTTCCATGGATCTGGAGAGTATTTTAAAGAACCGTTCATACTGACAGCAGTTTTTGTCGAAGAGAAAAGGGGATTTGCGGACTCGTTTCGCCAAAAAGAAAAAACCTTCTGTGCTACGATGGGAGCAAAACGGAGGTGGACAAGATGATGGATCTGGTGGAACGGAAAGATACGAAGGAAGAACGGAAAGTCCCCAAAAACGTGAGGCAGATCGGGGAGCCCGGAGCCGGGACCAGGATTTATATAGAGGATTATGCATATACATATCTGCACCAGCTTGCAGAGGCGAACCTGACTTGTATGAAAACAGCTATTTTGGTGGGACATGCAGAGGAGGGCTCCAGAATCTATATTCAGGGAGCGCTGGAATTGGAGATGGGACGGGAAATCCGCGGCTGGTTTTCGAATGAACATTGGAGAAAAATCTTCCAGGACATTCAGGACTGGTATGAAGGAATGGACGTGGTGGGGTGGTTCCTGTCTAATCCGGGATTTCCGCCGGTACTGACAGAGGAGATGAAAACACTGCATCTGAGAAACTTCTCAGGAGACAGATATGTATTTTTTCAGATGGACGTATTGGATAATGAAGAGATATTTTACGCAGGCAGTGCGTCGGGACCTGCGCCTCTTAGCGGTTATTATATATATTATGAAAGAAATGATCCCATGCAGGCCTATATGAGCCAGAAACGCGGCGGGATCGGAATAGAACCCGAGGGAATGATCAAAGATCAGGCGGCGGCCAAATTCCGCAATGTCATGCAGGAGAAACGGGAACAGAACGGCCAGAGAAAAATGCTGGCTTTTCTTTATACGGCGTCTACATTCCTGGTGATGGTGATTCTGGTGATCGGCATCACTATGATCAATAATTATGACCGCATGGTAAATATGGAAGATGCGATCTATCAGCTGTCCGAAAATCTGGAAGAAGATACTTCTCTGGAAGCGGCGGCGGAGGAGGAGAACAGGCAGGCGCTGGAGATGGCGCAGGCATCGGACGGACAGGGCGGGGCAGATACAGAAGAAGCCTCCGCAGCTGTTTCTGAGGAGACTCCGCCGGAAGAGATATCTGCGGAAACGCCGGCTCCGGAAGAAACAGCAACTGCAGAAGAAACCGTTCCGGAAGACGCCCGGCCGGCGGAAGAATCTGCGGAAACTCAGAATCCGACAGAGGAGATCCCGGCAGAGGAACCGACGGCACAGCCGGAACCGGAAGAGGAAGTACAGGAGGCCATGTCCCAGGCTGTGCAGGAACCTGAATCATATATGGTTCAGGCAGGAGACACGCTTCTGGAGATCTGCCGGGACCGGTATGGAAACGAAGATATGGTAGCGCAGGTCTGCGAACTGAATCAGCTGGATGAC
Source organism: Lachnoclostridium sp. An196 (assembly GCF_002160135.1). Classification (GTDB taxonomy): domain Bacteria; phylum Bacillota; class Clostridia; order Lachnospirales; family Lachnospiraceae; genus Hominiventricola; species Hominiventricola avistercoris. The sequence goes on along the minus strand of NZ_NFJZ01000008.1, from coordinate 2,020 downwards.
GGAGATAAAATCTATGAAGGCCAGGTGATACTGCTTCCATAATCATGGGGAAAGTGTTATACTAAAGATCAGCATCTCGAAAAGCGGGAGAACAGCATGAGCATTCAGTTATTGAAAAAAGGGTCAAACACAGATCCGGATATGGAACAGTACAATAAAAATCTGCGCAGGCATCATTTGCGCAATATTGGCATCGCAGCAGCGATAGTTTGCCTGGCGGTGCTGTTCGCATGGGGAATCCAGATCGGGCTGCAGCACAGAACATATGACGTGTACGAGGTGGTAAGAAGCTTTGAGCGTTCAGATACAGTGATGACACAGTATACGGAATTTGGAACATATGTGCTGAAATACAGCCGGGATGGAATCTCTTGTGTTGACTCTTCCAACAATCTGGTATGGAGTCAGACCTATAATATGCAGAATCCCATGGTAGATATATGCGGAAACAGTGCGGCGGTGGCGGACGAGAATGGGACAGAAGCCATGGTATTCAGCGCGGACGGTCTTTTAGGAAGCTTTCAGACGCTGCTTCCTATCCGAAGTATCTCTGTATCCTCCCAGGGTGTGCTGGCCTGCCTTCTGGAGGACGGAGAAGCCATGCGTCTGAATTTGTACAGCAGTGAAGGAGAAGAACTGGTGACCTCTCATTTTGACCTCCAGGATACAGGGTATCCGGTGCAGATGTCTTTGAGTTCTGACGCCGCGAAGCTGGCAGTGTCGTTCCTGCAGATACAAAACGGAACCGTAAATACTTATCTGGCATTTTATAATTTTGGCTCTGTGGGTGAAAACTATGAAGACCACCTGGTGGCGGCCAGGACGCTGGAAGGTGCAGTGGTTCCCAGTGTGAAATATGTAGATGCCACTCACTGCTTTGCGGTGGGAACTACATCGCTTCTTTTGTATGAGGGATCCCAGATCCCGGAACTGGTACAGGAAATTCCCCTTGATCGGGAGGTGGAGAGTGTATTTTATTCTGACGACGCGGTAGGACTTGTATTGCCGGGGCAGGAGCAGGCTCATGCTCTGCGCGTCTATAACACCCAGGGGAACATGGAATTCGAGACGGAATTTGATCTGGATTATGGTACTTTAAAATTTTCCGGCGCCAATATATTAATTTACAATGAGTTTGAATGTCTCATGATTAATAGGAGTGGGACGGTTTTCTTTACGACGACATTTGACGAATCTATATCGAATCTCTATACACTTTCCGGCAATCAGAGATTTATTCTCATGCATGCATCACGGACGGATCAGATTCGTTTAAAATAGCAGGAGGACATAAGATGGCTTTGAATCTGGCAGATATTCTGGGGGCGGTATTCCTGGGACTTGGTATTTGGGACGGTTATAAAAAAGGTTTGATAAAAAAAGGAATGTCGCTGGCCATCACCCTGGCTGCCCTGGTGATCGTATATATAGCCTCCCCTTCTGTAGAAATTTTCTTCCGCGGAGTTCTTCCGGAGACAATGGGACTGGATCATCTGTTGGAAGACGGCGGAGATCTTTATCAGACGCTGTTCCTTTCCGGACTGAAAGAACAGGCGGCAGAATATGTAACATTGTTTGCGGCCCGGATCCTTTCGGTGGTTGTGACTTATGTAGTAGCAAGATTTCTGCTCCGCCTGATATTCATTCCATTGGAAGCGCTTGTGAAGGTACCCGGGCTTAGCCTTTTAAACCGGTTGGCCGGCGCCTGTTTCGGGCTTTTTCAACAGATTTTGACCTTATGGGTGTTCTTTCTGCTTCTGATGGTGTTCAGCGGGACTTCCTGGGGAGAAGCCGTAAGCGGGTTGGTACGGAGCAGCGCTTGGATGAGCTCTTTATATGAAAATAACCTGCTGCTTTTGTTTGGAATTTTATTTTTTCTAAAAGTTTAAAAAAGGTGTTGACATTCCTCGGAAGCAGTGGTATTATAATCGAGCTGACTCCGAAAGGGGTAAGCAAAGAAGCCAAAACGGTTCAAGAAAAAATAAAAAAGTTCTTGACAATGAGAAAGAGTTTTGGTAAA
>NZ_NFJZ01000007.1 GCF_002160135.1 Lachnoclostridium sp. An196 | reverse complement strand
CGCCTGGAAGCTGCCTGTGAGTTTGCCATCACCAGCGGGATTAAAAAGCCCCGTTACCACCATCTTAATTCGATCCTTGCATCCAATCAAGATGAGATTTACGTAGAGCGCAAAAAAGCAGATGCAAAGGACCATTCCCAGATGGGATACCTGAGGGGAAGCAGCTATTACGGAGGTGGCAGAGATGATCAATGAAGAGACCAGGCGCAAGCTGCGTGAAATTAATCTGGGCGAGGCAATCAAAGGGCTGGAGGTACAGCAGGCGGATCCTGCGACAATAGCCCTGCCCTTCGATGAAAGGATGCAGCGGCTGGTGGACTACATTTACCAGGAGAAATACAATGGGAAGATACAGCGGCTGATCAAGTCAGCAAAGCTCCGTTTTCCGCAGGCAAACCGGCAGGGAGTCATCTATGCCAGCCGCGGATTAAACAGGGAGCTCATTGAGAACCTGTTCAGTGGCCAGTACATCGGTTTGCACCAGAGCATCATCCTCCAGGGATTTACCGGTTCAGGGAAGACCTACCTGGCCTGTGCCCTGGGAAAAGAAGCCTGCCTGAACCATGTCAGGGTACGGTATGTCAGGCTGCCTGACCTGCTAATGGAGTACAAGGAAGCCTTGAACCATGCCTTTGACGAACCGAAGCAATGGGAAATCCGGGAAATCAACGAGATTATGAACCAGAGCATTGACCGCTGGCGGTACTTCCCGAACCCAAGAATGTTTTCAGAATATGGCAGACAAAAGGGCTGGGAGCGTGAAAACCCGGCAACGGACTCCAGCAACCTGTCTGAAAAAACGGTGGACGGTTTTGTGGAGGTCACAGAACAGATGGAGCTTCCATTCTGAAAATGACAGCCCGTTGCACCCCCTGTTGCTATCCCGTTGCCGAGCCGGTTGCCGGGGAAAATCCCGAAACTATCGGCTTTTCTCCCTTATAACAACCAAAACAACAGAAAAATAAAAGAAAAGTATAAATAGTAACCATCGCCAGATTGAGATTGTTTGCAAGGTCTTTTGAAGCCCGTTGCCGGACTTCGTTGCCGACACCCTCTGTCTGGCTATTTTCATGCATGGAGGATAACTGCCTATGGCGAATAATAAGCTGAATATTGAAGGAAAAAATTACTCGGATATTCCGGTGTGGCGTAGATATACGCTTACCATTGAGGAAGCAGCCAGATATTATCATATCGGCGAAGGAAAATTGAGAACGCTTATTGACACACATCCCAATGAGGATTTTTATGTGATGAACGGCAATCGTGCCCTCATTAAGCGTGAGAAATTTGAGAGGTATCTGGATCAGGCTACTGCTGTGTAAACAGAGCTGACAGATTTACCGATTTCACATGATATAACTATGCGGAGAGCTGAATTTGTGCTATGATAAGAGTGCAAGTCTGGCTCTCTTTTTTTGAAAGGAGAGTTCACGATGAGTGAGAAAAGACGAGATAACCGTAATCGGATTTTGCGAGAAGGCGAGTACCAGCGTAAAGATGGGAGGTATCGGTTCCGCTATATTGATGAGGACGGAAAAGAGAAAAATGTATACAGCTGGCGTTTAGACAAGAATGACCCAATGCCAAAGGGGAAGAAGCGGGAGCCTTCCCTGCGTGAGAAAGAAAAACAGATTGAAGCGGATTTGTTTGACCGTATCGTAACCAACGGTGGCAACTATACTGTTTTGGAACTGGTAGAAAAGTATGTTTCATTGAAAACAGGAGTTCGTCACAATACGGTTGCCGGATATAAAACGGTCATCAATATGCTGAAAAAAGAGAGTTTTGGGAATCTGCGAATTGATAAGGTGCGTTTGTCAGACGCCAAGGCATGGTTGATTAAGCTCCAACAAATTGATGGGCGGGGATACAGTTCCATTCATTCTATCCGGGGAGTCCTCAGACCAGCATTTCAGATGGCGGTAGACGATGATTTGCTTCGTAAAAATCCATTTGAATTTGAGCTTGCATCCGTCATTGTCAATGATTCTGTTACCAGAGAAGCGATTACCCGAAAGCAGCAGAGAGATTTGCTGAAGTTTATTCAGGAAGATAAACATTTCAGCAGATACTATGATGCAATCTATATTCTTTTTCACACAGGGCTTCGTATTTCAGAGTTCTGTGGGCTGACGGTTTCAGAGATTGAGTTTGGAGAAATGCGTATTAAGGTAGATCATCAGTTACAGCGTACTGTACAGATGCAGTATGTAATTGAAGAACCAAAAACTGACAAAGGCATCCGCTATGTGCCGATGACGGAAGCTGTCGCAGCGTGTTTTCGCAGAATTATTGCCAACCGAAAGACACCAAAGGTTGAACCGATGGTGGAAGGATACGCTGGATTTTTATTTCTGGATAAAAACGATATGCCGATGGTTGCCCTTCACTGGGAGAAGTACATGGAGCATATCATTCAGAAATACAACAGGATTTACCGTATCCAGATGCCGAGAGTTACTCCTCATGTATGCAGGCACACCTTTTGCTCTAATATGGCAAAATCCGGTATGAATCCGAAAACCTTGCAGTATATCATGGGTCACGCAGACATCAGTGTAACCTTGAACACTTACCCCCATGTGAATTTTGATGATGCAAAGGAAGAAGTATATCGGATAGCGAATAGTTAAAAAAGCCTGTTGGTAAGGACGCTTGCTTTACCAACGGATTTACCAAGATTGCAGGGAAAAACATAAGAAAATACGAGAAGATTTGAGAAGATACCTTGAAAAGAAAGGAAAACTCAAAAGTCGGAAAACCCTGAAATATCAAGCGTTTGGGAAGAAATACAAGACTTAAATGGAGATATAAAAAGATGATTAAAGTACTATTTATTTGCCACGGCAACATCTGCCGCAGCCCAATGGCTCAATACGTTATGCAGGACATGGTCGACAAGGCCGGCCTTGCGGACTGCTTCCACATCGATTCTGCTGCGACCAGCACGGAGGAGATCGGCAACGGCGTCCACCGCGGAACACGCAGGAAACTGGGTGAGGTGGGAATTTATTGCGGAGACCACCGCGCTGTGCAGCTGAAACGGTCGGATTATGAGAAATATGATTATCTGATCGGTATGGATACCTGGAATATCCGCAATATTCTGCGGATCATCGGGAATGATCCGGATAAAAAAGTGCACCGTCTGCTGGAATATGCGGACAAAGAACGGGATATCGATGATCCCTGGTATACGGGTGATTTTGATGCTACTTACCGGGATGTGTCGGCAGGCTGCAAAGGTCTGCTGGAACATATCCGGAAAACGGATATGGTGTGACGGAGGATATCATGAAACTGATACATTGCGCGGATCTTCATCTGGACGCCCGGATGGAAGCAAGCCTGCCCCGGGAGAAAGCGAGGGAACGCCGCCAGGAGGTTATGCGTACTTTCACGCGGATGGTGGAAACAGCAGAGGACCAGGGTGTGGAAGCGATTCTGATGTGCGGGGACTTGTTTGACGCAAAGACCATATCCGCGCGTGCCGGGAATTGCGTACTGGACGCGGTAAAAAATCATCCGGGGATCTTTTTTTATTATCTCCAGGGAAATCATGATCAGAATTCTTTTCTGGCTGATCTTCAGGTGTTGCCGGGCAATCTTCGGATATTCGGACCGGGATGGAGCGTATATCAGCAGGGGGAGCTGTGTATTGCCGGCGCGGAGCTTTCGGAGAAAACGCCGGATGGAATTTTTGAAAAGCTGATCCTGGATCCGGGGAAGATCAATCTGGTCATGCTGCATGGGATGGCGGCAGAATATGGAACAGGGGAACAGACAGAATCCTTCTCTTTACGTGCGCTGAGGGACAAGAATATTGATTATCTTGCTCTGGGGCATATCCACAGTTATCGGGAAGGCCGCCTGGACGACAGGGGTATCTGGTGCTACAGCGGATGCCTGGAAGGAAGGGGCTTTGACGAATGCGGAGAAAAAGGATATGTGCTGCTGGAAATCAAAGACAGACGGATCAGCCGGAAATTTGTGCCGTTTGCCTTTCGTCGGTGCTGGGAAATACCGGTGGATATTACGGGACTTCTGACGCAGGAAGAAATCCGTAAAAAAACGCAGGAAACTCTTTCTCCGGTTCCGGAAAAGGATATGGTAAAAGTAATTCTGACCGGAGAGGTGTCTCCGGAAGCGGAGAAGGATTCTTCATGGCTTGAAAAATGGCTGGAAGATTCCTGGTATTTTGCGAAAGTGCAGGACCGTACCAGCCTTGCCGTACATCCGGAAGATTATCGGTATGATGTTTCTCTCAAAGGAGAATTTGTACGGATGGTACTGGCCTCTTCCATGGAGCAGGAAGAGAAAGAGCAGGTGCTGCGGATGGGAATCCGCGCGTTGGCCGGGGAGGATTAGGATGCAGATTTTACGGATACATATTGAGAATTTTGGCAAACTTCATGATTTTGACATGGAGTTCCGGGAAGGACTAAATCATATAAACGCTGCCAACGGCTGGGGGAAATCCACGCTGGCAGCGTTTTTAAAAGCTGTGTTTTACGGGCTGGAAGCGACCACACGGCGTTCCCTCAAAGAAAATGAAAGAAAGAAATATCTGCCCTGGCAGGGAGGGGCTTTTGGCGGCAGTGTGGAGTTTTCTGCAGGGGAAAGATGCTATCGGGCGGAACGCTTTTTTGGAATGAAAGAGAGAGAGGATACATTCTGCCTGTATGACCTGGTTACGGGTCTTCCAAGCAGTGATTATACGGAACGTCTGGGCGAGGAGTTGTTTCGTCTGGACCGGTCTGCGTTTGAACGGAGCAGTTATTTCGCGCAGCAGGATTTTTCCGTGACAGTCAACGACAGCATGAACGCCCGGCTGACCCGTGTGGAAGAAGAGGCCGGAGATATGCAGAATTATGAAAAAGCATGTATTTCTCTGGAAAATCGGATGAAATATTACCGGAAGCTCGGGAATCGCGGAAGGATCCCCGAACTTCAGGAGATGATCAGAAGACTTCAGGAAGAGTTGGAAAACTGTCGGTTCAAAGAGAAAAATCTGGAAGAACAAAAGCGCATGATGGCGCAGAAGGAATCCCAGGATCAAAAACTGCAGCAGGAAATCCGGGCTGCGGAGGAGCAGATTCAGGCGAAGAACGGTCAGGCGGCCCTGGATGCCCACAGGGAACGTCTGGAAAGTCTGAAAGAAGAGGCGCAGGGAAGGGCAGATATTTTGCGGGAAACCCAGGAAAAACTGGAAGCGTTTGAACCGGCTCCGCCTGAAGAGGAGGAACTGGATCAGTGCCAGAGGCTGATCATAAAGCTGCAGGAAGTGACGCGCGGGATTGACGGCGAAATGTCCCGTGCGCGGGAATTGGACAGGCGCGCAGAGGAACTGCGTCGGGAAGGAAAAAGAGAAAAAACCGGGATAAAATTCTGGCTGCCTGCGGGAGGAATTTTACTGGCCGGGATCGCGGCGCTTGCAAGGGGACCTCTGATCCCGGGGCTTGTGTTGGCGGTGTCCGGAATCTTGCTGCTGCTCATGGCGGCAGCAAAGGAGTGGCAGAAGAAAGAACAAAGACAGAAAAAGGCAAGGGAACTTCATGAAATCGGGAAACAGCATACGGAGCTCCTGGAAAGCTGCAGAAAACTTCAGGAGCAGGAGGGGACGCTTCGTGAAGAAATAAAAGGAATCCTTATGGTCGATCCGGTACAGGAAGACGATGAGCATGCTTTGGAGGAAGCCCTGCAGAAGGAAAGAAAGCGGAGCCGCCGGTATGGGGAACTTCTGCGCGATTATGGGATACAGAAAAAGGAGGCAGGGAAAAGCCGGATGGCCTATGAACAGTTCCGGGACGGATTGCCGCCGGAGGAACTTGCGCGTATGCATCAGCCATCCGTTACTGTACAGGAAAAGGCAGATCTGGAACGGAAACTCCGGATGATGCAGGAACAGAGGAAAACACTGCAGAAAGAAATAGGCCACATACAGAATCAGATACAGAACCTGTCCGGTGAAGCGGAGCGGATCCCGGAGCTGGAAGAGGAAACCGAACGTCTGAAAGGAGAGCTGGAAGCATCGGAACGGGAACATAGACTGCTGGGAACAACTCTCCAATATCTGAAGGAAGCAAGAAACCGTTTTTCATCCCGTTATCTGGAGTGCCTGCAGCAGAATTTCCTGCATTATCTGAAAGCATTAGATCCGGAAGGAGAGTCTGAACCGATCCTGGATGTGAAACTGCAGGTGAAAATCCCGAAAGGGGGAGCAGCCAGAGAACTGGCGTATTTCAGCGCAGGAGAGCAGGATCTGATCCGGATCGCGGAACGCTTTGCAGTGGTGGACGCGCTTTATGAAAAAGAACAGCCGGTGCTGATCCTGGACGATCCTTTTGTAAATCTGGATCCAGAGCGGTATGAAAGAGCGTTGGCATTCATAAAAGAAATGTCCAAAAGACGGCAGATGATTTATTTTACATGCCGGGGATAAGGAAAAGGGACTCCTGGCCCATATTGGCTGATTGCTTCCTGGAATTAAACGTGCTATACTTACCTTATTAAGACAGCATTGATGCCGTACAAGAGGAAAAGGAGGATGCAATGGTATGATGTTGGAAGAGTCCATTCGGATACTGGCAATGCAGGAGGAGATTCTTCAATTTTCTCATTTTACAAATGAAGATGCCTGGGAACTGGGGAGTCTTATGGTGTCGGAAGCGGCGAGAAACCGTCTGCCGGTGGCGATCAGCATCCGGCTGAATAACGGATATACAGTATTCCAGTATGGTTTCAAAGGGACGAACTACAATAATGAGCAATGGATGACCCGAAAGCAGAATACAGTGCGTGTGATGGAGATGAGCAGTCTGCGTCTGTATATGATGATGAAGAAAAATGACGAGACCCTGGAGGACAGAGGTCTGAATAATGGGGAATATACAGCTTCCGGCGGCGGTTTTCCGATCCGCGTCGCAGGCGTCGGTGTGATCGGAAGCGTGATTGTATCCGGCCTGGACCATATGGCAGACCATGAATTTGCTGCCGCGTGTCTGAGCCAGTATCTGAGGATCGATGAGATCCCGAGACTGCCGGTACATTTTTAAGGGGCGTATCAGGATCCGGCAGAGGGATCCTGGGAAAATAATTCAAAAGGGGGGATTATATGGAGAGCCGCATGTTTAAAGTCTATTCACCGTCAGATGGGAAAGTGGCGCTGAAAGTGATTCCGGGACATTTTGTTACTTCTCATTCGCACATTACTCATTACATGGACATGACGACTTTGCTTGCCAGGCAGAACGAGGCCGAGGGAGCTGCGAGGATCCTGGCGGGCAAATACATGCACAATACGATGGTGGATACAATCATCTGTCTGAACGGGTGCGAAGTGATCGGGGCCTATTTGGCTCAGGAACTTTCCAAATCCGGAATCCGGTGTATGAATGCGCACGAGACGATTTACATTACGTCTCCGGAGGAAGACATCAATGGACAGATGATTTTCCGGGATAATTCCAGATTTATGGTAGAAGGTAAGAATATTCTGATTTTATCCACTTCTATCACGACGGGAGTCACGCTGGACAAGGCCATCACCAGTATTAAATATTATGGCGGAAGAGTACAGGGGATCGCCGCGGTATTCAGTTTCGTTACCAAGGTTATGGTAGAAGAGGGCAGATTTATCGAAGTAAACAGCATCTTTTCCGGTAAGGACTTGAACGGATATGCGTCTTATGACGCAAAGAAATGTCCCATGTGCGCGGTAAAGCAGAAGATTGACGCGATCGTAAATGGCTACGGCTACAGTAAATTTTAAATTGTTTCATGCAAAGAAAAAGAAAAGGTGTCATTTTTACGGCACCTTTTTAAGTTAAGGACTCCGGGCAATTTATACAGGGGTTCGAGAGTGCCATATATTGCCGGATCAGTTATTGATCTGCCGCACATGACGGTGAATATAAAAAATAATAGTACATTTAACCGGGAAGCCGGGGACGTGCTGCACCCGCTCCGAGCCTGTTTGGAGGTGGTGCTTATGAGTACATATGAGGAATTGAATCTCATAATCAGCATTGCGCTGCTGATCGTGGCCATTCTGAATTTTACGCATAAAAAATAGCCCGTCCTGACCCTGGAAAAGTCGACGAGCTATTTTGTAAGTGATTTTCGCCGGGGCGGGTGAGCTGCATTCACCTTCCGGCTTTCCTGTTAAGTGTATTATAACACATCTTAATTATTTTTCAAGGAATCTGGAAAATATGGGTGGAAAAATCTCAGTAAAAGCAGCAAAGCATACACGGTAAACACAGTAATTATACGGAATTTATGATTCATGGGTTTACAATCTTCGTCTTTTCATGTATAATACTTGCAATTTGGGCATTTATAAGCCGGACGCTGGGCATGGCTGGAAGCAGCCGAAAACTGCGGCCATGCGCTGGGCATGGCTGGAAACGGCCGGATGCCCTGTTCAGATACTGGAAGAAAGGACAAAGGTGAAAAGATGAAAGCATTTCTGATTTTGGAAGACGGACATGTCTTTACCGGCAGAAGCATTGGTTCTGCCAGGGAAGCGGTCAGCGAGATTGTATTTAATACTTCTATGACTGGTTACCTGGAAGTACTGACCGATCCCTCTTATTCGGGACAGGCCGTGGTGATGACGTATCCGCTGATTGGCAATTACGGGATCTGTTATGAGGATATGGAATCCGACAGACCCTGGGTGGACGGTTTTATTGTGAGGGAGCTGTCCAGGATGCCAAGCAACTTCCGGTCGGAAGACACGATACAGCATTTCCTGGAAAAGAATGACATCCCCGGTATCTGCGGTATTGATACCCGTGCACTGACGAAGATCCTCAGAGAGTCGGGAACTATGAACGGTATGATTACCACGGATGAAAACTATTCTCTGGAAGAAGTCATGAAAAAGCTGAAAGCATATTCTACCGGAGACGAAGTGTCGAAAGTGAGCTGTCAGCAAAAGACCGTACTTCCGGGTGACGGCTATAAGGTGGCCCTGCTTGACCTGGGAGCAAAACGCAATATCGCGCGTTCTTTAAATAATCGTGGCTGTGAAGTCACTATCTATCCTTCTCATACATCTGCGGACGAGATCATCGCTTCCCATCCGGACGGCATCATGCTTTCCAATGGTCCTGGCGACCCGAAAGCGTGCGGCAAGGTCATCGAAGAGATCCGCAAGATTTATCACACAGATATTCCTGTTTTCGCAATTTGTCTTGGTCATCAGCTTATGGCGCTGGCTACAGGTGCGGATACCTATAAATTAAAGTACGGACATCGCGGCGGCAATCATCCGGTAAGAGATCTGGAGACAGGCAGAGTGTATATCTCCTCTCAGAATCACGGGTATGCAGTGGATGTGTCCAGCCTGGATCCGGCTGTTGCGGTTCCTGCATTTGAAAATGTCAACGACGGGACGAATGAAGGCCTGAAATATGTTGGAAAGAATATTTTCACAGTACAGTATCATCCGGAGGCGTGTCCCGGACCGCAGGATTCCGGGTATCTGTTTGACCGTTTTATTCGAATGATGGAGGTGAAGAAGAATGCCTAAGAATCCGGAGATTAAGAAAGTTCTGGTGATCGGTTCTGGTCCGATTGTCATCGGCCAGGCGGCAGAGTTCGACTACGCGGGGACACAGGCGTGCCGTTCTTTGAAAGAGGAAGGAATCGAAGTAGTTCTTTTGAATTCCAATCCGGCTACGATTATGACGGATAAAGATATCGCGGATCACGTATATATCGAGCCGCTGACGACAGAAGTGGTGAAACAGCTGATCCTGAAAGAAAAACCGGACAGCGTGCTGCCGACCCTGGGCGGACAGGCAGGACTGAATCTGGCCATGGAACTGGATGAACAGGGATTCTTCGAAGAGACCGGGGTAAAGCTCATCGGTACTACTTCTCAGACGATCAAAAAGGCGGAGGACCGTCTGGAATTTAAATCCACTATGGAGAAGATCGGGGAGCCGGTGGCATCGTCTCTGGTAGTAAACAATCTGGAAGACGGCATTGCGTTCGCGCGTCAGATCGGTTATCCGGTGGTGCTTCGTCCGGCTTATACTTTAGGAGGAAGCGGCGGAGGAATCGCCCATAACCAGGCTGAACTGGAAGAAATCCTGGCAAACGGACTGCGTCTTTCCCGTGTGGGAGAAGTACTGGTAGAACGCTGCATCGCGGGATGGAAAGAGATCGAGTATGAAGTAATGCGTGACAGCGCCGGCAATGTGATCACGGTCTGCAACATGGAGAATATCGATCCGGTTGGAGTTCATACGGGAGACAGTATTGTGGTGGCTCCTTCTCAGACGCTGGGCGACAAAGAGTATCAGATGCTCAGAACTTCCGCGCTCAACATTATTACAGAGCTCCAGATTACCGGCGGCTGCAACGTTCAGTTCGCGCTTCATCCGGAGAGTTTTGAATACTGCGTCATTGAAGTGAATCCCCGAGTGAGCCGTTCTTCGGCGCTGGCCTCCAAGGCGACCGGTTATCCGATCGCGAAGGTGGCGGCGAAGATCGCCATCGGATATACGCTGGATGAGATCAAAAATGCGATCACCGGACAGACGATGGCAAGCTTTGAGCCTATGCTGGATTATTGTGTGGTTAAGATGCCGCGTCTGCCTTTCGATAAGTTTATCAGCGCCAAGAGAACGCTGACTACGCAGATGAAGGCGACCGGAGAAGTCATGAGCATCTGCGACAACTTTGAAGGCGGTCTGATGAAAGCGATCCGTTCTCTGGAGCAGCATGTGGACAGCCTCATGTCCTATGATTTCAGCCATCTGGATCATGACGGACTGCTGGAGCAGCTGGCAGTGGTGGACGACCGCAGGATCTGGGTGATCGCGGAAGCGATCCGCCAGGGGATCCCATATGAAACGATCCATGATATTACGAAGATTGATCTGTGGTTTATCGACAAGATTGCCATTCTGGTGGAAATGGAGCATGCTCTGAAAACGCAGGAACTGACGGCAGATCTGCTGAAAGAAGCAAAGCGTATCGAGTTCCCGGACAATGTAATCGCGCAGCTTACCGGAAAGACAGAGGCCGAGATCCGCGCCATGCGTTATGACAACGGCATTGTAGCTTCCTATAAGATGGTGGATACCTGTGCGGCAGAATTCGACGCGGCAACGCCATACTACTATTCTGTATATGGAAGTGAAAATGAGGCAGAGGAGACCAGCGGGCGCAAAAAGGTGCTGGTACTGGGGTCCGGCCCGATCCGGATCGGCCAGGGCATCGAGTTCGATTTCTGCTCCGTACACTGTACATGGGCGTTTTCCAAAGCAGGGTATGAGACGATCATCATTAACAACAATCCGGAGACCGTAAGTACGGACTTCGACATTGCAGATAAACTGTATTTTGAACCGCTGACGCCGGAAGATGTGGAAAGCGTCGTGCGCCTGGAGAAACCGGATGGGGCTGTGGTGCAGTTTGGCGGACAGACGGCGATCAAGCTGACGGAAGCCCTGATGAAGATGGGAGTACCGATCCTGGGCACCTCTGCGGAGAATGTGGATGCGGCGGAAGACAGAGAACTGTTTGATGAAATACTGGAAAAATGCGGTATTCCGCGCCCCAAGGGAGACACCGTTTACACGGCGGAAGAGGCGAAAGCAGTCGCAGGCCGCCTGGGATATCCGGTATTGGTGCGTCCTTCCTACGTGCTGGGCGGCCAGGGTATGCAGATCGCTATAAATGATGAAGATGTGGAAGAGTTTATCGGTATCATCAACCGGATTGCCCAGGATCACCCGATTCTGGTGGATAAATATCTGCAGGGCAAAGAGATCGAGGTGGATGCCGTCTGCGATGGAGAGGACATCCTGATTCCCGGCATCATGGAGCACATTGAGCGCGCGGGTATTCATTCCGGAGACAGTATCTCCGTATATCCGGCCAGAAGCATCAGCGAAAAAGTAAAGGCCACGATTGAGGATTATACCAGAAAACTGGCGCGTTCTCTGCATGTGATCGGACTGATCAATATTCAGTTTATTGCGGTAGGAGAAGACGTCTATGTGATCGAGGTGAATCCCAGATCCAGCCGTACGGTTCCGTACATCAGCAAAGTGACAGGAATCCCCATCGTGCCCCTGGCCACACAGGTGATTCTTGGAAAGAAGATCCGGGAGCTGGGTTATGAGCCGGGGCTCCAGAAGGAAGCAGATTATTACGCGATCAAGATGCCGGTATTCTCTTTTGAAAAGATCCGCGGCGCAGATATCAGTCTGGGGCCGGAGATGAAATCCACCGGAGAGTGCCTGGGTATTGCGAAGACTTTCAATGAAGCGCTGTATAAAGCATTTCTGGGAGCAGGCATTAATCTGCCCAAGCATAAAAATATGATTATGACGGTACGTGATGAGGATAAGCCGGAAGCGGTGGAGATCGCGAAACGGTTTGAGGCGCTGGGATACAATATTTATGCCACAAAAGGCACGGCACGGGCTCTGATGGAGGCGGATGTACAGGTTCGCATGACCCGGAAACTGGAGCAGGAATCCCCGAATATTCTGGATCTGATCCTGGGACATCAGATCGATCTGGTTATCGACACGCCGTCCCAGGGCGTCGAGCACAGCCATGACGGATTCGTGATCCGTCGGAACGCCATCGAGACAGGCGTCAATGTGCTGACTGCTATCGATACGGCGAAAGCGCTGGTGACTTCTCTGGAAGATACCGATCACAAAAATCTGACACTGATTGATATTGCGACAATTTAGTTTTTGGAACGGCAATGCCCGTTCCGGGGGGCTGCCTGTGAGGCAGCCCTTTTCCGATTATTAGACAGTTTGAAAAAAATGGGGAAAAATAGGACGGATACGGATATTGTGGAATGTATTTGCTGATTTAATTTGAGTATAATGCAAAAAACAGTTATCAGCAGCCGGGAACGATTGGTTCGCGTTGCCGGGTTCGCATTGTCGGCATCCTTAAATATAGACAGAAAGCAGAAATATTTATATAATAGGCCTATGAATAATATCCGATGATTTAGTTGAAATCGGAAATACTATACAAACAATAAAACAGAAAAAGGAGAAAAGGATGGAAGAGACAAACAAAAGATTTGAGGAAAGAACGGACCGTTATCGCCAGAATTTCAAAAAATACGGATATTCTGAGATGAGCATGGATATGCCCAGTGACCGTCGTGTGATCCGGTACTACGAGCTTTTGAAATATTTTGAATTTTTCCAGTCGCCGAAAACAGAGCCGGCGTTTACGCTGTGCGATGCAGGATGCGGATTCGGCGATATTAACGGATATCTCCAGAAGCTGGGTTTTCAGGATTATTCTTATATCGGTCTTGACGTGGTGGATGAGTTCATGGAAGAGGGAAGAAAACATTATGGTTCAGACAGGATCCGGTATCTGAAGAGAAATTTCACCACAGATGATATTTCAGACCTGGAATTTGATTACGCGGTATCGTCTCAGACTTTTACGATTCCTTATACGGAGAAACCGGATAATTACGAGACGATCTTTTCCTCGGTGGAAAAACTGTTTAAACAGTGCCGCAAAGGTGTGTCTTTCAACTTTTTCACGGATAAAGGCCAGTTCCAGCGCCCTGGAACAGCCTATCATGATCCGGTGGAGATTCTGCGGTTCGCGTATACTTTATCCACCAATGTAATTCTGGATAACAGCTGTTTCCCATATGAATGCACGCTGACGATTCTGAAAGACAATGCATGTTCGGAGAATGGCATGATCTTTGACCGTTTTCTGAGAATCCATCAGCATGAGTTTGAAGACCATACGTTTGTGGTTAAGAAAAAATAAACGGGGCTGCCCATGGGCGAAAGAAAGGAATATGCAAGATGAAACCATTTTATCAGATGTCAAAAGAGGAGTTGTTCAGCCAGTTCCAGACAGATGGAAACGGCCTGACTTCAGAGCAGGCGAAGAAAAAGCTGGATGAAGTCGGGAGAAACGCGCTGAAAGAGGCGAAGAAGAAGAGCACGCTCCAGGTATTTCTGGAACAGTTTGCCGATCTGCTGGTGCTGATCCTGATTGTGGCGGCGGTTATTTCCATGATCTCCGGCAATATAGAAAGCACGATCGTTATTTTTGTAGTAATCGTGCTCAATGCGGTGCTGGGCACGGTTCAGTATGTAAAGGCGGAGAAATCTCTGGACTCGCTGAAGGCATTGTCTTCTCCTCATGCAAAGGTTCTCAGGGACGGACGCAAAATGGAGATCGAATCTGAACTGGTGGTGCCGGGCGATATCCTCTGTCTGGAAGCAGGGGATATGATTGTGGCGGACGGCCGGATCCTGCAGAACTATTCTCTGCAGGTCAATGAAAGTTCTCTGACCGGCGAGTCTACCAATGTGGATAAGACCGACCAGGTGCTGGAAGGAGAGCAGCCGCTGGCAGACCGCACCAATATGGTCTTCTCCGGAAGTCTGGTGACATACGGGCGCGCGGATGTGCTGGTGACGGGCACCGGTATGAATACAGAGATCGGTACGATCGCCAATCTGATGAACGATACCCAGGCGAAAAAGACGCCGCTGCAGGTGAGCCTGGATAATTTCAGCAAGAAGCTGGCAATTATCATTATTGCCATCTGTATTGTGGTATTTTTCCTGGGCGTGTACCGGGACATGCCGATTTTGGATTCGCTGATGTTCGCAGTGGCGCTGGCGGTTGCCGCGATTCCGGAAGCGCTCAGTTCCATAGTGACGATTGTCCAGGCTATGGGTACTCAGCGGATGGTTAAAGAAAACGCCATTGTCAAGGAACTGAAAGCCGTGGAGAGCCTGGGATGCGTGTCTGTGATCTGCTCCGATAAGACCGGCACTCTGACACAGAACCGCATGACTGTGCAGGAGATCTATATCGACGGACAGGTGATCCGCCCGGAACAGGTGGATATCCGGACTCAGCTTCACAGATATCTCCTGTATGCGGCGATTCTGGCTAACGATTCTTATCTGCAGGAAGACGGAAGCGGAGTGGGAGATCCTACAGAATACTGTCTGCTGGAGATGGCCGCGAAAGCCGGGCTTTCCAGAGCGGGTATTTCCGAGGAGACGATCCGCGGCATGATGCCCAGGATGGAAGAGATCCCGTTTGATTCGGACCGTAAACTGATGAGCGCCAAATATCGTCTGCATGGAGTGCCCACGGTGCTCACCAAAGGCGCGGTGGATGTGCTTCTGGGCAGGGTGACGCAGATTGCGGAAGCGGACGGGGTGAGAGCTTTTACCGAAGACGACCGGAAAAAGATCCTGGAGCAGAACGAGCGGTTCTCGAGAAACGGACTGCGTGTCCTGGCCTTTGCCTGTAAAGAAGTGGGAGAGGACGATGTGCTTTCCCTGGAGAATGAGAAAGATTATACATTCCTAGGTCTGATCTCCATGATGGATCCGCCCAGGGAAGAGTCGAAGGACGCGGTGCATGACGCAAAAAGCGCCGGCATCCGCCCGATCATGATCACCGGCGACCACAAGGTGACTGCATCCGCCATCGCCGCCCAGATCGGTATCTATGAAGAAGGCGATATGGCTCTGACAGGTACTGAGCTGGATGCGCTGAACGACGATCAGCTGGACCAGGTGCTGGAAAAAGTATCTGTCTATGCCCGTGTATCCCCGGAGAATAAGATCCGGATCGTGGACGCATGGCAGAAAAAAGGCCGGATTGTAGCCATGACCGGGGACGGCGTCAACGACGCCCCGGCGCTGAAGAAGGCAGATATCGGTGTGGCCATGGGTATTACAGGAACCGAGGTTTCCAAAGACGCGGCGGCCATGATCCTGACGGACGACAATTTTGCCACTATCATCAAGGCGGTGCTGAATGGACGGAACGTGTACCGCAACATCAAGAACGCGATCCGTTTCCTGCTGTCCGGAAATATGGCGGCGATCCTGGCGGTGCTGTACTGTTCGATTACGGCCCTCCCATCTCCCTTTACACCGGTACAGCTTCTGTTCATTAACCTGTTGACAGACTCTCTTCCGGCGCTGGCGATCGGTATGGAACCGTCGGACAAGACGCTTTTGAAAGAGAAGCCCAGGGATCCGAAAGAAGGGATCCTGACCAAATCGTTTATGACGCAGCTTCTGGCTCAGGGAGCCTTGATCGCAGCGGTGGTTATGACAGGGTTCTATATCGGCATGAGACGTGACAGCGCGGTGGCCTGTACCATGGCCTTCGCGGTACTGACGCTGGCCAGACTGTTCCATGGCTTTAACTGCCGCAGTGACCGTTCTATATTGAAGATTGGTCTGGGAAGCAACAAATGGAGCGTCGGCGCTTTTGTCCTGGGACTGGCTCTGTTATGTCTGGTGCTGTTCGTTCCCGGGCTGCAGGGACTGTTTACGGTATCTCCGCTTACGGGCGGTGAAGCGCTGAGCATCTTCGTGCTGGCATTTATTCCTACATTGCTGCTGCAGATCTATAAACTGATCCGCGTAAAATAAAATGAATTACCGCCCGGCAGTGATCTGCCGGGCGGTTGTCGTTTCTGGCCGTTTAGTCGTCGATTCCGAATACATATTCCAACTGGTCTTCCGCTGCGTCCAGCAGATCTTCCAGGTGATCCAGTTCTCTTTCGTTGGTACGGAATTCATCTCTGGTGAGAGTGCCGTCCCGATACTGTCTTTCCAGTTCATTTTCATGAATCTCTAATTCATTGTCTATCTGGTTGGCTTCCTGCTTCAGGGAGAAGAACTGTTCCATGTCGTTGGACCCGCTGGGGGTTGCGGCGTTTGCCTTGGTTACATAGTCGTTGACCATAGTGGTAAGTTCCTCTAAGGTATAGGTGGTAGAGGAGCTGCCGGTGTCTGCCGCTGCGGTATCCGCAGTTCCGGTATCTGCCGCCGCGTCAGTGCCGGCGTTCGCGGAAGTATCTGCCGCCTGGGCGTCCGCCGCTGCTGTATCGTCTGCCGCCGCGGTGTCGTCAGAGCTGTCTGCTGTCTGAAGGTCTGCGATCTGCTGTTCCAGCTGCGCGATCTGCTCTTTTAAAGCTTCCGTCTCCGCGTTGGACGAAGAAGACTGGCATCCGGTGAGTAATAAAACGGTAACGGCTCCGATTGCTAATAAAGTTCTTTTTTTCATATATTTTTTCCTCGCTTTCTTGTTTTGATAGTTATATACTAAAAGAGAAAAATTAAAGGCAGATTAAAATAAAAAAAGAAAATAATTTTTTTGGAGGCCGTATGAGACATGAGAAATTCTTCACGCCTATGGGATATATCCATATGGAACCCATGGACGAGATCGCCGGGTTTCAGGTACGTCCCGGCATGTATGAACTGAACGGAGCCACGGCGCTGCCGGGAGGAGTGAACTTTACCGTGCACTCTTTTGGCGCCGTTTCCTGCGAACTGCTGCTGTTCCATCGTATGGAAGATGAACCGTACGCGGTGATCCCGTTCCCGGAGCATTACCGGGTGGGAAAAGTCTATGCGATGATCGTATTTGGCCTGGACATTGAAGAATTTGAGTACGCATACCGTCTGGACGGACCGTATGATCCGAAGAAGGGGCTTCTGTTTGACAAAAAGAACGTGCTGCTGGATATTTATGCCAAGGCGGTGACCGGGCAGAGCGTATGGGGCCGCGCCAGAAAGGAAGGCACTTTCTACAAAGCGCGGGTGGTGCGCGATGTGTTTGACTGGGGGAAGGACTGGAATCCGCTTATCCCTATGGAGGATCTGGTGATCTATGAACTGCACGTGCGGGGATTTACAAAGCATGAATCTTCCGGTGTGGAATACCCGGGCACCTTTGCGGGATTGAAGGAAAAGATTCCTTATCTGAAGGAACTGGGAGTCAATGCGGTGGAGCTGATGCCGATCTTCGAGTTTGACGAGATGAAAGACAGCAGGATCGTGGACGGACGTCAGGTGGTGGACTACTGGGGATACAATACGGTCAGTTTTTTCGCTCCCAATACCAGTTATGCGGGCCATGCCGAGTACAACAGGGAAGGAACGGAACTGAAAGAACTGATAAAAGCGCTGAATGAAAACGGGATTGAGTGTATCCTGGACGTGGTGTTCAACCATACGGCGGAGGGCAACGAGCTGGGGCCTTGTTTCTCTTTTAAAGGATTTGACAATAATATTTATTATATGCTGACGCCGGACGGCTATTATTATAATTTCAGCGGCTGCGGAAATACGCTGAACTGTAATCACCCCATCGTGCAGCAGATGATCCTGGACTGCCTTCGCTATTGGGCGACAGAGTATCATATCGACGGATTTCGTTTTGATCTGGCAAGTATTCTGGGGAGAAACGAGGACGGAACGCCCATGAGCCAGCCGCCGTTACTGAAAAGCCTGGCGTTTGACCCGATCCTGGGGGATGTGAAGCTGATCGCGGAAGCATGGGATGCCGGCGGTCTGTATCAGGTAGGGACATTTCCGGCATGGAACCGCTGGGCGGAATGGAACGGAAGGTACCGGGATGACATGCGCAATTTCCTGAAAGGAGATTATGGAATGGCGTGGGCCGCGGGACAGAGGATCATGGGTTCGCAGGACATTTATGATCCTGAGCGGCGGGGACACAACGCTTCCGTAAATTTTTTGAACTGCCATGACGGGTTTACTTTGTGGGATATGTATTCCTACAATGAGAAACACAACGAGGCCAACGGGTGGAACAATACGGACGGCAGCAACGACAACAGGAGCTGGAACTGCGGAGCCGAAGGAGAGACGGACAGTGAAGAAGTCCTTTCCCTGCGCAGAAAACTGGCTAAAAACGCGGTGACAGTGCTGATGATGAGCCGGGGAACCCCCATGTTTCCGGCAGGAGACGAATTCCTGAATACTCAATACGGAAACAATAACGCATATTGCCAGGACAATGAGATCTCCTGGCTGGACTGGAGCATGCTGGAGAAGAACAGGGATCACTTTGAGTACACAAAGCACATGATCCGTCTCCGGAAGGAGCATGACGTGATCCGGAGATTTTCCGGAACCTGTTCCCTGGGATGGCCCGAGATGCGCTCGGAAGGTCCGGATGAGTCTGCAAACGTGCTGAGGGTAATTTATGCCGGCCGCAACCGGGAGAATACCGGGGATGACCTGGTGTTGCTGGCGGTCAATGTATACTGGGAAGAGCAGGAGTTTCCGGTGCCCGGGCTGCCGTATGGAATGGGCTGGCAGGTGGAAGCGGACACTTCCGGATGGTATCTGCGGAAAAGTATTCCGGCGGGAGAAAAAGTCCGGGTATTGGAAGACAGGATGCGGATCGCGCCCCGTTCCGTGCTGGTGCTGACAGGAGGAAATGTATGAGACTGCTGGTAGTGGAAGATGAAGAGAATCTGCGGACGGTGATCCGCAAGAGACTGACGAAAGAAGGATACAGCGTGGACGCCTGCGCCGACGGACAGGAAGCGCTGGACTACATGGCTGTTTCCCCTTATGATACCGTGATTCTGGACATTATGATGCCGAAAATGTCCGGCATGGAAGTGCTGAAAAAGATGCGCGCCGGAGGAGATCAGACCCCGGTGCTGTTCCTGACGGCAAAGGACGGCATAGAAGACCGGGTGAAAGGACTGGACAGCGGCGCGGACGATTATCTGGTAAAACCCTTTGCGTTCGAGGAACTGCTGGCCAGGATCCGGGTGATGATCCGGAGGCAGTCGGACAGCGCGTCGGATGAGATGACGCTGGCGGATCTGATTGTGGACGCGGGGAAGCACCTGGTGACCAGAGGCGGCAAAGCGGTCGAACTGTCCGCCAAAGAATTCGCGGTGCTGGAATATCTTATGCGTCATCAGGGGCAGGTTCTGTCCAGAGAACAGATCGAGCAGCATGTGTGGGATTTTGACTACGAGGGCGGTTCCAACATGGTGGACGTCTATATCCGGTATCTGCGCCGGAAACTGGACGAAGGACATGAGAAGAAACTGATCCATACGGTAAGAGGCGCCGGATACGTGATGAGGGAACAGCCATGAAAAGGATGCCGCTGAAATGGAAAGTGACCCTGTGGTACGCGGGAATGCTGGTGGTACTGGTTTTTCTGGTGCTGGGATTCCTGCTCTACAATTCAGAACAGATGCTCCGCTCGGAGTCGGTATCCCGTCTGGAGGATATGGTCTGGGATTTTGTGGACGGGATCCGTCTGAATGACGATTCCTATGAACTGGATGAAGATATCCGGTTTTATGAGGGAAGTGTGGTTTTCAGTGTTTACGACAGCGACGGCAGTCTGTTATATGGAAGCGTTCCGGAGGGATTCCCCACGAGCACGCCTCTGAAGGCCTACGGGATCCAGGAGTTTACCGGTCTGGATGAGACCTGGACTACTTATGATATCATGATCCCTTACGGGAATGGTCAGACGCTCTGGGCGAGAGGAATCAACACGGCTGAGACGCTGACTACGGTAGAACATCTGGTAGTCCGGCTGCTGGTGATCGCCTGCCCTCTGCTGATCGCGGTGGCGCTGCTGGTGGGATATTCGATCACCCGGAGAGCGCTGCTTCCGGTGGATGAGATCTGCAGAACCGCGGACGAGATCAGCGGCGGTACGGACCTGAGCCGCCGGATACCGGAGGAGCGTGCCAGAGGGGAGATGCGTCAGCTGACGGATACGTTCAATCATATGTTTGCCCGCCTGGAGGAATCTTTCGCGAAAGAACGGCAGTTTACATCGGACGCTTCCCATGAACTGCGGACGCCCATCGCCGTGATACGTTCCCAGGCAGAGTACGCGCTGATGGACGACGTTACAGAGGAAGAGAGAAAAGAAGGACTGGAAGTGATCCTGAAACAGTCGGAGCAGATGTCGTCTCTTGTGTCCCGCCTGCTGACTCTGGCCAGGGCGGACAGCGGGAAACAGGCGCTTCGGAAAGCCCCTGTAGATCTGGGACTTGCGGCGGCGGCAGCGGCGGAAAAGGTACAGAAAAAGGCCTCGCTCCGGAAAATCCGGATACAATGTCATTTGAGCCCGGAACTGATCGTACAGGGAGACGCGGGAAGTCTGGATCAGGTATTGGTCAATCTCCTGGAGAACGCGGTTCAGTACGGAAAAGAAGAGGGTCATATCTGTCTGACGGTGGAAAAAGAAGGACGGGAGGCGGTGTGCCGGGTGGAGGACGACGGTATCGGAATCGCGCCTGAACATCTGGATAAGATCTGGAACCGGTTCTACAGGGTGGACGAAGCGCACGGATCGGGAGAGGGAAATTCCGGACTGGGACTGGCCCTGGTGAAATGGATCGCGGAGGCCCATGGAGGCAGCGTATCGGTGAAAAGCGAACCGGGAAAAGGCAGCCGCTTTACAGTACGTCTGCCGCTCGGCGGGGAGAAGTGACCCTGTGCAGCGCGCGGAAATCGCCTTGACACGGGATTTCCTTTGCCCTATACTTGAACGGAGTGTGTAAAGAGGAACAACAGGAGGAAATATCGTGGCAGATATCAGGAAAGAGATAGAAAAGAGACGGACTTTTGCGATCATCTCTCACCCGGACGCGGGTAAGACCACATTGACGGAAAAGTTCTTATTATATGGAGGAGCCATCAATCTGGCCGGATCCGTCAAAGGGAAGGCGACGGCGCGCCACGCGGTATCAGACTGGATGGAGATCGAGAAAGAGAGAGGTATCTCGGTTACATCTTCGGTACTGCAGTTTAACTATGATAATTATTGCATCAATATCCTGGATACGCCGGGACATCAGGATTTCTCGGAAGATACCTACCGGACGCTGATGGCGGCGGATTCCGCGGTTATGGTGATCGACGGTTCCAAAGGCGTGGAAGCGCAGACCAGAAAGCTGTTCAAGGTCTGCGTCATGCGGCATATACCGATCTTTACTTTTATCAATAAGATGGACCGGGATGCCATGGACACGTTTGAATTGCTGGACGATATTGAAAAAGAACTGGGAATCGCTACCTGCCCGGTGAACTGGCCGATCGGTTCGGGCAAAGAGTTCAAGGGCGTCTATGAACGCTCCAGCGGCAGGATCCATGTGTTTTCCGGCACTGAAAAAGGAACGAAAGAAGGAGAGGACAGAGTGCTGTCCCTGGATGAAGCCGACGAAGTGCTTCTGGAAGGCCAGAAAGAAAAACTTCTGGATGAGATCGATCTTCTGGACGGAGCCAGCGCCGAATTTGACCAGGAACTGGTAGACAAAGGGGAACTTTCGCCGGTATTTTTCGGATCGGCTTTGACGAACTTTGGCGTGGAGATCTTTTTAAAGCATTTCCTGGCGATGACCACGTCCCCGCTGCCCAGAAAAGCGGATGTGGGCATGATCGATCCCATAGAAGAAGGATTTTCCGGATTTATTTTCAAGATTCAGGCCAATATGAATAAGGCGCACCGGGACCGTATCGCGTTTATGCGTATCTGTTCCGGCAAATTTGAGGCGGGTATGGAAGTGCTGCACGTGCAGGACAACAAAAAGATCCGGCTGTCCCAGCCTCAGCAGATGATGGCCCAGGACCGCAAGATTGTGGAAGAGGCCTATGCGGGAGACATTATCGGACTTTTTGATCCGGGTATATTTTCTATAGGAGATACGGTGTGCATGCCGGGGCGCCGGATCCAGTATGAAGGCATCCCTACTTTCGCGCCGGAACATTTCGCCCGGGTGCGTCAGGTGGACACCATGAAAAGAAAACAGTTTGTGAAAGGGATCGAACAGATCGCCCAGGAAGGCGCGATTCAGATCTTCCAGGAGTACAATACCGGTATGGAGGAGATCATTGTCGGCGTGGTGGGCGTACTGCAGTTCGACGTGCTGAAATATCGGCTGAACCATGAGTATAATGTAGAGATTCTTCTGGAAAACTTACCATATGAGCATATCCGCTGGATCGAGAATCCGCAGATCGATCTGGACAAGATTAACGGAACCTCGGATATGAAGAAAATCCGTGACCTGAAGGGACGACCGCTGCTTTTGTGGATCAACAGCTGGAGCATCGGCATGACGCTGGACCGCAACCCCGGTCTTGAACTTTCCGAGTTTGGGCGTTAAGCATGAGCCGCCGGGGAACCTGGCGCAACTGCCCCTTCACAAAAGCGGTAAAATTTGTTACAATGCAGTTAGTGTAGGATCAGCTTTGGGAGGTAATGGGATGGAAAAATTAGACAGAGCAACGCATGTACTTCAGATCGACGGCGACAAAGGCGAAGTGCAGATCGCGGATGAGGTGGTCGCTATCATCGCCGGTATGGCCGCGACGGAGGTCAAAGGAGTGGCTTCCATGGTCGGCAATATTAAAAATGAGCTGGTGGCAAAGATGGGGATGAAGACGTTGTCCAAAGGCGTGACGGTAGAAGTCACCGATACGGACGTGAAAGTGGATCTGGCGCTGAATATGGAGTTCGGCGCGAATATCCTGGAAGTGTCCGGCGTCGTACAGGACAAAGTAAAATCCGCCATCGAGAGCATGACCGGCATGAAAGTATCAGAGGTCAATGTCCGTGTGGCAGGCGTCGTACTTTCTTAAAAGAGAAAGACAAGATGGAAGAAGGGGCTGTCGCAGTATGGACCGACAGTCCCATTTTTGCACAACAGGAAATAAGATTCGGAGGACAGGATGAAGAGAAGAGAGTTGAGAGAGCATATTTTTCAGCTCCTGTTTCGTGTGGAATTTAACGGACAGGAAGACATGCAGGAGCAGGTGGACCTGTTTGTGGACGACATGAAGGAGAACGGAGAAGTCCGGCCGGAGGATGAGGCGTACATCTCCGGAAAATATCAGAAGATTATGGAAAGGCTTCCGGAGATTGACGCCATACTGGAGGGAGCGTCCAAAGGATGGAAGATCGGGCGCATGAACAAAGTAGACCTGACGATTCTGAGACTGGCGGTCTATGAAATGAGATACGACGGGGATATTCCGGAGAAAGTGGCGATCAACGAGGCGGTGGAACTTTCTAAAAAGTTCGGAGGAGACGATTCGCCGTCCTTTGTCAACGGCGTACTGGCAAAGCTGGCGGATAAAGCAGAATAAAATGACGAAAAATGTCTATTCGGTAAAACAGGTCAACGCTTACATCAAAAATATGTTCGTACAGGATTTTATGCTGAACCGGATCTACGTGAAGGGAGAAGTGTCCAACTGTAAATATCATACTTCCGGACATATTTATTTCTCTCTGAAAGACGAATCGGGCGCTATTGCCTGCGTCATGTTTGCCGGAGACCGGAGAAAAGGGCTGGCGTTCCGGATGCAGGAGGGACAGAAGGTCATCGTGCTGGGAAGCGTCAGCGTCTACGAACGGGACGGCAGATATCAGCTTTACGCAAAAGAGATCGTTCCCGACGGGGAAGGAGATCTTTACCGTCAGTTTGAGAAGCTGAAAAAAGAGCTGGAAGAGATGGGCATGTTCGCCCCGGAGTTCAAGCAGCCCATACCGTTTTACAGCCGGAAAGTGGGTATCGTGACCGCGCCCACAGGCGCGGCGGTGCGGGATATTATGAATATTTCCCGGAGAAGGAATCCCTATGCGCAGCTGATCCTGTACCCTGCTCTGGTGCAGGGGGACCAGGCGGCGGAAAGCATCGTGAAGGGGATCCGCACACTGGACAACTATGGCGTAGACGTGATGATCGTAGGCCGGGGAGGCGGATCGATCGAAGACCTCTGGGCATTCAATGAAGAGATTGTGGCGAGGGCGATCTTTGAATGCCGGACGCCTGTGATCTCGGCGGTGGGACATGAGACAGATACGACGATCGCGGATTATGTGGCGGACCTGAGGGCGCCGACTCCTTCCGCGGCGGCGGAACTGGCGGTGGCGGATGTGCGTCAGCTTCTGGATGGACTGGAACTGTTTCATCAGCAGCTTCTGGACCGGATGGAACAGAAGATCCTGGTCCGGCGGGAGCAGGCGGAGCATCGGAGAAAGCTGCTGCAGTATGCAAGCCCCAGACATCAGCTCAACGAAAAGCGCCAGTATGCTGCGGATCTGCAGGAAAAGCTGGGACAGGCCATGCGCCAGAAAGTCCTGGAGCGGAGGCATCAGGTGCAGATTCTGGCACAGAGGCTGGACGGGGCGTCGCCGCTGAAAAAGCTGAGTCAGGGATATTCTTATACGCAGACACAGGATGGGAAAGCCCTTCGAAGCGTGGAGGAAGTCCGTCCCGGCGAACAGGTTACGATTCATGTGACAGACGGAAAGCTGTTCGCCCAGGTGCTGAAGACGGAGAAGGAAGAGCGTATCGGAACGCCGGAAAGGAATAGACAGTGATGGAGATTGTATATCAGGATTCAGGGAATGAAAAAGAACTGAAACTGGAAGAAGCGCTGGATCGGATTGACGCGCTTTTAAATCAGATGGGGGACAAGGATGTGTCTCTGGAAGAAACATTCCGTCTGTACCAGGAAGGGATGCGGCTTCTGAAAAACTGCAGCGAACAGATTGACCGTGTGGAGAAACAGATGATTCAGATCGATGAGGAGGGACAGATCCATGAATTTTCGTGAAGAACAGAAGAAAAGGACCGAATGGACCGAAGAGGTGATCCGGGAATTTCTGCCGAAAGAAGAGGGATACCAGAAAGAAATCATGGAAGCCATGAATTACAGCGTTCTGGCGGGAGGCAAACGGCTTCGTCCGCTGATGATGTATGAGACGTACCGGATGTTTGGCGGAGAAGGAGAAGTGATCCGCCCCTTCATGGCCGCTATGGAGATGATCCATACTTATTCTCTGGTACACGATGATCTTCCGGCCATGGATAACGATGAGTACCGCAGGGGGAAGCTGACGACGCATGCGAAATACGGTCATGCCATGGGGATCCTGGCGGGCGACGCGCTTCTGAATTTTGCGTTCGAGACGGCAGCTTCTGCTTTCGATTATGGAGAAGATCCCGGTCGGGTGGCGAAAGCCCTCCAGATTCTGGCGAAAAAAGCGGGCGTCTACGGCATGATCGGCGGTCAGGTAGTGGATGTGCAGTCGTCCGGGCATGCCATATCCAAAGAACGGCTGGATTTTATCTACAAGCTGAAGACCAGCGCGCTTCTGGAAGCGGCTATGATGACAGGAGCGGTACTGACAGGAGCTGCGGAAGAAGAAGTCCGGACGATAGAACAGGTGGCTTCCGATGTGGGCGTAGCGTTTCAGGTCCGGGATGATATCCTGGATGTGACAGGAACTCTGGAATCCATCGGCAAGCCGGTACACAGCGATGACAAAAATGAAAAAACCACTTATGTAACTTTAAAAGGACTGGAACAGGCTTCGGCGGATGTGGAAGAACTGTCGGACAGGGCGCTTCGGAACCTGGCTTCACTTCCTTATAAGAACGAGTTTTTGACAGAATTGATTCAATCACTGGTATACAGGGACAGATAAAGGGGGTGGCACCATGGTTCTGGAAAAAATCAATCAGGCGAATGATATCAAGAAGATTCCGCCGGAAGAGTATGAACAGCTTGCGGAAGAGATACGCGCCTTCCTTATTGAGAAGATCAGCCGGACAGGAGGGCATCTGGCTTCCAACCTGGGAGTGGTGGAACTGACCATGGCGCTGCATCTCAGTCTGGATCTGCCCCGGGACAAGATCGTCTGGGATGTGGGACATCAGTCTTATACGCATAAGCTGCTGACCGGAAGAAAAGCGGGGTTCGACGAACTCCGGAAATACGGCGGTATGAGCGGATTCCCCAAACGGAAGGAGAGCGACTGCGACTGCTTTGATACCGGACACAGCTCCACCTCTATTTCAGCAGGGATCGGCCTGGTGGCCGCGAGAGACCTGCGGGGAGAATCCGGCTACGTGGTGTCTGTGATCGGAGACGGCGCCCTTACCGGAGGCATGGCGTATGAAGCTTTAAACAACGCTTCGCAGTTAAAAAAGAATTTTATTATTATATTAAACGACAATAATATGTCAATCGCGGAAAATGTGGGGGGCATATCTGAATACTTAAACGGACTGCGTACCAATGAAGTATACACGAATTTCAAGAGCGGGGTAGAACAGTCGCTGAACCGGATCCCTTACGGAAATCATCTGGCGAACCAGCTGAAGAAGACCAAGAGCGGGATTAAGCAGCTGTTCATCCCCGGGATGTTTTTTGAGGATATGGGCGTTACCTATCTGGGACCCGTGGACGGACATGACATCCGCAAGCTCCTGGACGTGCTGAAAAAAGCGAAACGTGTAAAAGGCGCGGTCCTGGTACATGTACTTACCAAGAAAGGCAAAGGTTACGAGCCGGCGGAACGGCATCCCGCCAGATTCCACGGCGCGGAGCCTTTCGATATCGAGACAGGGCTGCCTAAAAACCGCAGGAAAAAGGCAAACTATCAGGATGTCTTCTCCACCTGCATGGTAAAGCTGGGCCAGCGCAATGAAAAAGTGGTGGCGATCACGGCGGCCATGCCGGATGGTACCGGCCTGAAGAGGTTCCGCCTGAACTATCCGGACCGTTTCTTTGATGTGGGAATCGCGGAAGAGCATGCGGTGACTTTCGCGGCAGGCCTGGCGGCGGGAGGAATGCGGCCGATTTTCGCGGTGTATTCTTCTTTCCTGCAGAGAGCCTATGACCAGGTGCTGCATGACGTCTGTATCCAGAACCTTCCGGTAGTCTTTGCCATCGACCGGGCGGGACTGGTGGGAAGCGACGGAGAGACTCATCAGGGGATCTTTGATCTGTCTTATCTGTCCAGTATTCCCAATATGCATATCATGGCTCCGAAAAACAAATGGGAACTTTCCGATATGCTGAAATTCGCGGTGGAATTTGACGGGCCTGTCGCGCTGCGGTACCCCAGGGGCGAGGCGTACGACGGGCTGAAAGATTTCAGAAGACCGATCGTGTATGGAAAAAGCGAAGTGATCTACGAAGAAGAGGACATCGCTCTTCTGGCTGTGGGCAGCATGGTAAAGACCGCGGAGCAGGTCCGCCGGAATCTGAAGGGGATCGGCTACAGCTGTACGCTGGTGAACGGACGTTTTATCAAACCGGTCGATACCGATATTCTGGAAGAACTGGCGAAAGACCACCGGCTGATCGTTACCATGGAAGAGAATGTCCGCAGCGGCGGTTTCGGAGAGAGAGTACAGGATTACATTGTAGACCGGGAGCTGCCGGTTCATGTGCTGGAAATTACGCTTCCGGACGAATATGTGGAACACGGCAACGTGTCGCTGCTCTACGAAGAAGTGGGAATCGACGCGGATTCGGTGACAAAGCGGATCATCGAAAAATATATTACGATAAAGCAGGGATAAAGATATGAAGACGAGACTGGATGTACTTCTGGTAGAACGCGGACTGGCAGAGTCCAGAGAAAAGGCGAAAGCCATTATCATGTCCGGAAATGTATTTGTGGACGGGCAGAGAGAGGATAAGGCAGGCGCTTCGTTTCCGGAAACAGCGGTGATCGAGGTCAAGGGATCTCCGCTGAGATATGTAAGCCGTGGAGGGCTGAAGCTGGAAAAGGCCATGAGTCATTTTGATATTGACCTGACCGGAAAAATCTGTATGGACGTGGGATCTTCTACCGGAGGTTTCACAGACTGCATGCTCCAGAACGGCGCCGCGAAAGTGTACGCGGTGGATGTGGGAAGCGGTCAGCTGGCCTGGAAACTCCGTCAGGACGAGCGGGTGGTCTGTATGGAAAAAACCAATATCCGCTATGTGACCAGAGAGCAGATCCAGGAACCGGTGGAGTTCGCGTCGATCGACGTGGCGTTCATATCGCTGACCAAGGTTCTGACGCCGGTGAAACAGCTGCTGACGGAAGAGGGCCAGGTGGTGGCTCTGATCAAGCCGCAGTTTGAAGCCGGCAGAGAGCAGGTGGGGAAGAAAGGCGTGGTGCGGGACAAGACCGTACATCTGGATGTGATCCGGCATGTGATCACCTATGCGGTCGGGATCGGATTCCAGGTGCTGAATCTGGAATTTTCGCCTATCAAAGGGCCGGAAGGGAACATCGAATATCTGCTTCATCTGCAGAATCATAAAGAGGGGACGGTCTGGGAGCAGGTGCCGGTAGATCCGCGGGGGATCGTGGATCTGGCCCATCAGACCCTATAAGCTTATGAGATCATTTTACATCATTGCAAACAGCGAAAAAGACGAGAATCTGAAGTTATCCCATGAGATTGCGGATTATCTGAAGTCCCGGGGCATGTGCTGCACAGTCCGCGAAAAAGAGGAAGAAGGCGCCGAGTCCTACGAACGCCTGAAAGAGGCGGAAGTGGAAGGAATCCTGGTGCTGGGCGGAGACGGGACTCTTCTGCGGGCCGCCAGAGAGCTGGCGGGACTTAAGATCCCTTTCCTGGGGATCAATCTGGGCCATCTGGGATACCTTGCGGAGATTGAGGAACAGAATGTACAGACGGCGCTGGACCAGCTGATCGCGGATGACTACACTGTGGAAGAACGGATGATGCTGTCCGGGAGCGTCTGGGTAAACGGAAAAGAACTGGGACATGATGTGGCGCTCAACGATATCGTATTGAACCGGCAGGGGAATCTGAAGGTGGTCGATTATGATATCTATGTGAACGGCGAGTATCTGTATTCTTCCACAGCGGACGGGATCATCGTATCCACGCCCACCGGCTCTACCGGCTACAGCCTGTCCGCCGGGGGGCCGATCGTGTCGCCGGAAGCGTCGATCCTGGTTCTGACTCCGATCTGTTCTCATACATTGAATTCCAGAAGCATTGTTTTTTCAGGGGAAGAATGTATCCGTATCCGGATCGGGGAAGGCCGGCATGGAGGCGCGGACGAGTCCTGCGTGACTTTTGACGGGGACAGCTGCTTCCAGGTGAAGTCGGGGGATTATGTGGAGCTCCAAAAAGCGGCGGAAGTGACCAGAATTATCAAGATCAATCAGGTCAGTTTTCTGGAAGTGCTCAGGGAAAAACTGAGCCGCAGCTGATGAAAGGA
This sequence comes from Lachnoclostridium sp. An196, assembly GCF_002160135.1. Taxonomy (GTDB): domain Bacteria; phylum Bacillota; class Clostridia; order Lachnospirales; family Lachnospiraceae; genus Hominiventricola; species Hominiventricola avistercoris. The sequence goes on along the minus strand of NZ_NFJZ01000007.1, from coordinate 165,874 downwards.
AGAGGCGTATGAAACGCAGAAGACATGAGAAAATCATTGAATTGATCGGAAAATATGACATCGAGACTCAGGACGAGCTGGCAGACATGCTTCGCCGGGAGGGCTTTGAAGTGACTCAGGCCACGGTGTCCCGGGATATACGGGAGCTGAAACTTTCCAAGGTGCCGGCTTATGGAGGAAGACAGAAATACGCGCTTCTCCAGCATCAGGAACACCAGATGGCGGAAAAATACGAAGGAATTTTAAGAGAAGCGTTTGTTTCTATGGACTGCGCGCAGAATATCCTGGTGATCAAGACTGTATCCGGAATGGCCATGGCGGTAGGAGCGGCCATGGATAATCTGGGGTGGAAGGAGATCGTGGGATGCATCGCCGGAGACGATACGGTCATGTGCGTGATCCGCACGTCGGAAGATACGGAATCTCTGATGGAGGAACTGGAAAAGATCATAAGAAGATAGAGGGAACAGGATGCTGCAGCATTTACATGTGAAAAATCTGGCCCTGATCCGGGAAGCGGAGATCGATTTTACCGAAGGGCTGAACATACTGACAGGCGAGACGGGAGCGGGCAAGTCGATCATCATCGGATCCATAACGATGGCTCTGGGCGGACGCGTGGCCCGGGAGATGATCCGGGAAGACGCGGACCAGGCGCTGGTGGAGCTGGTCTTCTCCACAGACCGTCCGGAGATCCTGGAATGGATGGACCGTCTGGGCATACCGGCAGAAGACGGCCAGCTGATTCTTTCGCGGAAAATTTCAGGAAACCGCAGCCTCTGCAGATTAAACGGAGAGACGGTCAGCGCTTCCGTCCTGAAAGAGGCGGCATCGTACCTGATTGACATTCACGGTCAGCACGAACACCAGTCGCTTCTGAACCGCAGAAAGCATCTGGAGATTCTGGACGACTATGCCCACGGTGAACTGGGACCATTAAAAAAACAGCTGACGGATGTGTATCATGCCTGCCGGGAACTGGAAAAGAAACTGGAAGAGGCGTCTGCCGATGAGACAGGCCGGCTGCGGGAACAGGAACTGCTGGAATTCGAGATCTCCGAGATCGAGGAAGCGGCGCTGGAAGACGGCGAGGATGAACAGCTGGAACAGAGGTACCGGAAGATGGTCAACGGAAAGAAGATCCTGGAGGCGTTGTCCGCAGCCAGACTTCTGTGCGGAGGGGAAGACGGTTCCGCTTCCGATCAGATCGGCAGGGCCTGCCGGGAGGTGACGGGAGCTCTCCGCTATGACGAGAATCTGCAGAATCTGTCCGACCAGATACAGGAGATCGACGGGATGCTGTCTGATTTTTTCCGGGAACTGTCTGATTACATGGAAGGGCTGGAGTTTTCCGGGGAAGAGTTTCAGGAGACAGAGGAGCGTCTGAACCGGATCAATCACCTGAAAGCGAAATACGGGCAGACCATCGGGGAAATCCGCGCGTATCAGGAGGAGAAACAGAAGCGCCTGGATATTCTGGCCCATTTCGAGGAATATACTGCGAAACTGAAGAAGGACTACGAAGAAGCGAGGAAGACGCTGGAGACATTGTGCGGACAGGCGCACCGGATCCGGGAAAAACAGGCAGAGATACTGGCAGAACTTATGCAGCAGCAGCTGGCAGAGCTTAATTTCCTGGATGTGCGTTTTCAGATCGAGGTGCGTAAGACGGAGCAGTACGGCGCGGACGGATATGACGAGGTGGAGTTCATGATCTCCACCAATCCCGGGGAGCCGCTGAAACCGCTGGGCAGGATCGCGTCCGGAGGAGAACTATCCAGGGTTATGCTGGCGATCAAGACGGTATTGGCAGATCAGGACGCCATCGATACGGTGATCTTTGATGAGATTGATACAGGCATCAGCGGAAGGACCGCCCAGAAAGTATCAGAGAAGCTGGCGCTGATCGGAAAAAGCCGTCAGGTTATCTGTATCACCCATCTGGCGCAGCTGGCCGCCATGGCGGACAGCCATTACTGTATTGAAAAATTTGCGGCAGGCGGAGGCACGCAGACGAGCATCCGCAGGCTTACAGAAGAAGAGGCGGTGGACGAACTGGCGCGTATCCTGGGCGGGGCAAGCATCACAGAGTCCGTGAAAGAGAACGCGCGGGAGATGAGAAGGCTGGCGCTTCAGCTGAAAGAAAAATAAAAATAGTAATAATTGGCAGTAAAATCAGACGGTTTTATGCAGACACTAAAGAAAAAGTGTGAAAGGTGTGGCTGCATGAACCGTCTGAAAATTTATCGCTTATGTCTGATTGCCGCCCTGATCCTGTCGATTCTGTTATTTGGGCTATATGGAAAATGGTATCTGAATACCCGGATTCCCGATGTGATCCGGGTGGGCGAAGGAGAAGAGCAGACGCTGAACCTGGGGATCAAGGAAGTGTCTGTGCAGGCAGTACAGAAACAAAGAGTGATCCCGGGAGGAATTCCGGTGGGGATCTATCTGGAAACGGATGGAGTCTATGTGGTCGGGACCGCAGAAGTAGAGTCTGCAGACGGGCTTATGTACGAACCTGCTTACCAGATTATACAGACAGGAGATTATATTCTGGCGGTCAACGGCCGCCAGATTCATGACAAGGACGAACTGATCGAATGCGTACAGGCCTGTCAGACCGATATCATGATACTGAAGGTTCTGAGGGGGACAGAAGTAATACAGGTGCGCATCAGCGCCGTAGAAACAGAAGAAAATTACAAATTGGGAATCTGGGTCAAAGATGACATTCAGGGAATCGGAACACTTACCTATGTGACGGAAGACCTGCAGTTCGGAGCCCTGGGACATGGCATCACTGACACGGATACGGGAGAGCTGCTGGATGTTTCCGGCGGTTCTCTCTACGATACGAGTATTCTGGAGATCGTCAAAGGAGAGTCGGGAGAGCCGGGAGAGATCAGCGGCATGATCACTTACTCGGCGCGGCATGAGAGAGGCAGCATCACAAAAAATACGCCGGCGGGTATCTTTGGCACAACAGATTCTCAGATCAGGGAGCAGATACAGACGACTCCCGTGGAGGTGGCGTTCAAACAGGAGATCGTGCCGGGGAAAGCATATATCCGAAGCTCCGTGTCCGGTGAACTGAAAGAATACGAAATCCAGATCCAGGAGATCCGCCTCAATGAAAACGATGTGAATAAGGGCATGGTATTTCAGGTGACAGACCCGGAACTGCTGGCATTGACCGGAGGGATTATCCAGGGAATGTCCGGGTCGCCCATTCTGCAGAATGGAAAACTGATCGGAGCAGTGACGCATGTGTTCGTCAACGATCCGGCTAAAGGGTACGGGATCTTTGCGGAAACTATGATGGCGGCGTCGGAGAACTAAAGTTTTTACGGTCTGACAATAAATGATTGTTCATCTGCCGGATTTCTTGCTTTCAGAATGCTGGTAAGTTATAATAGTTGTATTCACAAAACGCAGACGCAGGGAGGCAGATAGATGAAGAGTCCGATGACCACATTATGCTATATTGAAAAAGACGGAAAATATCTGATGCTTCATCGGATAAAAAAGGAACACGACATCAATGAAGGCAAATGGATCGGAGTCGGCGGACATTTTGAACCGGGGGAAAGCCCGGAAGAGTGTCTGCTGAGAGAAGTAAAAGAGGAGACGGGGCTGATCCTTACGTCCTGGAGATTCCGGGGAATCGTCACATTTTCCGCGGACGGCAGCCCCACGGAGTATATGTGTCTGTATACTGCGGATGCTTTTACAGGTACTCTGGAAGAAGACTGCAGGGAAGGTATTCTCCGCTGGGTGCCGAAAGAAGAGGTAGGGACTCTCAGCCTGTGGGAAGGAGACCGGGTATTTTTGGATCTTCTGACCCGGGATGCGCCGTTTTTCTCTTTGAAACTGATTTATGAACACGACTGCCTGACGGAATGTGTGCTGGACGGCCGGAGTATGCATCTGCCTTTGACGGAAAATGAATGACAGAAAAAGGGGGTATTTTATGGCACTGGGGGGACTTGATATCGGCAGCACCGGATGCAAAGTGACAGTCTATGATGAAGAGGGTAATTACCTGTACCGTACATACCGGGACTATCCGGTGTCCCGGAAGACCGGAGAACATGAAGTGATGGCGGAAGACATCTGGAAAGGCGTCTGCGAAGTCCTGGCAGACGCGGGAAGCCATTATCCGGATCTGAAATCGATAGGAGTGTCCAGTTTTGGGGAGAGTATGGCGCTGTTGGATGAGGAAGACCGTCCGGTCCGCCCGGCGATGCTCTACACGGATCCCAGAGGCGCCGAGGAATGCCGGGAGCTGGAGGCGATTCTGGGAAAAGAGAAGCTGGAGAGGATCACCGGCGTGGCTCCGCACAGCATGTACAGTCTTCCAAAACTCATGTGGGTAAAAAAACACCGTCCGGAGCAGTTCGGACGGATCAGAAAGATTCTTCTGATGGAGGACTACATCATCTATATGCTGACCGGCAGCCGGATGATTGACTACTCGCTGGCCACCAGGACCATGGCATTCGACATCCGGGCTCTGGACTGGAGCCAGGAGATCTTCCGGGCGGCCGGGATCGACAGCGGTCTGTTTTCAGAACCGGTTCCCAGCGGTACGTCCGCAGGACAGATTCTTCCGGAGATGGCGGAAAGACTGGGACTTCCGCGGGATCTCCTGTTTGTGCCGGCGGTGCATGACCAGGCGGCAGCGGCGGTGGGATCCGGCGTATTCAAGGCGGACCGGGCTGTGGACGTGACAGGCACGGTGGAGTGCATCACGCCGGTCTTTGAAGGAATACCCGAGGACCGCCGGATCTACGACGGCGGATACGCGATCGTGCCGTATGTGGTTCCGGGCAGTTATGTGACTTACGCATTTACTTTCACGGGAGGCGCGCTGGTCGCCTGGTTTATCAACAATCTGGCAAAAGAGGAAAAGAAACGCGCCAGAGAGGAAGGCCGTTCTGTATACGATCTGCTGGAAGAAGGGATGAAAGACGAGCCCACGGGAATTCTGGTGCTTCCGCATTTCGCGGGGTCCGGGACGCCTTATATGGACGGAGGCGCGAAAGGCGCGGTGGTGGGTCTGACACTGGATCACAGCGCCTCGGATCTGTACCGCGCCATGATGGAAGGCGTGACCTATGAGATGCGCCTGAATCTGGAACGGCTGGCAGAGTCCGGAATCCGGCCGCAGAAACTGCGGGCGGCAGGGGGCGGAGCGGCCTCGGCCGTATGGATGCAGATGAAGGCGGATATCCTGAATCTGCCGGTGGTCTCGCTGGGAAGCGCGGAAGCAGGAGCCACCGGATGCGCCATGCTGGCCGGCGTCGCCGCGGGAGTGTTCCGTGATCTGAAAGAGGCGGCTTCTGTCATGCTGAAAGAGAAAGACACTTATCTGCCGAGACCGGAAATGCATGAAGCGTATGAAACATATTATGAAAAATACCGGCGGCTGTACGAGGCAGTCCGTCCGCTGGTATAGATATAAGAGAAAGGGGAGATCATCTATGGTCAGTCCATATGTGGGACATGAAAGTCAGGTATCCGGAGTGGAAGAGCACCGGCTGGTAGGAGGAAAAGGAGACGGCATGCGCCTGTTTCTGGTGAGAAACGGGAAAGGACTGGAGTTTACCGTGTCCGCGGACCGCTGCGCGGATATATCCCGGCTGAGTTTCCGGGGACTTAATATGAGCCATTTCGCGGCCTGCGGTTATGTGGCCCCGGCCTATTATGACGGGGTGGAAAACGGCTTCCTGAAATCATTCACCGTGGGCTTTCTGACGACCTGCGGACTGAACGCCGTAGGCGTTCCGTGCGACGACGCGGGGGAGCGCCTGCCGCTTCATGGAACCGTGGGAAATATTCCGGCCGAACAGGTCTGGTGGGAGAAAGACGGGAAAGAAATCCGGCTCCACGCGGTGATCAAAGATCAGGCGCTGGGGGCCCATAAACTCCTGATGAAAAGGACCATCGGCTGTTCTCTGGAGGAAAACAGCCTTTATGTGGAAGACGTGATTGAAAATGAAGGAGACACGGAATATCCGGCCATGATCCTGTATCACATGAATATGGGATACCCGCTGCTTTCGGAAAAGTCGGAAGTGTATATACCTTCTATAGATGTGAAACCCAGGACGGAGCATGCGGCCGAGGATATAGATACCTGGATGAAGATGCTTCCTCCTCAGCCGGGATTCGAGGAACAGTGCTATTTCCACAGTTTTGATAAAGACGGACTGGCGGCGATCTATAATCCGGACATCGATCAGGGGCTTGCGATCCGCTTTGATCCCGGGAGCCTTCCCTATTTCACAGAGTGGAAGATGATGGGATGCCGGGATTATGTACTGGGTCTGGAGCCTGGCAACTGCCATCCGGACGGACGGGACCGCATGAGGGCGGAAGGCGGACTGACCATACTGCAGCCGGGAGAGTCCGTGCGTTATCATGTGGACGTCTCCATGATCGCGGGCAGAGACCAGTGGAACGCCGTCTGCGGAAAATCATAAGAATACGTGCTTTTTTTCACAAGGTATGGTATAATCAGCTCGCCGCAAATGATTTTAAATAAAGGAAGGTATTATTATTGAAGTACGATGTAATCGTCATCGGCGCAGGTCCCGCGGGTATTTTCACCGCGCTGGAACTGGTCCGTCACGGGGCACAGAAGAAGATTCTGATGATAGAAAAAGGAAAGCCGGTGAATAAGCGTCACTGCCCGAAATCAGAAACAGGAAAATGCATGAACTGCAAACCAAACTGTATGATCACGACAGGCTTTTCCGGAGCAGGAGCGTTTTCAGACGGAAAGCTGAGCCTGTCCTGCGAGGTGGGGGGCGAACTCCCGACTCTGATCGGAGAAGAGTTTGCGCAGGAGCTGATCGACTATACGGACAGGATCTATCTGGAATTCGGCGCGGATGAACATGTAGAGGGAATCTACGAAGGCGATGAGGTTAAGGAGATCCGCAAACGGGCGATCCGCGCGGGACTGCGTCTGGTGAACTGCCCGATCCGTCATCTGGGCACAGAGAAAGCGCAGCAGCTCTATCTTAATATTCAGAACTATCTGCTGGATCAGGGCGTGGAGATCTTATTTGAGACGGAATGTGAAAATATTATTCTGGACGGAGATCTCTGTACCGGCGTCCGGATTTCCTCAAAAGAAGGGAAACAGGAGATCTTCGGCGATGAGATCGTCATCGCCACCGGCCGGCGGGGAGCAGACTGGCTGGAAAAGGTGTGCGCGGAAAACGGCATCGCCCATCGTCCCGGAACGGTGGATATCGGCGTCCGTGTAGAGTGCCGCAACGAAGTGATGGAGATCGTCAACAAGATACTTTACGAAGGGAAGCTGATCGGCTATCCGAAGCCCTGGAAGAATAAAGTACGCACTTTCTGCCAGAACCCGGGAGGTTTTGTGGCGCAGGAGAATTATGACAACAATCTGGCGGTGGTCAATGGACACAGCTTCAAAGAACTGAAGAGTGAGAATACCAATCTGGCGATTCTGGTCAGCCATAATTTTACCGAGCCGTTCAATCAGCCTATCGCCTACGCGCAGAAGGTGGGAGAACTGACCAACATGCTGGGGGCAGGACATATTCTGGTGCAGCGTTACGGCGATATTCTGGACGGGAAAAGAACCTGGCAGGAGGAACTGGCGCGGTCCAATGTGAAGCCGACGCTGAAGGACGCGGTGGCGGGAGATATTACGGCGGCTATGCCGTATCGGGCCATGACCAATATTATCGAATTCATCCGGATGCTGGATGAGGTGGTGCCGGGTTTTGCCAGCGACGAGACGCTGCTGTACAGTCCGGAACTGAAATTTTATTCCAATAAGGTGCGAATGGATCAGAACCTGAATACGAATATCCGGGGACTCCATTGCCTGGGCGATTCCTCCGGATGGACGAGAGGTCTTATGATGGCGTCAGCCATGGGAGTACTGATGGGACGGAAACTGATGGAAGCGGAGCAGGAGGTATGAGTATGAAGAAGATCATCACCATCGCCAGAGAGTTTGGCGCGGGAGGCGGAGAGATCGGACGGAGAACGGCCAATGAACTGGGCATTGCCTACTATGACAGGGACATCATCCTGAAGACTGCGGTAGCCAGCGGCAAGCTGGATCCGGAGCAGGTGCGCCGCTGGGACGAGCGGGTGCCCAGCAGCTTCGGGTTTGCCCAGAGCCTTTTTGACTTTTACAACAAACCTCTGGATGAAGAGATCTGGAACGCCCAGATGGAGGCGATCCGGGATCTGGCCAATCAGGAAAGCTGCGTCATCGTGGGCCGCAACAGCGATTATATACTGGCGGAATTTGACCACTGCCTGAGAGTATTTGTGCACGCCGGATTCCAGTGGCGCGTGGAGCGCATGGTCGGGATGATGAAGGACGCCGCGCCGGAGCAGGTCCGCGCGGACGCCAGGGAGGCAGACCGCGCCAGAAAGCGCTATTGCGAGTATTATACGCACAGATCCTACGGAGACGCCAGAAATTATGATCTGACGCTGAATACGGAGAAACTGGGGATTGACCGTGCGGTGGAGCTGGTGCTGGCGGCGGCGGAGGATCTGTAAACGCAGTTTAAATCCGCGCGGTGCACAGAACATACATGTATACAATTATACTGTTTTTCTTGACAACTGGAAGAGAACTCTTTATACTGGGTATGTATCACAAAGGCGGTGTTACAGATAACATCGCCTTTGTGCGTGAATAACCTGTTTGTTCAGGAAGAAAAGGAGAGGAACGATTATGAAAAAGTTAACGGTAATGGCGCTGATCGCATGCCTGGCATTCTCGGCGGTGGCCTGCGGATCTTCCACAACGGAGACCACGGACGATTCTGCCGCTGCGGCAGAGGAGACGACGGAAGCTCCGGCAGAAGAGGAAAGCGCGGACGCGGCGGAAGAGGAAGCGGAAGCTTCCGATACGGCGGCTTCTTCTGACAAGACATGGGTGATTGCCATGGACACAGTATTCAGACCTTTTGAGTATACGGATGAGAACGGAGATTTTGTAGGAATCGATGTGGATATCATCAAAGCGGTTGCGGAAGATCAGGGATTCAATATTGATATTCAGAGTCTTGGCTGGGACGCGGCGGTAACGGCTGTTCAGACTGGTCAGGCAGACGCTCTTCTGGCAGGCGCCAGCATCACGGAGGAGAGACAGCAGAACGGCTGGATTTTCTCTGACGGCTACTATACGGCGACTCAGACTTTTGTAGTGCCGGAGGGCAGCGATATCGAAAGTTTTGAGGATCTGGCAGGACTGAACGTGGCTGTGAAAAACGGTACGGCAGGCGCGGACTTCGCCAACGAGCTGAAGGACGAGTATGGATTCACTGTAACCGTATTTGAAGATTCACCGACCATGTATCAGGATGTGCTTCTTGGCAACAGCGCGGCATGCGTAGAGGACACGCCGATCATGGCGGACAATATCAAGACCGGCGGTCTGGCTCTGCAGATTCCGGAGAACATGCACAACGACGGCGCAGATTATGGTATGGCCATCATGAATGAAGCGAACCAGGAGCTGCTTGACATGTTCAATACCGGTCTGGCAAATATCCGTGAGAACGGAGTTTATGACGAGATCATCGCGACCTATCTTGGGGAATAATCCGGGATAAAGTCTGATGGAATATTTACAGTAAGGAGATAAAGGCCCTATGATATCTATTATTCGGATATATGGCGATATGCTGATGCAGGCTTTGGGAAGGACGCTTCTGCTCACAGTGATCGGACTGCTTATTGCCATAGTCATCGGTATGATTTTTGGACTGATGAATGTGAGCCACAACCGGGTACTGAATCTGATCGGAACCGTTTATGTGGATGCGGTCCGCGGAGTGCCGCTGATTGTACTGACTTATTTTATGTATTTTGGCGTGGCGATGGGTATACAGTCCCTGGGATTTCCAAATTTCCGGTGGGAAAGTGCCATGCAGGCAGGTACGATCGCGTTGTCCATGAACTGCGGCGCCTATATGGCCGAAATCATCAGGGCCGGTATCGAGAGCGTGGACCGGGGCCAGATGGAGGCGGCCAGAAGCCTCGGACTTACTTACGGCGCGGCTATGGCTTTGGTTGTGGTACCGCAGGCGGTGCGTACCATGATCCCCTCCATCATCAACCAGTTCATTATCACTTTGAAGGATACTTCTATTCTGTCCGTAATCGGGATTGCGGAGTTAACCAATGTGGGAAAAACCATCACGGGCAATACGCTGAATCCGCTGGGATCCTGGGCAATCGTCGGCGTCATGTACCTGATCGTGATCACGATTCTCAGCAAGGTGGCGAAGATGGTGGAAAGGAGGGTGAACCGTGGCAGATAACGGATATAAGATTCATGTATCTAATCTGAAGAAGAATTTCGGAAAACTGGAAGTTCTGCGGGACATCAGCCTGGACGTTCGGGAAGGGGAAGTGGTCGTGCTGATCGGCCCTTCCGGAAGCGGAAAATCCACCCTGCTGCGCTGTCTGAACCAATTGGAGACTGCGACGGGCGGACAGATCATTATCGACGGACATGATGTGACCGACAGACATACGAATATCAATAAAGTACGGCAGAATATCGGGATGGTGTTCCAGCATTTCAATTTGTTTAATCATCTGAACGTGCTGGACAATATGACCCTGGCTCCGGTGCATCTGAAACTGATGACCAAGGAGCAGGCCCGCCAGGAAGCTCTGAAGCTTCTGAAACGCGTAGGGCTGGAGGACAAGGCGGAGGCTTATCCCAGCCAGCTTTCCGGCGGGCAGAAGCAGCGCGTGGCGATTGCCCGCGCGCTGGAGATGAAGCCGGATATCATGCTGTTCGACGAGCCGACCAGCGCTCTGGATCCGGAGATGGTAGGCGAAGTGCTGGCGGTCATGAAAGAACTTGCCAGAGAAGGCATGACCATGGTAGTCGTTACCCATGAGATCGGATTCGCGCGGGAAGTGGCGCATCGGGTGATCTTCATGGAAGGCGGTTATATCGTGGAAGAAGGCACTCCTGATGAAGTGCTGCTCCATCCGAAAGAACCCAGGACGATTGATTTCCTGAGCAAAGTATTATAAGTGAATTGCTGCTGGCCGCCTGTCCGGCGTTCGACAAACGGACGGGCGGCCTTTGATAAACCTGTTGACTTTTTTGCGTTAAAGCGCTATAATCTTAAAGACTGCTGAAGCAGTCCCTGATAGAAGAGGAAAACGGAGGAAATGATATGAAAAAGATTTTGGCTCTTGTGATGGCGATGACCATGGCGGTCGGTCTGACGGCATGCGGCGGAAGCGGCACTGCGGATTCGACGGCGGACACTTCCGCAGAGGAGAGCGCCGCTGCGGAAGATACGGCAGAAGACACCGCGTCTGCAGAGGATGCGCAGACTTCTTCCGCGGGAGATTCTTATACGATAGGTATCTGCCAGCTGGTACAGCACGAGGCTTTGGACGCGGCTACCCAGGGATTTAAGGACGCCCTGACAGAAGCGTTCGGGGATGCGGTTACTTTTGACGAGCAGAACGCGCAGGGAGATTCCAATACCTGTTCAACGATTGTCAATGATTTTGTATCAGGAGGCGTCGACCTGATCCTGGCAAACGGTACGGCTGCCCTGCAGGCTGCCGCAGCGGGAACCAACGAGATCCCGACGCTTGGCACCTCCATTACCGAATATGGCGTCGCGCTGGATCTGGATGACTTCAGCGGTACGGTGGGGGGCAATATTTCCGGCACCTCCGACCTGGCTCCGCTTGACGAGCAGGCGGCCATGCTGAACGAACTGTTCCCGGACGCGGTCAATGTGGGACTTCTTTACTGCTCCGCAGAGGCGAATTCCCAGTATCAGGTCGATACGATCCAGGCATATCTGGAAGAGATGGGATACACCTGCACACAGTATTCCTTCTCTGATTCCAACGACCTGTCCAGCGTGACTACGACGGCCGCAAGCGAAAGCGATGTGATCTATATCCCGACAGACAATACGGCGGCTTCCAATACAGAGATTATCAACAATATCTGCCTGCCGGCGGGAGTGCCGATTATCGCGGGAGAAGAAGGCATCTGTTCCGGATGCGGCGTGGCGACGCTGTCTATCAGCTACTATGATCTGGGTGTAGCTACCGGAGAGATGGCGGCGCGTGTTCTGAGCGGTGAGGAAAATATTTCGGAAATGCCTATCGAATATGCTCCGACCTTTACGAAAAAGTACAACCCGACGAATGCAGAAGAGCTTGGCGTAACGATTCCGGATGATTATGAGGCGATCGAAGCCGCAGAATAATCTGGCTTCTGCAGACCATCTGCCCGTATCAGGCAGAAAAGAGAATATGCATACAGCAGCGAGATGGGAGAATATCCTCTCTCGCTGTTTGTGTGAACAAAGGAATACCGGATGAGGTGACAGAAAGATGAATTTGATGAGTTTGGCAAACGCCCTGCCGGGAGCAGTGGCACAGGGACTGATATGGGGAATCATGGCGATCGGCGTCTATATCACGTTCCGTATTCTGGATTTCGCCGACCTGACGGTGGACGGTTCGCTCTGCACGGGAGGCGCGGTCTGTATTATGACCATGATGAGCGGACAAAATGTCTGGGTGGCGATGCTGGTGGGGACGCTGGCAGGCATGCTGGCGGGTCTGGCGACCGGCCTTTTACATACGTTTATGGGTATCCCGGCGATCCTGTCCGGTATTTTGACCCAGCTGGGATTATATTCCATCAACCTGAAGATTATGGGAAAAGCGAATCAGGCGGTGAATGTGGATAAGTACGATCTGCTGGTATCGCTTCGTTTTATCAGGGATGTGCCCGTCTGGAAGAATACGATCTTTGTGGTGGCGCTGTCCATCCTGATCCTGATCCTGATCCTGTACTGGTTCTTCGGGACGGAACTGGGATGTTCCCTCAGAGCCACCGGCTGCAATGACCGTATGGCGAAAGCGCAGGGCATCAATACAGATTTCTGCCGCGTGCTGGGCCTTATGCTGTCCAACGGCCTGGTGGCGCTGTCCGGAGCGCTTCTGTCCCAGTATCAGGGGTTTGCCGATATTAATATGGGACGCGGCGCGATCGTTATCGGTCTGGCGGCCGTGATCATCGGAGAAGCGGTCTTCGGCAGGATTTTCCATAATTTCGGTTTCCGCCTGCTGGGTGTGACGCTTGGATCCATCATCTATTATCTGGTGGTACAGGTGGTGATCTGGATGGGTATCGATACGGATATGCTGAAATTCCTGTCCGCGGCGGTTGTGGCGGTATTTCTTGCGATCCCGACCTGGAAGAGCAGATATTTTTCAAAACCGGTGAAGAGGGGAGGAAAACAGTAGATGCTGGAGATTAAGAATATATCCAAAACATTCAATCCCGGAACGGTAAATGAGAAAGTGGCTCTGGACGACGTGAGCCTGACGCTGGAAAACGGAGATTTTGTTACGGTAATCGGCGGGAACGGAGCCGGAAAATCCACGCTTCTGAACGCGATCGCCGGCGTGTGGCCGGTAGACTGCGGCCAGATCATCATCGACGGGCAGGATGTGACAAAACTGTCCGAACACAAGCGCGCGGCGTTTCTGGGGCGTGTGTTCCAGGATCCCATGAACGGCACGGCCGCCACGATGGGGATCGAAGAGAATCTGGCGCTGGCTCTGCGCAGAGGCACGTTAAGAACCCTTCGCAGCGGGATCAAAAGCAGCGAGCGGGAGGCGTACCGGGAACTGCTGTCCAAACTGGGTCTGGGTCTGGAAAACCGCCTGACCAGCAAAGTGGGACTTCTGTCCGGAGGACAGAGACAGGCGCTGACCCTTCTGATGGCGACGCTGAAAAAACCTAAACTGCTCCTTCTGGATGAGCATACGGCGGCGCTGGATCCCAAGACGGCGGCAAAAGTCCTGGAGACTACGGATATGATTATCAACCGGGACAGGCTGACGACTTTGATGATCACTCATAATATGAAGGACGCCATCGTCCATGGCAACCGTCTGATCATGATGATGGAAGGGAAAATCATCCTGGATATCCGGGGTGAAGAAAAGAAGAAACTGACCGTAGAAGACCTGCTCCATAAATTTGAAGAGGTCAGCGGAGAAGAATTCGCGAATGATAAAGCGATCCTGGGATGATCCGGGAAACGAAAACCCGCGAACCGGCAGATGAAGCGCTCGTCTGCCGGTTCGCGGGTTTTTGTACGTATTTCATTTCTAATTACGCTGCATTGCTTTGACCAGATTGGTCAGAGCGTGAATCTCATCTTCTGTCAAACCTGACACATCGATTTCCTGTTTGGATTCCAGACCGAGGAGATAGTCTGTCGTAACACGAAAGATCCTCGATATCTTGATCAGTATGTCGTAAGAAGGCATTCTAAGACCGGTTTCATAAGCGCTTATAACAGATTTGGTGACGCCGAGGCGCTCCGCCAGATCCGACTGCGTCATATGCTTCCGAAGCCGCAAGTTTTTGAGTCTGTTTCCGAAATCGGTCATCCGTTTATCACCCCCATATATTTTACTATGCAAAGGTCAACTGTTGGCAAATAAAGTATTGAGATAGTTGACTATGAAAAAAATATGTTGTAAAATAAAGTGCATAAAATAGTAGTGCGTTATTTTGCATAAATCATACATATTGTATGCATTTTTTGTGACAAGGTGCCGTGAGAACACGGAAAGGGGAGAGCATAGTGCCGAGGACAGCGGAAGATCTGACGGGGCGTCGATTCGGCATGCTGACGGTGACCGGGTATGCAGGACTGCAGCAACAGAAAAGACAGAAGATATCGGCCTGGAATTGCGTTTGTGACTGTGGGAATACATGCGTGGTTCCAGGTTATTTGCTGAAACAGGGAAGACGCAAGAGCTGCGGATGCATACGGGAGACCGGTCAGGGGCTGGTTGGAAAACGATTTGGTAAACTGACAGTGGAATCGGAGGATACGCAGAATCGTACAACGCTGCATAAAGTGATCTGCAGATGTGACTGCGGAAACAGGGTGAGCGTGGCGACCAGGGATCTGAAAAGCGGGAAGACGAAAGACTGCGGATGCGTCAGAGCGGAGAAATCAGGAAGAAAAAGTGATCAGAACAGAATACAGAGGGAAAGAATTCAGGAAAGAGCGGCGGATTTTCACGAGGGAAAGCTGTCGGGAGCCGATATTCTGAGGGTGTGGTGCGACGCCTGGATCGGAGCGGTTCTTCCGAACGTGATTAAGGAGACGACGATACGTATGTATACAGAGACCCTGGAGAGACATATCATCCCGTTTCTCGGGGATGTTCCCCTGAGAGAGCTGTCTCCGGAGGTTTTGGATCAGTGGATTAAAGTACTCCGAAAGAAACCATATGCGGGCAGACGGGTGATGACGGAAGGAACTCTCAGAAATACGTTTTCCATCCTTTCCGGATGTCTCAGGGACGCGCAGAAAGCAGGGCTGATCGAGCAGAACCCTTGTCAGAATTTTAACTGGGATACAAAAACAAAGAATCTGTGGGAAGGCAGAGAATGGCTGGACGAATCCCAGATTGCCAGACTGGAGCCGTATCTGACGGCATACAGGGACGAAGAAGGATATCCTCTGGGGATCGCATATGAACTGGTTCTGTATACAGGTCTTACTATAAGCGAAGCCGTAGTACTGAGATGGGAAGACGTCGACCTGATCGGGAACCGGCTGTTTGTAAGGAGATTTGCGGTGGAGAGAAGGACTATGTCTGACGGTGGAAGCGAATCGGTCTATGGAATAGAGGCTGCTTCCGGACGCAGAAGGCGTGAAGTGCCTCTGCCTGAAAAACTCTGTGCCAAACTGTCGCATATTCGGAGAGTTTATGGCGGAGAGGAAAAAGACTATATTATCCATTCGGAAAACAACATGCCGGTCCGCCTGGACCGTCTGCGGTCCGCGTTGATGAGAAGAGGGAGAAACAGCGGCGTCGGGGATGTAACTCCAAGAATGCTCAGGGACAGTTACGCGATGAAGGCGGTACGCGCCGGCGCCACTTCGGATGTGCTGGCGGAGTTGATGGGGTTCGCTTCTCCGCAGCAGGTGGTACGCAGGTACATGCCCCGTATGGCCGAAGATAAAAGGACCCTGGTAGACCGTATGTTTTCTGAAAACTGGTCAGAACACACTGCAGAGAGTCAACTGACTGATGAAAGTAAAAAATATATAAGCAGAAATACATATTAGATATACAGATTTAAGGTCAGACTATGGAAAGATATGGAGGGAATGTGATGAAGAAGCTGAGAAGGTCACTGGCATTATTGCTGATCGCGGCGATCCTGGTAAATTCCACGGATTTTTCGCTGCTGACGGTAAATGCGGAGGAACAGACGGCGACGGAAGGAGAGGCGCCGTCCGGCAACAACGAATCTTCTGAAGAACAGGACGCGGAAGCGCAGTCTTCAGAGACAGGAAATACGGAAGCGGAGGGCGAAGATGCTGCTCCGCCGGAAGACGGATCCGGCGATGCCGCCGGCCCGGCGGAAGGCCAGGACGGAAGCGATGGAACCGTATCCCAGCCCGGAACCGGTGAGACTGGTGATCCTGCCGGACAGCCTGGAACCGGTGAGACTGACGGTTCGGCCGGACAGCCTGCAGATGACGGGTCTGAAGGGACAGAAAATTCCGGATCGGACGGCGCAGAGAATCCGCCGGTGTCCGATGAGGATCAGGGTACGAATGGAGAACAGGGAAGCGGCGAGAACCCCGACACGCCTTCTGATGACGGAGAGTCAGAGGATGCCCAGGACGGGACATCGGATGCGGATACGCCGTCCGGAGAAGAGCAGGTTCCTGCTGTACCAGGAGCAGAACAGCCAGTAGATCCGGATCAGGTTCTGCCTCCGGCAAACCTTGCTCCGTCTCTGCCCGAGGAAACGGATGAAGAGACAGTTCCGACCATCATCGGCGTGGATTTCACCGATGAAGACAAAGCCGCATATGTACTGAATCAGACCGTGCCCATCGGTGCGGCGCTGGATGCTGTCCTTCTGCCGGAAACGGTCATAGGAATCGTGGATGCGGCTGACGGCGCAGACGGAGAAGAGGCTGCGGACGAGACAGTAGAACTGACAGTCTTGGAGTGGGTCATCACAGGACCGGAAGGAGTGACGGAGTTCGATACTTCCGCCTCTGAGGAAGACGAAAATCTGCCGAAGCAGGGATTCTATGAGTTTGCCCCGGTGCTCGCGGATCTGCCGGAAGGATATGAATGGTCGGAGACCGTTCCGGGAGGATATGATACGTGGGACGAGTATCTGGAAAACTGGATGAAGATCAGTGTGACGGTGGGGGCGGAGAATGCGCTGAATAAGGCGGATCCGGAGATTGCAGCTGCTGGCGGAGAGTATACTGTAAGTATAAGCCAGATTTTGCGAATGGAGACAGGCTATTTAACTGTGCCAGAGACGGATCCGGAAAATGCGGGAAAATATTTTGCATATTATAATGCAGAGATGGAAAAACTTACATTGCTTGTTGATAATTCTACATATGTTTTTACAGATACAAATACTGCAAATTTAGGAATTGTATTTGGAGAAGATGTTGATAATACGTCATTAAAGTTCAATGGTGTTTCGTTGGAAGATTCCCGCAGTTCTGGAGAGCCGTTATTAAATTTTGACGGAGTACAATCAGCATCAGTTTCTTTTGATGGATCAATCACTACTTTTACAAATATTAATGAAGCTTCTGCTATCTATATTCCGAAGGGGACAGAAGTATCTGTTAGCGGCGATATTTCTGTTACAGGTTATGGAAAAGAGGGAGTAATTTGTAATGAAGGAACTCTCAATATTGTCAGTGGAAATATTTCAATTAGTGGTGGAGACGATGGCGGATTAATAAATAATAGAAATTCTGGCATATTAAATATTCAAAATGATTCAGATCTTACGTTATTGGCAGACAGGGGAGTTGCTGCAATCATAGGTGGAACTATGAGTGTCAATAACAATGCCGTCTTTTCAGCAACGGGAAACGGTTCAGATGATTTCCTTCAAAATGTTAATGCGGAAAAAGTTATAGTGGGTTATTTCACAAGGAGCGTACCAAACAGAACACTGACCCTTTCAGGCATGGAGACGCGGGAGATTGAACTGGGAGGAACTACAACTGTATTTGCAACGAATCTGGAACCAGGTTCTTATCGCATATCAAGCACTTCCGAAGGCAGGAGTTCTAAATTTATTGGAAAATTGGATGGGGCAGGAGATGATACCGCTGATTTTATAGTTCAAGAAACAGGAATAACGATTTACAAAGATATACATGAAATATTTACTCCTGTTTTCTGGCAGGCGCATGCGGAAAATGTGACTTTTGACAGCGCAGTGCTGGTTACGGAGGTTGATACGGCCAGGTATAACGGCTCTACACCTAATTACGGCGACCAGGTACATAAAAGTTATGGATTCAGACTGACGAAGGTGATCGGATCGGATGGGCAGGAAATATCGTCGGATCAGTGGGCAAGTGCATTTTCTAAAGGATATGAAACAGATAATGTGTGGGATCAGGCAACGGAATATGATCCTAATACAGAAGAACATAATCCAGAGGAGAAATATACTATTGCCATAAGCGGATTAAAACAAGGTTACACCTATTATTTTATTCCCCGGATAGTTACAAGTGCGGGTGTGGAAGAACCTGTAGCCGCCTATGGAGAAGGGAGTGATCAGGGACTGGAGGCAAATGATCCGGTCACGAATGAACAGACACATATTATAGAAGTCAAACCCTTCTACCTGAACATGCCCGACACCATTAATTTTACATACGGTGAGATTGCCGGAAATGTGAATGATGCCAATGTAATATCATCTCAGCATCCTTCTCTGACCATGTCCAAAGACTCGGCCAACATTGCAGCAGGGACACTGATTCCTGCTGACCAGCAGGCGCTGGGGATCAGCGGTACCTTCTATGTATATCGCGCCGATCAGGCTGTAACGGATGCAGCTACGCTCAGTTCCACAGACTGGGATGATGTATGGGACGCCGGCACATATGGTCCATCGTCACAGGTTCGGAAAGCATGGATTACCTTCCGGCCGGATGACCTGACCAGATTTGGATTAGTGAGCCAGGAAGTGACGGTCAATGTGGCAAAACGGCCTGTGACGGTTTTTTCTCTGGGAAAAACAGAAAAAGTATATGATGGAAATAACGAAATTAATGTGGTGTCCATCCAAGCAGCGCCCGCGCCGGTGGGAAATGAAGAGATTGGGGGCTGTACTTCGATTCAGAATACATTTAATTCTGACGGGACAGGGCTTTCTGTATCCGGCGACGTTCTGACCGGATACTTTGAGGACGCCAATGCGGGAGACTCCAAAACTATTACCATCAGAGATCTGATTCTGACTGGAAACAGATTTGCAAATTATGTAATTCAGGCAGACGCAGAAACTTCAGACGAGATTACGGTGGAAGGCGGAAAAATCGCCAGACGTCCGATCACAGTAAAACCAAAGGACGTTTCCATCAAGACAGGCCAGAAAGAGCCGAATTGGGAACTGGAATTGACAGACAATACAACACTGGCAACGACAGATAATCTTGCCGATGTTATGGGAACGGTTGTATATACTCTGAATCCGGCATTTCCAAGTTTTGACGAGAGTCAGCAATATCAGCCAACAAGTGATTATACAATATCTTACACGACCTCAGGCAGTTCATCCAATTATGAGATAACTGACAAGAGAGGTGTGCTGACCATTAAACAGGATCTGGCAGAAGGGCTGTATGTGGTTTCGCCGAAAGCAGTTGCATCGACAGAAGATTGGAATAATACGGACGTTACGATCAAAGCTGATCCGACAGAAAGTAATATTTACGATCAGGTCCGGATCGGCATCCTAGATGCAGATGGTAGTATAGTCTGGGATGTACGTGGATGGCAGAACTCTTATACGATATCCGAGACCACCGCTGGTATTATCATTCAGCTTAAGGATTCCGAGACTGGGGCGTTCACGTCATGGACGACAACCGCGGAGAATCTGAAGATCGATAAAACGGCGCCATGGATTGAGAAAGTTAAATATACAGATTATAAAGGCAGTTTCATTGAGGATGCGATCAATTTCCTGACCTTTGGTAATTACTACAAAGGTAGAGTGATATTTACAGTTACTGTCAAAGACAATGAGGACGGAAGTGGCCCCAGGAATTTATATTATAAGACTTCCTCTTCTGATAAATATATACCAGTCGCCATCGGGGACGATGGTACGGCAGAATTTTCCCTTGATGTCGCAGGCACATATGAGATCAGTCTGAAGATCGACGATGTGGCGGGCAATGAGACTTCTGCAGTGCTGAAGAATAAAGACGGAGATCTTGGAAGTTCGAAGTGGATTATAGATACAAACGTTCCTCAGATAACCGGTGTGACTGTTCAGGCACAGGACAGATCTGAACAGAAAGACGGAAAAGACGGCAATAAATGGTACTGGGATGACGTGGATGTTACAGTTTCGATATTAGACAATGAAGGGCTGGATATCCTGAAGCGTCAGAAAGATGCCGGGAATGCAGAGGATGTCTGGGATGCAAAAAAGGGATCTCCATCTAAACCGGTAAAGAATTATTTATATACGGAAGCTGTAACGGGCAATACAAAAGGAACAGTCTACCGCTACAATGTATCCGACCTTGCAGGAAACTGGACATATGATGAAAGTATTACAGAAAATTGGAAGTCGACAGATACAATCCGTATTGACAAGAATGATCCTGTAATAGGAGAGATCACCATGAATCCGTCCGGATGGGTAGGCGCGGAAGGAAGCGTTTCGCTTGAGTTCACGGTTGGTGATACAGGAAGCGGCGTGCACAGCGTCACATACTCCCGTACTGTAGATGCGTTGGGACAGGGGATTGCGGAACCGGATGAGAAGACGATTGCAGCAGAGAATATTCGGGATGGAAAAGTAGTTATCTCTGACCTGACTGCGGCGGGGACCTATACGATCACGGTATATGATAAGGCAGGACGTTCTGCCAGCAGTACTGTTGAAATTGATAATCTGGATAAGGATCTGCCGGTTATCAGCAATGTGGAAGGTGCAACCGGAGCAAAGTGGAACTCATCTGCCGTGACACTGACGGTCACCGCTTCAGACGCGCCGGACGCAGGAGACAGCAAGGCCAGCGGTCTCGCCACGATTGCATATTCTCTGGACGGCAGCAGTTGGAGCAAGCCGGAAGCATGGGGAAGCGCCGGTACACATGCAATTACCATCCGTGAGAATGGTAAGCATACGGTTTATATCCGGGTGACGGACGCTGCAGAAAATGTATCTGAAAGTGGTTCATATACAGTATGGATTGATACAGAGAAGCCGGAACTGACAGTGAGCGCAGAGTCGGGCGGAGTAGCGTATATGCCGGGAATTCCGACGAAAAATGAAGTTGTATTTACTTTAAGCGCAGGTGAGAACACTTCCGGACTGACCTATTATGTGAAAGTGCCGGGACTGACGGGAGAGGACTGGATATCTGTAGAAGATTTTGTGAAAGCCCGTGAAGGATATACCTGGGATTCCAATACGAACACATTGACAGTGGGCGCGGACATCGCGGAAGGCTCTTCGTTTATTGTGAATGACAGTTTCAGCTTCCGGGCAGTATCGGGAAGCGGCTTGTCGGATGACGAACCGTTTGGCAATGTGCAGGTAACCATGACGAAACTGGCAGCGCCGGTGGTTGAATTAGATCCTGAGGGGTCAGGAGTATCTGGATGGTACAACAGCAATACCGGAAGACTTACCGTCAAGGTACACGCTGTGGAGGCAGAGGCCGGGCAGGCAGAAGTGACGACGAAGTACAAGTATTGGCGTGCGGAAGAGACAGAACCGGATGACAGTACAGGCACATCTCTGACAGGCAATATTGCCGAAATCATTTTTGACGAAGATGACAGCGGAGAATACACTTTTAAAGCCTGGGCAGAGGACACGGTAGATTCTGAGTCGACGGATAAGACGGTAACATTTATGGTCGACCTGAATGCACCGGAGATTGTCAGCGTCACGTATAAGGAAGTAAATAATACTGATATAGCGGAAGCTCTGAACAAACTGACCTTTGGTATTTTCTTTAATAAAGGCGTTCAGGTGACCGTAGTTACTGAGGACGGCACAAATGAAAGCGGAATTGATTCCCTGAGTTACCGGATTAACGGCGAAGAGGAGATCACGGCGAATAAAAGCAATAATCAGTTTACCTTCACGCTGGATATAGGCACAGAAGGAATTGTTTCGTTAAAACTGAAAGATGAGGCAGGAAATACTGCGTCACAGAATCTGGGAACAGACCTTGGAGAAGAAGTGGGAAAGGAGCCGGTATGGCTGCTGGAAAATACGCCGCCGGAAGTCGGTGTTCTTTTCGGAAATGATGAAGAACTCAGTGAAGATCCCGCTGCCTCGAAGTGGTACACAGGCGATGTAACAGTTACCACTCAGGTGTCCGATGCTGATTCTGGACTGCAGAAGATAGAGTACGTGTTGGACGGGGATGCTTCAGGGACGATTACCGGAGAAACAGACGGAGAGTTTTCGGAGGAGAAAACAGAGGAATATGCTTTTTCTGAGACAATGACTCAGGAAGGC
The DNA here is from genome assembly GCF_002160135.1 of Lachnoclostridium sp. An196. Taxonomy (GTDB): domain Bacteria; phylum Bacillota; class Clostridia; order Lachnospirales; family Lachnospiraceae; genus Hominiventricola; species Hominiventricola avistercoris. The sequence continues at coordinate 143,253 of NZ_NFJZ01000007.1, read as the reverse complement.
GTCCATATGGTCTGGGTAATGGCTACGGATAACGCCGGAAATGAATCAGCAAATAAGCAGGCGGTCGTAAAAATAGACAGGACCGCGCCGACGATTGGTACGGTTACCTTTGATCAGACGAATTGGAGTACTGCGGATGGGGACTGGACAAACGATGGTTATACAGCGCGTTTTACGGTTCAGGATCTGAAAGGAGAAAACGCTCCGGAAGGAACCGTGACCAGCGACGTCGCGAAAGTGACATGGCAGCGGGAAGGAGATGTTCCTCAGACTATTCAAACGGATGGCAATGGAAATTATGAATTTACGGTCGAGAAAAATGGATCTTACACCATTACAGCCAAAGACGCAGCCGGAAATGAGGAAACGTATACATTTACTGTCAGTAACGTTGACAAGCTTGGACCTGTGCTTACAGGGGATTCATCGAATGACGGACTTTACATAACTAATCCGGCTCCGGAAGAAGGGCAGCCTTATCCGGATGATGTCAGAGTCCGGGTGGATGTGAAAGACGCAGATGCGACAGAAGAATACGGCAAGAGCGGCATCGATCATATCCGCTACGACTGGGTCGCCAGCGGAAGCGTTGAAAGCCCGAATTATCGAAGACAAGAATGGGATGACAATCCGAACAGTCATGTCGTTGTCATGGACGAGACGGGTATGTTTGACCTCTATGTACAGGTGTACGACAAAGCGGGCAATATGCGGCAGCTTAAGAAAGAGAGCATCCGGATCAACAATGGAAAACCTGCCCTGGATATCACCGTAACTGATGCAGCCGGACAGCCATATGAGGACGGAACGTGGAGCAACAGCGAATACATTGATTATCACCTTGGGCTGGCGAATAACGCGGAATATGAAGACGTTCTTTTATGGGCCAAGCTTGATACCGATGAAAGCAGTGACGACAGAGAAGATCTGGACAGTTATTTTTCTATTGAAGAATTTGCCAATAAGATCGGCGCAGATTGGATAGAAGAGACTCATACGCTCCGTATCCGTAAGGAAAAAGCGATTTCCATCCGTTTTGCGGTCACGAACAGTGAAAACGGAAACCTGAATCCAGAGCCGATTCTTACAACAAAACTCGACAGGACAAAACCTGTAAATACGGATAATCAGGTTCTTGGAGACAATTCAAGGAATCCGATGTGGTATACCGGCGGGCAGAACAACGATAAGTATCCGTCCATAGAGCTGGGAATATTGAAAGAAACTGCTGACCCCAATAAAGCGCCGGTAAGTTTCCGCTACAAAGTATGGAATACCATTGACGGCGGAACCGCCGAAACCGCAAAGACGATCACGTTGAAGGGATCTGCGGAGACGGTTACGGTACTTTCCAATGTCATCACCCGCGATGGAAAGTGGGGAATGGAATACTGGATACAGGATGAAGCAGGAAATGAATCCGAGCATACAACGGTAAGCACGGCGGCAGGGGAAGAGATCTGGGTGGACACAACGGACGCTTCGACGGTAAAGATCGTGGTGTCCCCTGACCAGAGCATTCTGGATACGATCTTCGGTATCTTTGCCAAAGATACCGTGACGGTAACGGTAACGGCTTCTGACGCGCTGAGCGGGCTTGGAACACTGAAGTATGAAATTGACACGGATACTCCGGAAAATCCCAAGACAGGAACAGCCGTTTTTAGCAACGGCGCGGCAAGTTTTAAGATTCATGCGGATGAGACAAATGCGCTTTACGAAAAAGGAATCCGGATCGCTGTGGTCGATGTGGCGGGCAATGAAACGGATATGGAGCCGGTCACTTATGGAACGCGCGATAATAAGGGAAAATGGACAGTGGAGAGCATGCCTCCGGAACTGACTCTGGAAGTGGCGGCTTCGGCTCCGACCGGAAAGGATGGATGGTACAATACCCCGGTTACATTTACCGCGACGGCGAAGGATAAAGGCGGAGTCGGAAAAATCGAACTTACGAGAGATGGCGAAACTGATCCGGCGGCAGCATGGCAAGAAGCATATAAAGAAGGTGAAACAAAGTCCGAAGAAGTTATAATCACCTGGAATACTGCAAATGAGTCGAATCCTTCCGTATCGGATATCCAGGGTAAACTGACCGTGACTGCATCGGCAAGTGACATCGCCGGAAATACTGTGACAGGTACGGAAGAGGCCGGAACGAAGATGACGGTTCAGATTGATACGGAAGCCCCTGTTATCGGCGATGCGCGGATGATATCTGACAATGTGCAATGGACCAATCAGAACCGGATCTATCAGTTCACCTTGACAGATACGACCAGCGACATCAATGAAAAAGAGATCCGGATCACCGGACCGTCCGGAACAAATCCTGTCGCGGAAAAAGTGGACGGGCAGGAAAACACCTGGCAGTTTGAGGCGGAGGCAAATGGATCATACAGTATCCGGGTTGAGGATATGGCTGGAAATACGACGGAAATAGAAGAATTTGTCACAGCTAAAGGGATCGACAAAGAAAAACCGGAAAATGCCACGGTAGAAATTGAGCCGGTAGAAAAAGGAGAGGGTGAATGGTATAACGGAGAAGGAACCTGGGTTCAGGTACAGATTGAACCGCCTGAACAGGACGACGGATCACCGATTACCACCTGGTATCAGCTGACGGATATTTCTTCTTCTGATGGGGTATCGCACGATCCGGTTGAAGTAATAACTGGGGATCTTGAGACACAGCTTATCAATATCCCTGACGGACAATGGCGCGTGACCGTTTATACAACGGATGATGCAGGAAACTGCTGCGAATCTGCTTGGGAGAAGGATCTGAAAGTGGATAACACGGATCCGGTGATTGATACGGGAAGTCTGAGATTCACGGATTCAAAGGGCGGTCTGCTTGAGGATCTGATCCACTGGCTTGGTTTTGGCAATTTCTATAAGGATGCTGTTACAGTGACGATGCCGATTTCGGATGCAGAAAGCGGAGTCAAAACGCTGTACTGGCAGATTCCGGGACAGGCGGAGCAGTCTAAGGATGTGCAAGGGGAAACGGAAGCGTCCATTACGTTGAAAACAGAGTTGTCCTATGCGGAGAATGGTTCTGTACAAGTCTGGCTGGAGGATGTGGCGGGGAATGTCAGCGACAAATATGAGCTGAAAAAAGATGCTGACGGATCCGGGAAATGGATACTGGAAGGCGAAGCGCCGACAGTGACAGTGGAAATAACAGGCAGTCCTACTCAGGGAGAAGACGGGTGGTATAAAACGGATGTCACACTGGCCGGAACGGCTCGGGATTCCAAGAGCGGCCTTTATGAAGTGAAATGGATAGATTCTGTAAAAGAAACGGAGGATTCTGAGGAGGAAACTGAGGAAACTCCGGTTGCAAAATACAGTGAAGATGACCTTGTTCCGAATTTCAATCCAGTAAATAGCAATATTATTTTACAGGACGGCATCCACAGTATCACTCTGTACGCCATGGACAACGCCACGAATGTGACCAGTTCGGCTTCTGAGACCTACAAGATTGATACGAAGGCCCCGGAAGTAACAGTTGACGGATTCCAGGGAGACACACCGGTCAACGATGAGCAGAATATTACGATTGAAGTATCTGACGCAACCAGCGGTGTAAAAGAGGGCTCTCTGACAATCAGTTATGAGAAAGACGGAGAAACGGTTAATCTGGTAAGAGGAACAGATTTTACAATCAGTGAGCAACTTAGGAAAGCTGAATTTAAAGCAAAAGAAGACGCCGTATACACGATCTCTCTTTCAGACAATGCCGGAAATGTCTGGACAGATAAGTTCCGGAATCATCTGGTGGAGTATGTGCAGGGAAATGAAATAGTAACTGTTAATAATGTGAAAGCGGTAAACGGAGAAAGAAGTTCTCCCTGGTACAATGATGTGCCGGAGGTGGTGATCAAGACCCCGGAGGAAGCGGACATCGATGTAACGACTTATTATTATCTGGTAAGACCTACAGAGATGATACTGGGAAGCGATGGTAACTGGACGCTCGATATTTTGGGATCCAGGCCGATGATTACTTATGCCCAAGATTCTCAAGAAGTGACTTTTGATTCATCACTGACGCCGGATAGAATCAAACATTTTAGCACAACAAATGCGGCTCAGGCATCGAAGACGATTGAAACTTCTGAATTTAAGGTAAATGGAGCGAAACAGGACGGCGTATGGCTCCTGTATATTCAGACGCTGGATGAAGCCGGGAATGTGAGTGAAAATGTATCGAAGTATTATATCAAGATAGACCGGGGTGATCCGGTAATCGGGGAGCCTTCTGTCGAAAATGAGGATAAGTGGGCGTCAGCGAAAAAGGTGACATTTACGGCTTCTGACAGCTGGGCAAATAATGCTCCGGAAAATGATTCAAGACATGTGAGCGGTATTAGCGGAACGGGCCATGTGACGGTGACTTCACCAAGCGGAGCGACAAAGGAGTTTGATGTAGTAGACAACAAGTTTGAATATACTGCAGAGGAGAATGGAGATTATATCATTGTAGTCTATGACAACATCAATGCAATGGAGAAAGACGGTAAAACGCCTCAGGAGGCAAATGAGAAAGAACGGAAGTTTACTGTTTCTAAAATTGATAAGCAGGCCCCGGATAATGCGAAAGTATCAACCGATCCTGCAGCTCCGAATGGAAATATCGTGGAAGGAGAGGAATCGCAGTGCTGGTACATTGAGTCCTGGCCAACAATCGTGATCACCGCCCCGGAACAGCCCGTGGATAATGCAGAAAATGAATCCAAAATCACGACGCATTATGAGATTACCTGCAATGGAACCACTGCTGCGGATGGAACCGGCACGATTGTGCCTGGTACAGAGAAATTTGAGTATGCAGTAAATGCGGACGGGAAATGGGAGGTGACAGTCTATACAGAAGATGAAGCTGGAAATAAATGTGAAAGAGAGACCTATATTTATTATGCAGATAAGGATGCTCCGGTAATCGATGGGGAAAAGATCGTGATCACTCCTGTGAACGAAGGAAATCTGGCAGATATCATGAACAAGTTAACCTTCGGTATTTTCTTTAAAGAAGCTGTCAAGATTACCGTTCCGGTAACGGAAGGCGTGAATGAGAGCGGCATTGCCGGCCTGGAGTATCAACTGAATGGTGATGAATGGAAGCAGGCATCCGCGAACAGCGACGGGACCTATAGCTTTCAGATCAATCCGGAGTTCAAAGGCACGATCAGGCTGAAAGCGACAGATAAAGCCGGAAATGAGAGTGTCGAAAAGACTCTGACCAATGACATAGTAGATGGAGAGGCCGATGAAAGTACCTGGGTGGTGGATTCTGCGGAGCCGACAATCAGTATCTCTACAGAAGATAGGCCTACGGAATATGGATGGTATAACAAGGCTGTTCAGGTAAAGGTTAACGTAGACGGCGGCACCAGCGGTGTAGGTGAGGTCACCTGGACTATGGAAAGAAACAGCGAAGACGCAGAACCACAGACCAATATTTACGATGCAAACACGACAGACGGAATTAAGCAGACAATAGAAGATACTGTCGATGTGCCGCAGGCGGATAATCTGGAAGACGGCGTTTATACTGTTATATTCAATGCGAAGGACAACGCCCTTAATGAAGCGGATTCGGTTCAGGAAATTTATCAGATCGACCGCGAGAAACCTGTACAGGTGGCGAACTCTCTGAATGTCCCGAAAGGCTGGATGCAGAGCAAAACAGTCGCGTTCAGACTGGCGGATGAGACCAGTGGTATTCAGAAAAACAGTGTGACGGTCATTCTGAAAGGAGAAGACGGCGCACAGGGCGAAAATATCCAGGCTGCAGTATCGGCTGATCAGAATGATGTTATTCAGTTTGAATCTGACGGACTGAGCGAACTTGCCCGGGAATATGCTTGTTCCTTTACCGCGCTTAAGAATGGAACGTATCTTGTAAGTGCTCTGGACGCGGCGGGCAATGAATATACAGCCGAGATTGAAGTGAATCAGATCGATGCCGTTTCTCCGGAGGCGCCAGTGATCCGGGTGGCGGAAAACAGCACGGAAGATAACAATATTCAGGCGTGGTACAACACAGAGTATCCTGCAGTCACCGGTGTGAAAAATGATACGGAAGATACAGACAACAATATTGCTCCGGTAACAACCATGTATAAGATGTGGAATACCGATACGGAACAAGAACCGGATACCGCATCTGAACTGATTGCATCCGGCAATGACAACGAAGAAGCGACGGTCGATCCGCCGGTAGCGGCAGAAGGCAGATGGAAAGTCGTCATGTGGAATGTGGACGCGGCAGGAAACAAATCCGCGGAGACAACTGCAGAATTCGGGGTGGATACCGTAAAACCGACGTTTACGGATGAAACTGATTATCCGGCAGGTTTCCTGACGGAATACGACGTAAAGTTTACCTTGGAAGATCTGCAGAAGGGCGGTTCTGAAAACGGAGGCCCAAGCGGCGTAAACCGGGATTCCGTACAGATCAGATTCAAACCTGTGGAGGGATCGGAAGAAATCTTAAGTTCTACGGATTATAGTTATGACGAGGCAAGCGGGATCTATACAATCCGCGCGGCACAAAACGGCGTATACACGATCACGGCGGGAGATATCGCCGGAAATGAACTGGGTGAACAACAGATTACCGTGGACAAGATTTCTACGGAAGCTCCATATAATGTTAAGCTGGAAATTCTGGGGACAAAAGGCAGTATCGACGGACAGGAAACCGGATGGTATCTGTATCAGGCAGATATTGACGGCGTACTTGTCAGATTTACGACCAATGACCCGACGAACGTAGGGCCGACTGTTCATGTGGATGTAAGGTATAAGATCTGGGAGGAAGGCACAGCGGAACCGGGTGATGCAGACGCGGTGTCGGTAACGACGCTGGGACCGAATCAGACGGTGGAGCTTCTGGTTAAAGACGGCGGAGTCTGGAACATCGAGTACTGGACGGTCAGCGAATCAGGAGTAGAGTGTGACGCGAGAGAAAATATTGTTGTACGCTACGATCCGAAAGCAGCCGTGATAGAAGAGGAAGGTATCGAATACCGGACAGTGAATGATACGCCGGCTGCAAAACTGATCAACTGGCTGACATTTGGAACATTCTTTAATGAAGCGGTCAAAGTACAGATTCCGGTAAGCGATGAATTCAGCGGAGCCAGCCGGTTGAGTTACCGGATACCGAAGAGTGACGGAACATATGACGAAGGAAATGTCCGGGTGAAGGAAAGCGGAGGCAGGTATTATGCAGAATTTACCATCCCGGTAGAGACAAAAGGGCAGATCAGACTGATACTTGCAGATACGGCCGGGAACACTACGGAACTTACGATGAAGAGTCTCGCTACCGGAGAACCGACCGACTGGGTGATTGAGACGTCTCTCCCCACCGCCCAGAGCCTGAAACCGTCCCTGAACGCCACAGGCGTGGCTGTCATGGGAGAGGACGCGCTGACAGAGATCGAACTGTTCTTCAGCGAACGGGTCGTCTGGAAGGAAGGCGGACAGCTGACCATCAGTACCGGAGAGAAGACTTATACGGCAACGATGCATGAAGATGAGATCCCGCTGATCCCGGATGAAGGAGCGGCGTGCACCACATCGGTTCCCATCGAAAGATTCGTGGATGAAAACGGCGAGCCGCTGAAGCTGGAACTGAATGAGATCTACACCCTGGTGGTAAAAGCAGGCGCGTTTATGGATTACGCGACCAATGAGAATGTGGAAGCGCTCCTGAGCGCGTTCCAGACCGGACAGGAACTGGATCCGGGCGAGGAGACTCCGCTTTCGGACCTGGGACTGGAGCTGTCGGAAGGCGTCACCATGTTCCCGGCATTTGACCCGGAGACGACGGGCTATACGCTGATCATCGGCGAGGAAGCCATGGACGGCAACCACCTGGCGCAGGATATGGTATTCAGCCCGATACTGAAAGGCGACGCGAATATCGAAGAGGCAGTGCTGACCGACATGATGGGCAGAGAACTGGCGTCCTATGAAATCGGAGCGGACGGAAGCTTTACCGTGCCGAAGGAGGCGATTGAAGAACATAAGAATTATTTCATAAGAATGACGGCGTCCAGATACGGCATCGAGACAGTCTACAATTTCCTGGTCAGCACCAGCGCGTACAACGAAGTCATCACGCTGGCGACCAGCGATATGCCGGCGATCGAAGTAGATGGATTGAGAAACACCGTTGACGTGGCGGAAGAGACCGTGGAAGGAAATAAAGTGGTCGTTCAGTTTGTGGCTTCCATACCGAGAGAAGAGACGACGGCGCAGCAGCTGGATCCGATCAGGGCGGTCGCCGGAGATGAGAAAGGATATTATTCTCTGGACCTGGCGATCAACAAATTCCGTTCCGACGGCGTCAGCGAGGAACTCCATGAACTGGATATGCCGGTAAGGATTACGGTTGAACTTCCGGATGAACTGCTGGGCAAAGACACCTATGAAGTTTATCGGAATCACGAGGGAGCGGTGGACAGACTGGACTGCACGCTCAGCGCGGACGGAAAGAGACTGAGTTTCGAGAGCGACCGGTTCTCGTTCTACACCATCGCCTATACGCCGTATACGCCGGAAAGTACCGGAGATAACGGAGGTTCCGGCGGAGGAACCACGACAGAGACCGTCTATGTACAGGTTCCGGGAGGGACTGTGACGGAGACTGTCTATATCACATCCGGAGGCGGAAGACCCGGAAGCGGGACTGTGACGACCGTGCCGGTGACGGACGGAAGCGCAGATACCGAAGAGATACCGGCAAGCTCTCCGAGAACGGATGAAGAGCCGGATCAGACGGCGGAGACAGAAGAGGAAGAGACGAAGGTGACTTCTCAGGAAGACGTGCTGGCAGGCATCCCGCAGGGCCTTGCCCTGGCGGATCTGGCATGTATGGTAGCTTCCATGATGCTGGCAGAATACTCTTACTGTAAGCAGAAAAAACTGAGAAAGATCCTGGGTACGATCTTTGCCGCGGCGCTGATCATCCTGTTCTTCCTGACCCAGCCGCTGGAAGGCCTGATCGCATGGACGGACAGATGGACCATATTCTTCGTGATCACGGCGGCTGTACACGCAATCGTTACTGTCATTCCGCAGAGGAAGGACAAAGACGGGGACGGAGAAGACGGACAGGACGGCGCGAAGCCTGCGGAAGGATGAAGCAGCCAACAGAAACAGTATAAATGAATAAAAAGAAGACCGTCCTCGGACTGCGGGATTTTTCCCGCAGTCCGGGGCTGTCTTTTTTGCAGATGCATATTTTGGATGAATTTTCCATATATATGGATATATTTCACAAAGTTAACATGAATATTATGTATAAATATAATATCTACAAAAAAGTGTGATGAATTGAAAACAAGTGTGTCCCATAGGCGATGTATGTAAAAGGCGCATGTAAACGGCGCGGGTTGTGCAGAAGGAGGTCAGACATTGAAAAGGAGCCAAAAAGGGAACACGAAAGATAAAAAGCCGGCAAAGATGCTGAGATCATTCAGACGTGTTGTGTGTCTGATATTGGTTTTGCAGATGCTGGTTTTATTGTTTTCAGATACGCAGATCTCTCTTGCCGGCGAAATGCAAAATGAGGTTCTGAACACCACGGAAGATACGCAGGGAGAACTTCCGGAAGAGACAGCCAGCCAGGGAGAAGAGATCCCGGAAGAGACAGACAGCCAGGAGGAAGAGATTCCGGAGGGAACGGACAGCCAGGAAGAAGAAGTTCCGGAGGGAACAGACAGTCAGGAAGAAGAAGTTCCGGAGGGAACGGACAGTCAGGAGGAAGAGATTCCGGAAGAGTCCGGCAGCCGGGAGGAAGAAGTTTCGGAGGAAGCAGGAGAACAGGAGGAAGGTGCTTCGGAAGAAGCGGAGCAGCCGGAAGAGGAGACGGACGGTGAGGAGGAGACAGAAAATCCGGCGGAAGACATCCGGATTCTGGAGTATGCCGAGGAATTGACGCGGACCGTTTACTGGGCAGACGACGGGAACGCCCGGGGGATAAGACCGGCAGCGGACGAGGCGGCTCCGGTACTGACGTTCAGAAAGAGTACGGACGGAACGGAGGACGGTACATTTACGGCGCTGTCGCAGGAGAATCTGCAGGAAGTCTGTCTGGAGGAAATGCCTGCCGCCGGGATAACGGAAGACGGGGACAGCTTCACAGTCTCTTACGAGGGGACAAGTCTGCCCGCCAGCATCGAGGAGACGGACGAAGAAGGACGGACTGCGGTATGGCAGATCGAGTGGGAGTTCTCTTTCCCGGAACTGGAAGAATATGAACTGACCGAAGTGACGGAAGAAGACCTGGAGCAGGGGCTTTATGATTTCGCTGACAGAGGCGCGGGCTGGTATTATGTGCTGATCGAAGAGGAACCGGAGACGGAAACAGGCGTCCGGGTCGACGCCTGGAGCGAAGATCTGGAGCAGGAGATCTATTGGGTGGAACTTCCGGACAGCGATGGATCCCGTCCGGACAGTGAAGACTTTCCGGATGTGGAGCTGACTTTTTCGCTGGAGGAGGCGTCTTCGGAGGGAGCAGAAGAAACAGAGGAGGAACCGGACCAGGTCCTTGCCGAAGACAATATGGATCAGGTGGGACTGTCGGAGCTGCCGTCCGCAGAGGCGGAAGAGACGCAGACCGTCTCGGACCAGATCATGGCTTTGGCAGAGGCCGAGACAGAGGAAGCAGATACCGGGGAAGGGACAGAGGTTTCTTATACGGTGCGGCAGTATACGGTAAAGATTTCCGGGGACAGCCTGCCTTCTGCGGTCACGGAGACCGGAGCGGATGGAGAAGAGCGTTCTTATACGGTTTCGTGGGATATGGAACTGCCGCGGACAGAAGGATACGCGCTTCTGGAGATCACGGATGATATGCTGGAAGAAGAGCCGGATACATATTTTTACGCGCTGCAGAGCGGGGCCGGGACTTACTATGTGGCGGACGGCGTGACAGAGCTCCGGGCAGTGCAGAGAAGCGGAATTACGATAGATATAACCGAACAGGACGGTACGGTTTCGCAGCAGATTTTCTGGGTGGACAACGGAAATGAAGGCGGCATCCGTCCGAATACCGGTGATTATAAAGACAGCGTTATAATTCAGTATTATGTATCGGATGAGCAGCTGGATGAAGGCAATCTTGAAGCAGACGGCCTGCAGTGGACGACTCTGAGTGATGAAACTCTGTCAGCGATCGGCCTGGAGGAGATGCCGGAGGCAGACATCACAGAGAATGGAGCGGAATGGACCTATTCCCTGTCGGAACTTCCGTCACAGCTTACACGGACCGACGAAATGGGAGTACAAACTACCCAGTATGTTTACTGGAGGGTTGTGGCTCCGGAGCAGGATTCCTATCTTCTGACGGAAGTGACAGAAGAGAACGCGGATGAGGAAGGCGTGTCGGAAGGCTGGTACTATGTGGCGGAGACGGATTTTGAATTCCGGGTCGATATCCGCTGGGGAGACCAGGGAACCGCGCAGGGGCTGAGGGACCAGAACCTGGAGAAATTTTATCTGAAGACCTATGTGGACGATAAGCTTCAGGAAGAAACCCAGCTGAAAGAACTGGACGGGGATACCCTTAACACGGTGTATGACCAGGACGGCGATGGAAACGATTCCGCCAACAGGGGCACAGTTACGATCACGAGCCTTCCCATGTACACGCTGAGCGGGGAACCGATCATATATACAGTGGGTACACATACAAAAGACGAGGAAAACGACCGGCTGACGCCCGAGGGAATCGAAGGGATCGATGACGGCGATTATTTCAGTATCCGTTACGACAACACGGATTCGGCGCTGGGAGGATCGACGACGGATGAGATCCTGGACGGCGGGAGCCTGATCATGATACTGACCGGAGAGACAACCTACTCTGCCAGGAAAGTATGGCTGGATGAAGCGGACTCAGGCGAACGCCCGGGGGTCACCTTCTATCTGTGGCGTTACCGGGCGGGAGAATCTTACACGACGGCGGCGCAGGTGACTGATGAGAACGGCCAGAATATCACGATGACCGTGTCGGCGGGAAGTGCGAATACTTTTACCATAGAATTTGAAGATGGCGAGGGTAATCCGATTACTCTGGACAAGTACGACGCGGAAGGGTACCGGTATATTTACGTGGTGCGCGAGGTGATCGACGGATCCGGATATGAGCAGGTATTTGGCTCCGTCGGAGAAGACGGAGAGGTATCGGATTTTATCCTGGTGCCGGACGGAGACAGCAACGAACTGATAAAAGATGAAGACGGCCGGACCGGGACCAACGAATTCGTCTATAACGGCGGGACGATCTCCAACCGTCTGACGGATACGGTGGAGACGACGGTGGTCAAGGACTGGAAAGCGGAAGCGTTCCAGGCCCATTTTGAAGACGTGACCATCGAACTGTCTCTGGAATCCAGGCCTGTGGCTGCCGACGGCGAAGAGGAGCAGGAATGGGAGGCCACCGGAACGACGGTGACGATGGATGATTTCTACGCGGAGCAGCTGACCGACAGCGAGACGCTTCAGGTGCCCCGGTACGGGAGCCATGGAGAAGAACTGGAATACCGCTGGGTGGAGAGCGCCATCTGTCAGAACGGGGAAGAGATTACCCTGTCAGAAGAAAGCGAAGGCGTATATACGTTTACTATGACCCAGAATGGGGAAGAAGTGACTTACCGCTCCACAACGAAAAAAGATCCGGAGACCGGAGCCGTCATCGTTACGAACCAGATCTCAGATACCATTACCTATGAGGTGGAAAAGATCTGGGAGGACGAGAATGGGAATGACATCAGCGCCGATAAAGCCGGTACGAAAGTGGAGTTCGCCATCTACCGGTCCGTCAGCGGGGAAGAACCGGATTATGAAGAGCCTTATTGCAGATTTACGATGGATGGAATGCCGGACGAGGAAGAAACTACGCTGACAACCTCTGACGGACTGAAGATCAGCATGCAGGAGGCGGAAGCCTGGCATGCTTCTGTGACCGGCCTTCCGGAATACAATGAGGAGGGCCTGCTGTATGAGTATTATCTCCTGGAGATAAGCAGTGAAGATCAGGCTTTTGTGCCGACTTACGAAACGGAGCGGACAGAAGACGGAGGATATCTGACTACGGTGACCAACGCTCCGGGAACCGGATATTACATTATCGTCCAGAAATACTGGACCGACAGCAGTGACGTCACTCACCGGGAAGACGTGACAATCGGCGTCTATGCGAGAGATACCGGAAAATTGGTTGAGGAGGTGACGCTCAGCGGAGCGAATGGCGGAAGCTGGAATGCGTGGGTAGGGATCGGCGCCTATGAACCGGAGGAAGTCTTTATCGTGGAGACGGAGATGGGCGGACATGCAACGGAATACCTGACAGAATCGGACGGAACGCCGGTTCCGACGACGGAAGACGGTAAGATGAACGAAGAGGCGATCCATCAGTTCTCCGCATCCAACCACCGGTATGAGGCCAGCTACGGTGTGGAGGAACTGGATGCGGTGGGAAATCCCACGCTGTATACGGTGACGAACCGCCGTCTGGGGAACGTGAACATCACCGTTACCAAAGAATGGGTGGACGGTGACGGAGAACAGAGAAAAGCCATCGTAGAGGAACTGGAACGACTGAAGGAGGCAGCAGAGGAGAATTCAGATATTTCAGTGCCGAAACTCGTTCTGTACCTGGATTTCAGCCCGGCCGCCGGTTCTGAAACTTATAAGATGACACATTCGGCGGATGCCGGTACCGCAGATGAAGTCAATATCGGATATATTTCAACTTATTTAAGCAACCAGGCAGATGGAAGCGGCAGTGACGGGAAAACGGTTCTGGAGCTGGACCTGGACACAGAAGCATCCACGTATACCTATTATTTTAACAACCTTCCCAAATATGATCTGAACGGAAGCACTGTCGGTTACGAGGTGAGAGAAAGCTGGGTTATCGAACGGAATGGTGAATATAGTGAGCTCTCTGATGAAGAACTGGAGAATAATTATCCGCAGTTATATGAGCTTTACAAAGAATATACCACATCTATGACCACCAGCTATGATGTGACCGGCGAACTGCACACATCGGATCAACAGACGGTGGAGATCACCAACCAGCTCACCGGCAGCAAGACCGTGCAGTGGACGAAACAGTGGAACGATGATTACACGTACCAGAATAAGGAACGGCCGGATCTGTATATCGACCTTTATCAGCTGGTACATAACAGTTCGGACGCGGATGATGTAAGTCTTCAGCTATACCAGAGAAATTATCTGTGGACTCAGGACGATAACGAGACGACCACCCGCTGGACGGCGGATTTTGGCGATCTGCCCATGTACGATGATTACGGTTATGAAATCATTTATTATGCGGTGGAGCAGACAATGATAGCGGCGGACCAGCTGGGGTACCAGACAGTCGGGTACAGTATTAACGAAGGCAGTACAGTGACAGATCTGGGCAGCAGTATGGAGCCGACAGAGGATGCGAAAACCTTTGGCTATGTGTATGAGATGGAAGAGTCCGGCGCCTATGCTCTGAAGGAAGGCGGGACGTTTACCAATTCCATCGAGGGAGAGACGACGGTCACGGTGCGGAAACTGTGGGAAAATCTGCCGGACCAGTATCCAAGCGAGGATCTGCCGACGGTGACATTTTACCTGTACAGGGGTGTTTCTGGTGAAAGTGAGGAAGAGATACTGAAAGGAGATCCAGTCGTATCCCTGACGATAAGTGAGGAAAACTGGGAAGCGATACTCAGCGGAAGTATTTATACGTTTACTTTTGAGTATGAAGGTGAGAATAAATTAGAAATTGCCGAAGATGGAACTGTGACGGCAGCACCGGAAAATCCCGACGCGGAGAAACTTCCCAAGTTTGATGAAAACGGCCGTCTGTACCAGTATGTGATCCGGGAAGAAGTGCAGTTAGATGACAGCGCTGACGGTATTGAGGTGGGACAGGTATTTGATGAGCCAGGGATCGTGAATTTTACGGCGACAAATACCTATGCGAGCGAGACGGGCAGCCTGAGCTTCCAGAAATATCTGGAGCTGGCTGATCAGAATACTTATCCGGCGGTCTACTTCCGGATCAGCCGTACCTATACGACAAACACTGGAACTACATCAGATGTAGAGTATATTAGGGTGTCACCGGACGAAGAGGATCCGTATCACTGGATGAAGGATGACGAAGGCGATGAGTATCTGGTATGGTCCGCTGAGATGGTGCAGGAGGCGGCGGGGTCGGATAGCACCGGCGGCTGGCTTCAGGGAATCTTTACGCTGGACGGGCTGGAGCAGTACGCGCCCAACGGTTCGGAGTATGTGTACACCATCGAAGAGGTCACGGACTATCTGAACGGATATGATACCTGGGCGGTAGAACAGAATGTTACAGAAGAGAATATAGGCAGCATTATAGAAATGGATCAGGAAACTTCTGTGACTGATTTAAAACCCTTGGTGTCTTCTGTAGAGTCTGGCGGCGAAGAGGAAGCACTGACAGTGAGCGCGACCTTTATCAACCAGCCCTCAGCGGATCCGGAGACACAGATCCTGACAGGAAGGAAGGTATGGGATGATGCCGGAGATGTATTTGGCAAACGTCCGGAAGAATTTAATATTGCTGTGACAGTATATCGTGAGGCGGACAGCCAGCCGGGGCAGGATAACGCGATAAAAAAGACAGAGCTGACAGCAAATACAGATTACTCTATTGAATGGAAGAAAACAGACGAGGAACATTGGACTTATACGATCACCGGAATCGTTAATGGCGAACTGGCCCTCTACGCGCCCAACGGTATGGAGTGGGAGTATACGGTGGAGGAGACGCACATTGATTCTTATACGGCGGTAAAAGATACCGCTTCAGAAAACGGAAATCCGACAGTAGATGAATCGAGTGGGAGTCTGGTGCAGTCTATGACCGACCTGGAGAATTCTATCATGACTTCTGAATCGTTCAGCAAGTACTGGGTGGATTCCGACGGAGACGAGATCACGGAGGATTATCTGGGATATGAACTGGAAGTGACGTTTACCCTGCAGGTGAGAGAAATTTCGGACGCAGGAAATACCAAATGGCAGGACGCCGAAACGTATTTTGAAGGCGCATTGTCAGATGAGGTTTTTTCTGATTTGTTTAATGGATATTCTTTCACGCAGACCCTGACAGGCCGTCTCGGCGATGACCTATGGAATACAGGAGGCAGTTTTAAAAATCTGCCCGGATGGATTGTTAAAGCTGGGACAGGTGATACAGCGGCTGACAATACGGCAACAAAATTGGAATACCGGGTGGTGGAAAGCTGTATTACAGTCAGCGGCACGGGTTATGAACAAGTGATTAAAGTTATTAACAGTGAAAACGGAGAGACCTATACATACAATTTTGCGGATGGCCTGTTCAGCGCCTATTACGGTGAGGGCAAAGATTCTCACGACAGTGAGGACAACATACAGTACAACAAGTTGGAAACCACAGACCTTACGATCACGAAGGTGTGGGCAGGAGACAAGGACAACCGTTACGGGACCCGGCCGGAGGCCGGAGAGGATTCTGTCTATGACTGGCAGGTCAGTTTTGTAATCCAGCGCTCGTCGGACGGCGGCACTGTATGGGAGCCGGTAATGGTCAGCGAAGAAGGCGGCACACCGGTACCGCTGATCGTTGAGCTATATGGAGCCAATGCGGGCGGATCCGTTTCCAGAACGGTATCCGGTCTTCCGGAATCGGGACTGTCGGAGGACAGGACAGAGACTGTAGAATATCAGTACCGCGCGGTGGAGTTGAATCCGCTCTCGGAAAGTGATGAAAAAACAGGATATACAAAAGACAACCTTGAGGATTACATGGTGGAAGCATCCGGGACGTATGCGGATACCTATACAGCGTCATATGATTATAGTATATCCAATGCCACGAAGGTCACGAACACCATGGTTACGACGGATATCTATGCAGAAAAGAGTTGGGAGAGCAACGGTGGAAATACAGAGTCCGTCTCTCTGACTCTGCAGTACCTGAGTGGTTATGGGGAAGATGGAGAAGAGATCTGGACAGATGTTTCCCCCGAGGAGATAGTGGAACTGGACGGGCAGGCGGAAGCAGAGTCTGCAGACAAAGATTACTGGGAATATGAAGCCTGGAAAGCAAAGTGGACGAATCTTCCGGAAGTACTGCCGGGCAGCGTGCAAGATGAATATGGAAAGACACAGTACCGGGTGACAGAGTCGGCGCTTGCGGGATACGAGACAGACTATGAATATGGAGAGACCACGGACGAAGCAGGAGATACCACGATCATCACCAACAAAAAGGTAACCTCTCTGACCGTGGAAAAGATCTGGGCAGTGGCGGATGAAAGCGAGATACAGGAAGTGACTGTGGGCCTTTGGAGGACTACAGGAACGCCGGGAGATGAAAAATCAGAAGAAGTACCTGCATCAGACGGTACGCAGATGAAATTGACTCTGAACAGCCAAAACAATTGGACCGATACGTTTGAAGGTCTGCCGGAATATGGCGGCTCAGAATCCGGAGCGAAAAAGTACGTATATTATGCCCGGGAGATACGGATCGGGACAGGCGATGGCGCGGTGCAGATCGAGGACGTTAAATCAGATTCCCAATATGCAGGAGACTGGAAGATTGTACATGTGCAGGATACACAGAATAAAAAGACAACCATCTACAACATCGGCCGCACAGATCTGACCGTCACCAAGACATGGAAAGACGATGGCAACGCCTACGGCACCCGCCCGGAAACTCTGGAACTGACGCTCCAGAGAACTGTAACACCGGATGAGGAAACTTCCTGGGAGGAAGTGACCGCAGAGACCCTGGAAGAAGAAAAAGCTTCCTTTGAGTGGACAGGGCAGGAAGGGAACGAATGGACCTATACCTATTCGGACCTTTTGGCAGCGGACGAAATGGGGCGGACGTATACGTATCGGGTCCGGGAAGAGAAAGTCCCCGAGGAATATGAGTCTGCCTACAACGGCAATAACATTACCAATACGCTGGACGATACGATTGAGATTACGGTGACTAAAGAATGGCTGGACGGAAGCGACCAGGACGGCCTGAGGCCGGAATCCGTTACGCTGATCCTGTATCAGAACGGCATAGAATATGATACGGTAACTCTGACAAAAGGGAACTTGCTGCAGAGACTGATCCGGACGGTGACCGGCTCCTCTGATTCCTGGAGTTACACGTTCAGTGAATTGCCGGAATATGACGAAAACGGAGTCCGTTATCAGTATACGGTCAAAGAAGCTTCGGTGCCGGACGGTTATCAGGCGGACGGCGCCGGAGACGGTACCGCGCAGGGCTCTGCGGAAGAAGGATTTACAGTGACGAACATCCTGACCACAGAAGTGAAGGTTCAGAAGGTATGGCGGGGAACAGACGCCGGAGAACAGAAAGAAGTGACGGTAGGACTGTACCGCAGT
Source organism: Lachnoclostridium sp. An196 (assembly GCF_002160135.1). Taxonomy (GTDB): domain Bacteria; phylum Bacillota; class Clostridia; order Lachnospirales; family Lachnospiraceae; genus Hominiventricola; species Hominiventricola avistercoris. Next base: position 124,782 of record NZ_NFJZ01000007.1, on the reverse strand, counting down.
ACCGAGGGCTCTGATGGTCTTCCGGTGGCAGTCACGGACGAGAGCGGAGATCCGCTGACCCTGACGCTGAGCGATGCGAACGGCTGGAAAGGAACATTCGAGAACCTTCCCCGCTTTGCTGAAGAAGGGACGAGGTACCTGTATACGGTGAAGGAAGAAACAGTCGGAGAAAATCCGGTGGAAGAATCCGGATTTGTTGTCCATACAGACGGCGGACGGATCACGGAAACGGACGGGGAACAGGAGGCAGGCACGTTTGCCTACACGATTACCAATATTCCTGAAACAGCCGTATCCGGCACGAAGACCTGGCTGGACAATCACAATGCCTACGGCACCCGCCCGGAGACGCTGGAACTTAAGATATACCGGAGCACAGAGGGCGGCGAAGAAGAGGAAGTGACGGCGGATATCCTGGAAGCGGACGGAACAGTCCTTGTCTGGACCGGCACGGACACGGATGTATGGACGTATACCTACAGCGGGCTTCCGCTGACCGACGATGAAGGAAATCTCTACACCTACCGGGTGGAAGAAATCATACCGGACGGATATGAAGCGGATACAGACGGATATGATTTCACCAATACGCTGTCTGAGACAGTTGACATTCCGGTGACAAAGGTCTGGGATGACAACAATAATTCTAATGGGAAACGGCCGGAGGAGATTGAACTGATCCTGTACGCGAACGGAGTGGAAGTACAGAGGGTAGAAGTCGGAGCAGATACCGGAAACCTGGAAGCACTCTGGAATCAGGCAACCTCCGGTACGGACAATACATGGGTATATACTTTTGCCGGACTTCCCAAATATGACGAAAATGGCGCGGAAATCGCTTATACAGTACAGGAGGTGGTACCGGACGGTTACAGGGTCGATTATGGAGAAGGAGACAACACGATTACGAATGTAAAACGCAGTTCCGGATCGACCGGTTCTGACGATTCTTCCGATGAGGAAGATACAGTCATGGCGGTAAGCGCGGCAGTGCCGACCGGCTCCGTAAAAACCGGAGACAGCGCGCGGATCTCGCTCTGGACGGCGGCTGCCGTACTGTCCGCAGCTGTTTTGACCGTAATTGGCGTATATGTGTACCGGAGACGGAAAAAATAAGTGAACAGATAACAGATGAATAAAATAATCCCGCAGCGGACTCCTGTTTTGGAGAGTCCGCTGCGGGATTTTTTCACAAACTGTCAATTTTTCGGAATCTGATTTAATTCGTTAATTTCTTCACGCCCAGTATCCCGGCCAATGCATCCTGAAGCACACGTGAGTAATTAACGCCGGCTTTATCGGCTTCGACACTCATCCAATAAGGAATGGTACAGTTCTTTTTTACTGCTTTATTATCAACTCTTTTTCTGTACTCTGAAAAATCTACATCGACTAATGTAAAAATATCATCATCTGTGATTTTGAATTGTTTGGAATATGGTTTTGGAATCTCCTTTTTTTCGTCTTCCAGATCAATTCCGATCAATCCAATTGCGTCTCTTGCCATTTCCATCGCTTCTGCGACTGTGGCGCCTTGCGTACCGGAATCGAAGTCAGGTATTTCCACATAATACCCTTCATCCGTACGTTTTAAAATGACCGGATACGCTCCTTTCTTTTTCATGTTTGACTCCTTTCTTTTTATGACATTTCATCGGGCCTGGTTCTATGAAATATCAAGTACCGGGGCTTAAAGCCCCAGCTTCTTGATGATTGTTTTTGCGAGCATCTCGTTTATTTCTGAATGTCTGGGAATTGCTTCGACTCTGTTGCCGTCAGTATACAGATCATGATTCCCGCCGCTTCTTTTGAAGCGCCATCCATTTTCTTCGAGAAGCTTAATCAAATCTCGTCTTTTCATGAACAAAAGCTCCTTGAAATGGTTTTTTCTTTAATGTATTTTCCTAACATATACTATACGCATATAATGCGTATTTGTCAAACGCTTTATGTGTCAAATTATTCAAATAAATGAACCAGATAACAGATGAATAAAATAAAATCCCGCAGCGGACTCCTGTTTTTGGAGAGTCCGCTGCGGGATTTTTGAAAATTGTCGGTTTCAGATTTCCTGTGCTTTGAGCGCTGCTATCTGTTTTTTCAGAGTCTCGATTTCCCGACGCTGTGTTTCGATCTCCTGATCTTTCACAGAAAGCAGTTTCTGCTGTTCTTCTAATTCTTTTTGTTGTTCTTCTAATTCTTTCTGTTGTTCTTCTAATTCTTTCTGTTGTTCTTCTAATTCTTTCTGTTGCTCTTCCAATTCTTTCTGTTGTTCTTCTGATTTTTTCTGTTGTTCTTTCAATTTTTCCAGTTGTTCTTCCAGTTCTTTCTGCTGCTCTTCAATCATATAATGCACCGTATTCCGGTCCATAATCTTTAATGCTTCCGAAAACATATGCAGCACCTCCTCCGGTTTCTGGCGGAGCATGGCGATCTCCTTATAGATATCTTCCAGCCACGGATATACGGTTATCAGTTTTTCGGCGTCTTCTATGGTTTCTGTGGTCAGAAGGGATAGCCATGCAGTCTGTTTGCTTCTATTTTCAGAATAAGGTTTTTTTCGGAATACGTCAAGGGCTACCAGGCAGTATTCCTGCAGAAGAGTCATCTGAAGACCGGTGTCGAAAGTGGTTTTCCCGTGATGGATATAGCGGTCCGGATCCTGGTGGAAGATATGGGCGCTGTTCTCGAAAAGGATAATCGTATAGACCTTCCGCATATCCCGATAGGAAAAATCTTTGCCCCGAAGAGATTTGGCGCGTGCGTATTGCCGCATGACCAGATCTGAAGAATAACAGGACATGCGTTCTGCCGGAAAGGCGTAGGGGATCTTTTGAATCTCCACATTCGTCAGGGAGCCGTCTTCTAATTCCACCAGTACGTCCATGATCAACAGAGATTCCCCATCCAGCATGCGGTCTTCTGTGGGAAGGACGTCTTTTACTTTTACAGGGATACCTAAGAGGCTGGAAATCAGCCCGGAGAGACGTTCCGGATGAAGCACCGGATCGAAGATCGTTTTGAAAAACGGGTCGTAAGTCAGAGGAAGGGTTCTGGCTCCCCGCAGAAAATCCAGGAGCCGTTCCCGGTACGGCGAGGTCAGATGCCGATAGGAGAGATATAATATAGGATCATTCTCCAGATACGATTCTATGGATTCTCTGGAATCGGGAGGATCCTTCCATATGATATGGGCGTATGGCGCAGAAGTTTGCTGGAATTTGTTTTTGGATTGATTCATAGGCAGTCTCCTTGCAGTTGGATTTCCACATTGGAAAAATGCGCGCAAATCTCCCTGTGCGGATAAAAATAGATTGAAAAAGGAAATATGATGAGAACTCATCGGAAATATTCAGTTCAAAGATTTTCAACAGAGTGTAATATCTGCCGGCAGAGATATACTCTATGTAATTCAGTTTAACATAGAGAATAGGAAAATACAACACTGTTGCACAATTTTTTCAACCTTTTTTCGTCTTCTTTTCTGCTTCTTGTACACCCCCGCAAAAATATATATAATAAATAACAGAGACCGTCCGGATCAGTGTTCCGGGCAGTGTAGTGACAGAAAGGAGTACAGACATGGAACGAAAGAATGCGTGGAATACATATGAGGAAGCAGATCTGGTACAGGTGAACCGGATCGCGGAGCAGTACCGGCAGTTTATCTCAGACTGTAAGACGGAGCGTGAATGCGCCGTCCGTATCCGGGAGATGGCAGAGGCGGCAGGCTATGTGTCTCTTGAAAAAGCGGTGCGGGAAGAAGGAAGCCTGCAGCCGGGGGACAAGGTCTATGCGGTTCATAAAAAGAAACTGGTGATCCTGTTTCACATTGGCACGGAGCCTATGGAGAGGGGCATGAATATCCTGGGAGCCCATATCGATTCTCCAAGACTCGACATCAAACAGAACCCTTTATATGAAGATGGAGAGATGGCGCTTCTGGAGACCCATTATTATGGCGGCATCAAAAAATACCAGTGGGCGGCGATCCCGCTTGCCCTGCACGGCACAGTGGTAAAAAAAGATGGGAGCACGGTGGAGATAGCGGTCGGCGAGCAGCCGGGGGATCCGGTGTTCGGCATCTCGGATCTGCTGATCCACCTTTCTTCGGAGCAGCTGCAGAAGAAAGCAGCCGTCGTGGTGGAAGGCGAAAACCTGAATGTGATCGTGGGCAGCCGTCCGCTGAAGGATACAGAGGAGAAAGAAAAGATCCGGGAAGCGCTGCTCGGGATCCTGAAGGAGCAGTATGGAATCGAAGAGGAAGACTTCCTCTCGGCGGAACTGGAGGCGGTACCGGCAGGAGCGGCCAGGGACTTTGGACTGGACCGGAGCATGATCATGGGATATGGACAGGACGACCGGATCTGCGCGTTCACGTCCCTTCTGGCTCAGCTGGAAGTACAGGATCCGGCGTATACTTCCGTGTGTCTGCTGACTGACAAGGAGGAGATCGGCAGCATGGGAGCCACGGGCATGCAGTCCCGGTATTTTGAAAATGTGACGGCGGAAGTGATGCAGCTGTCCGGCCAGTATTCCGAACTGGCGCTGCGCCGGTGCCTGCAGAATTCGCACATGCTTTCTTCGGATGTGAGCGCGGCTTTTGACCCGAACTATGCGTCCGCTTTTGAAAAGAAGAACACGGCGTACCTGGGACGCGGCATGGTGTTTAATAAGTACACCGGTTCCAGAGGAAAATCCGGTTCCAATGACGCCTGCGCAGAGTATATCGGACAGCTGCGGGGGATTATGGACGGCGCCGGCGTCTGCTGGCAGACCGCGGAACTGGGCAAAGTGGACCAGGGAGGCGGCGGAACGATTGCCTATATCACTGCAAATTATGGAATGGATGTCATTGACAGCGGCGTGGCTCTTCTGAATATGCACAGCCCCTGGGAGGTATCCAGCAAAGCGGACATTTATGAAGCCTATCGCGGATACGGAGCGTTTCTGAAAGCACGCTGGGATTGAAGCGGGCAGAGAGGAGAGTGGAAAATGGAACGGGAGCAGCTGCGGAAACTGAGACAGAAGATGAAAGAGGCAGGGATCAGTGTCTATGTGATCCCGTCCTCTGACTGTCATGAGTCGGAATATGTCTGCGCTCACTACCGGGCGCGGGAATATATAACCGGATTTACCGGGTCTGCCGGTACGGCGGTGGTTACGCTGACAGATGCGGGGCTGTGGACGGACGGCCGGTATTTTATCCAGGCGGAGCGTCAGCTGGCAGGGAGCGGGATCCGGCTGTTCCGGATGGGCGAGCCGGGAGTGCCGGAACCGGGAGCCTGGGTGGAAGCCCGGCTGGACGAGGACGGATGTCTTGGATTTGACGGACGTACCATGGGAGCTGCCCGGGCGGCGCGCCTGGCGGAAGCAGCCGGAAGAAAAAGCGCGAAACTGACCACAGACCGGGATCTGGTCGGGGAGATCTGGGAAGACCGCCCGGGTATTCCGCCCGCGCCGGTATGGATCCTGGACGAATGCTGGAGCGGAGAGAGTACGGAAAGCAAACTGTCACGGATCCGGGAGGAGATGCGGGAAGCGGGCGCGGACGTGCATGTGCTGGCGGATCTGTGCGATATTGCCTGGATTCTGAACCTGCGGGGAGGGGATATCCCCTGCGTACCGGTAATCATGTCTTTCCTGTGTATCACGCAGGACGACTGCGTCTGGTATGTACGCCCGGAGGTTGTAAGCAGTGAGACGGATCAATATCTGGCATCCTGTAAAGTCCGGAGAAAAGACTACGGGGAAATTTATACGGATCTGGCGGCGCTGAAGGCGGCAGACGCCGCGCCGGGAGAGAGGAGGGATGCGTCGGCGGTTCTGCTGGATAAAAGAGCGGTCAATTATCAGCTGTTGTCGTCGATTCCGGAAGGAATCTGCATTCTGGACATGCCGAATCCTTCGGAGCGGATGAAAGCCGTGAAAAACAGTACAGAGCTCCGCAACCTGGAAGAAGCGCACCGCAAAGAAAGCATCGCCTTCACCCGTTTCATGCGCTGGGTAAAAACCCGTGTGGGAAAGGAAAATATTACGGAGCTGTCGGCGGCAGAGTATCTGGAAGACCGCAGGAAGGAGCAGGATCACTATCTGGGGCAGAGTTTCGCCCCGATCTGTGCCTGCGGAGCCAATGCCGCCATGATGCATTATTCCGCCACAGAGGAACAGTACGATGCGATCCGTCCCGAAGGATTCCTTCTGGTGGATGCGGGAGGGCATTACCTGGAGGGAACCACGGATACCACCCGGACTTTTGCGCTGGGACCGCTTTCCATGGAGCAGAAGCGCATGTTTACGGCCGTGTGCCGGGGATGCCTGAATCTGGGGGATGCGGTGTTCCTGTACGGGTGCACCGGATACAGCCTGGATATTTTATGCCGGGAGCCTCTGTGGGAGCTGGGGATGGATTACCGCTGCGGAACCGGTCATGGAGTGGGATATTTGTTGAATGTCCATGAAGGCCCCAACGCCTTCCGCTGGAAGATGCGTCCGGGAGAACCTCCCGCCGTACTGGAGCCGGGCATGGTCACCACCGATGAACCGGGCGTGTATGTGGAAGGGCAGTATGGGATCCGCACGGAAAATGAGCTGGTCTGTGTGGAAAAGGGCCAGAATGAATACGGACGGTTTCTTGGATTTGAGCCGCTGACCTTTGTACCTATCGACCTGGATGCCATTCTGCCGGAGGAGATGAACCCTCAGGAGCGGGAACTTCTGAACCGCTACCACCGCCGGGTGTATGAGGAACTGTCTCCTTATCTGGATGAAGAGGAGCGGGAGTGGCTGCAGGTCTATACCCGTGAGATATAATCAGGGCGTGAGGCGGAATACCGATTGACAAGAGTTCCTGCCGGAGATATAATCCTTTCGTTTGCGAAAAGGAGGACAGATCATGACGAAAGACATGACGGCCGGATCTCCGGCAAAATTGATTGTCAGTTTTGCGATTCCCATGTTTCTGGGAATGCTTTTTCAGCAGTTTTACAGCATGGTGGACACCGTGATCGTAGGGCAGTACCTGGGAGTCAATCCACTGGCGGGAGTCGGATCCACCAGTTCACTGAACTTCCTGGTGATCGGATTCTGCACTGGAGTGTGCAACGGTTTTGCGATCCCGGTGGCGCAGATGTTCGGAGCCAGGGAGGAGTCCAGGCTGCGGAGGTATGTGGCCAACGGCGCCTGGCTGTGCATCGTATTTTCTGTGGCGCTGACGCTGGCGGTGGTAGCTGCCTGCCGTCCGATTCTTGCCTTGATGGACACGCCTCCGGAGATTTTTGAGTATGCCTATATTTATATTGTCATCATATTCTGGGGGATTCCGTGCACCTTCCTGTACAATATCCTGGCAGGAATCATCCGGTCGCTGGGAGACAGCAGGACGCCGGTGGTTTTTCTGGCGCTTGCCTCCCTTTTGAATATTGCCCTGGACATTGTCTCGATCCGGTTATTGGATATGAGCGTGGAAGGCCCCGCGCTGGCTACGGTGATCTCTCAGGGGGTATCCGGCGTGATCTGCCTTTTCTATATGTGGAAGAAATATCCCGTTCTTCGGGGAACCAGAGAAGAGTGGAAGCCGGAGCTTTCTTATATGAAGAGACTCTGTCTGATCGGGATACCTATGGGTCTGCAGTATTCGGTGACTGCGATCGGAACGCTGGTGGTCCAGGCGGCTGTCAACGGCCTGGGAGCGGCAGTGGTGGCAGGGGTCACGGCAGCCCAGAAAATTAACGCTTTCATCTCCTGCCCGGTGGAAGCGCTGGGGCAGACCATGGCTCCCTATACGGGACAGAATATGGGGGCCGGCAAACTGGACCGGATCGGGAAAGGACTGCTTTCTGCATCCCTGATCGGCTTCGGGGCATCTCTGATCTGTTTTCTGATTGCTCTTCTGGGAGGCCGCCAGCTGACGCTGCTGTTTGTGGATGCCGCGGAAGCGCAGATCATCGAATATTCTTATGAATTTCTGCTGTTCTGCACGGGCGGCTACTGTCTGCTGACGCTGGTGAATACCGTGCGGTTTACGATCCAGGGAATGGGATTCTCGATCTTTGCCATTGTTTCCGGCGTCATGGAGATGATCGCAAGAATATTGGCTTCGGCGGTGCTGGTGCCGTTCTTGGGCTATGCGGCGATCTGCATGGCGCATCCCATGGCATGGATTTTTGCGGACATATTCCTGATTCCGGCGTTTTTCTGGTGCAGGCAGCAGATCGGAAAGAAACGCTGTATGTGAAATGGATTTTACATTTCGGGACGCTGTTTCCGATGGATTTTACATATATTTTACTTAAAGATGGTTTTAGATTTTACATTCGGTCTGTATGATCAGGTATGTACTTGAGGAGTACATAAAAAACAGAGTAAAATCTGAAACCATTTTTAAGGAGAGAAAATTATTATGAAAAAAGCGATTGTTGTACTTATGCTTGCTGCTATGACGGCAACGACTGTGATCGGATGCGGAAGCAGTTCTTCCGACACCACCACAGATACTACGGCTACGACCGATACAACCGAGGATGCGGCTGCTGAGGAAGAGACGGCAGAAGAAGCTCCTGCGGAGGAAGAAGCAGCTGAGGATACAGAAGCGGCCGGCGGTTCCATGAGCGGCGCGATCACCGTTCTGTCCCGTGAGGATGGTTCCGGTACCAGAGGCGCTTTTGTAGAACTGCTTGGCATCGAGCAGGAAGACGCGGATGGAAATAAAGTAGATATGACGGTTGATACCGCTGAGATCACCAACAGCACCTCCGTTATGATGACTACTGTAGCAGGAAACACCAATGCGATCGGATATGTATCCCTTGGTTCTCTGGACACCAGCATGGTAAAAGCCCTGAATGTGGATGGAGTGGCAGCGACGGTTGACACTGTAAAAGATGGTTCTTATACAGTAGCGCGTCCGTTCAATATCGCAACGGCAGGCGAGCCGGAAGGCGTTGCAGCAGATTTCATCAACTTTATCATGAGCGATGATGGCCAGGCAGTAGTTTCTGAGGATGGATACGTAAGCCAGGGCAGCACCGGCGCATTCACCAGCGATGAGTCCGAAGGAACCATCACCGTAGGCGGATCTTCTTCTGTTACTCCGGTTATGGAGAAACTGGCAGAGGCTTATCAGGCAGTAAACCCGAACGCTACGATCGAAGTACAGCAGAGCGATTCTACCACTGGTATGACTTCTACTCTGGATGGAAGCTATGACATCGGTATGGCATCTCGTGAACTGAAAGATACGGAGCTGGAGAGCGGCCTTGTTCCGACCGTGATCGCGATGGATGGTATTGCAATCATTGTAAATCCGGAGAATCCGATTACCGATATCACCTCTGAGCAGGTTATGCAGATCTACACCGGAGAGATTACCGACTGGTCTGAGGTACAGTAATCTTTCGGGAACACACGTAAGGAAGAGAATATGAAGAATCTGAAAGAAAATCTCATGCACGGCGTCTTTTTAGGCGCCGCGTGTGTTTCCATCCTGGCAGTTGCCCTGATCTGTATTTTCTTGTTTGCCAATGGAGTTCCGGCTATTCTGGAGATCGGACCCCTGGAATTTCTGGGCGGCATGAGATGGAAACCTTTAAATAATATTTTTGGTATTTTCCCCATGATTGTGGGAAGTATTTATGTGACGGCCGGAGCCATCATCGTCGGCGTGCCGATCGGCATCCTCTGTGCAGTATTCATGGCAAGGTTCTGTCCGAAAAAGATTTACCCGGTTTTAAAACCTATGATTGAACTGATGGCGGGTATTCCGTCCATCGTATATGGATTCTTTGGTCTGGTAGTGATTGTCCCGCTGATGCAGGATATTTTCGGCGGGAGCGGAAAAAGTGTTTTGACAGCATCGATATTACTTGGGATTATGATTCTGCCGACGATTATCGGCGTGTCCGAGAGCGCGATCCGCGCGGTCCCGGAAAGCTACTATGAAGGAGCCCTGGCGCTGGGCGATACTCATGAAAGAAGCGTATTCCGTGCAGTTCTTCCAGCCGCCAAGTCCGGTATTATGGCCGGTGTGATCCTGGGTATCGGCCGTGCAATCGGTGAGACGATGGCTGTGATCATGGTGGCCGGAAACCAGGCGGTGATTCCGGAAGGTCTGCTGTCCGGCGTACGTACGCTGACGGCCAATATCGTTCTGGAAATGGGCTATGCGGCAGATTTACATAGAGAAGCACTGATTGCGACAGGCGTGGTTCTGTTTGTGTTCATTCTGATCATCAACCTGTTGTTCTCACTGGTGAAACGGAGGGATACGGATGGCTGATATGAATATGACGGCGCTGCTGAAAGAAGGAGAAGCGGAAAGCCTGCGCAGACAGAAGACGGTACAGTGGATACTGCGCGTGCTGGTATGGGCAGCGGCGGCGATTACGATCGGCGTACTGGTCGCACTGATTGCATATATTTTGATTATGGGTATACCGAATCTCTCACCGGAGTTGTTTGAGTGGGAATATACCACGGAAAATGTATCCATGATGCCGGCGATCATCAACACGATTATCATGACGGTACTGGCTCTTCTCCTGGCAGTGCCGGTCGGGATTTTTTCTGCGATCTATCTGGTAGAATATGCCAGAAGAGGAAATAAACTGGTGTCTGTGGTCCGTACGACAGCAGAAACCTTGTCGGGTATCCCGTCCATCGTATACGGCCTGTTCGGATATCTGATGTTTGGCGTGGCGTTTGGATGGGGATATTCCATGTTAAGCGGCGCGTTTACACTGGCGATTATGATTCTTCCGTCCATTATGAGAACGACGGAGGAAGCTCTGAAAGCGGTTCCGGACTCCTACCGGGAAGGCAGCTTCGGATTGGGCGCCGGACGTCTCCGGACGGTGTTCGTCGTGATCCTGCCCAGCGCTATGCCGGGTATTCTGGCGGGCGTGATCCTGGGTATCGGACGTATTACCGGCGAGACGGCGGCTCTGATTTATACGGCAGGTACGGTGGCGGGTATCCCGACCACGCAGATCGGCAATTTCCCGATTCTGGACGTACTGGCATCCGGACGTACGCTTGCCATTCATATGTATGCATTGTTGAACGAAGGTCTGTATATGGAGCAGGCCTATGCGACGGCAGTTGTCCTGCTGGTTATGGTATTGTTGATTAACGGTCTGTCCAGCCTGATTGCCAAGAAATTTACAAGGAGCTAAGTATGGGAAAGTTTAATATAAAAAACCTGGAGTTATATTATGGTGATTTCCATGCCCTGAAGAACGTCAATCTGGACATTCCGGAGAAGGAGATCACCGCGTTTATCGGTCCGTCCGGATGCGGGAAATCCACGCTTCTGAAATCCCTGAACAGGATGAACGACCTGGTGGAGGGATGTAAGATCACCGGAGAGGTGACGCTGGACGGCGTGGATATCTATAAAAATATCGACGTGAATCTTCTGCGCAAGAAGGTGGGCATGGTGTTCCAGAAACCGAACCCGTTCCCCATGAGTATTTACGACAACATCGCTTACGGCCCCCGCACCCATGGCATCCGCAGCAAAGCGAAGCTGGACGATATCGTGGAGAAATCTCTGAGGGACGCGGCGATCTGGGATGAAGTAAAAGACCGTCTGAAAAAGAGCGCGCTGGGCATGTCCGGCGGACAGCAGCAGAGACTCTGCATCGCCAGAGCCTTGGCGGTACAGCCGGAAGTTCTCCTGATGGATGAGCCTACTTCCGCTCTGGACCCGATCTCTACTTCCAAAGTAGAAGATCTGGCGCTGGAACTGAAAAAAGATTATACGATCATCATGGTAACGCATAATATGCAGCAGGCGGCCCGTATCTCCGACAACACCGCATTCTTCCTGCTGGGAGAAGTCATCGAGTATGACAAGACGGAGAAACTGTTCTCTATGCCGAAGGACAAGAGAACCGAAGATTATATCACAGGAAGGTTTGGTTAATAAGAAGATGAGAAACAGATTTGACCAGCAGCTGGAACAGCTGAACGAAGACCTGATTGAACTGGGAGCTATGTGCAAGGAAGCTATCGCGGACGCCACCACGGCGCTGCTGGATTCCGACAAACAGGCCAGACAGAAAGCTTTTATGGTAGAGTACGAGATCGACCATAAGGAGAGGGATATCGAAAGTCTCTGCATGAAGCTTCTGCTTCAGCAGCAGCCGGTGGCGCGGGACTTGAGAACGATCTCCGCCGCGCTGAAGATGATTTCCGATATGGAAAGGATCGGCGACCAGGCGTCCGATATCGCGGATATCGCCAAATTCCTGGAGGGAAGCAATATCACCCAGCAGGTACATATCCGCAAGATGGCGGAAGCGGCCATGCGCATGCTGACCGACAGCATCGATTCCTTTGTAAAGAAGGATCTGCTGCTGGCAAGACAGGTGATGAAAGAGGACGACATCGTGGACGACCTCTTCATGGAAGTGAAGAAAGAGCTGATCCAGCTGATCGCTGAGAACCCTGAGGAAGGTGAGCGCTGTATCGATATCCTGATGATTGCCAAATATTTTGAGCGGATTGGCGACCATGCAGTCAATATCGCGGAGTGGGTGGAATATTCAGTGACCGGCGTACACAGCAACAACGAATAAGGCACAGGAAGTATACGGATGTCCCCCGGCACAACGCGTGGCGGGGGAATTTTTGTGTACTTATTGAGCATATGATTTCTGGAGGAAAAGCGTCAAGATGATATACACGTTGGGAAGCCAGATGGAAGAGACAGATATGGAGACCGTGCTGACGACGGGGATTCCGGCGATTTTTCTGATCACCGAGGCGCAGTTCCCGCAGGTGATGGAGGAGCTGTCCATCAGCGTGGAGAGCGACAGCCCGCTTTCCGAGATCTGCTTCTGCAAAGTGGAAGCGCAGCAGGAATGCCTGTATGGTACGTTTGCCATCCCCAGGCTGCTGGATGTGCTGGGGAGCAGATACCGGATCGCCTGTGTGATTACGGAAAAATACATCGTGCTGGCGGACAATGACGGTTTTGCCAGACGCCTGGTGGAGCGGATCCGACGGAAAAAAGCCCATCAGGGGGAGACCAGAGAACGGTTTCTCTATAACTTCATGGTGGAATTTATCTCGAAGGACGCGGTGCTGCTGGAGAATTACGAACGGGAACTGATGGATATGGAAGACCAGGCGGGCAAAGGACATGTGGAGGACATCCGCAGCCGGATCCAGCCTATCCGCAAGCAGCTCCTGACTCTCCGGGGTTACTATGATCAGATCGCGGATATGGGGCGGGATCTGGAAGAGAATGAGAACCGTTATTTTGCCAAGAAGCAGCTGCGGTATTTCGGCACCGTGGCGGACCGGGCGGACCGGCTGAAGGACCGCACCAGCCATCTGCTGGAATATGCCCAGCAGGTAAGGGATTCTTATCAGGCGGTCATTGACGCGAAACAAAACGAAAATATGCAGTTTCTGACTATGATATCCACGATCTTCTTTCCGCTGACCCTGATTACCGGATGGTATGGGATGAATTTCCAGGATATGCCGGAACTGGATGGAGGATACCCGGTCATCATTCTTGTCAGCATTCTGGTGGTGATCGTCTGTATCTTTATATTCAAGAAAAAGAAAATATTATAGGAGACAAACATGAACGAAGTGATTTGTTATCAGAACCGGGAACTGTCCTGGCTGAAATTTAATGAACGCGTGCTGGAGGAGGCGGAAGACCAGAGCATTCCTCTCTGCGAAAGGCTGAGTTTTCTTTCTATCTATCAGAGCAACCTGGATGAATTCTTCATGGTGCGTATCGGTTCTCTGCACGATATGATGCTGCTGAAGGAAGAGGAACGGGAAAATAAGACAAATATGACCGCCCGGGAACAGATCGCCGCCCTGCTGGAACGGATTCATGTGCTGGCGGAACGCCGTGACCAGGCTTACGAAGAATTGATGGTACAGGTGGCGGAACAAGGCAGCCGGCTGATCCGTTTCGCCTCCCTGTCCGATGAAGAAGCCAAATATCTGGAACGCTATTTTGTTGGGGAGATCCAGCCGCTTTTGTCTACGATTATCGTTGGAAGGAAACAGCCCTTTCCATTCCTGCGCAACCGGGGCATCTACGCGGTGGCGGTGCTGGAGACCAAAGGAGAGAAAGAGAAGATCGCCATCATTCCCTGCGGCAGCGACGCATTCGAGAGGCTGATCACGATTCCGTCCAGACCGGGTTCATTTATGCTGGCAGAGGATCTGATCCTGCATTTTCTGCCGAAAGTTTTCAAAAAATACCGGATCATAGAGAAGTCTCTGATCCGCGTGACGCGCAATGCGGATATCGACGCGGACAGCATTTATGACGAGGATCTGAACTACAGAGACCATATGGCGGAAGTGGTGAAACTGCGCCGGAAGCTCTGCCCGGTACGTCTGGAGATGACCAGAGAGCTGAACGGGCGGATTATCGAGCGCCTCTGCCAGGTGCTGGGGCTGAAAGAGGAGCAGGTATTTCTCACCGGAGCGCCCATGGACCTGTCTTTCCTGTCCCAGATCCAGGACAGCCTGCGGCGGAAGCCGGAGCTTTTCTTCCAGAAACGGGTGCCCCAGAGAAGCGCCATGGTCCGCTATGGAGAACCGGTGATTCCTCAGATCCTGGAGAAGGATATCCTTCTGTCCTATCCTTATGAGAGCATCAAACCTTTCCTGAGCATGCTTCATGAAGCGGCGATCGATCCGAAGGTCGTATCTATACGGATGACTCTGTACCGCCTGGCCAAAGACAGCAAGGTGGTGGAAGCTCTGGTGGAAGCTGCGGAGAACGGGAAACAGGTGGATGTTCTGGTAGAACTGAAAGCGCGGTTCGACGAGGAGAATAATATTGAATGGTCCAGACGGCTGGAAGACGCCGGATGCCATGTGATCTACGGCCTGGACGGTCTGAAAGTGCATTCCAAGCTGTGCTTGATCACCCGTAAAGAAGAAGGACGGATTGAGTATATTACCCAGATCGGTACAGGGAACTACAATGAGAAGACGGCGCGTCTCTACACGGATCTGTCGCTGATGACGGCCAATCCGGAGATCGGTCAGGAAGCGGCGCAGGTATTCCAGGCGCTTTCTCTGGGGGATGTGGTGGAGAAAACAGAACATCTGCTGGTAGCGCCCAGATGCCTGCAGAACCGGATTCTGGAGATGATAGACGAGGAGATCCGGGAAGCGAAAGAAGGCCGCGAAGCTTACATCGGCGTCAAAATCAATTCGCTGACGGATAAAAAGATCATTGACAAGCTGATCGAGGCGTCCGAAGCGGGGGTGAAGACCGATATGGTGATCCGGGGCATCAACTGCGTCCAGTCCGGGATCCCGGGAAAGACGGACCATATCCGCGTGATCAGCATCGTCGGCAGGTATCTGGAACATTCCAGAATCTATATCTTCGGGTGCGGGGAGCGGGAGAAGATCTATATTGCTTCCGCGGATTTCATGACCCGCAACACGCTGCGTCGGGTGGAAGTGGGTGTACCCATCTATGATCCGGCGCTGAAAGAACGCATCCGCCATATGTTCCGCATCATGCTCCGGGACAACGTGAAAGCGCGTATCCAGATGCCGGATGGCAATTATGTGAGAGTAGAGCGGGGAGAAGGAGAAGAACCTCTGAATTCTCAGGAATATTTCTTTGAAGAAGCGTACAGAGCAGCCGCCGGGAACGCGGAAGCCTGAAAAAGACCCTGTCCGGAGACGGATGGGGTTTTTTTGTGGTGTGCCCGGCTCGACACGATAATTTAACGGACAAACTTGACTGCTCTGTGGCTTAACGGTAAAATAGACATATAACAGGCAGCTTATACTCTTTGGTGACCTTATGATGATGGAAAAACCTGTTTACCCGTCCCAGGCGTTTTGGAAAGACATTGAACATGAGCATGCTGAAGAGCTTTTTTGAGACAGGGAACGATCCGGCGCTGTTCGACGGTTTAAAGATTGCGAGAGAGAAAGAATTTTATGCGCAGCTGACAGAGGTTGGTTCATCACAGGGCGGGATTTACACGATGACAGAAAAAATGGCAGAAGCAAGCCTGAAAATACTCTCACAGCTTTTGACCAGGCACTATGACCAGAGAGTTATCCTGTTGATTGATGAGTATGATGTTCCATTGGATAAGGCATTCCAGGGAGGATACTATGATGAGATGGTAAATCTCATTCGAAACCTGCTTGGCAATGCGCTGAAGACGAATGACAGCCTGTATTTTGCCGTTTTTACGGGATGTTTGCGGATTTCCAAAGAAAGTATCTTCACGGACCTTAACAATCTGAAGGTACACACGATCTCGGATATACGATATGATGAATACTTTGGCTTTACTGATGCAGATGTGGATGAAATACTGGCATCCTACGGTCTGTTCTCTTATAAAGACGTGATCCGTGACTGGTATGATGGATACCGTTTCGGGGATACGGATGTGTACTGTCCCTGGGACGTTATTAACTACTGCGATGAGCTGTTGGCAGAGCTACGACTACCTGTGGGAGTCCATCAGCGTGAGGGACGCGGCACGAAAAAAATCATCAAATATGGAATCGCGTTCTGCGAGAAAGAATGCATGGTCGTAATGGCATGAGATGAAAGCGAGGAGAACACCAAATGGAAAAATCAAAAGTATATTATACAGATTTCAGAACCAAACTGGGCGAGGGACTGCCCACAAAACTGAAAAGACTGATTAAAAAGGCAGGCATCGAGGAGCTTGATACGGACCAGAAGTTCGTGGCGATCAAGATGCACTTCGGAGAACTGGGCAACCTCAGTTTTCTGCGCCCCAATTACGCAAAGGCAGTCGCCGATGTGGTAAAGGAACTGGGCGGCATGCCTTTCCTGACCGACTGCAATACACTCTATCCGGGCAGCAGGAAAAATGCGCTGGAGCATCTGCAGTGTGCCTGGGAGAATGGGTTTACCCCGCTTACGGTGGGATGTCCGGTCATCATCGGCGACGGACTGAAGGGGACCGACGATATTGAGGTACCGGTAAACGGCGGCGAGTACATACAGAACGCCAGGATCGGACGGGCCATCATGGACGCCGACGTTTTCATCAGCCTGACTCATTTCAAGGGACATGAGATGACCGGTTTCGGCGGAACCATCAAGAATATCGGCATGGGATGCGGATCCCGTGCGGGCAAGAAAGACCAGCATTCCAACGGGAAACCGAACATTAATCCGGATATCTGCCGCGGATGCCGCCGCTGCCAGAAGGAATGTGCGAACAACGGTCTGGAATTTCATGAAGATACAAAGAAGATGACGGTCAACGCCGACAACTGTGTAGGGTGCGGCAGATGTCTGGGAGCCTGTACCTTTGACGCTATCGAATTTGTCAATGACGCGGCGACCAAAGAACTGAACTGCCGTATGGCGGAATATACCAAGGCGGTGATCGACGGACGTCCGAATTTCCATATTTCTCTTGTAGTAGATGTGTCGCCGAACTGCGACTGCCATGCGGAGAACGATGCGCCGATCCTGCCGAATATCGGCATGTTCGCATCTTTTGATCCGCTGGCCCTCGACCAGGCGTGTGTGGACGCCTGCCTGAAATGTGATCCGCTGCCGAACAGCCAGCTCTCTGACCGGATGCGCAGCGAAGATTTCTGCGATCATCACGATCATTTTGAAAATACGACTCCGGATTCCGAATACAAGACCTGCCTTGACCATGCGGCGAAGATCGGACTTGGAAACCGCGACTATGAACTGATTTTTGTAAAATAACGGACTCATGAAACTTTTTCAGAATCGAACCGGAAAAATCGCATATATGGGACTCCTCACAGCTCTCGCTCTGATCGTAAGCTATGTGGAGTTCCTGATTCCGATTCCCATAGGGATCCCGGGAGTGAAGCCGGGACTGGCCAATCTGGTCGTCGTCTGGGCGTTATATACTCTGAGACCAGGAGAGGCGCTGCTGATAAATATGCTGCGTATCTTTCTTTCGGGTTTTCTTTTCGGGAATCTTTCCATGATCCTGTACAGTCTGGCAGGAGCGCTGGTTAGTTTCCTGTGTATGTATCTGGTAAAGAGGAGCGGCCTTTTGCAGGTAGTGGGCGTCAGTATTGCAGGCGGTATCATGCACAACATGGGACAGCTGGCGCTGGCGGTGCTGGCGCTGGAGACAGGCAGCCTGGTCTACTACGCGCCGGTGCTGGTGCTGGCCGGCGTCGTTACCGGAAGCGTGATCGGGATTGTATCCAGAGAAGTGCTCCGGCGTGTGCCGGGACAGAAGACCGCGTCATGAGGATGTATCCGGATGTTCTGCCGGAAGCCGTACGGTGAAGGTGCTCCCCAGATCCGGAACGCTTTCCAGCCGTATGTTTCCGTTATGAAGAGATACGATCCGTTTTACAAGGGCAAGGCCAAGGCCGCTGCCCTTTTTTTTGTGTGATATATCGCCCTGATAAAATTTATCAAATACGTGTTTCTGCACTTCCGGCGTCATACCGATACCGGTATCATGAAAAGTTACGGTGAGCCAGTCCTGGTCCATTCGGGCGATGATATCGACTTCTCCTCCCGAAGGGGTGAATTTTACCGCGTTGTCCAGGAGGTTGCTCCAGATATGGGCGGTCAGTTCCTGATTCCCGTACCAGGAGATAGGATCCAGCTCCGGTTCAATAGTCAGATTTTTGGATGTCCAGGAAGGTTCCGCCCGGAGGATGATCTGCCGGATCTGTTCGTCTACACGGAAATATTCCTTTTCACTGATGATGGTCTGAGTCTCCAGGCGGGAGAGGCTTAAGATGTCTCCGGTCATCTGGGAAAGCGCTTTGGCGCTCTGAATAATGATCTCAATATATTCATCGCGCTCCTTTTCCGAAAGAGAGTCGTCCTGCAGGAGGGTGGCGTAGCCGCTGATGGAAGCCAGAGGTGTCTTGAATTCATGAGATACATTGGATATAAAATCCGAGTGCAGTGTTTCCGTACTGTTCAGTTCCTGCACCATCTGGTTAAAGTTATGGTAAAGATCCGCCAGTTCTCCGATATACCGTCCAGATTCCAGTTTTACGGTATAGTCTCCGGCAGCCACTTTCTGCATGGCCCGGGTCAGTTCGCTGACGGGATTCATGACATGATGCGCGATGGCAACGCTGATCAGAGTGCCCAGCAGGATACAGGCCACAGCCAGCACGGCGAGGAAACCCAGTCCGGTAAAGGGAAAAAAATTCCACAAAAATGTGCCGCGCATCAGGTGGAGCAGAACTCCCATGACCAGGACAGTTGTTACCATAGCCCAGAAAAAGATGATGACGACACGGAACCATAAGGAATAAAAATGTTTTTTCATTTTTCGATCGTCCCCTTATAGCCCAGACCTCTTACAGTCAGTATCTGAAAATATGGAATCTCCCGGAACCGGTCCCGCAGACGGTTCACATGCACATCTACGGTACGGATATCTGTCTCCGAATCGTATCCCCAGAGCTCGTCCATGAGCTGCTGACGGGTAAACGTCTGATTGGGAAAGGACAGAAGTTTATACAAGAGCTGGAACTCTTTCTGGGGAAGGATCTGGGATTTCCCGTCTACCGTCACGGTCAGATTGATGTAGTCCAGACAGACATGGGGAAATTCCAGTTTCTTTTCATAGATGATCCGGGCGCGGCGCAGCAGAGCTTCCACTCTCAGAAGCAGTTCATTTACGTCGATGGGTTTTACCATATAGTCGTCAATGCCCAGTTTAAAACCTTTCAGTTTGTCCGGGAAAGTATCTTTGGCCGTGACCACCAGTATGGGCAGCTGGTAGCCGCTCTCGCGCAGCTCTTTGGTCAGGTCGTATCCGTCTACTTTCGGCATCATCAGATCAGTAATAATCAGATCAATGTAATTCTGGTCCAGCAGGGAGAGCGCTTCTTCTCCGTCAAAAGCCGTGACCACTTCATAATTATTCTTTACCAGCACCCGGCAGATCAGCTTGTTCAGGGCCTGATCGTCTTCTACTACCATAATATGAAACATCAGAAACACCTCGTATTGTAAATACAGATTTATGATTTTGTAATATCATATCCGAGAATTATGAACGGTATATGAACGGATGAATTTATATTCTGTTTAAAAAAGGAGAATAGTCTATAAGGGATTTTCTGGTGAGTGATCAGAATGTTAATAAAAATTATGGAAATGGAGATGAAAGAATGAATGGGAAAAGATGTGTGCTTCTGGGTATGACAGCGATTCTTGGAATGACGGCGACGGCATGCTCCGGATCCAGTGAAGAAACAGAAGAAGCAGAAAAAGCAGCGGTGGATGTGGTGACTCCCGAGAGAGGATCGCTGTCCACAGATACTGTTTATATGGGGACGGCTGCTCCGCAGCAGCAGGTCTATGTGACGCCTATGGTCTCCGGAACGGTGACGGAAGTGAATTTTCAGGTGGGCGATACGGTACAGGAGGGGGATCTGCTGTTCCGGATCGACGACGAGGCCGCGCAGCTTCAGCTTGCCAGCGCAGAGGCTGCTTACCATTCTGCGGAAGCAGGAGTACAGGCCGCGACCGGAGGCGCCAGAGATCTGCAGAATTACCAGACCGAGCAGAGTATCCAGCAGCTTCGGGACAGCATGAATGACGTGGATGAAAGCATCGACGAGATGGAGAGCAACCTGGGAGATCTGAGAGACGCGGGAGGACAGCTGTCTTCAGCGAAAAACGCTGCCCAGGCAGCGGCGGATCAGGCGGGGACGGAGTATTATACGCTGCAGAGTGAACTTGGCGCAGCAGAAGGAAATGTTGATAATTTGAAAAAACAGATAGAGGAAGGGCAGCAGCTGGGAGAAGATGTTTCGGCATTGGAAACTCAGCTGGTAAGTGCGCAGGATGTTGTGACACAGCTTCAGCCAAAGGTAGCCGAGAGTAAGACTGCGTTTGATCAGGCGCAGGCAGCGGTGACCCAGATCGACGGACAGATCGCGGCCAATGAATCCGCCAAGACACAGCTGAAATCCGGCATTGACACAGCTGAGGACAGCCGGGAGACGATCAACGAGAATCTGGCCACGGCAGAGCAGTCTTACGCGATCACTCAGAATGAGGTTTATCCGGATACAGACGCCACCTACGCGGCACAGCTGGAGAGCGCGGCGGTCGGGATCGATTCCGCGCAGATGCAGCTGGAATACTATACGGTGGAAGCGCCTATCAGCGGTGTGATCGAGTCGGTGAGCGTAGAAGAGGATCAGATGGTGTCGGCAGGATCTGCCGCGTATGTGATCTCCAATAAAGAATCTATGACCGTGACGTTCCAGGTTACGGAAGAGGCGAAGAATGTGCTGGCAGCGGGAGATCCGGTGACGGTAGAGCGAAATGGCGATACATATGAAGGGACGATTACAGAAGTGGGCACCATGGCAAACGCCCAGACCCATCTCTTTGCGGTCAAAGCGTCGGTGTCAGGAGCCAGCGATAAAATCCCCAATGGGGTAACGGTCAAAGTATACGCGACGACCCATGAAGAGGAGAATAAGCTGATCATTCCGTACGACGCTCTCTATTTTTCCGCCGGCAGCGCGTATGTGTACTGTGTGGAAGACGGCACGATCGTACGGACGCCGGTGACGGTAGGACTGATGAGCGATACCCAAGCCGCGATTGAGGAGGGCCTGTCGGAAGACAGCCAGGTAGTGGGAAACTGGTCTTCCCGACTGCGTGACGGAGCTCCCGCAGAAGTGGTGTCCGTCAACGGTGAACCCCCTGTGACAGAAGAACCGGAGGAGTCGGCAGAGACGGCGGAAACAGCTCCTGCGGAAGAGGAGGCTGAATAAATATGGGCTTGACAAAATTATCGCTGCGAAGGCCGGTCTCCACGCTTCTGATTGTACTGGCTCTGGCAGTGTTTGGATTTTCCGCGCTTACAACGCTTCGTCTGGAACTGATGCCGGATATGGATATGCCGATCTTGATGGTCATGACGGTTTATCCGGGCGCCGATCCGAAGTCTGTGGATGAGCTGGTCAGCACAGAGATTGAAGGCGATGTTTCCAGCCTGAGCGGTGTGGATTCTGTTATGACCTACTCTCAGGAAAATGTCTCTATGGTTATCCTGCAGTATGACTACAGTGTGGATACGGATGAAGCGTACCTGGATCTGCGCGCCGCGTTGGACGCTACCGCGGCGTCGCTGCCGGATGACTGCCAGGATCCGGTAGTTATTGAGATGAACGTCAATTCTATGCCCAGCATCAGTTATTCGGTCAGCGCGGAAGAAGGCACGGATACGCTGACGCTGGTCAATGATGAGATCGTACCGGAACTGGAAGCGATCAGTACGGTAGCCAGCGTAGATGTGACCGGAGGAGAGGAAAATTATATCCGGGTGATGCTGGATGAAGAGGCATTGAACCAGTACGGCCTGAGCATGAGCCAGGTGGCGCAGTATGTGGGCGCGGCCGATTTCATGATTCCTCTGGGAACGCTGGAACAGGGATCGCAGTCTATCAGCGCTTCCAGCACTGCCGATATTGAGACGGTACAGGACCTGCAGGAGATTCCGCTTTATACCTCTACAGGCAGTCTGATCCGCCTTGCAGATGTGGCGGATGTGAGCTGGGCGGTTCAGGATGCGGACAGCGTGAGCCGTTTTAACGGACAGGATACGGTATCGGTCAGCGTGACCAAGAACCAGAGCGCCAGCACCATCGGCATGGTAAATGATGTGAAAGAAGTTATGGACCGGATGGTGCAGGAACACGAGGGGATGACTGCTGAGATTTCCTATGATGCTTCTGATATGATCATGGAATCGGTAAGTTCTGTGGGAAGTACGCTTGCTCTGGGCGTGGTGCTGACCATGGCGGTGCTCCTGATCTTCTTCGGAGACATCAAGGCCAGCCTGATCGTGGGGAGTTCTATGCCGATCTCTCTTCTGGCTACGGTGATTCTGATGGCAGTGTGCGGATTTTCACTGAATATGATCACATTAGGAGCGCTGGTCATCGCGATCGGTATGATGGTGGACAGTTCCAGCGTAGTGCTGGAAAGCTGTTTCCGGTATAAGGACAAAGATCTGGATCATAATGAAGCGGCGCTTCACGGGACCGGAGAAGTGGTAGGATCCATCGTGGCATCCACGATTACGACAGTAGTTGTATATCTGCCGTTGTGCCTGCAGCAAGGGCTGAGCGGACAGATATTCGGACAGCTGGGATACACGATTATCATCGCCATGCTGGCTTCGCTGGTGTCCGCGATCACTCTGGTGCCGCTGTTCTTTAAGTATTTCCGTCCGAAGGAGAAGAAAGAGCTGAAGATCAATGTCCTGCTGGATAAAGTAAAAACCGGATATGAGAAGACAGAGCGGAAGCTTCTGAACCGGAAGAAAACGGCGGTGCTTGTATCGGTCGCGCTGTTGGTATTTTCCCTCGGATTGGTAAGTCTCATGGATACAGAACTGATTCCGGCCATGGATGAAGGAACGGTCAGTATCAGCGCGTCCATGCGTCCGGGCACAAAGGTGTCCCTTGTGGAGGAGAGAATGGCGCGGCTCGAGGATATGGTCGCGTCCCATGAGGATGTGGAGAGCTATACGATGACAGCTTCGGACGGATCCGGCTCGATTTCCGTCAATCTGAAAGATGACCGGAATATGTCCAGCCAGGAAATAGCCGATCAGTGGACGGAAGAGACAAAAGACTTTACGGATATGCAGCTGGAGATTTCGACCAGCAGTACGATATCCTCTATGATGACCAGCGGATCCGGCGGATCTGTCACGCTGACATCCACAGATCTGGAAGATCTGCAGGAAGCGGTTGCGGTGATGGAAGAAGTCTCCTGGAATATCCCGGGCGTGCTGAATGTAAGTTCCAGCGCGGGAGAGAGTTCCACGCAGGTCCGTGTATTGATCGATCCGCTGAATGCCATGAGCTACGGCATGACTCCTGCTCAGGCGGCGGGCAGTCTTTACAGTATGATCAGCGGTACGGAGGCTATGACGGTGACATCCAATGGGCAGGAATACAGCGTAGTTCTGGAATACCCGGAGGGGACATATACAAACGCGGACAGCCTGATGGATGCAAACGTTTCGGGAATTCCTCTGTCTGAGATCGCTTCTCTGGAATATACGAATTCGCAGCAGACTGTGACCAGAGAGGACGGAGCTTACGTAATGACCGTGTCTGCCACCTGTCTGTCGGAAGATACAGACGCTGTTCAGGCGGAGATGGACCGGCTGGCAGAAGAGGAAGATTTCCCGGATTCTGTGGAAATATCGGTCAATACGATGGACGAGATGATGAACGAGTCATTCCGTTCTCTGGGGCTCGCTCTGGCAGCGGCAATTTTCCTGGTATTTTTGGTGATGGCGATGCAGTTTGAATCTCCCCGGTATTCGCTGATGGTGATGCTGAGCATTCCGTTCAGCCTGATCGGATCCTTCGGACTTCTGTTCCTGTCGGGATCTTCATTCAGTATGATTTCCCTGATGGGAGTTCTGATGCTGGCGGGCATTGTGGTAAACAACGGTATCCTGTATGTGGACGGAGTGAACCTGCTCAGAACGGAAATGGCTCTGGAGGACGCGCTGATTGAGAGTGCCAAGACGAGGCTTCGTCCGATCCTGATCACGACTCTGACGACAATTATTTCCATGGTGCCGGGAGCACTGGGTATCGGAGAAGGCAATCAGATGATGCAGGGCATGTATATTATCATTATCGGAGGCCTGGTGGCGTCCACGCTGCTGATCCTGATCCTGATGCCTGTTTTCTATCTGATTTTCTATGGAAGAAAGTACAAAAAAGAGCAGAAAATGAACGAGGCGAACATGGTATAATGAGCGCGAAGTGCGAATTATACCATCGCGCATGCCGGTTTCTGCGCTTGCCGCAGAAAGCCGGGCGCATCCGCCGGAGGCGCCATGTCCGCGGAGCGGACATGGCATAGTGAGCGCAGGGCGCGAAATATGCCAACGCGCACCCGGGTTTCCGCGCTGGCCGCAGAAATCCGGGCGCATCCGCCGGAGGCGCCATGTCCGCGCAGCGGACATGGCACAATATGTCGAAAACCCCCGATACTATCTGCTTGTAAGGAATTGCCGGTTTCTCTATAATTTTCACTGTGAATGATGAAAGCTTTTGTATGAAGCTGTTGAAAGGAGACAGGAAAAATGGGAAACGAGGAGGATTATGGATGAGCAGATGGAGTGTTGCAATTGTGGACGACAACGAAAGAATGGTGGAGATCCTGGACGGGATTCTGCGCCAGGACGAAGAACTCCAGATTGTAGGCATTGCCAGAAACGGAGAAGAAGCATGTCAGGTAATCCGTGAGAAGGAGCCGGACATCATGCTCCTGGATATTATCATGCCCAAGCTCGACGGCCTGACTGTCATGGAGCGGATCGGACATGATGCCAATATCCGCAAGAAACCGGAATTCGTAGTGATCTCGGCGATCGGCCAGGAGAGAATTACGGAGGATGCGTTCCTGTTGGGAGCCAGTTATTACATTATGAAACCGTTTGATCATGACATGCTGCTCAGCAGAATCCGCAGCCTGAAAGAAAACCGGCACAGGAAGAGACCGGAGGGCATGAAGATGCTCCCCTACGAGGCCAAAGCTGATTATCTGGAAAGGAATCTGGAGACAGACGTGACCAACATGATTCATGAGATCGGCGTACCAGCCCATATTAAAGGGTATCAGTATCTCAGGGATGCGATCATGATGGCGGTGGAAGATATGAACATGCTGAATTCCATCACGAAGATTCTGTATCCGACGATTGCAAAGAATCATAAGACTACGCCCAGCAGAGTGGAGCGCGCGATCCGCCATGCTATCGAAGTCGCATGGAGCAGAGGAAAAATGGATACCATCGACGAGCTGTTCGGCTACACCGTCAGCGTCGGGAAAGGAAAGCCGACAAATTCAGAGTTTATCGCCCTGATCGCGGATAAGATACGTCTGGACTATAAAAAACACGCATAAATTTTGAAAACTTCTTTTATTGCCCTCTGGTTTGCGGTATAATTTTCTTATACTATATCGTGTGTGGAGGGAAACATGAAGAAGAAGGTCTTATTTGTGGCGTCAGAATGCGTGCCGTTTGTAAAAACCGGCGGTCTGGCTGACGTAGTGGGATCTTTGCCGAAGTATTTCGACAAAGATAAATATGAAGTACGGGTAATCATTCCTAATTATCTTTGTATTGGGCATGAATGGAAAGAGAAGATGAATTTCGTCACGAATTTTTACATGGATATGGCATGGCGGAGCCAGTATGTGGGTATCATGGAGATGGAATATGACGGGATTCAGTATTATTTTATCGATAATGAATACTATTTTGCAGGCGACCGTCCTTACGGGAATATTTATGAAGACGTGGAGAAGTTCGCGTTCTTTTCCAGGGCCGCGCTTTCGATCCTGCCGGTGGTAGGGTATCAGCCTGATATTGTACACTGCCATGACTGGCAGACCGGACTGGTGCCGGTTTATCTGAAGGACAGTTTCCATGAAGGTGAGTTTTACGCAAATATGAAGTCCATGATCACGATCCATAACCTGAAGTTCCAGGGAATCTGGAATATTAAGGCAGTGCAGGATGCGACCGGTCTTGACATGTCGTATTTCACAGCGGATAAGCTGGAAGCTTTCGGAGACGCGAATTATCTGAAGGGCGGCATTGTCTATGCCGATATGGTGACCACGGTCAGCCGTACTTATGCGGAGGAGATCAAGACTCCTTTTTACGGGGAGCATCTGGACGGGCTCATGCGGGCGCGCTCCAACGTACTGCATGGGATTGTCAACGGTCTGGACTACAAGGAATGGGATCCGGGAACGGACGCGCTGATATACAAAAAATACACGGCGGATAATTTCCGCCGGAATAAATGGAAAAACAAGCTGGAGCTTCAGAAAGAGCTGGGACTTGAGCAGGATAAAAACGTGATGATGATCGGTATTGTGTCCCGGCTGACAGATCAGAAAGGATTTGACCTGATCGACGCTGTCATGGATGAGATATGTCAGGACGCGGTACAGATTGTTGTGCTCGGCACCGGAGAAGCCCGCTACGAAAATATGTTTCGTCACTATGCGTGGAAATACAGCGGGAAGGTAGCTGCCTGCATCTATTATTCCAATGAACTGGCACATAAGATTTACGCGGCCAGCGACGCCTTCCTGATGCCGTCTTTGTTCGAACCGTGCGGACTCAGCCAGCTGATGAGCCTGCGCTATGGTTCTCTGCCGATTGTCAGAGAGACGGGCGGACTGAAAGATACGGTGGAACCGTACAATGAATATGAAGAGACAGGCACCGGTTTCAGCTTCGCCAATTACAATGCGCATGAGATGCTGGGTGCGGTGCGCTATGCGCAGTCTGTGTATTATGACAAAAAACGATCCTGGAACAAGATCGTGGATCGTGCTATGGCGGCAGACTTTTCCTGGAATCATTCCGCGAAACAGTATGAAGAACTGTACGAAGAACTGACCTGTTAGAGGCTGCGTCTGAAGATTTTGGAACGCATAATTCCTCTTTGTTTTCACATACTAGGATAGCAAGTATGGAAAACAAGGAGGGATTTTTTATGTCAGATTTGTCAGAACTGGATGTGCAGAATCTCCGTCATCTGATCGGCGGAAGCGAGACCTGCCACGCGAAATTTACCGCGTACGCGGAGCAGGCGACGGATACGCAGGTAAAGCAGTATTTTCAGCAGGCGGCCCAGTCTGCGAAAGAGAACAAACAGCAGCTCATGGGATTTCTGAAATAGGAGGCGTTCATGATGGATGAAAAGACAATGGTAAGCGATGCTCTGGTGGGCATTAATGGAGAACTGAAGGCATATGCGGACTATATCACGCAGACGGAGAATCCTCAGCTGAAACAGACGCTGAAGCAGATGCGCAACAAGACGGAGACGGCGCAGGAGCAGCTGTATCAGATCGCGCGAGAGAAATCCTATTATGTGCCTGCGGACAAGGCGTCGCAGGAAGAAATCGCGCATGTAAGATCTTTGTTCAAACCGGAATCTATGCTTGGATAAGAAAAATGTTTTCGCCGGGAGGGCCATCTGCCCTCCCGGTATTTTTGTCAGTCCTCTTCCCGTACATTTTTCCAGAAAGCGCGGATACGGTCCAGGCGGGACGTCATGCCCACCATCATAAGATCCAGTACGGTGAGCGCAGCCATACATTCTACTACTACAACGGCTCTGGGGACGATGATGGGGTCGTGGCGTCCGCGGACGGAGACCGTGATATTTTCTCCGGAGCGGGAAACGGTCTGCTGTTCTGCGCTGATGGAAGCGGTGGGTTTGAATGCCGCGCGGAAGACCACATCACTGCCGTCGCTGATGCCGCCCAATACGCCTCCTGCGTGGTTGGTCAGTTTGCCGATCCGGCCGTCTGCTTCCGCGTGGAAGGCGTCGTTGTTGACGGAGCCGTTGGAGCGGGCGGCGGCGAAACCGTCGCCGATCTCGAAGCCTTTTACGGCTCCGATGGAACAGACGGCTTTCGCCAGATTGGCGCTTAATTTATCAAAACAGGGTTCTCCGATGCCTGCAGGGAGTCCTTTGATAATGCACTCCACTACGCCTCCTGCGGAATCCTGATTTTTGCGGCACTGATCCAGATAATCCATGGCCTGCACAGCTGCGTCTGCATCCGGCATACAGACGGGATTCTCCAGTGCCTGAGCCGGATCGAAACGGCTGTAATCGATGGAGACGGGACCGATGGATTTCGCGTATGCCCGGACTGAGACTCCCAGTTCCGCCAGGATCTTCGCGGCTACCGCGCCTGCGGCCACCCTGCCGATGGTCTCCCGCCCGGAGGAACGTCCGCCGCCGGCATAATCCCGGAAACCGTATTTTTTATCATAGGTATAGTCTGCATGGCCGGGACGGTAGTAAGACGCGATCTCGCTGTAGTCTTTGGAACGCTGGGATGTATTGCGCACCATCAGGGAAATGGGAGTCCCGGTGGTTTTGCCTTCGAAAACGCCGGAGAGGATCTCTGCCTGGTCTGCTTCCACTCTGGGTGTGGTGAAGCGGGACTGCCCGGGCCTGCGCCGGTTCAGGTAAAGCTGTATGTCTTCCTCTGCCAGGGGAAGCCCCGCGGGACAGCCGTCGATGACGACGCCGATCCCTTTGCCGTGGGACTCGCCCCAGGTTGTGATGGATAATAAAGTGCCGAATGTGGATCCTGCCATAGTTGATCTCTCCTGTTCTGTTTTGTCGAAATATCTTTTCTCAGTATAGTATACCCCTTTAAAAAAGACAAGCAGGTTTGGTATTGACGGCAAAGTCCATTGCAAGGTATGATAGAATATCTAAAGATCAGGAGTTCGCAGAGTACTATCTGCTGGGAACTCTTTTAAGCACAATCTGCGCGATTGCCGCGGCAGTCGCCATATGAAATGAGGAAAAGAATGTACAAGTTATTGAAAAAAGACGGAAATGCGAAACGGGGGGAACTGCACACCGTACACGGCGTGATCCAGACCCCGGTGTTTATGAATGTGGGGACGGCGGCTGCCATCAAGGGGGCTGTGTCTACAGAGGATCTGGAACAGATCGGCACGCAGGTGGAGCTGTCCAACACCTATCACTTGCATGTGCGCCCGGGCGACACGGTCATAAAGAAGCTGGGAGGTCTGCATAAGTTCATGTCCTGGAACAGGCCGATCCTGACGGACTCTGGCGGATTCCAGGTGTTTTCTCTGGCAGGCCTGCGCAAGATCAAGGAAGAAGGCGTCTATTTTCAGTCGCACATTGACGGCAGAAAGATCTTTATGGGACCGGAAGAGAGTATGCAGATCCAGTCCAATCTGGCGTCCACGATCGCCATGGCCTTTGACGAATGTCCGTCCAGCCGGGCAGACCGGGATTATGTACAGCGTTCTGTAGACCGCACGGTGCGGTGGCTGGTACGGTGCAAGACGGAGATGGAACGTCTGAACAGTCTGCCGGACACGATCAATCCGAACCAGCTCCTGTTTGGAATCAACCAGGGAGCGATATTTGAGGATATCCGCATCGAACATGCCCAGCGGATCGCCGAGCTGGATCTGCCGGGATATGCTATCGGAGGACTGGCAGTAGGGGAAACCCATGAGGAAATGTATCATATTATAGAGACTGTGGCGCCGCACCTTCCGGAGAATAAGCCGGTCTATTTGATGGGAGTGGGTACTCCCGCCAATATTCTGGAAGCCGTGGACCGGGGCGTGGATTTTTTCGACTGCGTTTACCCCAGCCGCAACGGAAGGCACGGGCATGTGTATACGAACCACGGCAAGCTGAACCTGTTTAACGCGAAATATGAGCTGGACGACCGCCCCATCGAGGAAGGCTGCGGCTGTCCCGCATGCCGCCGCTACAGCCGGGCTTATATCCGCCATCTGCTGAAAGCCAAGGAAATGCTTGGAATGCGTCTGTGTGTGCTGCACAACCTGTACTTCTACAATCATATGATGGAAGAGATCCGGGACGCCATCGACCAGGGCCGTTATCAGGAATACAAAAAACAGAAGCTTTCCGGGGTACTGGCAAAAAATATATAAAAAGGCTTGCCCTGAAAGGGAATATTGTGTAAAATGTTCTTTGAAGTTATTTTTCAGGAGGAAATGATATGCTGTTAACAGGAGCAGGATCGGATGGAATCATGCTGATCGTATATATCGTATTTTTTGCTGCGATTATGTATTTTCTGGTTTTCAGACCACAGAAAAAGGAGCAGAAGAGGGTAAGCGCCATGCTGGCGTCCCTGGAAGTGGGAGATGTTGTAGTGACCACCAGCGGATTCTACGGAGTCGTGATCGATATTACTGACGAGGACGTAATTGTAGAGTTCGGAAGCAACCGCAACTGCCGTATTCCGATGAAGAAAACGGCCATCCAGGAAGTGGAAAAACAGAACTAGGCAAGGATGCAGCAGAGGCGGAAGGATTATCTTCCGCCTTTGTGCGTTCATGCGTCCGCATGAATACAGGAAATCCTCCGGGCAGGATGCGGACTAGGAAAGGAAGACAGATATGAATTGTAAGATTGGATTGATCCACGGAGACGGAATCGGACCGGAGATCGTAAACGAAGCAAAAAAAGTGCTGGATGCGGCTGCATCCAGGTATGGACATGATTTTTCTTATACAGAGTTATTGCTGGGAGGAGCGTCTATTGACGTACATGGCGTTCCTCTGACAGAGGAGACGGTCGAACAGGCCCGTGCCTGCGACGCGGTGCTGATGGGATCCATCGGAGGAGACGCAAAAACTTCTCCGTGGTATCAGCTGGAGCCGTCGAAGCGCCCGGAGGCCGGCCTTCTGGGGATCCGCAAGGCGCTGAATCTCTTCGCCAACCTGCGTCCGGCATATCTGTATGATGAGCTGCGGGCCGCATGTCCGCTCCGGGATGATATCAGCAGGGCAGGATTCGATATGATCATCGTCAGAGAATTGACCGGAGGACTGTATTTCGGAGAGAGAAAGACAGAGACGCGGGATGGAGTGCTGACCGCGGTCGATACATTGACATATAATGAAAATGAGATCCGCCGTATCGCGAAAAGGGCTTTCGACATCGCCATGAAGAGACGGAAGAAAGTCTGCAGCGTGGATAAGGCCAACGTGCTGGATTCCTCCCGCCTCTGGAGAAAAGTGGTGGAAGAGGTCGCGAAGGATTATCCTGAGGTGGAATTGTCTCACATGTATGTGGATAACTGCGCGATGCAGCTGGTGATGAACCCGGCGCAGTTCGACGTGATCCTGACGGAGAACATGTTTGGGGATATCCTTTCTGACGAGGCGAGCATGGTGACCGGCTCTATCGGCATGCTTTCCAGCGCCAGTCTGAATGATACCAGATTCGGTCTTTATGAACCGAGTCACGGCTCTGCTCCGGACATCGCCGGGCAGGACAAAGCCAATCCGATCGCAACGATTCTATCGGCAGCTATGATGCTGCGTTATACCTTTGATCTGGACCGGGAGGCCGACGCGGTGGAAGCGGCAGTCCGCCAGGTACTGAAAGAGGGATACCGGACCGTGGATATCTGGTCCGAAGGCTGCACAAAGGTGGGAACCGCCGCCATGGGCAGCCTGATCGCAGAACGGGTATAAGCTATTTACTATACAGCAAACACATTTATAACAAAGACAACAGGAGGAATCAGTCATGAGAAGTGACGCAGTTACCAAGGGGATGCAGCAGGCCCCGCACCGTTCTCTGTTCCACGCGCTGGGACTGACGGAAGAAGAGATGAACCGCCCTCTGGTGGGAATTGTCAGCTCTTATAATGAGATCGTTCCGGGACACATGAACCTGGATAAGGTCGTAGAGGCAGTGAAGATGGGAGTCGCCATGGCAGGAGGAACGCCGATCGTATTTCCGGCCATCGCCGTATGCGACGGGATTGCCATGGGGCATATCGGAATGAAATATTCGCTGGTCACCCGCGACCTGATCGCCGATTCTACAGAGGCTATGGCGATGGCACATCAGTTTGACGCACTGGTGATGGTGCCCAACTGCGACAAAAATGTGCCGGGACTTCTAATGGCGGCGGCCAGAGTAAATATTCCAACCGTATTTGTCAGCGGAGGACCTATGCTTGCAGGACATGTGAAGGGCCAGAAGAGAAGTCTTTCCAGCATGTTCGAGGCAGTGGGCGCTTATACAGCGGGAACTATGACGGAGGAGGATGTGAGGGAATTTGAACAGAAGGTATGTCCTACCTGCGGTTCCTGCTCCGGCATGTATACGGCCAACAGCATGAACTGTCTGACGGAGGTGCTCGGTATGGGACTTCAGGGCAACGGTACGATTCCGGCAGTTTATTCCGACCGCCTCCGTCTCGCAAAGCACGCGGGCATGCAGGTGATGGAGATGCTGAAGAAAAACATCCGTCCCAGAGATATCATGACGAAAGAAGCCTTCCTGAATGCTCTGACCGTGGATATGGCGCTGGGATGTTCTACCAACAGTATGCTGCATCTTCCGGCTATTGCCCATGAGGCAGGGGTAGAGCTGAATGTGGATATTGCCAATGAGATCAGTTCCAGAACTCCGAATCTGTGTCATCTGGCTCCGGCAGGTCCGACCTATATCGAGGATCTGAACGAAGCCGGCGGCGTTTACGCGGTGATGAACGAACTCTCCAAGAAGAGTCTTCTGAATCTGGACTGCATGACTGTGACAGGAAAGACCGTAGGGGAGAATATCAAAGACTGTTATAATAAGAATCCGGAAGTGATCCGTCCGATTGACCATCCTTACAGCGAGACAGGCGGCATCGCGATCCTGAAGGGCAATCTGGCTCCGGACAGCGGCGTGGTAAAACGTTCCGCAGTAACGGAAGAGATGCTGGTGCATGAAGGACCGGCCCGTGTTTTCGACTGCGAGGAAGACGCGATCGCGGCGATCAAAGGCGGCAAAATCGTGGCCGGCGACGTAGTAGTGATCCGCTATGAAGGTCCGAAGGGCGGTCCGGGCATGAGAGAGATGCTGAACCCCACCTCCGCGATCGCCGGTATGGGA
Source organism: Lachnoclostridium sp. An196 (assembly GCF_002160135.1). GTDB lineage: Bacteria > Bacillota > Clostridia > Lachnospirales > Lachnospiraceae > Hominiventricola > Hominiventricola avistercoris. The sequence goes on along the minus strand of NZ_NFJZ01000007.1, from coordinate 91,287 downwards.
CTGGGATCTTCCGTGGCGCTGATCACCGACGGACGGTTCAGCGGCGCCAGCCGGGGCGCGTCCATCGGCCATATTTCTCCGGAAGCGGCTGTGGGAGGCCCCATCGCCCTGGTGGAAGAAGGAGATATCATCAAGATTGACATTCCGAACAACCGGCTGGATGTGGATATCTCTGACGAAGAGATGGAAGAGAGAAGAAAGAAATGGAGACCCAGGGAGCCGAAGGTGACTACCGGCTATCTGGCGCGCTACGCATCCATGGTGACTTCCGGCAACAGAGGAGCCATCCTGGAGATCCGGAAATAAAAGTACGAGGGGAGATATTTATGAAATTAACGGGAGCAGAGATTGTAATCGCCTGTCTGGAAGAGCAGGGAGTGGATACGGTATTCGGTTATCCGGGCGGCGCTATTTTGAATATCTACGATGCATTGTATAAACATGGCGAGATCCGCCATATTCTGACTTCTCACGAGCAGGGAGCATCCCATGCGGCGGACGGGTACGCAAGAGCTACGGGAAAAGTGGGCGTCTGTTTTGCCACCTCCGGACCGGGAGCAACCAATCTGGTGACCGGAATCGCCACCGCGTATATGGACTCTGTGCCGATTGTGGCGATTACCTGCAACGTGGGCAATTCCCTGCTGGGCAAGGACAGTTTCCAGGAAGTGGATATAACAGGAATCACCATGCCTATCACCAAATATAATTTTATCGTGAAAGATGTAAATAATCTGGCGGGAGTTATCCGCAGAGCTTTCAAGATTGCCAGGACGGGACGTCCGGGACCGGTTCTGATTGACATTACCAAGGACGCCACTTCGGATTCCGCGGAATATACGAAGATGGAGCCGGAAGAGATTAAGCCGGATGTGAACCTGATCACGGAAGAGGATCTGGAAACTGCGGTCAAATTAATCAGGGAATCGGAGAAACCCATGATCTTTGTAGGCGGAGGAGCAATCTTGTCCAACGCTTCTGAAGAATTACTGGAGTTTGCAGAAAAGGTAAATGCCCCGGTCTGCGATACGCTTATGGGCAAGGGCGCGTTCAGCGGAGAGCATCCTCTGTATGTGGGCATGCTCGGTATGCATGGTACGAAATACGCCAATTTCGGGGTATGCAAGTGCGATCTTCTGATCACGGTGGGATCCCGTTTCAGCGACCGGGTATCCGGAGATACCAGCCGTTTCGCTATGGGAGCAAAGGTGCTGCAGATCGATGTGGATCCGGCGGAAATTAATAAAAATGTCATGACCTCGGCCAGTGTGATCGGAGATGTGAAAGAGGTTCTGAAACGTCTGAATCCCATGCTTGAACAGCAGAATCACTCCAGATGGATCGAATATATCAACGATCTGAAAGTGCGCTTCCCCATGAAATATGATCAGGACCGGCTGACCGGTCCGTATGTGGTGGAAGAGATCTACAGGGCAACGAAGGGCGATGCGATCATCTGCACAGACGTGGGACAGCATCAGATGTGGACGGCCCAGTATTATAAGTTCAGCAAGCCGAGAACGCTTCTGACTTCAGGCGGCCTGGGGACTATGGGATACGGTCTGGGCGCCGCCATAGGGGCGAAACTGGCGAAGCCGGAGAAGACAGTTATCAACATCGCCGGCGACGGATGTTTCCGTATGAATATGAATGAACTTGCTACGGCGTCACGTTATAATATCCCGGTGATTGAAGTGATTCTGAATAACCATGTGCTGGGGATGGTGCGTCAGTGGCAGACACTGTTCTATGATGAGCATTATTCCGCGACTACCCTGAACGATAAGGTGGATTTCGTGAAAGTTGCGGAAGCTCTTGGATGCAGGGGCATCCGGGTGACATCGAAGGAAGAGCTGGCTCCGGCTTTGAAAGAGGCCATGGAGTGCGGCGGTCCGGTGGTGCTGGACTGCCAGATTGACAGCGACGATAAAGTATTCCCGATGGTTCCGGCCGGCGCTCCCATTGAAAACGCATTTGATCAGGATGATCTGGATGGAAAGGGCTGAATAATCTGATTTAAGACGCCGTACAGAAGCTATCTGTACGGCGTTTTCGGATATCGGGAACTATTGACAAAAAAATATCAAAGCAGTAGAATGATGGTTGTGTACATAAATCCCTCAAAGGAGGACTAAAATGAGCAGGGTATATAATTTTTCAGCCGGTCCGGCGGTATTACCGGAAGAAGTATTGAGAGAAGTAGCTGCAGAGATGATGGACTATAATGGGACGGGTATGTCCGTGATGGAAATGAGTCATCGATCCGCCGCCTTTGAGGAGATTATCGAGAGCGCGGAGAAAGATCTGAGAGACCTGATGGGGATTCCGGACAATTATAAAGTCCTTTTCCTGCAGGGAGGCGCAAGCCTGCAGTTTGCCATGATTCCCATGAATCTGATGAAGAACCGTGTGGCGGATTATATCGTGACGGGACAGTGGGCAAAGAAAGCCTGGCAGGAAGCGCAGAAATATGGTACGGCCAACAAGATTGCCACCAGTGAGGACCAGACGTTTTCCTATATTCCGGACTGCTCCGATCTGCCCATCAGTGAGGACGCGGATTATGTATATATCTGCGAAAACAATACGATCTATGGAACCAAGTTCAAGACGCTTCCGAATACCAAAGGGAAAGACCTGGTGGCGGATGTATCGTCCTGTTTCCTGTCCGAGCCGGTGGACGTGTCAAAATACGCGATCCTTTATGGCGGCGTTCAGAAAAACATCGGACCTGCCGGCATGGTGATCGCCATTGTCAGAGAAGATCTGATCACGGACGACGTGCTTCCGGGTACGCCGACCATGATGAAATATAAGACGCATGCGGATGCCAATTCGCTGTACAATACGCCGAACTGCTTCTGCATTTATGTGTGCGGAAAAGTATTTAAATGGCTCAAAAAAATGGGCGGGCTGGAAGAAATGAAGCGCCGCAATGAGGAAAAAGCAAAGATTCTCTATGATTTTCTGGACGGCAGCAGGCTGTTCAAAGGAACCGTGCGCAAGGAGGACCGTTCTCTGATGAATGTGCCGTTTGTGACCGGGGATAAAGAGATGGATGCGAAATTTGTAAAAGCGGCAGAAGCGGAAGGGCTGGTGAACCTGAAAGGACACCGCACCGTGGGAGGCATGAGAGCCAGCATCTACAATGCGATGCCGAAAGAAGGCGTGGAGGCGCTGGTGGCGTTTATGAAGAAATTTGAAGAGGAGAATAGCTGATTATGTTTCAATATCATTGCCTGAATCCGATCGCGGAGGTCGGACTGAAAAAATTTGACGGAAACTATGCGCAGACAGACAATATGGCGGATGCGGACGCCGTATTGGTCCGCAGCGCGGTGATGCACGATATGGAACTGCCGGAGAAACTCTGCGTGATCGGCAGAGCAGGAGCCGGAGTAAACAACATTCCGCTGGAAAAATGTTCCGAGAAGGGGATCGCGGTCTTCAATACACCGGGAGCAAATGCCAATGGAGTGAAAGAACTGGTGCTGGCAGGGCTTCTGCTGGCTTCCCGCGATATTATCGGAGGAATTCGCTGGGTACAGTCCGAGCGCCAGAACGAAGATCTGGAGCAGCTGGCTGAAAAGCAGAAGAAACAGTTTGCCGGCAATGAGATCAAAGGCAAGAAGCTGGGCGTGATCGGCCTGGGAGCCATCGGTATCCTGGTGGCAAACGCGGCTTCGGCGCTGGGAATGGAGGTATATGGATACGATCCGTATATTTCTGTAAACGCGGCGTGGAAGCTGTCCCGCGACGTGAAACATATCATGGATGTAAACGATATTTATAAAGAGTGCGATTATATTACGATTCATGTACCGCTGACGGACGAGACCAGAGGCATGATCGGATCGGAGGCAATCGCCCAGATGAAACCTGACGCGGTGGTTCTGAACTTTGCCCGCGGTCCCCTGGTGGATCAGAAGGCCATGGTAGAAGCGCTCCGTACCAACCGCATCCGTCATTATGTATCGGATTTCCCCATTCCGGAGATCGTGAATCAGAGAAAAGCCATCGTGGTACCCCATCTGGGCGCGTCCACGAAAGAGTCCGAGGATAACTGCGCTGCGATGGCAGTGGATGAAATCCGGGATTATCTGGAAAACGGGAATATACATAATTCCGTCAATTATCCGAACTGCGACATGGGCGTCTGCCAGACAGCCATGCGCGTGACGATTATTCACAGAAACATTCACAACATGCTGACACAGTTTACCGCGGCATTCGGGGAACTGGGCATCAACATCGGCCGCATGAGCAATGTGACCAGGGGTGAATACGGATATGCCATGATGGATCTGGAAAACACGGCGGACGACCGGGCGATCGAAAAGATCCGCAGGATCGACGGCGTGCTGAAAGTGCGGGTGATACGGTAATGGCCGTGATCAGGCCGTTTTGCTGTATCCATCCCGCAAAAGGAATGGAACCGGAGATCGCGGCGCTCCCTTACGATGTATATCACCGTGAAGACGCAAGGGAGGCAGTGCTGGGCAAACCACTGTCGTTCCTGAACATTGACCGTCCGGAGACGATGTTTCCTCCTGAACAGGATATGTATGCTCCGGAAGTTTATGAAGCGGGCAGCAAAAGATTCTGGAAGATGGTAGAAGACGGGTATTTCGTAAAAGAGGAAATGCCGGTTTATTATCTGTATGAGCTGACCATGGACGGGAGAAGCCAGACCGGGCTGGTAGCTTGTGCATCTGTGGATGATTACCAGAATCAGGTAATCAAAAAGCATGAAAATACCCGGGAAGAGAAGGAGCTGGACCGTATCCGCCATGTGGAGGCATGCAGAGCCCAGACCGGCCCGATCTTTCTGACCTACCGGGCACAGGAGGAGATCCGCCGGCTTACGGAAGAAGTAAAGAGTGAAGAGCCGGATTTTTCCTTTGTCTCAGAGGACGGTATCCGGCACGCCGGGTGGAAGATCTCTGAGGAGGAACGGATCCGCAGATTTACAGACGCATTCGGGAAACTGGACAGTATCTATATCGCGGACGGACATCACCGGGCGGCGTCGGCCGTAAAAGCAGGGCTTCGCCGCAGAACAGCAGATCCGGAATATACGGGAGAAGAAGATTTTAACTATTTCCTGTCCGTGCTTTTCCCGGACGACGAGCTGCTGATCATGGATTACAATCGACTGGTAAAAGACCTGAACGGCCTTTCTGAGGAGGGGTTCCTGCAGAAGGTGGATGAGAAATTCGATCGGAATCCGCTTCTTCAGGAAGAAAAGCCCCCCAGAAAAGGTCAGATCCATATGTACCTGAAGGGGAAATGGTATAAGCTCAATATGAAGAGGGAGTTTATGCGGGATGATCCGGTGGGAGAACTGGATGTGTCTTATCTGCAGAGAGAGCTTTTACAGCCGGTGCTGGGGATAGGAGATCCCAGAACTGATAAACGGATTGATTTTGCGGGAGGAACCCGCTGCCTCCAGGAGCTGGAGCAGGAGGCGGACAGAACCGGAGGCGCGGCATTCTTTATGTATCCCACCTCTATCCGGGAGTTGTTTCAGGTGTCCGACGCGGGGCTTCTGATGCCGCCGAAATCCACCTGGTTTGAACCGAAACTGCGGAGCGGACTCTTTATCCACGCGATCTGACGCGGCAGTTCAGGACGGCGGGAAAACGGGCATATAACAGGAGTATGTGCCGTCCTGAGCAGCTGCAATATAATGAAAACTGCGGAACCCCCATCACAGGGTCCCGCAGTTTTTTAACATGGACGGAAGGAAAATTCATAGTCCCGGTGCTCTCCGGCGGACAGAAACTGGACATATTTCTTTTCCAGAAGATTTGTATTTTCTACCTGATCCATGGTGCCTGCGCACCAGGGTTCGATGCAGAGGAAGGGAGCGTCCTTGCGGATGGGAGTCCAGAAAGCCACGCTTTCAAATCCCGGGAAATCAAAAGAGATACCCTTTTCTGTCTTCTGATGAATCAGGCGGACGGTCCGGTGCTTTAAACCTTCGTAGAGGATGGCATCGTTGTCAAACATGGAATACTTAAGATGCAGATCCGGTACGTCTTCATCTTCAAAGCGGAGCATATAATCCGTAAAGTGTTCACCCTCCTCCATGGGACAGAAAAATGCCGGATGTCCGCCGACCAGGAACGGCATGTTTTCAGAACCCAGGTTGGAAACGCCATAAGTGACTTCCAGGGACGGCCCGTTCAGCCGGAAGGTGACGGAGAAGCGGAAGTCATAGGGATATACAGATCTGGTGAAATCATCCGGGGATACGGTCAGGACGACATAGTCGGCGCCTTGCTCGCTGACAGAGAATTCCATATCTTTGACGAATCCATGCCGGGGAATCGCGCAGGCTTTCCCGTGGATCGTCACGTTTTCCGGGACCGCGCCCACATAGGGAAACAGTACCGGAGAAGTCTTGGGCCAGTAGGCCGGGTCTTTCTGCCAGAGATATTCTTTCCCTGCGGCATTTTTGCAGGAAAGAAGTTCCGCGCCGTGAGTCCGGCAGACGGCCGATGCCCGGTCGTTTTGAATCGTGATGTTCATAAAGATTTCCTCCTCCTTCGGACGGTTGTGATTTGTCCCTATTATAGCAGAAAAATATCCGTTTGCCCATCATATGGAAAGGTGTTATAATGTGAGCATTGGGCATTGCCGAAAAGCAGATGTAGGAGTGATTGACAAGATGCCACTGGTGACATTGATTATACCTGTTTATAATGCCGCCCGCTATCTGAGACGCTGTCTGGACAGCGTGCTGGCGCAGGATTTTGCCGATATGGAAGTCCTGGTTCTGAATGATGGGAGCAAGGACAGAAGCCTGGAGATCTGCCGGGAATATGAAAAGAAAGACAGCCGTATCCGGGTTGTCGACAAGGAAAATACAGGCGTATCGGATACCCGGAATCGGGGCATGCAGCTGGCAGAAGGAAAATACCTTCAGTTCATGGACAGCGATGACTGGCTGACGCCGGATGCCACCAGCAGTCTGGTACAGGCTGCGGAAGAAGACGACTGTGATCTGGTGATCGCGGATTTTTACCGGGTCAACGGCGCCCACTACGCGGAAAAAAAACATATCCGTACGACGCATGTAATGGGGCGGGAAGAGTTTGCGCTGGAGATGGCTGATGATCCGTCGGATTACTACTACGGAGTCATGTGGAATAAGCTGTACCGCAGAAGTGTGGTGGAAGAACACGGCCTCGCCTGCGACACGTCCCTGAACTGGTGCGAGGATTTCCTGTTTAATCTGAGATTTATTCGTTATGGGGATCGTTTCCGCGCGATCCAGAAACCCATTTATTATTATATGAAAAGGCGCGGAAGCCTGGTGTCCACGGAGTCTATCTCCGTGGATGCCGTGAAGCTGCGTTTTGAGCTGCTGGAGCGGTATAAGGATCTGTATCAGAGCATGGGACTTTATGAAGAGCATAAGCTGAAGATTAATTCTTATATTGTGTCGGTCGCGAAAGACGGGACCGTGGGGATTATATCGCCGAACAAACAGAAGCTGGATCCGGAAGATGTGATCCCGGAAGGGTACCGTTCCGGATACCAGCATGTGGAGCATACGTTTGACCCGGTGTACGACCAGGATTCTAAGATCCTGATTCTGGGGACATTTCCATCGGTAAAGTCCAGAGAGCAGAACTTCTATTACGGACATCCGCAGAACCGTTTCTGGAAAGTGATGGCAAGACTGACAGGAGAACCGGTGCCGGATACGGTGGAGCAGAAGAAAGAGATGCTGCTGAAGCATCATATTGCTGTCTGGGATGTGGTGCAGAGCTGTGATATCATCGGTTCCAGCGACAGCAGCATCCGAAATGTGGTACCTGCAGATCTTGGCAGAATTCTGTCCGACAGCCGCGTCGCGAAGATTTTTGCCAATGGCGACAAGGCATATAAGCTGTACCAGAAATACTGCCGGAAAGAGACAGGGATCCCGGCAGTGAAGCTGCCGTCCACCAGTCCGGCGAACGCGATCTTTACCCTGGACCGTCTGACGGATACCTGGGAAGAATTGATATATGGAAAAGAGGAAAAGAAAATGGCATTCGAGAAAGCAAAAGAATATCTGAAACAGTTTGGCCTGGAAAATCGTATTTTGGTTTTTGACACATCCAGCGCCACCGTTGATCTGGCAGCTCAGGCAGTGGGCTGTGAACCGGCGCGGATCGCAAAAACCCTTTCTTTTAAAGTGGGAGATGATTGTGTCCTGATCGTTGCAGCCGGAGACGCGCGCATCGACAACAGTAAATATAAAGCCCAGTTCCATACAAAGGCGAAGATGCTGGCTCCGGAAGAGGTAGAGATCCTGGTGGGCCATGCGATCGGGGGCGTATGTCCTTTTGGCGTGAAAGAAGGAGTAAAAGTATATCTGGATGTCTCCCTGAGACGATTTGAGAGCGTTTATCCGGCCTGCGGAAGCAGCAACAGCGCGGTAGAACTGACACTTTCAGAACTGGAGACGGCATCCGGCTCCGAAGGATGGATCGACGTCTGCAAGTAGGAGTATACAGAATATGGAAGCTTTGATCGTATATTTACTGGCAGGTCTGGGAGCCGGAGTCGGCACGGGACTGGCGGGGCTCTCCGCGGCAGCGGTGATTGCGCCCATGCTGATCACATTCCTGGGGGTTGAAGCCTATGAGGCAGTGGCGATTGCTCTGGCATCTGACGTGCTGGCGTCTGCAGCGTCGGCCTGGGTATATGGGAGAAATAAAAACCTGGATATCAGAAACGGTCTGGTGATGATGATGGCGGTGCTGGCTTTCACGATGATAGGAAGTTATGTGGCTTCTCTTCTGCCGGATCAGACTATGGGAGATTTTTCCGTGATCATGACATTTCTGCTGGGAGTCAAATTCCTGATTCTTCCGGTGATGACTACCAAGGAGGCTATGGGGGAAAAGAGTCTGAGAAGAAAGATAGCAGAATCGGTGATCTGCGGTTCTGTGATCGGGTTTATCTGCGGTTTTACCGGCGCCGGCGGGGGTATGATGATGCTTCTGATCCTGACCAGCGTCATGCATTATGAGCTGAAAACCGCAGTAGGAACCAGTGTGTTTATCATGAGTTTTACTGCGTTTACCGGAGCTGTTTCCCATATGGTGATCGGAGGGATACCGGATCTCACGGCGCTTTTTTTCTGTGTGCTGTTTACTTTCCTGTTTGCCAGATGGGCGGCAGGATTTGCCAATAAGGCGAGTGCGGTGACTTTGAACCGTATCGTGGGAGCTTTCCTGGCAGTGCTGGGAATAGCGATGATGCTCGTCAGATTCTTCTGACGGGCAATATAATACAGAGGCAATCGAGAGGGAGGAAGGAAAATGAATTATCAGGAAGTATTGAAGGAAGCAAGAACATGTATGGGGGAATATTGCAAGGCCTGTCCTGTGTGCAACGGGATCGCGTGTAAAAATCAGATACCCGGTCCGGGAGCGAAGGGAACGGGAGATACGGCGGTCCGCAATTACCAGAAGTGGCAGGAGATCCGTGTGAATATGGACACGCTCCATGAAAATCAGGAGCCGGATACATCCCTGGAACTGTTTGGCAGGACATTCCGATATCCTTTGTTCGCAGGTCCGGTGGGGGCGGTAAATCTGCATTACAGTAATAAATATGACGATTTTACATATAATAATGTCCTGGTGGAAGCCTGTGCCGAAGCAGGCATCGCGGCTTTCACCGGAGACGGTACGGATGGAAAAGTGATGGAAGCGGCCGCAGAAGCAATCCGGCGTGCAGGCGGCCTGGGAGTACCTACAGTCAAGCCCTGGAATCTGGATACGATCCGGCAGAAGATGGAACTGGTGAAAAGTTCCGGAGCGTTTGCCGCGGCCATGGATGTGGATGCCGCCGGGCTTCCTTTCCTGAAGAATATGACGCCCCCGGCCGGCAGCAAGACTGTGGAGGAGCTTGCCGATATTGCACAGATGGCAGGAGTCCCGTTTATCGTCAAAGGTATTATGACGGTAAAGGGAGCCCTGAAAGCGCTGGAAGCCGGGGCCTCGGCAATCGTAGTGTCCAATCATGGCGGACGGGTGCTGGATCAGTGTCCTGCCACGGCGGAAGTACTGGCGGAGATCGCGGAAGCGGCAGGGGGCAGGATGAAGATACTGGTGGACGGAGGTATCCGCAGCGGAGTGGATGTCTTTAAGGCATTGGCTCTGGGCGCGGACGCAGTGCTGGTCTGCCGTCCGTTTGTCACGGCAGTGTACGGAGGAGGAGCAGAAGGTGTCCGGTGTTACATCGAGAAACTTGGAGAGGAATTGAGAGATACCATGGCCATGTGCGGCGCCGGCCGTCTGGACGATATATCCGGTGATATGATCCGAAGACCATAATGGAAGGAGACCAGACGAATATGGAACTGAAAGGCTCTAAGACAGAGACGAACCTGATGGCGGCATTTGCGGGAGAATCCGAAGCCAGGAACAAGTATACTTATTACGCTTCCAAGGCGCGGAAAGAAGGATACGAACAGATCGCCGATCTGTTTGAGGAGACAGCCGCCAACGAAAGAGAACATGCCAAACTGTGGTTCAAGCTGATCCACGGCATCGGAACTACGGAAGAAAACCTGAAAGACGCCGCCGCGGGAGAGAATTACGAGTGGACGGACATGTACGCGACTTTTGCGAAGGAAGCGAGAGAAGAAGGGTTTGACCGCATCGCGGCTCTGTTTGAAGGAGTGGCCGCCATCGAGAAGGAACATGAAGAAAGATATCTGAAGCTGCTGGAAAACGTGGAGAACGGCCTGGTATTTTCCAAAGACGGAGATACCATCTGGAAATGCGGCAACTGCGGACATATCCACATCGGGAAAGAAGCGCCGAAGGTATGTCCGGTATGCGCCCATTCGCAGGCATATTTTGAGGTGAAGGCAGAAAATTATTAAGATGGAATACAAAACAGGCAGGAGCCGCAAAGCATCTCGTTTTGCGGCTCCTGCCATATGCGGATGTTTAAAAGCTAGTGACGAAAATCAATGATGGAACAGCCGGATTCCGGTAAACGCCATAGCCATGCCGTATTTGTCGCAGCAGGCGATGACCTGGTCGTCACGGACGGATCCGCCCGGCTGCGCAATATATTTTACGCCGCTCTTGCGGGCGCGTTCAATGTTGTCCGGGAACGGGAAGAACGCATCGGAACCCAGTGTCACATCCTGCAGCTGATCCAGCCAGGCGCGTTTTGCCTCTCTGGTGAAGACTTCCGGCTTCTCTTTGAAGATATTTTCCCATGCGCCGTCTGCCAGCACATCCATGTACTCTTCTCCGATATAGACGTCGATGGCGTTGTCGCGTTCCGCGCGGCCCAGAGTGTCCAGAAACGGCAGATTCAGCACCTGGGGAGCCTGGCGCAGGAACCAGTTGTCAGCTTTGTTTCCGGCCAGACGGGTGCAGTGCACGCGGGACTGCTGTCCGGCGCCGATGCCGATGGCCTGTCCGTCTTTCACGTAGCAGACAGAATTGGACTGGGTATATTTCAGCGTAATGAGGGCGATCTTCATGTCCATCAGGGCATTCGCGGGGATCTCTTTGTTGGCGGTCACCACATTGGACAGAAATTCATCATTGATGTCCAGCTCGTTGCGGCCCTGCTCGAAAGTGATGCCGTAGACCTGTTTTCTCTCCAGAGGAGCCGGTACGTAATCCGGATCGATCTGGATCACATTGTAATTTCCCTTTTTCTTCTGTTTCAGGATCTCCAGCGCTTCGTCTGTATATCCGGGGGCAATGACGCCGTCGGACACTTCGCGCTTGATCAGCTTCGCGGTATCTGCGTCGCAGACATCGGAAAGAGCGATAAAATCTCCAAATGAGGACATGCGGTCCGCGCCTCTTGCTCTCGCGTAAGCGCATGCCAGCGGGGAAAGTTCGCCCAGATCAGCCACCCAGTAGATCTTCGCCAGCGTATCGGTCAGCGGGAGGCCTACTGCCGCGCCTGCCGGGGACACATGCTTGAAAGAAGTAGCGGCGGGGAGACCGGTGGCCTTTTTCAGTTCGCTGACCAGCTGCCAGCCATTGAATGCGTCGAGAAAATTGATATAGCCTGGTTTGCCGCAGAGTACCTGCACCGGAAGGTCGCTTCCGTCTTCCATGAAGATCCGGGAAGGTTTCTGATTGGGGTTGCAACCGTATTTTAACTGCAGTTCGTTCATGATTCATTCCTCCTACTGGTTTTTATTGATGATTCTGGTCGTAAAGGTTCCGTCCGAGATCCGGATATAGCGGACGAAGAGGGAGACTTTGTTGTCTTCATTTAAACTGTTCCAGAGCATCCCGGCAAATTCATCGATGCTGCCGGAAATATCTACAATCTTGGGTTCTCCTTCAAAACTGGGCAGCGGATCGCCGTCGTGCATATAGGTATGGATAAAACGCCCTTCCCCTGCTTTCGGATTCTCATAAGTAAAGGTGTAACGCAGACAGGAAGAGGGATCGCCCTGATTACTTTTCAGAATAGACATGGCGTAATGAAACTGTCCGTCCGCCACATGAAGGAGGCCGGAAATTCTGGGGGTGTAGTTGGGAGCGTCCGGTTCAAATTCACGGGAACGCAGACTCTGCTCGAAAGTCAGGCGGCTGCTCAGTCCCTCATAGACCGTGTCGGTCTGGTCGCCGTTGGTCACGATGGTATCATTTCCAAGAACGCGGACCGGCGCGTAGATAATCAGGCTGGGATCTTCCAGTTTGGAGGGGTCGAATGCCTGCGTACGGATGCCGTCTCCTTCTTCCGCAAAGATACGGTTGCGGCTGTTCTGACTGCGGCCCATGATAAAATAGGCGGTGACTGCATGGGCGCCGTCCGGCGTCCGTCCGATGACGATGCCCCGACCGGGATAGGCATTGTTTTTCAGTTCCTGTTCCAGGGATAAATAGCTCATAGCTTCCTCCTTAAGATGAAAATCGTGACAGTTCAGGAGGGCTCCCGAACTGTTTATTGTAAATCACAGAAAAACCGCCTGAACGCAGGCAGATTCTGCATGCGCCCAGGCGGTCGGCTTTCTTGATGATCTGCACTCCCTGTAGGTTTCCCTACCACAGGATATCCCTGCTTTCCGCCAGTCGTGCAGTTCTTTCTTTTATCTTAGCGGATTCCCTGCCTTTTTGCAAGGCAAAATATCAGAGAGTCCTTACAAATTTCAGGAAGGCTTCGCGGCCTTCTTTGGTGCATTTGTAGACGCCGGCGTCTTCCAGCACCTTCACAAATACTTTTCCGATCTCCTGCTGCAGGATATGCTCGATGTTTTCTTCTGTGACAGAGCTGTATCGGGGAAGGAATGCTTTTACCCAATCTGCGTGCTTTGCCAGAGTTTCATCGGAGGCAGGATCCTTTCCGGCCAGAATGAATTTTTTCAGTTCTGCCATTTCGGCCTTGAGACGGGAAGGAAGCACAGCCAGTCCCATGACTTCGATCAGGCCGATGTTTTCCTTTTTGATGTGGTGGAGCTCCGCATGGGGGTGGAAGACGCCCAGAGGATGTTCCTTGGTGGTAATGTTATTCCGAAGCGTCAGGTCCAGCTCGTACATGTCTCCTTTTCTGCGGGCGATCGGCGTGATCGTGTTGTGCGGTTCGCCGTCTGTTTCAGCGAAAATAAATGCGTCGGCATCGGTATAGTTTCTCCATTCCTGAAGAACATGATCTGCCAGATCGATCAGGCGTTCCGGATCCTTGTGACGGATTCGGAGGACAGACAGAGGCCATTTTAAGATGCCGGATTCCACGTCTTCATATCCGGGAATGGTTACCGGAATCTCAATGGGAGCCTTTGCCATGGCAAAGGTATAGTTGCCGCCCTGGAAATGGTCATGGCTCAGGATCGATCCGCCCACGATGGGAAGATCTGCGTTGGAACCCAGAAAATAATGCGGGAACTGACGTACAAAGTCGAACAGTTTCATGAATGCCGCACGGTCGATCTTCATCGGCACGTGTTCTCCGTTCAGCACGATGCAGTGCTCATTGTAATATACATAGGGCGAATACTGGAAACCCCAGCGGCTGCCGTTAATGGTGATTGGAATGATCCGGTGGTTTTCTCTGGCGGGATGGTTCACTCTTCCGGCGTACCCTTCATTCTCCATACAGAGCTGGCATTTGGGATAAGCGGCAGTCTTGCTGTTTCTGGCAGCGGCAATCGCCTTGGGATCCTTCTCCGGCTTGGACAGATTGATGGTAATGTCTATTTCACCATATTCAGAATCGACTTTCCATTTCTGGTCCTTGCATACCCGGTAGCGGCGGATATAATCGCTGTCCTGGCTGAGCTTATAGAAATAGTCTGTGGCTGCCTTCGGAGATTCCTGATATTTCTGCCAGAAAGTCTGCTGCACCTGGGAAGGCCTCGGGGTCAGACAGTTCATGATCTTAGTGTCGAAAAGATCCCGGTAAGTAATGCTGTCTTCGATAATGCCCCGGCGGCAGGCTTCGTCCAGGAGGTGTTTCAGGATATTTTCCAAGGACTCTTCCGGAACCGTCTCCGGTTCTGTATACTCGTCTTCTCTGAACAGATCCAGAAGAAGGTTGGTGGTATATATTTTTTCGCATTCTGGCAGCAGGCCGGAAGAGATTCCGTACTGTACCAGAGCGGCAATCTGCTCTGACAACATGGATGGCGCCCCCTTTCTTTAATCCAGCGCGTGTGCGCCGTCGCCTACATCTACTACATAAAACTCTGCTTTGTGTCCGGTCTTCTCTTCATAAGGTCTGTCCAGAGACTGGATAAAGAGATCCACAGATTCGTTCTTCACGATGCTGACGGTACATCCGCCGAAACCGCCTCCGGTAATCCGGGAGCCAAGCACGCCGGGAACCTGCCAGGCCAGCTCTGCCAGCAGATCTGTCTCTGCGCAGGATACTTCAAAGTCGTCCCGGAGTGATATATGGGTCTCGTTCATAAGACGGCCAAATGTCTCGATGTCGTTCGCTTTCAGCGCGTCTACGGCGCGGATCGTCCGCTGATTTTCGTAGACGGCGTGTTTTGCGCGCTTCCGGCAGACCGGATCCTGGATCGCGTCTTTATGCGCTTCAAACTGTTCTTCCGTCAGATCGCCCAGTGTTTTGATGTCCACAACTGCCTGCAGCTCTTTCAGAGCCGTCTCGCATTCCCGTCTGCGGTCGTTGTAGGCAGAAGAAACCAGGCTGTGTTTGACTTTGCTGTTGGTGATAACGATTTTGGCATCCGGAAGTTTTATGGGAGCGTATTCATATTCCAGAGTAGCGGTGTCCAGAAAGATTGCGCAGTCTTTTTTTCCCATGGCGGAGGCAAACTGATCCATGATGCCGCAGTTCATACCGTTAAAATTGTTTTCCGAATACTGTCCGATCAGAGCCAGATCCACCATAGAGATATCAAAGCCGAATGTATCGCGCAGCATCAGGCCGGTCAGGACTTCCAGAGATGCGGAAGAAGAGAGACCGCTTCCGGCCGGGATATCTCCATAGATCAGGATATCGGCGCCTGTCGGAAGGTGATATCCTCTTTTTTCAAATGTCCACATAACCCCCTTCGGATAGTTGGTCCAGTCCGCGGCCTCCTCCGGAACCAGTTCGTCCAGGGAAGTCTCAATAATTCCCAGTCCGGAAAAGTTAACAGAATAGAAACGAAGTTTTCGGTCTGCACGGGGACGGATAATCCCGTAAGTGCCGATGGTCAATGCGCACGGAAAAACGTGTCCGCCGTTGTAATCCGTATGTTCGCCGATCAGGTTTACGCGTCCCGGCGCGAAGTAGGCATGGATATCGCCTTCTCCGCCAAATAATTCTTTGAATTTGTCTTTCAGTTCCTGAACAGATACTGCCATAATGTTTTCCCCCTTTGTGTGGTTGACAATCAGTTTCTGATTTCAATATAATGAGAAAGGATAAAGAAATCAATAAGAATATTCTTATAAAATGGAAGGATATTGAGATTTTATGCAATTACAGATCAATCAGGAGAAAAAAGAGCTGAAGCCTCACGGAAATTATGGATTTCCGCTGCTGGTCAGCTATGAAAGATTGTCTTATTTTGAGACGGGATCTTTTCTGTGGCACTGGCATCCGGAAGTGGAACTGACCCTGGTGATGGACGGGGAAATTGCCTATCAGGTCAATGACAATCTCTATCATCTGAAAAAGGGACAGGGACTTTTCTGCAACTCTAATATGCTGCACAGCGGACGGGGGATCGGGGGAGGAGACTGCAGTTATCTGTCCGTTACGGTGCATCCCCGTTTTCTGTATGGTTATTCTTCCAGCATTATTCAGGAGAAATATATGAATCCTGTTTTAAAAGATCCTGCGCTGGCATCCATTTTGCTGGAACCGGAAAAAGACTGGCAGAATCAGATTCTGGAACGGATCGAGAAGATCCGGATTCTGGATAAGGAACGCCCTGCCTCCATGGAACTGCAGATGCAGATTGAACTTTTGGAGATATGGAGAAGTATTTTTGAACATGTGGAAATCGGCGGAGAAGAAGGAAAAGAACGCGGACGGGATATGGAACGGATCCGGACGATCATGGAATATATCCAGAAACATTATACGGATAAAATCACCCTGAAAGATCTGGCGGATCAGATCCATCTGTGCAGAAGCGAGTGCTGCCGTATGTTCAAACGCTGTATGAATGAGACAATGTTTGAGTATCTGCTGAATTACCGTATTGAGAAGAGTCTGGAACTGCTCCGCCAGACCCAGATGGATGTGACTCAGATCTCAGGTATGGTAGGGTTTGGAAATCCGGGTTATTATTCCAGAATCTTCCGCAGAAAGATGGGGTGCACGCCTATGGAATACCGGAAGGGCTATTCCATTTCATCAAGGACTGTCTGAAGAAAATTCAGATAGTATTGAATTCACATTTCTAATCAGTAAAAGACGAATTGGAAAAAGCGGCCAACCAATTTTGGTAGACCGCTTTTTTGAGATTAGCTTTATGTGAATTATAAGGTTTTCAGATCTACTTTATAGGTCTGTCCGCCTTCTCCGTCTACGGTGTAGTAAGCAGCCTGTTCCTGCGCGTTTACGTAGATTTTCAGTTCGGAAGCTTCCAGCCCCTGGTCTTTTACCGCTTTCTTCACTGCGTTCTGGATATCGGCAACAGCAACGCTTAAGCCGTTCATCTCTACGCATACAGAAGTCTTGCAAGTCTTTCTCGGAGCTGCCTTTTTCTCGGTCGTGGCGGCAGCTTTTGTCTCAGCGGCCTTTGCCGGTGCGGCTGCAGCAGCCGTAGTGGCTTTTTTTGGTCTTGCCATTTTTCATTTCCTCCTCAAAACTCATATAAAAATCCTAAGATGTCTAAGCATTCCGGTCATAGATGATTATAGAAAGAAAAAATGAATTTGTCAATAAATTCTGCCAGAAGGCCATTTTTTACAGAGTCGGAACGAGATATAACGATATATTATACCTCACGCATGGACTTTTACAGGAATTAATGATAAAATGCTATCAGTTGCGAATGAACGGAGGATATTAAGACAGAATGAAAAAGACAGAAAAAAGAACAGTGGCTCTGGCGGCTGTGTTTGCCCTTACCTTTGGGATCGCTCCGGCGGCCAATGCCATGCATATTATGGAAGGCTATCTGCCGGTACAGTATTGTGTGATTTGGGGAATCCTCTGCGTTCCGTTTCTGGCGGCGGGATTCTTTTCCATACGCAGAACCATAAACGAGCATCGGAAGACCATGATCCTGCTTGCCATGTCGGGCGCGTTTATTTTTGTGATCTCTTCTCTGAAGATTCCGTCGGCAACAGGAAGCTGTTCACATATGACGGGCACCGGGCTGGGGGCCCTTTTATTCGGACCATCGGCGGTTTCTATTCTGGGAATCATCGTGTTGGTGTTTCAGGCAGTGCTCCTCGCTCATGGAGGACTGACCACTCTTGGAGCCAATACATTTTCCATGGCGATTGCCGGCCCGTTTGTTTCCTATGGTGTCTTCCGGCTGTTAAAAAAATGCCGTGTGAACCGGAGAGTCAGCATTTTCCTGGCGGCGGCGCTGGGTGATCTTTTTACATATTGCGTGACCAGTTTTCAGCTTGCCATCTGCTATCCTTCCGAGGCAGGCGGAGTGGGGGCTTCCCTGATAAAATTCCTGGGAGTATTTGCTCCGACGCAGATTCCGCTGGCAGTGATCGAGGGACTGATCACGGTGGCGGTCATGATCGGTCTGGAATCTTATGCGAGCCCGGAATTGAAAGAACTTCGTTTTATCGGGGAGGAAAAGTAGAATGACAAAAAATACGAAGACGGTATTGATATTGATCCTTGCCGTGGTGCTGATCGCGGCAGTGCCCCTGTTTGCCTTAAGGGGAGCGGAATTCGGCGGGTCCGATGACGCAGGGTCTGTGATGGTGGAAGAGATTACAGGAGACGAATATGAGCCCTGGTTCACGCCTGTGCTGGAAACTGTGATCGGCGGCGAACTTCCCGGAGAAGTAGAGAGTCTTTTTTTCTGCATCCAGACAGGAATCGGAGTCGGTATCATCGCATTCTGCATGGGACGGCTTGTGGAACGGAAGAAATGGATGAAAAAGGAAGCAGACGGACATGATAGCAATTGATAAATTCTGTTATACCAGCAGGCTGCGTTATGTCAATGCTTCGGAAAAATTTGCACTGGCAGTCATTACGCTGCTGATCTGTATCGCGGGGCAATCCTTTGTGATTTCTGCGGCAGTTCTGGCGGTGATGGGGGTCCTGACCGTAAGAAAGGGAGGGCTCCCTTTCTCGCGTTATAGGAAAATGCTTATGTGGCCTCTGGGATTTCTCATACTTAGTACATTGGCGATTATGATCAATGTGTCGAGAGTTCCGTTAGATCTTTTTGCCGTGCCTTTGGGAGGATGGTATATAACAGGAAGCGCTGCCGGAGCTCTGCGGACGGCGAGGCTGATCGTTACGGCGCTGGCCGGAGTCTCCTGCCTGTATTTCCTGAGTCTTTCCACTCCGATGACAGATATCCTGACCGTTCTTGGATACTGCCGCTGTCCCAGGCTGATCATTGAACTGATGCTTTTGATTTACCGGTTTATTTTTGTCCTTCTGGATATTGCTTCTGCCATGACAACGGCGCAGAACGCGCGGCTGGGCAACAAAGATTTCCGGACGGCATGCCATTCTTTCGGGCAGATGGCGTCCGCGCTTCTTTTGAGGGCGCTTAAGAAGTCCAATGCGCTGTATGACGCTATGGAAGCCAGATGTTATGATGGAACGATCCGGGTACTGAAGGAAGATTATCCGCCAAAAGCGCGTGAGATCGCAGCGATTGCCGTATTTGAATTTATACTTTTAATTTTGCTGGCAGGGAGGTTGACAGGATGGGTGATGTGATTATAAAGGCAGAGGATCTGTGGTTTTCTTATGATGGAGAAGAGGCCCACGCGCTCCGGGGCTTGTCCCTGGAGCTGAGGAAGGGGCGCAGGATTGCGCTGATGGGAGCCAACGGAGCAGGGAAGTCCACGTTTTTCCTGTGCTGCAACGGAATTCATAAACCGCAGAAAGGGACTTTATATTATGACGGAAATCCGGTATCCTATGATAAGAAAGGATTGCTGGAACTGAGACGCAAGGTAGGCATCGTGTTCCAGGATCCGGAAAATCAGCTTTTTTCGGCCAGCGTTTATCAGGAGATTTCTTTCGGGATCCTGAATCTTGGCGTGCCGGATGAAGAAGCGGCGCAGGAAGTGGAACGGGTGATCCGTGAACTGGAAATCACGCCTTTCCGGAACAGACCGGTTCATGCCCTGAGCGGAGGACAGAAAAAGCAGGTATCCATCGCGGATATTCTGGTAATGCGTCCGGAGGTCATCTTCTTCGATGAGCCGGCGGCGGCGCTGGATCCGAAACATGCAGGGATGGTGCGCCGGATCGTGGACCGGCTGGCTGAGGAAGGGATTACCGTGGTGGTATCTACTCATGATGTGGATTTTGCCTATGGCTGGGCAGATGATGTTTTTTTATTTCACGAAGGGAGAGTGCTTGTTTCAGGAAGTCCGGAAGAGGTATTTGCCAACCGGACCGCGCTTGAGATGACGAACCTGGAACAGCCGGCAGCACTGAAATTATTTGACAGTCTGTGCAGGAAAGGAATCCTGAAAGCGGACCTGCCTTTTCCGAGAAATCTGAAGACACTGGAAGATTATATCGCCCGGACAGAAAGACCCATATATACAGGAGGAATACGGGATATGAATAAAGAAGAAAAGAAAGGCATACTGGTGGTCAGCTTCGGCACCAGTGTCAATGAGACCAGAGAGAAGACGATTGACGTTATCGAAGATGATATCCGGCGCGCATTTCCGGACTGCGCATTGTATCGCGCGTGGACCAGCGGCATGATTATCCGGAAGATTCAGAAAAGGGACGGCGTGCATATTGATACGGTGACGGAAGCGGCGCAGAGGATGCTGGAAGACGGGATCACGGAAGTGTTGGTACAGCCCACGCATGTGATCAACGGAGTGGAAAATGACCTGATGATCCAGGATATGCTGGCTTTTCAGGGGCGTTTTGACCGGATCGCGTTTGGAAATCCTCTGCTGACCAGCGAAGAAGATTCCGAAGAAGTGGTTCGTGCTTTGATGGAGGAATATCAGGACCTTTCAGAAGAAGAAGCCCTGATCTTCATGGGACACGGTACGACCCACTATGCGAATTCGATTTATGCGGCGCTGGATTATCGTTTCAAGGATATGGGATATTCCAATGTGTTTCTGGGTACGGTAGAAGCATATCCGTCCCTGGAGACGCTGATGAAGCTGGTGCATGCGTATGGAGCGAAAAAGGTGAGACTGGCGCCTTTCATGGTGGTTGCCGGGGATCACGCCATCAACGATATGTCCAGCGATGACGAGGATTCCTGGAGAAGCCGGTTCGAGGCAGAGGGATTTCAGGTTTCCTGCGTTCTGAGAGGACTTGGAGAATATGAAGGAATCCGGAATCTCTATGTAAAACATTTGAAAGAAGCAGATGCATAGGGGATACCTTTTGCGTCCGGTATCATAGGATAATAACAGGAGAGCGGGAAGAGGAAAAGAGGGGATGACATGGAACGGAAGCAGGCGGGAACGCTGGATATGACAGAGGGCAGTCCGGCCAGGGTGCTTTTGCTGTTTGCGGTGCCGGTGATCCTGTCCAATCTGTTCCAGCAGCTTTACAATCTGGTGGACAGCCTGATCGTGGGAAATTATCTGGGACCAAATGCGCTGGCGGCTGTGGGCTCGGCGGGAACGATCACTGCTGTGGTCATCCAGCTGGCGTCCGGACTATCGCTGGGGGCATCCGTGGTGATTTCCCAATATTTTGGAGCAGGCAAAAGAGAGAAAATAAGGGTCTGTATGACGACAATCTGTCTTTTCTCCGTGGCGGCCGGAGCGGCCGTCACCCTGCTGACCCAGGTATTCGCCGAAGATATTCTTCGCCTTGTGCTGACGCCGGACGAGGTGATGGCAGACAGTATCGCTTACCTGACGGTATATTTCTGGGGGAGCGTGGTTATTTTTCTCTATAACGCGCTGAATGCCGTATATATTGCGGTGGGAGATTCCAGGACGCCGCTGTATTTTCTTATTCTCGCGTTCTTCCTTAATGTGGCGGGAGATCTTTTTTTTATCGTAAATTGTTCCATGGGTGTGCGGGGCGGAGCCCTGGCGTCTACTCTGTCCCAGGCGGTCTGTACCGTTCTGTCCTGGATGGTTCTGGAATGGAGAATGCGAAAGGCTGATATGGCGCATGCGGAACGCCTGTTTGACCGGGCGGAATTCTGGAAGATGATGAAAATCGCCCTGCCCGCGGCCCTGCAGCAATCGGTGGTATCCGTGGGAAATGTGTGTGTCCAGGCGGCGACGAACAGCTTTGGAGCAGTGGTAATGGCGGGCTGTACGGCGGCCAATAAAGCGATCAGTCTGGTCTCTCTGATTCCAATCAACTGGGGAAGCGCCCTGGCTAATTATACGGGACAGAATGTGGGCGGGAAAAAACCGGACCGCATACGGGCCGGAGTACGGGTGTCCGTCTGGGTAACCGGACTGCTCACTGCGTTTCTGGTATTGTTCCTGGAACTGATGCCGGAACAGATCGTCGGATGGTTTGTGGAAGAAGATGGCGGCGCAGCCGTGGTGGCAGTAGGAGCGGAATACCTGCGCGCCACAGGGCCGTTTCTGATTATCTTTGCCGTTTACATGGTTGTGAAAGATGTGTTCAAGGGGACCGGGGACATGAAGTGGTACGTGGGTATGACCCTGAGCAGCCTGGGTATCCGGGTGGCGTTTACCTTTTTTTTCGCCCCCGTACTGGGCGTTCCCGCACTCTGGTGGGGCGTCTGCGCCGGCTGGATCATCTCCGCCGTCCCCACCCTCTTGCACTACACCAGCGGTAAGTGGTATGATGTTCACGAAAGCAATGAGCAGTGCGAAAGGCGATAAAAGCTGACGCGTCATGCTTGCATGAAAGCGGCAGGTTTTGTCGGATTTCATAGGGCGAAGCCCGTGAGCGAGCCGGAGCGGAGGCGAGCGTGCACTGCGGAGTAGAACATGAGCCGGTGCGAGCATGCACTGCGGGACAGAATAAGAATACGGGGAAAAAGGGATGGATATACTGAGTTTGATGGAACTGGTGCTGGATGGCATTGTAGAAGCAGCGATTCTGATATTTGAATTTATCGGCGTGGGGATCATTATTTTTTCCGGCATCAGGGGATTTTATCTGTATCTGAGGCGGTCGCCGGATACGAAGCTGACTTTGGCCAAGGGGCTTGCCATGGGTCTGGAGTTCAAGCTGGGAAGCGAGATCCTGCGTACGGTGGTAGTACGCGATTGGAGAGAGATCGGCACGGTAGCAGGCATCATCGCACTGCGGGCAGCGCTGACGTTCCTGATCCACTGGGAAATCAAGGAAGAGGAGAAGAGCGAAAAGAAGACTTCGTAATCCAGAGCGCGATACCCAGGATGAAAAATATAAGTGGTATATTCGGCAGTACGGCAGCCGCGAAAATTCCCGCCGCGGCGTTGACCCAGGGAGTATAGAATCCAAGCAGGATGATATCTGCCAGAAGAACGAGGATGCAGTAGATCCCCATCAAATTGCAAAGTAAAATATGTACGATCCTGCAGAATCTGCCGGAAAGAGGCCGGGCATGAAGAAAGTATCCGGCTGCCTGCATGACAGTCCATCCGGTCAGAGTAAAATAACAGGGTAAAATCAGGGGATGTAAAAACAGTAAAGGTGCGGCATTCAGCCGTGTCCCTCTTGAAATCTGGAAGCCGTAAGAAAGCCGGGACAGGATGACGCCCAGGAAGAGAAGGACGATCAGAAGAAGCAGTATCTGTCTGCGTTTGGTTCTGATGCTGGTTTCGTCTGGTATTCCATAGATCAAAGTATTCGCATCAGTCTCCAGAATATCTGCAATTTTTACCAGTGTGTCAATGTCGGGTTCGGATTTACCGGATTCATAGTCTGAAATATCCTGAAAACTGACAGATATTTTCTTTGCCAGATCATTCTGGGACATTCTTTTTTTCATTCTGAGAATCTGTATATTTTTTCCAACGATCGACATACTGCACCTTCCTGGATTTTTGTTTTTACTGTATCATGTCTGCTTCGCAGACATGATGCCTCCGGCGGATGCGCCCGGCTTTCTGCGGCGAGCGCAGAAACCGGCATGCGCGATGGTATAATCCGCACGCTGCGCTCATTATACCATATTCGGTGTGCAAGGTCACGTAAAATTCTATATAAAAGCTTTGAAACAGGCCTTGAATGTTTATCTGGATTGTGATAAGTTCAACATATCAATCTGACAGGGAGCGTTCTGCTTCTTGTGTTTTCCATTGACAGAAAATTTTATAGGGGGTTTACATGAGCAAAAACAATGTAATTGTAAACAAATGGCTTTCTCAAAAAGGACGATTTGCGGATTTGATGAATGGCTGTTTGTTTCAGGGACAACAGATTGTGTTGCCGGATCAGCTGGAAAAGCTGGATCGGGAGACGGACTTATTTATACCAGATAAGTTGGATAGAAAACAAAAGAAAGGACGAGGAATACAACGTT
This sequence comes from Lachnoclostridium sp. An196, assembly GCF_002160135.1. GTDB lineage: Bacteria > Bacillota > Clostridia > Lachnospirales > Lachnospiraceae > Hominiventricola > Hominiventricola avistercoris. The sequence continues at coordinate 67,235 of NZ_NFJZ01000007.1, read as the reverse complement.
ACCGGGATGTGGCAATGCGATGGAATAACAAGGCGGAATTTACGATTCTGGCGATAGAAAATCAGGAACGTATTCATTATGCGATGCCGGTGAGGACTATGATTTATGACGGACTGTCTTATGCAGAACAGATAGAAGAAGCATGGAAAGACGAGGAGAAAAACAAACAAAATATAGCGTCAGAAGAATTTCTCTCACATTTTCGAAAGACAGACCGGTTATATCCTGTGATCACTTTGGTGTTTTATTATGGTTCTATTCCTTGGGATGGGAGCAGGGATTTATATGAAATGATTTTTCCAAAAGAAATCGACGGCAGTGATGCGAAAATACGAAAGTACATACCCAATTATGCTGTTAATCTTGTGGATGTGGAGCGATTGGAAGACACAACTGTGTTTCAAACTGATTTACAATATGTATTAAATATGATAAAATACAGAGAAAAGAAGGAAAAGATTTTAGAATATGTGGAAGAGAATAAATCATATTTTCAACATATGAATGTAGACAGTTACCGAGCGCTGGGGGTATTTTTGAACTCTGAAAAATGGCTGGCAGAAAACAATATTTTTGAAAGAGAGGGGGAAACAGATATGTGTAAGGCATTAGAAGAGATTTTTGAAGACGGGAAGGAAAAGGGAATAGAAGAAGGAATAGAAAAAGGTATAGATGGTAAATTAAAAGAATTAATTTCCAGAAAACTTCAAAAAGGAAAAGATCCGGAGACCATAGCAGAGGAACTGGAGGACAGTGTGGATACTATCCGCCGTCTGATTCAGGAAATGTCGGCGGTGTGATTCTGGGAACAGGATTTGCGCGGTTTTGTGATCCAGAGGGCAATACCCATGGGAAGGAAGAAGAACGGTGTTTTTTGATGTGTTACGACAGCAAAAAGTTTGCTGGCAATAAAATCCCAGGCAGATTCAATGCCGAAAAAGCGGGTACGGCGGATGATACCAAGATAATCTGCCAGCAGATAATAAGCCGGAAAGGCCAGGGAGAGGGTCAGATAATAAGGAGCTGACCGCATGGTATGCTGTCTCAGAAGATTCATATAATCGGAAAAGGAAAATAATAAAAATCCAAAAATAACTGTCGCTGCCAGAAGTGCGGTACTTCGAATTCTGGCATTCCGGGTGTTTTCCTGCGATGGCATGCCATGGATCAGGACGTTTACATCCACTTCCATGATGTCTGCAATTTTTACCAGGGTATCTATATCAGGGCGGGTTTTCCCGGTTTCATAATTAGACACAGTCTGACGGCTGACAAAAAGCTTTTCTGCCAGCGCATCCTGTGTCATCTTTTTCCTGGTTCTCAGAATCCGAATATTCTTCCCTACGTTTGCCATGTGAGCACCTCCACGGACGGGTTTTGGTACTTTTACTATGGCATATTCCGGACAAAATGTCACGCAAAGATTCCTTGAATCATAGGGGTTTTGACTTTAGAGAGTCTTTCATAGCTTTTACATATGCGCCTATATGATCGGACGCGTCTTTACCATATTTTTCCAATAGCTTTATGATTGCGGAGCCGACGATGACACCGTCAGAGAGAGCGGCCATTTTCTTTGCCTGTTCCGGAGTGGAGATGCCAAAACCAATGGCGCAGGGGATATCGGTATTCTGGCGGACCACATTTACGATGGATGCAAGGTCGGTCTTTATCTCATTTCTCATGCCTGTAACGCCCAGAGAAGAGACGATATACAGGAATCCTTCCGCTTCTTTTGCGATCATGGCGATGCGGTTTTCAGAGGTAGGCGCGATGAGTGAGATCAGGTCTATACCATAAGTATGACACAAGGGCAGAAATTCGTCTTTTTCTTCATAAGGCAGATCGGGCAGGATCAACCCGTCGATGCCGATTTCTTTACAGGTGGAAATAAAACGTTCCGCGTCATAGGAGAAGACCACATTGGCATAGGTCATGAAAACCATCGGTATTTTTACATCCTGACGGAGTTCCCGGACGAAATCGAATATTTTGTCGGTTGTGATACCGCCGTTCAGCGCGCGCAGATTAGCGCCCTGGATGACGGGGCCTTCGGCAGTGGGATCGGAAAAAGGGATGCCCAGTTCGATCAGGTCGGCGCCATTTTCCACGGCGGCCCGTACAGCGGCGCCGGTGGTTTCAAGATCCGGGTCTCCGCAGGTAATGAAAGGAATAAATGCTTTCCCTTTTTCAAATGCTTTTCTGATATTACTCATGGATATCCTCCCCTCTGTAGCGCGCTATGGCGGCGCAGTCTTTATCTCCCCGGCCGGATATGGTGATGACGATGATCTGGTCCCGGCTCATCCCGGGGGCAAGCTTTATGGCATGTGCCACCGCATGAGCAGATTCGATGGCGGGGATAATTCCTTCTGTTTTTGCCAGGTATTCAAAAGCGCATACGGCTTCTTCATCAGTGACGGGAACATATTCTGCGCGTCCCGTGTCGTGCAGATAAGCGTGCTCAGGACCGATACCGGGATAATCCAGTCCGGCGGAGATGGAGTATACAGGAGCGATCTGCCCGTACTGATCCTGGCAGAAGTAGGATTTCATACCGTGGAAGATACCCGGTCTGCCGGTGGCGATTGTCGCGGCGGTTTCAAAGGTGTCGATGCCTCTGCCTGCCGCTTCACAGCCGATCAGCCTTACATTCTGATCTTCGATAAAGTGATAGAAGCTTCCGATGGCATTGGAACCGCCTCCTACGCAGGCGATCACCGCGTCGGGCAGCCGCCCCTCTTTCTGAAGAATCTGTTCTTTGATTTCTTTAGAGATAACAGCCTGAAAGTCCCGCACAATGGTGGGAAATGGATGAGGCCCCATGACAGAGCCCAGGCAGTAATGGGTATCGCTGATACGGGAAGTCCACTCGCGCATAGCTTCTGATACCGCGTCCTTTAATGTGGCAGTACCGGTTTTGACCGGGATGACTTCAGCGCCCAGCAGACGCATGCGGTAAACATTGAGCGCCTGGCGAACGGTATCTTCCTGCCCCATGAAGACGACGCATTCCATATCCATGAGCGCGGCGGCAGTGGCGGTGGCCACACCGTGCTGACCTGCGCCTGTCTCCGCGATCAGGCGTGTCTTGCCCATCTTTTTTGCCAGAAGGGCCTGACCGAGAACGTTATTGATCTTGTGCGCACCGGTATGATTGAGATCTTCCCGCTTCAGATATATTCTGGCGCCGCCCAGGTCTTTTGTCATCTTTTCTGCAAAATACAATCGGGAGGGTCTGCCTGCATATTCATTGAAGAGTTCTGTCAGTTCCCGGTTGAATACCGGATCATTTTTATAGTAGTTGTACGCGTTTTCCAGTTCGATGACTGCATTCATCAGCGTTTCGGGGATATACTGCCCGCCGTGGATGCCGAAGCGTCCGTTTGGATTCGTCATGATCTGCCTTCCTTTCTTACGGCCTGTACAAATGCCGTCATTTTTATTCTATCTTTTTGTCCGTCTGTCTCCACGCCGGAACTTACATCCACCGCATAGGGATGAAGTGTTTTCAGCGCGGAGGATACATTTTCAGGGCTGAGCCCCCCGGCAAGGAAATAAGGCCGGTGTAATTTTTTGATCAGATCCCAGTTAAAAACAGTTCCTGTACCGGCACCGGAATCCAAAAGTACGTAATCGGCATCACATACGGACGCGGCGCGGATATCCAGGCAGGAACGGATCCGGAATGCCTTGATCAGAGGTTTCTCTGTGAGGCTTCGCAGTTGGTTCAAATATGTTCCGGATTCGTTTCCATGAAGCTGTGCCATATCGATGATCTGATCTTTGAGCAGTTCTGCCACTGTCTCCGGCGCTTCATCTGTAAACACTCCGACTGCCTTTATGCCGGGAGCGAGCAGGGATTTTAACTCGGCAGCCCTTTGAAAGCTTATATACCGTTTGCTTCCGGGGACGAACACAAAGCCGATATATTCTGGTTTTAACAGATTCACTGTTTCTATATCGCAGGGGCGGAACAGGCCGCAAAGTTTAATTTTCGTCATAAGTCACCCCGCAATTTGGCGAGCCGGGCCTTTTTGTCGGAAGCGCGCATGAGTGTCTCGCCGATCAATACCGCGTCGGCGCCGATTTCCCGGAGCGCGGATACGTCCCCGGCATCACGGATTCCGCTTTCTGATACAAACAGCACATGGGATGGAATCATCCGGCGGAGTTTACGGCTGTTTCCGGTATCTACCGTAAAATCTTTCAGATTTCGGTTGTTGACGCCGATGATCCGGGCGCCTGCCAGAAGGGCTGTCTGTATTTCCTCTTCGTCGTGTGCTTCCACCAGAGCGGAAAGACCAAGCGAGTCGCAGATCTGGATATATTCCCGGATCTGCCCGGGGCTCAGGATCGCGCAGATCAGAAGGACGGCGGACGCGCCCAGGAGTCTGGCTTCGTAGATCATATACTCGTCCACAGTAAAGTCTTTGCGCAGGCAGGGGACAGAAACGGCGCCGGCAATCTCTTTCAGATACCGGTTATCCCCCAGAAACCATTTAGGCTCTGTCAGAACGGAGATGCAGTCTGCGCCTGCGGCCTCGTATTCCAGAGCGATATCCAGATATGGAAAATCCGGAGCGATCAGTCCTTTGGACGGAGAAGCCTTCTTGCATTCGCATATAAAAGAAATATCCTGCTTTTTCAGAGCGTTTTCAAAAGCGAATGATCCTTTGGGAAGAGCCTGCGCCTGCGCCCGTATCTCTTCCAAGGGATGCATTTGTTTTGCCCGTTCTGTACGTTCTTTTGCATGTTCTGCCAGCTGGTCAAGGATATTCATAAGGATACCTCCTCCGGCCGGTTGCTGATTTCGATAAGCTTTTCCAGCGTTTTCAGGGCTTTTCCGGAATCGATCAGATCTGCGGCCAGGATAATGCCGTCTTTCATTGACGCCGCTTTTCCGCCGATATAGAGAGAGGCTCCGGCATTCATCAGTACGGCGTCACGCCTGGGTCCCTTTTCACCATTCAGAATTGCCCGCGTAATCTGTGCGTTTTCTTCCGGGGATCCGCCTTTTAAATCTTCTCTGGTACAGCGTTTGAGTCCGAAATCTTCCGGCGCGATGACAGAGGAACGGAACCACCCATCCTTGATTTCACAGATGCTGGTGGGAGCGCTCATGGAGATCTCATCCAGCTTATCCTGTCCGTACACGACCATTCCGCGTCTGACTCCCAGATTAATTAATACCTGCGCCAGAGGTTCTACCAGATAGTCGTCATATACACCGAGAAGCTGCAGGGACGGCGCGCCGGGATTGGTCAGAGGTCCCAGGATATTAAATACGGTACGGAATCCCAGTTCTTTGCGGATCGCCCCCACATATTTCATGGAGGTGTGATACTTCTGCGCGAAGAAAAAGCACATGCCGGCTTCATTCAGAAGTTCGATGCATCTGGCGGGGCTCTGCTGGATATTTACGCCGAGAGCCTCCAGGCAGTCTGCTGTCCCGCACTGGGAGGAAGCGGCGCGGTTGCCATGCTTCGCTATCTTCATACCGCCTGCCGCGGCTACCAGGGCGGAAGTGGTAGAAATATTGAAACTATGGGCATTGTCCCCGCCGGTACCTACGATCTCGAAAACTTCCATGCCGGTGTCCACGCGGGTGGCGTGAGCCCTCATGGCGGCGGCACAGCCCGCGATTTCGTCGGTAGTTTCAGCTCTGGCACTTTTGGTGGAAAGTGCGGCGAGGAATGCCGCGTTTTGTGTAGGCGTTGTTTCACCGCTCATGATTTCATTCATAACTGTATATGCTTCATCATAAGTAAGGTCTTCTTTGTTTACGATTTTTACAATTGCTTCTTTGATCATAGTCTCTCCTTTCGTTCTGCAGGCAATAAAAAACGCCCCTGACAGAAAATATATTTCTGTCAAGGACGAATAATACAAATACCATCCGCGGTGCCACCTTGATTCACAGGAACGACCCTGTGCGCTTAGCAGGATACCAACATATCCCCGGCAAATGACGTCTGCCTCCAACGTCGCAGAATACTCTGTGAAATTCACATTTGACTGCGCCCTCAGCGGTCCATTTGACAACTTGTTTCTTACCTGATTCTCAGCATCCAGGCTCTCTGTAAAGGCATCATTGCCGTTATCTCCGCTTCAACGGTTTAGTGTATTAAATTTTGTATAGTGTAACATGGTTTTTGGAAGATGTCAACTTCCAGAATAGTATATTTCCTGAAAAGCATATGCAGATATTAAGCGCAAGATTCATTTTCTTTTTGTGGCTTTGTCGATGGCTTCGTGATCCAGAGTGCCGCGCCGGGGACAAGGAACAGGAAAGAGGGAATCCGAAGGAGAAAATAGAAGATATGCCGGGCCAGATAATCCCAGACCGGTATCTTGTCAAAATAGGAGGCACTGAAGCTGTAATCAATTTCTGCACTGCGCAGTCTCATAAGAGTGAAAGAGTCCGCGACCATGGCAATGCATCCCGGAAGAATCAGGATCAGGATGCCCAAAAGAACGACTGTAAGTACGCGATGAATGATCTGCGGCGTTCTGCCCGAAAAAGACCTGGCATGCAGGAAACACCCTGCGGTCTGCATGATGCACCATCCGGTAAGCAGGTAATAGCAGGGAAAAACAAGATTGTGCAGAAAAATGACGGGAAATGAGTCAAAGGTTTTCCTTAACGAGTCCTGAGCGGCTGAAAGAAGATAATAGAGCAAAACACCAAGGCATACCAATATTGCCAGCAGCACCAGACTTTTGATCCGCTCCTTTTTCGTATCCGGTTTTACAGGGATACCGTAGATCAGCGCATTGGCGTCTGTATCCAGGCACTCCGCGATCTTCATTAATATGTCAATATCCGGATTGGATTTTCCGTTTTCATAATTGGACACAGTCTGACGGCTTACAAACAGCTTTTCCGCCAGTTCATCCTGAGTCATCCCCTTTTTTGTCCTGAGAATCCGAATATTTTTCCCTACATTTGCCATAACAGCACCTCCCCATTTTGGGTTTTTGTGGTTATATCATGGCATATTCCGGGCAGAATGTCACGCAAAGAATCTTTGACAGGCGAAGACAGGGATAAAAATTATGCTGCCGGCTTACTTGGTCTGGTGATCCAGAGCGCAATTCCAAGCAGGAGCGAGAGGGCAGGCATTTGTTGAAAAATATAGATTCCCCAATATATGAATAGAGGAACTCTCCATGTCGGAATATTGATAAACAAATTTACGCATGACGGAAGAAGCAGAATATAATAGACGGCAAGAACAAGTATGAAAAAAAGATGAACTTTAGATATATGTTTTCCTGCAAGGGGAGTGGTATGCAGGAAACACCCGGATGCAGACATAACAGTATAACCTGCCAAAACTCCGTAGGTGGGCAGAATCAGCATATGGAATAAAAACAATGGTCCGGTTTTGAGAGTATTTTGCGTCCAGATCTGAAGAAAAGAAGAAAGCCGGAATGATATAATTCCCAGCAAAAGCGTGAAGACTAAAAGGAACAGGGATTTCAAGCGTTTTTTTCTGATCGCGGATGCATCCTTTGCTTCATATACCAGCGAATTAACGTCTGTATTCAGGATTTTGGCGATCTGTAATAAAGTGTCGATACTGGGTTCGGATTCCCCGGATTCGTATTCGAATACGGTCTGAGGACTGACAGATAACTTTTCGGCCAGTTCTTCCTGAGACATTCCTTTTTGAAATCTGATATTTTGGATATTTTTACTGATTTCTGACATGATTAACACCTCCCTTATTTTGTATAATTATAACATACCTCTTTGTTCTGGCGATATAGGTTTCTTCCAGATTTATGGGGAAAATGAGCCGACGAGAGCGGTATATCGAGTGGTATAAGGATGCCATAGATACGGATTTTTGGAAATCAAATTAAGAGGATAGTAACTACTTTTTGTATAAGCTCCGTCAAAGGGGGTACTGCATATGGATGCGGTATCCCCTTTGACATATGAAAACGGATTACTGTACCGGATTCGTAATACTTCCGATGCCTTCCACCCGGCATTCCACCACATCCCCGGGCTTCAGAAACCGGGGCGGGTCAAAGCCCATGCCGACTCCGGCCGGAGTACCCATGGATATGATGGTACCTGCCCGGAGCGTCATGCCCTGAGACAGTTCATGGATCACATAAGCGATATCGAAGATCAGCAGGTCTGTACGGCTGTCCTGGCGCAGTTCTTTGTTTACCCTGGACTGAATTTTCAGAACCGGCGGGAAAGGAACACTGTCTGCGCTCAGGATGCAGGGACCCATGGGAGTGAAACCGTCCAGGCTTTTCCCGAAATACCACTGTTTGTGGCGGGTCTGCACATTGCGCGCGCTTACATCATTTATCACGGTATATCCGAAGATATAAGATGCCGCGTCTTTTTCCGGAACATGATAAGCATCTTTGCCGATGATGACGGCAAGTTCTGCTTCATAATCCAGGCTGTCCACCAGATCCTGATGGGAGAGAATGGGTTCGCCGTCCGCCACGGCCCGGTTTACTCTTTTGGAGAAATAGATCGGATAAGACCGTTCACCGCCGAAAGCATCACTACGATAGCGGGCAGCTTCCTCTGCATGCGCCATATAATTGATGCCAAGGCATATGATGTCCTGGGCGGGTCTCGGGATCGGAGCCAGCAGACGGACCTTTTCCCGGGGAAGCGCACAGGATACCTGTTCCGGCGGTCTGCGGGAGACGGAAAAGAGCAGGGAGAACTCCTCCGGAGAAATATGCCGGATCAGTGTGTTCATATCCGGATATGGCCGGATCAGGGAAGCAGTGGGGTAGATCCACATTTCGTCCGGGCTGAGAATTCCGGTCTGTTCTTTCCTGTCCATTGTATAAGTGACAAATTTCATAGTTCCATCCCCTTTCCGAAAACTATCGGCGCGCAGGCAGCGCGGTATGCGCGATACGCTGGAATGCTTCCAAAAATACGTAAATCAGTATGGAATTGACGACAAAGCTGAGGGTACATTTGATGAAACGGCTGATAATCAGAGTTCTGAGCTCATATCCGTACATAATATGAAGCCAGAGCGTACTCAGAGTCACACTGATGATGTATTCTGTCAAAGCGCATAAGACGGCGCGGCTCCGGCCCACGCGGGAGCGGTACAGAATTAAGCCGCTTACAGCGCCAAGAAGTCCATAATTAAAAGAGAATCCCGGAAAATAAGCGAATCCCCGGATCAGGCAGTTGACGACATCGGCCAGAAAACCTACTGTGAAGCCCATCACCGGACCGCCGATCATACCGGCTGCGATAAAGACCAGGAAACCGAACCGGATCTCAATGACCTGAGAGACCGGAATGTTGAAAAGCGACAGCACTACATAGATGGCGATCAAGAGCCCGCAGATGCAGAGCCCCTGGGTACTGCGCAGCGCTTTGAACTGTGATTTGAGATTTGTTGTTTCTTTTGAAATTTGCATAAAATACACCTCCTGAATCTGCGTACTACATCTGAGATGTACTCATATGCAGCAACGGGTGCGAATCAGACATCGTAAGCCCGTCCGGCTTTTCGTCCCGTGACAACTCCCCATCCACGGACACTTGACGCGTCGGATTCTACTTCGCATGATGCTTCATTATACACATGTCGATAAGGACATGCAAGAGCTTTCCATACATTTCTGAAGTTTTTTGAGCCGGCTGAATGCAGCGCGGGGCCGTTTTTCGCCGCCGAAAGCGAAAAAGCATGAGGAAAAACGAAAATACGAAAATACGGTTGCATTTTCAGAAAAACTGTGCTAAGGTATCCGTATAAAGTAAATAGCGGTGGCTGTTACTGGTAATGCAGGCAAGACCAAGTGAAAGAAGCGTAGAGGATACGTTGCTTTTGTCTTGGTCTTTTTTTGTGCCGCGGAATCTGCCCGGGAAGGATCACGGCAAATACGGCAGGACAGCCCGCGAGGAGGGAAAATATGGATTACAGAGCATTGGGGAAAACCCTGATCGACCTGGTCGGCGGAACGGAGAACATTCGTCAGCTGACCCACTGTGCTACGCGGCTGAGGTTTGAATTTTACGACAAGGGAAAAGTACAGAAGGAAAAGATAGAAAATCTCCAGGGAGTCATCAGCGTAGTGGAAGGCGGAGGCCAGTTTCAGGTTGTTATCGGGAACGAAGTGCAGACCACTTTCGGCGCTATCCGGGAGGAGATGAAGGACACCGGAAGTTCTCACGAAGAACAGCCGAAGGAAAAAGAGGGAATCGTAAATACGATCATCAGCGTTATTTCCACTACCTTTACGCCGGTGATCCCGGCGCTGATCGGCGGCGGAATGATAAAGGCCCTGCTTTCCATTCTGGTACTTGCAGGACTGGTGAGCGATTCCGGAAGTACCTATCAGATTTTAAACTTTATATCTGACGCTCCTTTCTACTTCATGCCGGTACTGCTGGCGTACGGCGCGTCGCTGAAGTTCCAGTGCAGTCCGATTATGGCCATGACTATGGCGGCCGCGTTTCTGCATCCAACCTGGAGCGGCATCGTGGCGGCGGGAGAAACGGTTACTTTTTTCGGAATCCCCACGATATTGGTGGATTATTCCTATTCCGTGGTGCCGATTATTTTAAGCGTATGGATTCTGTCCTACGTGGAGCGTTTCGCAGAGAAATATTCTCCGTCGGTCATTAAATTTTTCCTGAAACCGATGATTATTATGTTTGTGGCTATTCCGATCGGCCTGGTGGCGGTGGGACCGCTTGGGAACCTTCTGAACGACCTTGTGCAGACCGGGGCGGATTACATCAATAACAGAGTGAGCTGGCTGATTCCTATGCTGATGGGAGCCTTCCAGCCGTTCCTGATCCTTACGGGTACCGCCTGGGCCATGACGCCGATTGCCACGAGCCAGATCTCGGCCCTGGGTTATGAAGTGGTCAACGGACCCGGTATGCTGGCCTCCAACATTGCTATGGGCGGAGCGACCCTTGCGGTTGCCGTAAAGGCAAAAGGTCAGAACCTAAAGCAGCTTGCATCGTCATCCGGCTTTACCGCGGTGATGGGCGTTACGGAGCCCTGTCTTTACGGCGTCCTTCTGAGACTGAAACGTCCCTTTGTGGCTTCCATGATCGGCGGCGCGGTGGGCGGCGTCTATGCGGGAATCTCCGGATTGGTACGCTATTCTTTTGTATCTCCGGGACTTACGGCCATTCCGGCGTTCATCGGAGAGAATCCTATGAACGTGGTACACGCGGTGATCACGATTGTGATTTCCTTTGCCGCAGGTTTCGCTGCCTCCTGGCTGATAGGATTTAAAGAGACGGAGGATGAAAACGCCGGCACATCCGCGGATGAGATGAAAGGAGATGAGCCGGCAGAAGGAAACACAGAAGACAAGACAGAGGCGGAAAGTATCTCCATGCCGGTATCAGGAGAAGCGGTACCGCTGTCAGAGGTTCAGGACCAGGTGTTTTCCGGAGAGGTGCTGGGAAAGGGCGCGGCGATTATTCCCTCAGAAGGAAAGGTTTATGCTCCTGCCGACGGAAATATTACGCTGTTTTTTGACACGGGCCATGCCATCGGAATGAAAACCAGTCATGGGGCAGAGATCTTGATTCATGTGGGCATCGACACCGTGAATCTGCAGGGCAGATATTTTACGCCGGAAGCGAGGATGGGAGATACCGTGAAAAAAGGAGATCTGCTGCTGAGTTTTGACGTGGATAGAATTAAAAGTGAAGGCTATGATACGGTCATACCCGTCATTGTGACCAATACAGACGCTTATCAGACCGTAGATATGATAAAGAGCGGAGACGGAAAGGCCGGCGACGATTTCCTGCAGCTTGCATGACAAGATCAATGGGGCCGGTGTGCCGGCCCCCCAAAATTTCATAGCAGCAGGAACAAAAAACCAGGAGGGATTTACATGATATACAAAGAACTGAAACCTTTTCCGGAGCATTTTCTCTGGGGAGCGTCCACATCTGCCTATCAGGTAGAGGGAGCCGCGGCGGAGGATGGGAAGAGCCCGTCTATCATAGACATGTACGAGCATCCTTCTGATGTGGCAGACTTCTCGGTGGCCAGCGATCACTACCATCGTTATAAGGAAGACATTGCTCTTTTCGCGCAGATGGGCTTGAAGGCTTACCGCTTTTCTGTGGCCTGGACACGGATATTGCCCCGGGGTACCGGAGCGGTCAATGAAAAAGGGATTTCATTTTACAGAGACGTTATTGCTGAATGCAGAAAGTATGGGATTGAGCCGGTGGTAACCATGTATCACTTTGACCTGCCGTGGTGCCTGGAGGAAAGAGGAGGCTGGGGAAACCGGGAGACTATCGACGCGTTTGTAAATTATGCCAGGGTGCTGTTTGAAAATTTCGGCGGGGACGTGCGTTATTGGCTCACGATCAACGAACAGAATACCATGATCCTTCATCCCGGAGCCATCGGACTGCCAAAGGGAGGAAAACTTCCTTCGCGGAAAGAACTGTATCAGCAGAACCATCACATGATGCTGGCCCAGGCCCGTACCATGAAGCTGTTTCACGAGATGGTGCCGCAGGGAATGATAGGGCCGGCACTGAACCTGACTGCCATGTACGCGGCCAGCTGCAGGCCGGAGGACGCCATCGCGGCTCACAACTGGGAAGTACTCCGATGCTGGAATTTTGCGGATGTGCCGGTGTACGGCTGGTATCATCCTCTGGCCTGGGAGTATATGAATGACAGAGACATTGCGCCGGAGGTGCAGGAGGGAGACCGGGAGATTCTGAAGGATGCGAAGCCGGACTTTATTGCCATGAATTATTATTCCACCGCCACCATAGCCGCCAGCCGGGGAGATGCTTCCGACGTGGCCGCGAGGGCGGGCGATCAGCAGATCATGCTGGGAGAACAAGGCGTATACCGCCCCGCGGAAAACGAGTATGTGGGGAAGACTCAGTACGGATGGGTTGTGGATCCGGTGGGATTCCGCTATACTTTAAGAAAGACCTATGAACGCTACCATCTTCCGATTCTGATCACGGAAAACGGGATCGGAGCTCCTGATATACTGGAACCGGACGGAAGTGTTCATGACGGCTACCGGATTGAATTTATCCGCGAACATCTGCACCAGATGAGGCTGGCCATTACGGACGGCGTGGAGATGCTGGGATATTGTCCGTGGGCAGCTATCGATGTGGTAAGCACACATCAGGGTTATCGTAAACGCTACGGTTTTATCTATGTGGACCGGGATGAGTTCGACCTGAAAGGATTGGAACGTCATCCGAAAGACAGCTTTTACTGGTATCAGAATGTGATCAAAGAGAACGGAGAATCACTGTAAAAGAAAATATGGGGGCTGTAACATGATTATCAGGAAAGTTCTCAATAATAATCTGCTTCTGGTAGACGAACAGGGGCAGGAGCAGATTGCCATGGGAAGAGGATTGAGATTTTCCTACAAAGTGGGAGATACCTTGAATGAATCTGATGTGGAAAAAATTTATATTCTGAAGGATGAAAAAAATACCCGAGATTACATACGGCTTTTGGAGGACGTGCCCTCTGAGTATGCGGAAGTGATACAGAACGCAATCCAGCTCGCGCAGGAGAAAATGCATAAAAAGCTCAATGAGCAGATATTTGTGACCCTGCTTGACCATCTGCTCTATGCCCTGGAACGGGATGAGAAAGGGATCGTGCTCTATAACCGGATGCTCTGGGAGATCCAGAAATTTTACCCGAAGGAATATCAGACGGGTCTTCAGGTGCTGGAATATATCAATAAAAAACTGGGCAGATCGCTCCCTGATGCGGAGGCGGGGAATATCGCTTTTCATCTGGTAAATGCGCAGATGGCTCCGAATATGGAGGGCGGGGCCAGAAACGGCATGCTGATGGTAAAGATGCTGAAAGATATTTTTCAGATCGTGCAGCTGTATTATAAAAAACAGATCGATGAAGACAGCATCAATTATTCTCGTTTTGCGGTACATATGCAGTTTTTTCTCCAGAGGCTGCTGGAAGACAAGATGTTGGAAAACGGCGTTGCCACTATATACGATTCCGTGGCCAGGGAACAGAAAAACGCCGCAGGCTGTGTATCACAGATACAAAAATACATCCGGAATTTTCTGAAAAAAGAGATTCCAAAAGAAGAGCAGATTTATCTGATCGTCCATATCGCGAGAGTAATGGAGGACACGTAAAATCTTGTGCAAGACATAGGGACAGAAGGCGACGGGAAAGCCTGCTGTCCTTTTTGCGCATTTCATGATTGCGTGAAGCGGCGTGAGACAGTATAATATTCACCGGAAGAGATCGCCCCGATCCGTGAAAATGCGGAAAATTACATCAGAGAAAGCAGAGGACTGGAACTATGATACAGGATATCGCGCCTAAGAAATTTGACAATCATTATGTGGAGATGGAACCGGGAGCCGAAGACTGGATTCTGATTTACCGGGAGAGAGAAGTGCTCTGCCGGTTCGAGAACGGACAGATCCGTTACCCGAAGCTGAAAGAGATTATAGATGAACATATGGATCCGGATCTGACCTATCTGTTCAGCGTCAGCGGCGAGCATTTTTTCCTGCTGAAAGAGGGACTGGATATTGCGCCGGAAGGGTATGGATGGGAGACCTCGTCTGTTTTCCGGACGGCCCGTCCCCGGTATCTTGCTTTTGCCGGGATTACCGGAGAACAGCTGGATGAATGGTATCGCGCCAATCGTTTCTGCGGCCGCTGCGGCAGGCCCATGACCCCGGATTTTGCGGAACGGATGATGCGGTGCAGGGAGTGCGGCAACACGGTTTATCCCAAGATCTGTCCGGGAGTCATCGTGGCAGTGACGGATGGGAACCGGCTCCTGCTGACGAAATACGCGCCGCGGGAAGGCCGCACTGTCAATTATGCCTTGGTGGCCGGCTTCACGGAGATCGGCGAGACGCTGGAAGAGACTGTGGCCAGAGAAGTGATGGAAGAAGTGGGGCTGAAAGTGAAAAATATCCGGTATTACAAGAGCCAGCCCTGGTCGTTTACCTCCACGCTTCTGTGCGGATTTTTCTGCGAAGTGGACGGAGACACCAGAATTACACTGGATACGGATGAGCTGTCGGTGGGACAATGGTTCGAGCGGGAGGAGATCCCCATGGAGGACGATGGCGTCAGCCTGACCAGAGAGATGATCGGTGTGTTTAAGGCAGGAAAAGAAAAAGATTTTTAAGGGAAAAAGAAGGGCCGTACCGGGACAGCGATTCTGTCCCGGATGCGGCCCTTTCGGTCAGTCTGTCAGCATGAAGCGGGAAAGATCCGGTTCAGAATCTGATGGGCTACTTCCTCTTTACTCATGAGAGGGAGTTCCTCTTCCCCATCTCTGGTGATCAGAGTAACTACGTTTGTGTCAGTTCCGAAGCCGGCTCCGCTGGTGCGAAGACTGTTGGCAACGATCATATCCACATGTTTCTGCTCCAGTTTTTTCCGGGAATTCCGGAGCATGTTTTCTGTCTCCATGGAGAAACCGCACAGGAACTGACCGTCGGGTTTGTGCTCGCCGAGAAATTTTAAAATATCTTTTGTCCGCTTGAGCTCAATGCTCATTTCTCCGTCCTTCTTTTTGACTTTCTGATCGCTGACAGAGAGCGGCGTGTAATCAGCCACCGCGGCAGCCTTGATGATGGCGTCCTGGCTGTCGGATACAGAGGTGACGGCCTGGAACATGTCCTCGGCGGAAAGAACCGGAACGACGCGCACAAAAGGCGGAGGAGCAATCGATACCGGGCCGCTTACCAGTGTTACGTCAGCGCCGCGCAGCATGGCGGCATGGGCAATGGCATATCCCATTTTGCCGCTGGAATGGTTGGTGATAAACCGCACCGGATCAATGGACTCCTGAGTGGGTCCGGCGGTGACCAGAATCTTTTTCCCTGTCAGATCTTTTTTATAAGCGATTTCTTTCAGGACCCAGGATAATAACTCGTCCGGTTCCGGCATTTTTCCTTTTCCGCTGTCTCCGCAGGCCAGGTGGCCGGACGCCGGTTCAATGATCTGATATCCGTATTTTTCCAGCAGACGGAGATTGTCCTGCAGGACCGGATTCTCATACATGGCTGTATTCATGGCAGGAGAGATCAGCTTCGGACAGGTGCACGCCATCAGGGTAGTGGTCAGCATGTCGTCGGCGATGCCGTGGGCCAGTTTCCCGATTACATTGGCGGAAGCGGGCGCCACCAGGACCAGATCCGCCCGTTTGGCTACAGAGATATGTTCAACCTCAAAAGAAAAGTTCCTGTCAAAAGTGTCTACCAGACATTTTCTGCCGGTCAAGGTTTCAAATGTAACAGGATTAATAAAATTAGCTGCGTTGGCAGTCATGATCACCTGCACGTCGCAGTGCAGCTTTGTCAGGGCGCTGACGAGGGAAGCAGCTTTGTAGGCGGCGATGCTTCCGGTCACACCCAGGACGACATATTTATTTTTCAGCATAGTGATCCTCCAGAAGTGTATATTTAAAAAAAGTATATCACAAAATGGACGGGATGTGTTACATTATATGATGATATGTAGAGACAGCCTCCGAATGTCTCAAGATTGGAAAAGAGGGAGATAACATGATACTTGCAGTGGATATTGGAAATACAAATATAGTCGTGGGGTGCATCGACGGAGATCGGATCTGTTTTGTAGAGCGGCTGTCGACGGTTTCCACCAGAACGGAACTGGAGTATGCCATCAGCTTTAAAAACGTGCTGGAATTATACGATATTCATTTTTCCAGACTGGAAGGGGGCATTATCTCGTCGGTGGTACCGCCGGTCACCAATATCGTGAAACGTTCTGTGGAGAAGGTACTGGGCAAAGAAGTCATGGTGGTAGGACCGGGGGTAAAGACCGGGCTGAATATCATCATGGATAACCCCAGAGAGGTGGGCAGCGACCGTATCGTCAACGCGGTGGCGGTGGTTCATGAATATCCGGTGCCGGCGGCGATCATCGATATGGGTACCGCGACGACCATCTGCGTAGTGGATGAGAAGAAGAATTATATTGGAGGCGCGATTATCCCCGGGATGAGAATCGCGGCAGATACCTTGACTGCCAGGACGGCGCAGCTTCCAAAGATCAGTCTGGAACCGCCTGCCCGCCTGATCGGGAAAAATACGATTGATTGTATGAAGAGCGGTGTGTTTTATGGAAATGCGGCGCTGATTGACGGAATGCTGGACCGCATGGAAGAAGAAATGGGACAGAAACTGACGATCGTGGCGACCGGGGGCCTCGCAAAAGCGCTGATTCCCCACTGCCGCCACGATATCATATTAGATGACGCGCTGCTGTTAAAAGGCCTGAAAATTATTTACGACAAAAACCACTGATATGGCTGCGGCTACCGGATGATGGTACCTGCCTTTTCTTCCATGGCTGTTTTGGCATCATCCAGATCCGCGATGACGGTGACGCGTCCGGGTTTGCTGGATACAAACGAAACAGCCGCAACCACTTTCGGAAGAATGGAGCCTTCCTGGAACTGGCCTTCGGCGATATAGGTCCGGGCCTTCTCCACGGACAGCGTGTCCAGCGGCTGGCTGTTCTCTTTTCCGTAGTTCAGATACAGTTTCTTTTCTCCGGTAAGCAGAAGCAGCATATCCGCGTCCAGAAGTTCTGCCAGGCGTCCGCTGGCCAGATCCTTTTCGATCACGGCGCTGGCTCCTTTCAGGCGGTTGCCCTGTCTCAGTACCGGGATGCCGCCTCCGCCGCAGGCAATCACTACCTGTCCGGCGTCGGAAAGCGTGCGGATGGCTTCAATCTCGACAATGTCTTCGGGTTTGGGCGCGGAGACGATACGTCGATAGCCCCCTTCTGTTTTGACTACATAGTTTCCTTTCTCTTCTTCCGCGTCCGCTTCTTCTCTGGTCATCACACGGCCAATGACTTTCACCGGTTTATAGAAAGAGTCATCATATGGATTGACGACAACCTGTGTCAGGATCGTAGCGACCGGGCAGGAGATCCCCCGGTTCAACAGTTCTTCCCGGATAGCATTCTGCAGATCGTAGCCGATATAGCCCTGGCTCATGGCCGAGCAGACGGACATGGGAGCAAATGTATAGCCCGGATGCTGCTTTCCGAACTCATTCATGGCTGTATGGATCATGCCTACCTGGGGTGCGTTGCTGTGGGAGATCACTACCTGGCAGTCTGCTTCCACCAGATCCGCGATGGCTCTGGCGGCGTATCGGACGGCGGACTGCTGCTCCGGAAGCGTGGCGCCCAGTGCTTTATGTCCGAGAGCGACGACGACTTTCTTTTTCTTCATAAGGAGATACCTCGTTTTCTGTTTAATTTGAGTCCATTATATAAGTAGCAAAGGAAAATTGCAAGACCCGCCCGGGTATGGTATAATGAGCACAATGTGCAAAATGTAATGGAACGCAGAACTCCGCCCCGGACGGCGGAAGGAGGAGACAATGAAAACAGTTTCGGAATTACTGGAAGGCTTACAGTATGAAGTGATAAAAGGGGATACAGACCGGACGGTCAGCGATCTGGTCTGCGATACCCGGAAAGTGACAGAAGGATGTCTGTTCGTGTGTGTCAAAGGGGCTTCCTATGACAGCCATGAACATGTGGATGAGATCGTGCAGAAGGGAGCGGCGGCGGTCGTGGCGGAACGCCCGGTAGCTGTTCCGGACCAGGTGACGCTGATCCTGGTGGAAGATACCCGGTATGCGCTGGCTCTCCTTTCCGCGGCATGGTTTGACCATCCCGCAGACAAGATGAAAGTGATCGGCGTTACCGGAACCAAAGGAAAGACGACGACCACCTATATGGTAAAGGGGATTCTGGAACATGCAGGATACAAGGTGGGACTGATCGGAACGATTGAGATTATCATCGGAGAGGAGCATATTCCGGCCAGCCATACGACGCCGGAGTCCTGGCAGATTCAGGAATATTTTGCCCGCATGGCGGAAGCAGGATGTCAGGTATGTGTGATGGAAGTTTCCTCTCAGGGGCTTATGATGCACCGGACAGCGGGAATCCCGTTTGAGATCGGGATATTTACGAATCTGTCCCCGGACCATATCGGACCGGGCGAGCATGCAAGCTTTGAGGAATATGCGGCGTGCAAAGGACTTTTATTCAAACAGTGCCGCATTGGCATCGCAAATGTGGATGACTCTCATTTTGATATGGTACTGCAGGGGCATACCTGTGAACTGGAGACGATCGGATTTTCAGAAAAAGCAGATTACCGCGCATCGGATATGGAACTGGTAGGGCGTCCGGGATATATGGGCGTCCGGTACCGTGTGTCCGGAAAAGTCAATATGGATGTGGAGATCGACATCCCGGGCAAATTCAGCGTATATAATTCTCTGGTTGCCATTGCGGTGTGCGAGCATTTCAAGGTGGCGGAAGCAGACCTGAAAGAAGCGCTCCGGGTAGTGAAGGTCAAAGGCCGGATCGAGATGGTCAAGGTGTCGGATGAATTCATCTTGATGATTGACTATGCGCACAATGCCATGAGTCTTGAGAGCCTGCTGGAAACCCTGAGAGAATATCACCCGGAACGGCTGGTATGCGTATTTGGCTGCGGAGGGAACCGTTCCAAGCTCCGCCGGTATGAGATGGGAGAGGTGTCCGGCAGACTGGCAGATCTGACCGTGATCACGTCGGATAATCCCAGATACGAAGATCCCCAGGCGATCATTGACGATATCAAGACCGGCATGGCGAAGACGGATGGAAAATACGCGGAGATCAAGGACCGCAAAGAAGCGATCCGTTATGTGATTTCTCATGGGCAAAAAGGCGATGTGATCGTGCTGGCCGGAAAGGGACATGAGGATTACCAGGAGATCAAAGGGGTCAAATATCCGATGGATGAGAGAGTCCTGATCCGGGAAGTCCTGGAAGAACTGGCGGAAGAACAGAAGAAAGGAAAGTAAGGATGGAGTTCGTCAATGTCATCGTGGATATTTCCCATGAAAAACTGGACCGGGTTTTTCAGTACCGGGTACCCCCGGAACTGGGGGGAAGGATCCAGATTGGCATGCAGGTGAATTTCCCGTTCGGGACGGGCAACCGTCCGATGAAAGGATACGTGGTGGGAGGTACCGATGAACCGGATTATCCTCCCGAGAAGATAAAGACGCTGACCGGGATCGTGCCCGGCAGCGTGCCCGCCGAATCGCAGCTGATTGCGTTGGCGGCCTGGATGAAAGAGACTTACGGGTCAACCATGAACCAGGCGCTGAAGACAGTGCTCCCGGTAAAACAGAGGA
This sequence comes from Lachnoclostridium sp. An196, assembly GCF_002160135.1. Lineage (GTDB taxonomy): Bacteria > Bacillota > Clostridia > Lachnospirales > Lachnospiraceae > Hominiventricola > Hominiventricola avistercoris. The sequence continues at coordinate 47,002 of NZ_NFJZ01000007.1, read as the reverse complement.
TCCGGCAGAGGCAGGAACGAAAGATCGTGCTGACCGCGGACCGGGAGACCGCACAGCGTTTATTGGAAGAGTGCCGCAGGAAACATTACCGCGCAAAAGAACGTCTGCTGGATGCCCTGCTGGAGAGCGGGGAGGGATATCTGGATTATGATCGTTCCGTAAAGGAACTGAAGGTTACTTCTTCGGTACTGCAGGGATTTCAGGAAGCGGGAATTCTGCGCGTGGATTCCAGTACCCGTTACCGGAATCCTCTGGAGGGGCGTTTTTTGAAGCAGCCCCGGACCATAGTGCTGAATCAGGCCCAGAGGCTGGCGGCAGACGGGATTTGGAATGATTATAAAAAAAGGGGCGGCAGGACCTATCTGCTCCATGGAGTGACCGGAAGCGGGAAGACAGAAGTATACATGGAACTGATCGACCGGGTGATCCGGGAGAAAAAGCAGGCAATTGTGCTGATCCCGGAGATAGCCCTGACATTTCAGACGGTCGGCCGGTTTTATGAACGTTTTGGAGAACGGGTTTCGGTCATGCATTCCCGCCTGTCGGATGGAGAGCGGTATGACCAGTATCTGCGGGTCAGGGAAGGAAAAACAGATGTGATGATCGGACCCCGTTCCGCATTGTTCACACCATTTTTACACATTGGGATTATTATTATAGATGAAGAACATGAAAGTTCTTATAAAAGCGAGAATGTTCCCCGCTATGACGCGCGGGAAACTGCCATCCGAAGAGCCGGGATGTGCGGAGCTTTCGTAGTGCTGGGAAGCGCTACTCCGTCTACGGACAGCTACTACCGGGCCCGTTCCGGAGAATATGGATATTACAGGCTGCCTGAAAGGATCGGAGATGCAAGCCTTCCGCAGGTGACGATCGTGGATCTGCGGGAGGAACTGCGGGCCGGGAACCGCAGTATTTTCAGCCGGAAGCTTCGGGAAGCCATGGAGGACCGGCTGAAAAAACACCAGCAGACCATGCTTTTCCTGAACCGGAGAGGACTGGCGGGATTTGTATCCTGCCGCTCCTGCGGAAAGGCCATCCGGTGTCCGCACTGCGATGTGGCGCTGTCTCTGCACGGGGACGGAAAGCTGAGGTGTCATTACTGCGGATATGAAAGAGAGATGCCGAAGGCCTGCCCGTCCTGCGGTTCGCCGTATATATCAGGGTTCCGGGCGGGGACACAGCAGATCGAAAGGGAAGTACAGAAAGTATTTCCCGGCGCCAGAGTGCTGCGTATGGATTATGATACCACCAGAAGCAAGGAGAGTTATGAAAAGATTCTGACGGCTTTCGGAAAAGGACAGGCGGATGTGCTGGTGGGCACGCAGATGATCGTGAAGGGACATGATTTCCCGGGAGTAACGCTGGTGGGAGTTCTGGCGGCTGATCTTTCACTGTATGCATCGGATTACCGTGCGTCGGAGAGGACTTTTCAGCTGCTGACCCAGGCTGTAGGCCGCGCAGGGCGCAGGAACCTGCCGGGCGAGGCGGTGATTCAGACCTATGTGCCTGATCATTACAGTATTCAGGCTGCTTCCAGGCAGGATTATGAAGGGTTTTATGAACAGGAGATTCTGTACAGGACGTTGATGGGATATCCTCCGGCGTACAGTATGCTGGGGATCTATCTTTCCTGCAGAGAAGAAGAACCGCTGGAAGAACAGTCAGAGAGGCTGGGCGCGTACATCCGGAACCTGGATGTGCCGGGGGTGTCTGTGATCGGTCCGGCGAAAGCCGCGCTGGCGAAAAAAAATGATATTTACCGAAGAGTGATTTATCTGAAGCACCAGAGTGAAGGGACGCTTCTGAAGATAAAACAGAAACTGGAAAAAGAAACGGAACGGGAGACAGTATGGGAGGAAGTTTATATACAGTACGACTGGAATCCGTTGAATGTATATTGATTTAGGAGGAGATTATGGCGATTCGGAATTTGAGATATGAAGGAGATCCGATCCTTCGGAAGACGAGTAAGGAAGTAAAAGAAGTGACCCCGAAGATCAGGGAGCTGATCGACGATATGCTGGAGACCATGTATGAAGCCAACGGCGTGGGGCTTGCAGCGCCGCAGGTGGGCGTCCTGAAACGGATCGTAGTGATTGATGTGGGAGAAGGCCCGCTGGTAATGGTCAATCCGCAGGTGGTGAAGACGTCCGGTTCCCAGACAGGAGATGAAGGATGCCTGAGCGTTCCGGGAAAGGCCGGGACTGTTACAAGGCCTGATGAAGTCACGGTAAGATTTATGGGCGAAGACGGCGAGTGGTATGAGCTGGAAGGCCGTGAGCTGCTGGCCAGGGCCATCTGCCATGAGTGCGACCATCTGGATGGAAAGCTCTACATCGATATTGTGGAGGGGGAACTTCATGATACGGTGATGGAAGAGGAGGACTAAGCATATATGAAAGTGATCTTTATGGGAACGCCGGACTTTGCGGTGGGGACTTTGAAAGCGCTGCATGAAGCCGGCCATGAAGTGACTCTGGTGGTGAGCCAGCCGGACAAACCAAAAGGGAGAAAGCAGGAGCTTTCGCCCACGCCGGTGAAAGCGGCGGCGGAGCAGCTGGGACTGCCGGTGTACCAGCCTTCAAAGATCCGGGCCGAAGAATCCATCGAATATCTGCGGAATGTTGAGGCGGATGTGATAGTGGTAGCTGCTTTCGGACAGATTATTCCCAAGGCGATCCTGGAGATGAAGAAGTACGGCTGCATCAACGTACATGCATCTCTGCTGCCCAGATACCGCGGAGCCGCGCCGATCCAGTGGGCGGTCATCAATGGAGAAAAAGAATCCGGAGTGACCATTATGCAGATGGATGAAGGGCTGGATACCGGAGATATGCTTTTGAAAGAGACAGTGCCTCTGGAAGAAAAAGAAACCGGAGGCAGTCTCTTCGACAAACTGAGCCGGGTGGGGGCAGATCTTTGCGTGAAAGCGCTGAAAGAACTGGAAAAAGGAACGATTGTCCCGGAAAAGCAGGGCGAATCGCCCACTGCTTATGCTTCTATGCTGACGAAGGAGATGGGAAAGATCGACTGGACAAAGGATGCGGAGTCCATCGAGCGGCTGGTACGGGGGCTGAATCCCTGGCCAAGCGCGTATACAAAACTGAACGGAAAAACTTTGAAAATCTGGGAGTGCAAGGTTGTCCGTCAGGATGCATCAAAGGGTGAATGTGGTGAGATACTGAATACAACAAAAGATTTCCTGACCGTACAGGCGGGAAAAGACGCGCTGGAAGTGACGGAACTGCAGCTGGAAGGAAAGAAGCGGATGGACGCAGGTTCTTTCCTCAGAGGAAACAGCGTATCGGCCGGCACGGTTTTGGGAGTATGACAGGAGGATATTTATGCCATTTTTTTATTATTATGATCCGACTTATATTCTGGTTTTAATAGGCGTTGTAATTTCTTTGTGGGCGTCTGCAAAGGTGAACAGCACTTATCAGAAATATTCAAGAACGAGAAGCTATTCCGGACTGACCGGAGCGGAGGCAGCCAGGAGGATTCTGAACAGCGCGGGCATTTATGATGTAACCGTAGAACATGTGAGAGGAAATCTGACAGATCATTATGATCCCCGCGCCAGGGTTTTGCGTCTGTCTGACAGCGTCTACGGTTCTTCTTCCGTAGCTGCCATCGGTGTGGCCGCCCATGAATGCGGCCACGCGATCCAGGATGAAGAATCTTACGCACCGCTGCGGATTCGCAGCGCGCTGGTGCCGGTGGCGAATTTCGGCACCAAAGCGGCGATTCCGATTATTATTCTGGGGCTGTTTTTCGGAAGTTCATACACGTTAATTCAGATCGGGCTGCTTTGCTTTGCTCTGGGAACATTGTTTCAGATCGTTACGCTTCCGGTGGAATTTAACGCTTCCGCGAGAGCGGTGCGTATTCTGGGAGACAGCCATATGCTGATGGAAGAGGAACTGCAGCAGACCAGAAAGGTGCTTTCTGCGGCGGCGCTGACTTATGTGGCGGCGGCGCTGGCGTCTGTACTGTCCCTGCTCCGGCTTTTCCTGCTGTTCGGAGGAAGAGACCGTGACTGACCGGAAAAGGGTAAATGTGCGGGGGCTGGCGCTGGAAGTGCTTCTGGAAGTGACGGAACAGAAGGAGTACAGTCATCTGGCTCTTCGGGGAGCCCTGGAAAAATACCTGTATCTGGAGAAACAGGACCGTGCGTTCCTGACCCGGCTGGTGGAAGGAACGGTAGAGCGGCTGCTGGAACTGGATTATATTATTAACCGGTTTTCCAAGGTTCCGGTACATAAGATGAAACCGGTGATCCGCGGGATACTGCGGATGTCCGTCTACCAGATAAAATATATGGACCGGATTCCGGATGCCGCCGTCTGCAATGAAGCGGTAAAGCTGGCGGGGAAGAAAGGATTTTCCAGCCTGAAAGGATTTGTCAACGGAGTACTGCGCAATATTTCCAGGAACCTGGGAACGGTGGAATATCCGGATCTGTCGGTGAAATACTCTACGCCGGAATGGATTGTACGGCAGTGGACCGATGAATATGGAGAAGAGACGGCGCGTAAGATGCTGGAGAGCCAGTATAAGGAACGGCCCATCACGGTGAGAGTGAACCTGCACCGGATCAGCAGAGAGAGCCTGATGGAGCGGCTTGTTTCCGAAGGCGTGCGTGTCCGGAAAGTGGAGGGCATAGACTGTGCCCTTGAGATCTCCGGATACGATTATCTGGCTGCGCTTCCCTCTTTTCGGGAAGGGCTTTTTCAGGTGCAGGATGTGAGTTCCATGCTGGCAGTGCTGAAGGCAGCCCCCAGGCGGGGAGATTACTGCATCGACGTCTGTGCCGCGCCGGGAGGAAAAAGCCTTCACCTGGCTGATCTGCTGGATGGGACCGGCATGGTAGAGGCCCGGGACCTGACAGAGTATAAAGTACAGCTGATCGAAGAAAATATCGCACGCAGCGGTATGACGAATATCCGGGCGGTACAGTGGGACGCGACAGTGCCGGATGAAGTGTCTGCAGGAAAAGCGGACGTGGTGCTGGCGGATCTTCCCTGTTCGGGACTTGGAGTATTAAACAAAAAACGGGATCTGAAATACCGCATGACGCCGGAACAGGAAAAAGAACTGGTGCATCTTCAGCGCCGGATACTGGAGACGGTACAGCAGTATGTGAAGCCGGGCGGAACGCTGGTCTACAGTACCTGTACGGTACACAGAGAGGAAAATGAAGGAAATACGGCCTGGTTCCTGGAACATTTCCCGTTTGTGCTGAAGGAGCAGATACAGATGCTTCCCGGCAGGGATCCCTGGGACGGGTTTTATATAGCGAAGATGGAGAAAAGACAGAATGACTGATATCAAATCCATGACTCTGGGAGAACTGGAGCAGGAGATGGAAAAACTGGGAGAAAAGAAATTTCGCGCCAGACAGATCTACAGCTGGATGCATGAGAAACTGGCAGACCGGTTCGAAGACATGACAGATCTCTCTGTGGCGCTGCGGAAGAAACTGGCGGAGAACTATGTATTAACCCGGCTGGAGCCGGTGAAGATCCAGACCTCCAGGATCGACGGTACCAGTAAGCTGCTTTTCCGTCTGTCCGATGGAAATGCGATTGAAAGCGTTCTGATGAGATATCATCATGGAAATTCCGTATGCATATCTTCCCAGGTAGGCTGCCGCATGGGCTGCCGTTTCTGCGCGTCCACGCTGGACGGGCTGGAACGAGGGCTGACTCCGTCTGAAATGCTGGATCAGATTTATCAGATTCAAAAATGGTCCGGGGAACGGGTGCACAATGTGGTGGTTATGGGAACAGGGGAGCCTTTGGACAATTATGAGGCGCTGCTCCGTTTTTTGAAACTTCTGACCTGCGAGGGAGGGCTGCATATCAGCCAGAGAAATGTGACGGTGTCTACCTGCGGGATTGTTCCGCGGATGAGACAGCTGGCGGACGAAAAGCTGCAGATTACGCTGGCGCTTTCTCTGCATGCGTCCAGCCAGGAAAAAAGACGTTCACTGATGCCCGTGGCGAATAAATATTCGCTGCCCGAAGTTCTGGATGCGTGCCGGTACTATTATGAGCAGACCGGAAGAAGGATAACTTTTGAATACAGCCTTGTGGGAGGAGTCAATGATTCCGCTGGTGACGCGCAGGAACTGGCAAAGCTGGTAAAACCGCTGCACGGGCATGTAAATCTGATCCCGGTCAATCCTATCAAAGAGCGGGATTATGTGCAGTCCGGACATGCGGCAGTGGTCAGTTTTAAAAATAAACTTGAAAAATCAGGAATTAATGTTACTATTAGAAGGGAAATTGGCCGGGATATAGACGGCGCATGCGGACAGCTGCGCAAAAGTTATATGGATACAGAAAAGTGAGGTGAGGGCCTGTGCAGACATCGGTCGCCATGACGGATATTGGACGGAAGAGAAAAGTGAATCAGGATTATGTGTATGCCTCCGATGCCCCTGTGGGAAATCTGCCAAACTTGTATATTGTGGCTGATGGGATGGGAGGACACAGGGCTGGTGATTTTGCCTCTTCTTATGCGGTAGAGCAGATTGTCAGATCCATACAGAGGAGTACGGAGACCAGACCTGCGCTGATCCTGCAGAAGGCGGTGCGATATGCAAACTTCTGTCTGTATGAAAAATCTATGGAGTATGAAGCCTACCAGGGAATGGGCACGACACTGGTGGCCCTGACCGTCTTCGGCAGCGAGGCGTTGGCGGTGAATATCGGGGACAGCCGTCTGTATGAAATATCCAAAGAAGGCATCCGCCAGATATCAGAAGATCATTCGCTGGTGGCGGAGCTTGTGAGAAAGGGAGAACTGACTCCCGGGGAGGCAAGAAGACATCCGGACAAGAATATTATCACAAGAGCACTGGGAATTCAGGAAGAGGCGGAGGTGGATCTGTTTCCGTTTCATGCGGACAGCGGAAGCAAATACCTGCTTTGTTCCGACGGACTGAGCAATATGGTGGAGGATGAAGACCTTTTCCGGATTATCCGGCAGGATAAAGATCTGCAGGAGATCGGAGGCGAGCTTCTGATGAAGGCGAATCGAAACGGAGGCCTGGATAATATCGCGGTGGTTCTGGTTGAAATAGATAACAGTGAGGTAAGGATATGATTAAGATAGGGACGATAGTGGGAGACCGATATGAGATTCTGGAGAAGATCGGCGTCGGCGGCATGGCGGAAGTATATAAAGGAAAAGATCATAAGCTGAATCGTTTTGTGGCGGTAAAAGTACTTAAAGAAGAGTTCCGGAGCAACGACGCGTTTGTGAAGAAATTCAAAGAAGAGGCTCAGGCTGCCGCGGGACTGGCGCATCCGAATATCGTGAACGTATACGATGTGGGGGATGAAAACGGGATCTACTATATCGTCATGGAACTGGTGGAAGGCATCACCCTGAAAGAATATATAGAACGAAAAGGACGCCTGACCATCAAAGAAGCAACCAGCATAGCGATCCAGGTATCGGCAGGGCTGGAAGTCGCCCATAATAATCAGATCGTTCATAGGGACATCAAACCTCAGAATATTATTATTTCCAGAGAAGGGAAAGTAAAAGTTACCGATTTTGGCATTGCCAAGGCAACCACATCTCAGACGACTACTTCCAACGCCATGGGGTCTGTACACTACGCGTCTCCGGAACAGGCCAGAGGCGGTTATGTGGATCACCGAAGCGATATCTATTCTCTGGGGATTGTGCTCTATGAGATGGTGACAGGACGGGTGCCTTTCGACGGAGATACGGCTGTGGCCGTGGCCGTGAAGCATCTGCAGGAGGAGATGGTTCCGCCCAGCGTTTACTGCAAGGAGATCCCCTACAGCCTGGAGCAGATTATAAAAAAATGTACGCAGAAAAGTCCGGACCGCCGGTATCAGGATATCGGTGATTTGCTGGTGGATTTAAAACAGTCTCTTCTGGATCCGGAGGGGGATTTTGTAAAAATGGTGGATCTGGACGAACAGGCCAAGACTGTGGTTATGGATAAAGACTCTTCGTCAAGAGTAAAAGAGAGACGTAAGATTCGTCTGGCTGAAGAAGAATACGACGAGGACGAAGATGAAGATGATGAATACGATGATGAGGACGACGACGATGAAGATGACGACGAGGAAGGTTTAAGCCCGTCGGTGGAGAGAGCCATGACAATCGCCGGTGTTGTTCTGGCGGTGATCATCGTTCTGGTTCTGGTCCTGTTTGCGTCGCGTGCGTTAGGCCTTGGTGGCGGAAACAGAAATAATAGTGAAGACAGCCAGCAGACAGAAGAAAATGCAGAAGACGAAGAGGATTCCCAGAGTTCGGCGAATACGGTGGAAATGCCCAATTTGATCGGAAAAACTATGACGGAAGCCCGGATCGAGCTGGATGAGCTGGGGCTGAGTATTACGTTGGGCGGCAGCGAAGATTCCAGTGAATATTCTGCAGGCCAGATTATCCGCCAGAGTGTCGAGAGCGGCGAGCGGGTGGAAGTAGGCAGTTCTGTGGAAGTCACGATCGCGGGATCCGGCTCCGGTTCCGGATCTTCTTCTCAGACGAGTGAGCAGCAGGAAGAGGAAGAAGATCAGGCGGTTGTGCCGAATGTGACAGGAAGGACAGAGGCTGAGGCCAGGAGCATGCTGGAAGCGGCCGGACTGAAAGTGGGGACTGTATCCGAGAGCGCAAGTGATACGGTGACAACCGGCAATGTGATCAGTCAGAGTCTTTCTGCCAATACAGAAGTGGCGCAGGGGACAACGGTTAATCTGGTATTGAGCAGCGGCCCTAATAAAGTAAGTGTGACAGACGTGATCGGACATGAGTCCACGAGGGCTCAGGGAGAACTTCAGGCAGACGGGTTTGCGGTAAATGTCAATGAAGTATATTCTGATGAAGTGCGGGAAGGACTGGTGATCAGTACAAACCCGGACAGAGGGACTTATGTGGAGCCGGGAAGCACGGTGACGATTACGGTGAGCCTTGGCAGAGCGCAGGTAGAGATACCGTCCGTAACAGTAAATATGAATTACGAAGCTGCCGCGGAAGCGCTTCGGGACGCGGGATTTGAGGGAACGATCAAGGAAGCGACAGAGAGCAGCGAATCTGTAGGAGAAGGATATGTGACCAGATATGAACCAAGGAGCACTGTGGATCCGGATGGAACGGTGACGATTTATGTCAGCACCGGTTCTGCCTCCCAGCAGACGACTACTCAGGATCCGGCTTCCCAACAGTCACAGACGACCACACAGCCATAGGGAGGAACCATAGCAGTTAAATGGTACAGGGAAAGATAATAAAAGGAATCGCGGGCTTCTACTATATCTATGTGGAAGGCCGCGGTGTCTATGAATGCAGAGCCAGAGGGATTTTCCGCAATCAGAAGATTAAGCCGCTGGTAGGAGATAATGTGGAAATGGAGATTCTGGATGAAGCAGACCGGGAAGGAAATCTGGTGGGGATTCTTGAACGGGAGAGCGAATTGATCCGTCCGGCGGTGGCAAATATAGATCAGGCTCTGGTTGTATTTGCGGCGGCGAAGCCAAAGCCCAATCTCCAGCTCCTGGACCGTTTTCTGATCAGTATGGATCGGATGAATCTTCCCGCAATTATCTGCTTTAACAAAAAGGATGAAGTTTCGGACGGGGAGCTGGACCGGCTCCGGCATATATACGCTGGATGCGGAAGCCCCCTGCTTTTTGTCTGCGCGCGAAACGGAGAAGGAGTAGAAGATCTGCGCAGGCTTCTCCGGGGGCATGTGACTGCCGCCGCGGGACCTTCCGGGGTAGGAAAGTCCACCCTGACCAATCTGCTGATACCGGACGCGGGTATGGAGACGGGGAGGATCAGTGAGAAAATTGACCGTGGAAAACATACGACCCGGCACAGTGAACTGTTCCGAATAGAAGAGAACAGTTATTTTTTTGACACTCCGGGTTTCAGTTCCCTGGATCTGGCGGATGTGGAGAAAGAAGAACTCCGCTACAGTTATCCGGAATTTCGAAAATATGAAGGGACCTGCCGCTTCCAGGGCTGTGTGCATATGAAAGAGCCGGGATGCGCGGTCAAGGAGGCAGTGGAAGAAGGAAAGATCAGCAGAGAACGTTATGACAGCTATGCCTGCCTTTTTCAGGAGCTTCAGGAAAGAGAAGGAAGGAGATATTCATGAGAAAGAATTATTTGTCACCGTCGATCCTGTCCGCAGATTTCGCACATCTGGGAGAGGACATCAGACACGTGGAAGCAGCGGGATCCCCGTATTTACATTATGATGTTATGGACGGCCTGTTCGTGCCCAGTATTTCATTTGGAATGCCGGTGCTGGAATCAGTCAGAAAGATCACGGATATGGTATTGGATGTACATCTGATGATACAGGATCCTGACCGGTACATCGATGATTTTGTGCGCTGCGGAGCAGATATCATTACCGTGCACTATGAGGCGTGCAGCGATGTAAAAAGAACTCTGGATAAGATCAAAGAACACGGACGGAAGGCCGGCGTGACGATTAAGCCGAGGACGCCGAACCAGGTTCTGGAGGATGTGCTGGATCTGGCAGATATGATACTTTTGATGACTGTAGAGCCGGGATTCGGAGGACAGGCCTATATTCCGGAATCTACAGAAAAGATCCGGGAACTGCGCCGTATGCTGGACGAGCGGGGACTGGACACAGATATTGAAGTAGACGGCGGTATTAAAAAGGACAATCTTCGCACGGTTCTGGATGCGGGGGCCAATGTGATCGTGGCGGGATCCGCGATCTTCAAAGGAGATATTGAGCGGAACACAAGAGATTTTCTTGAGATCATGGGAGAATAGCAAGTTGAATACGGTGATTCTGACGGGGGGCGATATTCAGGAGGATTTTGCCCTCCGAATTTTAGAAAATACATTTGATAAAGTGATCGCGGTGGATAAGGGACTGGGATTCTGCCGTGAACATGGAATCGTACCCACAAATATTGTAGGAGATTTTGACAGCCTGGATCCCGGGATTCTGGAATGGTACAGGCAGAATACATCCATAGAGATCCGGGAATATGATCCGATAAAAGACGCTACGGACACGCAGATCGCCGTGGAGCTGGCTCTGGAAGCGGGAAGCAGCTGTATCACGATCCTGGGAGGTACAGGAAGCCGGATCGATCATGTGCTTGGAAATATCCAGACGATGTATCTGGCTCTGGAAAAGGGAGCGGACTGTGCGATGCTGGATCCCCATAACCGGATCCGTCTGATCCGGGGCGGTTTCACTTTGAGCCGGGAGGAACAGTACGGAGACTATTTCTCGTTGATTCCTTTTACCACGGATGTAATCGGCGTGACGCTGCGGGGGGTAAAATACCCTTTGACCGGCTATCATTTTACGGTACAGGGCAGCGCAGGCCTCGGTGTGTCCAATGAGATTACCGGGGAAGAAGCCCGGATCAGTATGGAAAACGGCATAATGATCCTGATAGAATCCAAAGACTGACGCAAAGACTGAAGAAAAATTCCTTGACTGGCCGGAAACGGTATGATATAGTATATGAGGCTGTCTGTGCAGGTATATTTTTCCGGCGCGGAAGGCAGCTGTTACGCAATAATCACGCGGACGGATTCTGGAAGCGGTGCCCGAAGGGGTTCTTCTGGAAGAAAATGTCCGGCGGAAGAAAAACCAAAAATGGAGGAAGAAAAAATGAGCGTAATTTCAATGAAACAGTTACTGGAAGCAGGCGTGCATTTCGGACATCAGACAAGAAGATGGAACCCGAAAATGGCTGAGTACATCTATACCGAGAGAAACGGTATCTATATCATTGACCTGCAGAAATCCGTAGTAAAAGTAGACGAGGCTTACAAGGCAGTGGCAGACATCGCGGCTAACGGCGGAAACATTCTTTTTGTAGGAACCAAGAAACAGGCACAGGACGCTATTATGACTGAAGCAGAACGCTGCGGCATGTTCTACGTTAACGAAAGATGGCTGGGCGGCATGCTGACCAACTTTAAGACGATCCAGGGCCGTATCAAGAGACTGAAAGAGATCGAGGCAATGGAAGAAGACGGTACGTTTGATGTACTGCCGAAGAAGGAAGTCATCGCTCTGAGAAAAGAGATGGAGAAACTGCAGAAGAACCTGGGCGGTATCAAAGAGATGAAGGGTCTTCCGGACGCGATCTTTGTTGTAGACCCGAAGAAGGAGAGAATCTGCGTGCAGGAAGCTCATACGCTTGGAATTCCGCTGATCGGTATCTGCGATACCAACTGTGATCCGGAAGAACTGGATTATGTGATCCCGGGCAATGACGACGCGATCCGTGCGGTGAAACTGATCGTTTCCAAGATGGCAGACGCTGTTGTCGAGGCAAGACAGGGCGAAGCAGAGGAAGTCATGGACGAGGAAATCGAAGAAGAAGAGATCCAGGCAGAGTAATCAATCCCACAGGAGGAATATAATCATGGCTATTACAGCAGCAATGGTAAAAGAGTTAAGAGAAGCAACCGGTGCGGGCATGATGGACTGCAAAAAGGCACTGGCAGCAACCGATGGAAATATGGAGGCAGCTGTGGACTTTCTGAGAGAGAAAGGCCTGGCTACCGCTCAGAAGAAGGCAAACCGTATCGCGGCTGAAGGTATCGTCGCAACGGCGCTGTCTGAAGATGCGAAGAAAGCAGTTGCAGTAGAGGTGAACTCAGAGACTGACTTCGTCGCAAAGAATGAAAAATTCCGCGGATATGTGGCAGATGTGGCCGCACAGGCGCTGAATACTTCCGTAGCGGATATTGAGGCTTTCCTTGCAGAGCCGTGGGTGAAAGATACCAGCAAGACGGTGAAGGACGAGCTGGCTGCACAGATTGCAGTGATCGGTGAGAATATGAACATCCGCCGTTTCCAGCAGGTAGTGGAAGAGAACGGTTTTGTATCTTCCTATATCCACGCAGGCGGAAAGATCGGCGTGCTGGTAGATGTGCAGACGGATGTGATCAATGACGAGATCAAAGAGATGGCTAAGAATGTGGCTATGCAGGTAGCTGCTCTGAAACCGATCTATACCAATGACGGCGAAGTAGATGATGAATACAAAGCACATGAGCTGGAGATCATCAAGTCTCAGATCGAGAACGATCCGAAGATGGCAGGAAAGCCGGAGAAAGTGATCAGCGGCGCAGTGATGGGCCGTCTGAACAAACAGCTTAAAGAGATCTGCCTGATGGATCAGGTTTATGTAAAAGCTGAGGATGGAAAGCAGAACGTGGCTGCATATGTGGCTCAGGTTGCAAAAGCGAACAATGCCAATATCGTCATTAAAGGATTCGTTCGTTTCGAGACCGGCGAGGGTCTGGAGAAGAAGAACGAAGACTTCGCAGCAGAAGTTGCAAAACAGATGGGAATGTAATCCCGGTTTTGCATTACTTAAATAAGAACCTTAAAACCCTTGAAAATCCAGTATTTTCAAGGGTTTTTCTTATCTCAACCACTTCATATATTGCATTATAAATTCATGTAACTTTTTAGGTGAATTTTCGTAGAATTTTCGTCAGTGAATTCGTAGAATTTCATTACGAACTTCTTAACGCAAACTTCGCATGATTTTTAAGAAAAATGCGGCGATTTCGGTAGCTATCAATAATGCGATGCAGTTCCGGAATTAGTAAAAAAGACTTGTTCCATATGGGAAGCCTGATTGAAGCGTTTCGCAGCTTCAACGGCGGGAACATTGTAAAATAAATTAGAAGTGTGTACTAATTTTTCTATCTGCGCCTGGAGCATATGGGTGTAGTTTGGATCATGGTATCCCAAACCACAGACACCGATTCCTGAACCAAAATCCAGATAACGCTTTCCATCTACATCAAAGAGATACATTCCTTCTCCATGATCCAGGATGATAGGATAGCGGTTGTAAACAGAAACAAATTGTTGATCGGCTTCTTGGATAATGGAATTCATTTTAGTCTGGTACCTCCTCTATTTCAATCTTAAATACATTGATCACATCTACATCCGGACAACAGAAAACGATGGAACCGTCCGGTTGACTGGGAAGCTTTCCGCCGTATCGCAGGATATCGATGTAAGGAAAGGCTACATGCATAGCCATAGGACAGAGTTTTCCCCTTTCAGTGTCGAAATCAAAGGTATCACCAATACAATGTCCCCGGTGACATCCCATATGCCCTTTCTGGTCAATTAAGGTAAGTGTAATCTTTGGTTTTTTCATCAGTAATCTCCTCCCCAAACTGTTCGATAGGAATTCCCTTATACTTGTCAGTATTGTTCCGATTTGCTTTGATAATTCTTTCAATCTGTCGCATTGCAGTCTCAACGCTTTTCAGTAGGTTTCCGGATCTCAGATAATGTCCAACTGTCATAGACATAAAAATGTCTCCGGTTCCGGGAAAACGAACCGGTATTTCTTCATAAGGAAGAAATATACTTGGTTCATCAGCAGAATTTTTTGCCACAGTAAACATGTTTCCATCAATGTTGGTACTTGTGATAATAAGAGCTTTGGCGCCCAGTTCATGAAGGCGTTTTGTGATCTCTTCAATTTCATATTTCGAATAAGTGTCTTTGATCGCGTGATCGGACAAAAAACATGCTTCTGTGATATTAGGAACTATAACATCTGCAATGGAGCATAGTCGCTTCATATAGGGAATGGTTTTCTCCGTTATTCCATGATATCGTTTCCCGTTATCTCCCATAATAGGATCTACAAAAATATAAGTACCCGTTTTTCTCTGTTCTTTACAATATTCAGATACAAGAGAAGCCTGTTTTTCAGATACAATAAACCCTGTACAGATCGCGTCAAAAGAAAAGGAAAGTTCGTTCCATACCTGTAGTGTATTTTGCATATATTCAGTGGTATCCAGAATATCAAATCTACCATAGTCCAACGTATTAGAGATCAGAGCAGTAGGTAAATTGAAAGTTTCAAATTTTAAATGAGAGAAAACAGGTATCATGGCAGATAGGGCAACTTTCCCATACCCGGCCATGTCATTGATCAATAAAATTTGAGAGCTGTTTTTGGATTTCATAGTCGTATTACCTCAGTTTTTGAAATAGCAAAGTCTGCAAAGCTTCTTTCCTGCGTTCGTTTGAAAAATTTTCTGAAGAACTGTCTGTATTGTATGTTGATCCATATGGTCCTCATAAAAGTTCACCAGAAAATCTGCTTCTACAAGGATCTGATAATCAATTCCATCTATATTGGAATAAGTATGGTGATGGCCCACCAGATAACAGATCCGAGAAATATCTGCTTCGCTAAAGCATAATTCTTTTAACATTTTGCGGGCATAGGCAGGACCTTCCTGTTCCTGCAGTTTCCCATTACTGCTTCCAAATTTTTCCTCTGCCGGTCGAATGCCAATATCATGAACCAAAGCGGC
The DNA here is from genome assembly GCF_002160135.1 of Lachnoclostridium sp. An196. Lineage (GTDB taxonomy): Bacteria > Bacillota > Clostridia > Lachnospirales > Lachnospiraceae > Hominiventricola > Hominiventricola avistercoris. The sequence goes on along the minus strand of NZ_NFJZ01000007.1, from coordinate 31,630 downwards.
ACACTCCGTTATAAACTGTGTATGTTCATCCAAATGTTCTATTCGGCCGATCATCTGTGCAAAGCCATGCACCTTCACCAGATGCATAATACGAATGGGATCATGTTGATGAAACAGTATCATTTTTTGTTCCAACAGATCGATTTTTTCTATATCCATTTTAAAAACATCCTCCTATTATTCTTAGTTTTTCATCCAGAGTTCCAGCAATTCTTTTCCTGTAGGTGTCTGAAAAAGCCTTTGGACAGATGCTGCTTGTTTCCTTGAAAGCTCACCCTCGTAACAGTTTATGATCAGATCGGCTTCCATCAAAAGCTGCAGCAGATTGTTTCTATCGCCGGTATAGTCGTGGTGATGCAAAACCAGTTCCGTGATCTGTGGAATATAAGATGGCAGATAGTTGGCCTTGCTTAAAAAATCGTAAACAAGATGAGGGGCTTCCCTCTGCTGATTTTCCTGGCTGGCGTCACCGCTGCAGTGCTGCTTACAGTATTTGATGGCGATATCATGTAAAATAGCAGCTGCCTGCAGGATCTGCTGGTCTTCCATGGATAATTGTTCCTGTTCTCCCAGAAGCTTTGCCAGTGCATAGACTTTCAGAACATGCTGTGTCCGCCTGCAATGGCCTTCTTCATAGCAAAGCACACAATATAAAAGATAAGTCTCATTATTGATCATATGAAAACGGTTCCTTTCCTGTAATGATCCAGTATAGTTCTCTACTAGAATAAAGGAAACAACGACCCAGATGCGTTGCGGTTGCAACATATAACATAAAATGTTATAATAAATTTTCCAGAGGAGGTGGATGAAAATGCAACTTGATTTTAAGCAGCTTAGCCAGTTACCGCTCTTTACCGGTATTTGTGAAGAAGATCTGCCGGCAATGCTGAAGTGTATGGGAAGTTATCAGAAAAAATATAAAAAAGATGAGATTATCTTTTTGGAGAGTAATGAAGTGAGAAGTGTCGGTATTATATTATCCGGAATTGTTCATATGATTAAGGAGGATTCGGAGGGACATCATACGATCCTTGTTACCATAAAAGAGGGAGAACTGTTCGGAGAATCATTTTCCTGTGGCAGCCATCTGGATTCTCGTGTGAGTTTTTTTGCTGCTGTACCCTGTATGGTTTTGTTTCTTCCTTTTTACAAAGTGATCCATTCCTGCAAAATGAGCTGTACTTTTCACCATCGGCTCATTGAAAATATGGTAAGGCTGATCGGGGATAAAAATGTACAACTGATGCAGAAAATCGAGATCATTTCAAAAAAAACGCTCCGTGGCAAAATTATGGCTTATTTACAGAATCAGTCATTGGAACAGAACAGCAGACAATTTACGATTCCTTTGGGGCGTTTGGAACTGGCTGAATACCTTTGTGCGGATCGAAGTGCTCTGACCAGAGAGTTATCCTGTATGGAGAAGGAAGGCTTGATCCGGTATGAAAAGAATCATTTTCAGCTTTTGTAAAAAGGTGTCTCCTTTTGGCATATCATTTATGATGGCCGGGGAGGCATTTTTATTTTCGTTGACAGTGCTATTTTTTTGCCCTACAATATCTCTAAAAGATATATATGGAGGTGCTATGGAATACTTAATATTAGGATTGCTCATTCTTTCTCCTATGACAGGGTATGAACTGCAGCAGTTTATCAGGAAAAACCTTGCTCTGATCTGTTCCCACAGTGCCGGCAGCGTGCAGACAGCTCTTGCCAAGCTGGAGAAAGACGGCAAAATAATATCTCACGAAACAGCAGAAGGGAGAAGACGGAAAAAGGTCTTTACCATCACAGATACCGGACGATCAGTTTTTTCAGCCTGGGTCGCACAGCCCATGCAGTCAGGAAAAGTAAAAAATATGGAGCTTTCCAAACTGTTTTTTGCCGGGCTTGCAAAGCCGGAAGAAAGGATCGCCGCTATCAGGAACTATATCTGCCAGATGCAGCATACGAAATCTGTGCTTTGTTTGATCCGGGAATATTTCAGACAAATGAAGGAGGAGGAGCTGCCGCCTGGAACAGACTGGGCACAGGTTCTTCGTTTTCAGGGATATACGATTGAATACGGCATTGCTGCCGCTGAATTTGAAATAAGCTGGTATAGCCAGCTGCTTCGGAAATTGGAGGAATAATCATGAAGATACTTGTTTTGAATGCAAGCCCTAAGGGCAAAAATTCTACAACTGTACATACCGCTCTATACTTACAGGCTCTGTATCCGGAGCACAGTTTTACTTTCGTTCCGGTGGGGCAGAGGATTAAAAGCTATGAAAAAGATTTTACTCCGTTGCGAACAGAGTTGAAGAAGGCGGATTTGCTGCTTTTCACTTACCCGGTCTATACCTTTATCGCACCATATCAGCTTCACAGACTGATCGAGCTTATGAAAGAAGATGGCGTTGATCTTTCCGGTAAGTTTGCCAGCCAGATCACGACCTCCAAGCATTTCTATGATGTGACCGCTCATCGGTATGTAGAAGAAAACTGTTTTGATCTTGGTATGAAGGTTGTGAGAGGACTGCCAGCGGATATGGACGATCTTCTTACGGAAAAAGGACAGCAGGATGCCAGTAACTTTTTTGAACAGTTACTGTTCTCCTGTAAGCACGGGTTATTTGTTACCCCTTCCGGCAGAGCTCCCAGGCGGGAAAAATCCGTATATCAGCCTGTGATTCCCTCTGCTCCAAAAACGACAGGGAAAGATGTTGTTATTGTCACCAACTATGACCAAAGTGATGAAAACCTTCAGAATATGATCTCGGATTTCCGTGCGGCCCTGCCCTATGAGAGCCGGGTAGTCAATCTGCGGCATTTTCCATTTTCCGGTGGCTGCCTGGGGTGCTTTGGATGTGCGGTTACCGGAAAGTGTGTTTATAAAGATGGCTTCGATGAGTTCCTTCGTAAATAGATCCAGAATGCAGATGCTTTCGTTTATGCATTTACCATTTCTGACCACTATACCCATTCCAGTTTCAAGTGTTATGATGACCGGCAGTTCTGCAATGGACATCGAACTGTGACACATGGCACTCCCATCGCTTATCTCATCAGCGGAGACTATCAGTATGAAAACAACCTCAGGATGATCCTGGAGGGGCGTAGCGAAGTAGGCGGTAATTATCTGTGCGGAGTTGCTACGGATGAAGGAAATACTACTGCAGATATTCAGACTCTGGCGGATTCTCTGGTATTTGCTCTTGAAAAAAAGCTGTCACGGCCGGCCAATTTTTATGGTGTTGGCGGAATGAAGATCTTTCGGGATCTTATCTATGTCATGCAGGGTATGATGAAAGCCGACCATAAGTTCTATAAAATGCACGGTATTTATGATTTCCCTCAGAAACAGAAAAAACGGATTTTACAGATGAAATTGGTGGGCGCACTGATCGCCGTTCCATCGGTTCAGAAAAAGATAAAAGGACAGATGAATCAGTATATCATTGGTCCCTATCAAAAAGTTGTAGAGCAGGCGAAAGAAAGGAAGATATAAAAATGAGTATTCTCTCTATAGCAATTTTATTTTTCATAATCATGGAATCAGCTAATGTGCTCATCCTCTATTTCTGGCCAGACAGCCGGCTGGGAAATGGTGTGGGTGTTTTTAATGCTTTTCATGACAGCGCGGATGAGGAACAGAAGCTGTTTACCAGTTACCTTGTCAACTGGGTAGCCGGTGTCAAACTGATCTTCATTTTTCTTCTGGCTGTAATTCTGGTGATCGGCTCAGAACAGGTGCGCATGTGGGCTGTAGTTGCTATGATCCTGTCTATCGCAACCTATTTTTGGCGGCTGCATCCTATCATCAAAAAACTGGATGCTATGGGATGTATTACGCCGAAAGGCTATTCCAAAGCATTGGGATGGATGATTTCGGGGTTTCTGATCATGTTTACAGCTGCTCTGGCCGTGCATATCATAACAGGGGTGATCTGAATATGGAGAAAAAACAGAAAGTGAAACATAAGAAACTATGGATGGCTGTGGGGAGTATTCTGCTGGCAGCTATAATGATATCAGGTGTTTTTTTCTGGTATGTATCTGATTATTATCGAGCGGATGAGAAAGCGTTGGAGGTATTAACACAGGATATCGGTATTACCGAACAGGATCAGCTGACGATTCTGTCTCCGCCTGAGCCTTCCGATATGGCAATTATTTTCTATCCCGGTGCTAAGGTAGAGGCAGAAGCTTATCTGCCATTGCTGGATCAGATCCGGCAGACAGGGGTTACCTGTATTCTGGTACACATGCCGTTTCACATGGCGATTTTTGATCCTGATGCGGCTGAAAGTGTCATGCCGCTGTTTCCGGATATCCGGCACTGGTATATGGCCGGCCATTCTATGGGCGGCGCCATGGCATCTAAATTTGCATCGGACCATGAAGACGAGGTAGAGGGACTGATTCTCTTAGGTGCCTATATCTATGGGGATTATCCGTTGGAAAATACGCTTACCATCTATGGAACACGGGATGGCCTTGCGGCAGAGGATATCGACTATACAACCAATACAGTTCCGATCGAAGGAGGAAATCACGCACAGTTTGGAGACTATGGTCCTCAGAAAGGCGATCTTCCAGCTACGATTTCTGCACAGGAACAGCAGTCTCAGACAGTATACGTGATTGATGAATTTATAAAGGAAAGAAACAAGGAGAAGAGTTAATGCAAGGATGGAGCTTCCTATATCGCTCCATAAAATAATATCCCTGAAAATTTTATCTGACATGTTGAATTTAAAAGAAATCGGATCAATGTTGCGTACGCAACATTGATCCGGTTTCTTTTATGCTATCTTTTTTGTAATCGTTGAGAAATCATTTTATGATTAAGGAGGAAAATCTATGGGCTTTCATGTTACCAACATGCAGCTGAACACTTTATTTCAGACATGGCAGACGAACTACCAGATCTATGCTCCACGAAACTTTTCCGGTGGAGGACGCTTTTCGGATACGGACTGTATCCGGTATGGAACGATTGATCATGTAGAGGAGATTGTATTTGACAAAAAATCCGACTACTCTTTTAAAGAGGTCCTGAATCCAATATCCCAAACTTTGTTTTTCTTTACAGAGGGTGAAACCAGAGAGGCAGATGGTCCCCAAAAGGGTGCTGTTATTTTTCTGCGCAGCTGTGACCTCCATGCACTCAGGCGACTGGATGATATGTACCTGAATAATGGACCGGCAGATTATTATTATCAGCGTCTTCGGAAAAATCTCAAAGTGGTGCTCATGGGCTGTGACCATTCTTTTGATAATTGTTTCTGTGTCAGCATGGGTACCAATGAGAGCACCAACTATGATATGAGTATCGATCTTCAGCCCGATGGTACTTACCTGGTGGACTGCAGGGATCCGGAATGGAACAGCCAGTTGGAAACGGCTTCTTCAGAACAGCTGGAAGTGATTCCGGCTCATGTCACGGAAAATCATACACAAGTACATATTCCTGAAAATCTGACGGCGGATGTGGCCAGAAGTGGAATGTGGAAGGAATACGACAGCCGATGCATTAACTGTGGCCGCTGTAACTTTGTCTGTCCTACCTGTACCTGTTTTACCATGCAGGATCTTTACTATAGCGAAAACGGAAAGGTGGGAGAACGGCGTCGTGTCTGGGCATCCTGTATGGTAGACGGATTTACCGATGTTGCCGGAGGGGGCAGCTACCGGAAGAAGAACGGGGAACGGATGCGGTTCAAGGTACTGCATAAAGTGTTGGACTATAAGCAGCGCAATGGATATCACATGTGTGTAGGATGCGGACGATGTGATGATATCTGTCCGGAATATATTTCTTTTTCCAATTGTATCAATAAGCTGCAAAATGCAATGACGGAGGTGAGCGGATCATGATAAAAAACGACTATATTCCTTTTGCTTCTAAGATTTTAGAAGTAATCCGGCACACAGAGATCGAGTATACGTTCCGCATGGAATTCTGTGGAGAAGTCCGGCCGGGCCAGTTTTTTGAAGTATCGATACCAAAATACGGGGAGGCTCCCATATCAGTCAGTGGCATTGGCGAAAATTATGTGGATCTGACTATCCGCCGTGTAGGAAAAGTCACCAATGAAGTGTTCGAACATTATGTGGGAGATACTCTTTTCCTGCGAGGTCCTTATGGAAATGGATTTGATGTATCAGACTATGTAGGTAAGGACATCGTCGTTATGGCCGGCGGTACCGGATTATCTCCTGTCCGGGGAGTAGTGGATTATTTCTCAGATCATCCGGACCAACGTGGACATATGACACTGATCGCAGGCTTCAAAACACCCCATGATATTCTTTTTCAGGAGGATCTGAAGCGATGGGAAAAGAACATGGATGTGATCCTTACCGTAGACTGTGCAGAGGATGATGTTGCCTGTCATGTGGGACTGGTTACGCAGTATATTCCACAGATCCAACTGGGCGATGTGAAAAATACAGTAGCGATTGTTGTCGGTCCACCTGCTATGATGCGGTTTTCTGTTCAGGGGCTGTTGGGGATCGGAATACCTGAGAATAACATCTGGATCTCACAGGAACGGAAGATGTGCTGTGGTCTGGGCAAGTGCGGACACTGCAAGATTGGTGACACGTATGTATGCCTGGATGGCCCGGTGTTCAATTATACCAAAGGTAAGTTTCTGGTGGATTAAGGAGGAATAACATGGATATCAACACAAAAGCACTTAAGAAAAACGCATTTCGTGTAACGAAGGAGCGTGGATTGACCGCTTCCAGGATCCGTGTCCCGGGTGGCCATCTGGATGCGAAATATCTCAGTCAGATCCAGCGTATTGCAGAGAACTATGGAAATGGTACTGTTCACATCACCAGCCGCCAGGGATTTGAGATTCCCGGTATCCCATTTGAGAAGATGCCGGAGGTCAACGCCGCACTCCAGGACCTGATCGATGGACTGGAGATCAACCAGGCTGAGCAGGGAGCCGGCTATCCTGCTTCCGGTACACGGAACATTACAGCCTGTGTGGGAAATCGGGTCTGCCCGTTCGCCTGCTATGATACCACTGCTTTTGCACAGCGTATCGAAAAGGCGGTATTTCCCAATGATCTGCATTTTAAGATCGCACTGACTGGATGTCCTAACGATTGTGCCAAAGTGAGGATGCATGATTTCGGAATTATGGGAATGACGCAGCCACAGCTGGATCCGGATCGCTGTGTCAGCTGTGGCGCATGTGTGAAAGCATGTAAAAAGAAATCGGTAGAGGCACTGAAACCGGTGAATTTCCGTCCCCAGCGGGATGAGAGGCGGTGTATCGGATGCGGCGAGTGTGTTCTGGCCTGTCCGAATGCTGCATGGACCCGCAGCGACAAAAAATATTACAGGCTTACTTTACTGGGAAGGACCGGAAAAAAGAATCCCCGACTGGGTGAAGATTTTATCAAATGGGTAGATGAAGACAGCATCATCAAAATTATTCTCAACACTTATGATTATGTGAAAGAGTATATAGACCCCAATGCTCCCGGCGGTAAAGAACATATCGGATATATTGTAGACCGTACCGGTTTTGAGGAGTTTAAACGCTGGGCACTTCGGGATGTGAAGCTGCCGGAGATTGCAGAAGTTATGACGCCCATGTACTGGAAAGGAGTAAAGTATTGATATGCGCCGGAAAGACAGAGAGATTTTTGGTGAGGAAATCGAAGATATTCTTAAGAAGGGTGAATACGGAATCCTGTCTACGGTTGGCATGGATGGAAAACCGTACGCAGTCCCTATCAGTTATGCCTGGAAGGATGGCTTGATTCATTTACACTGTGCTGCAAATGCAGGAAGAAAACTGGATAATATTTCCTGTAATTCAAATGTCTGTTTTGTGGTCATTGGTGATACGGAAGTACAACCTGAAAAGTTTGGTACTTTATATGAAAGTGTGATTCTGACTGGTCAAATAATGCCGTCAAAGGACAAACAGGCAAGTCTTGTCGCACTGTTGGAGAAGTATAGCAAAGATTTTCTGGAAAAAGGGATGCAATATATTCGGGCTGCAAAGGACAAGACCGGTGTTTATGTTATTTATCCGGAGCGTATCACTGGAAAAGCAAAAAGAATATCAGCACATAGCTAATTTTAATCTATTATAAAAAATAGAAGCGGATATTTATTATCATAATTTTTATAAAAAATATCTCTTATATGTGCAATCTGATATATGCCGCATATGAGAGATGTTTTTTTACTAAGATTTACCTTTTCAAATCAATACATAAATTCAATAAGAGCTCTTACGTCTTCAACTGGCATGGCATTATAAATGGAGGGTTTCTTTGTAAGCTTTTTCGTCCCATTCGCCGGTCACAATATAGTCAGTGGTACCTATTCTTAGAAAATTTAATGGGATTATTGAAAATTGGAGTGAAGTTCCGCTTTGTAAAAATAAAGCATGATAAAGCTTTGGAATATTAAACAGCTCACGCAAATTATTCTCCGCATCTTCAAAAATATTTAAAAATATTGTAGTTCTTTAAACTGTCTGTAGATTATATTACTTCGATATAATTTAAATTGAACGAGATAAATGGTACAGCGTCTAAGGTGCTTCTGCCAGATTGCGGCGGCATGGCTTTAAATGTAATGTGGTGGAAATATCAATCCGGGATAATGGGCTGAACAGCATTATCAGGCAGATGCGGATTAATCAACCGACCAATATTACAGATGAAATTGTTAAAACCTCATTTGAATTATTTAAGAAACATTACAGATGGGAGCATCCGATAACTCTTCAAAAAGGAATCCGGGATTCTGTAATTATGATCAACCGGATAGAAGAGCACTGTGCGCTTGCGTTTGAGGATGGACTATACGACATTACAGGACGTATATCAGTGAAAAATTTTCATCGGGCAAGTATGCGGGAAATCAGTTTTATGAAGAAAAATTACATTCCTCATTTTAATACGAAAGAGTTGGAAGAGTATCTGGCAGGGATTACGGAGTAGTCCCTGCCAGATGGTGTTATGAAAGGTTTTCTTTTCTGCGTCTGGAAAATTCTGCCACGGCGGTGTAAAGCACATCGGTGGAGGAATTGATGGCTGTCTCACAGGAATCCTGGATAACGCCCACGATAAAGCCGACGCCTACTACCTGCATGGCGATATCGTCGGAGATCCCGAACAGGCTGCAGGCCAGAGGGACAAGCAGAAGAGATCCTCCTGCCACACCGGATGCGCCGCAGGCGCTGATGGCTGAGAGCACACAGAGCACGATGGCAGTGGGTATATCCACCGGGATCCCCAGAGTGTGAACGGCTGCCAGCGCCAGCGTTGAGATTGTGACGGCGGCGCCTCCCATATTGATCGTGGAGCCAAGCGGAATTGATACGGCATAAGTATCCCGGTCCAGTCCGAGTTCTTCACAGAGCTTCATGTTGACAGGGATATTGGCGGCTGAACTTCTCGTGAAGAAAGCCGTGATACCGCTGTCCTTCAGACATTTCAGCACCAGCGGATAGGGATTTTTGCGAATTCCGATGAACGTGATGATCGGGTTGACTACAAAAGCCACAAAGGCCATACTGCCCACCAGCAGCAGGATCAGGCGTCCGTAGCTCAGAAGAGACGACAGTCCCTGTTGGGAAATGGTGGCAAAGACCAGTCCCATCACACCGAACGGCGCGCATGCGATGACCCAGCGTACGATCTGGGAAAGCGCGTCGGAGATCTCGGAGATGGCTTTTTTGGTGCTGTCTCCTGCTTTTCGGAGAGCGATACCCAGAAGGACAGCCCATGCCAGGATACCGATGTAGTTGGCATTGACGAGCGCGTCCACCGGATTGGATACAAGGCTCATGAGCAGACTGTTGACGACCTCTCCGATTCCGCTGGGAGGGGCGGTTGTGGATGTGCTGTCTGTGAGCGCGATGGTGACCGGGAACAGGAAGCTGGCCGCGACGGCTACGCATCCTGCCAGAAAGGTTCCCAATAGATAGAGGAAGATAATGCGCTTGATATTGCTCTGTTTACCTTCCCGTTGGCTGGCGAGCGCGCTCATGACCAGAAAAAGTACCAGCAGCGGAGCGATGGCTTTCAATGCGCCTACGAACAGGTTCCCCAGCAGAGAGATTACGTTCAGCTGCGGAACAGCCAGCGCGAGGATTACGCCCACGGTGAGACCGCATATGATTTTCTTGATCAGACTGATTCGATTCCAACTTTCAATGATTTTCTTCATGTGTTTCATCCTTTACGAAAAATAGTGTCAATGCAATCAGTATAACACAGGAAAGGCAGCCATAGGATATTAATTTGTCAAAACACGCTTTTTGGACATTTTTGCCATATTTGAAGGAGGTGGAAAGGCCGGGAAGATTGTGGTAGAATATTGTAAAGTCGTTCCAGGAAGGAGTATACATGGAAATACGGGTTTTGAAATATTTTTTGATGGTGGCAAGAGAAGAAAATATCACCAGAGCAGCCAATCTTCTGCATATCAGCCAGCCTACTTTGTCCCGTCAGATGATGCAGCTGGAAGATGAGCTGGGGGTCAGCCTTTTTCACAGAGGAAAGCATAATATTGTTCTGACAGAAGACGGCCTGTTTTTGAAAAGGCGCGCTCAGGAGATTGTTTCTCTGGCAGATCGGACACAGGAAGATTTCTTATACAGGAATGAAGGCCTTACCGGAGAAATTACAATTGGGAGCGGAGAATTCCAGAGTTCCCGCATATTGTCTGATATGATCGCTTCTTTCAGAAAAATGAACCCGGGCGTACGTTTCTCTATTTACAGCGGCAATGCGGACGCGGTTAAAGAGCAGATTGAGAGCGGTGTCCTGGACATGGGACTTTTAATGGAACCGGTGGATATCAGCCGGTACGAATTTTTACATATGCCGGGGAAAGAAGAGTGGGGGGTGCTGATACGGGAGGACTCCGAGCTGGCGCGGAAAGAGTATATTATGCCGGAAGATCTGTCCGGTTTTTTACAGATTTCCAGTAAAAGAGATCTGGTACAGAAAGAACTGGCTCTCTGGCTGGGGGAATATGCGGATCAGGTGGAAAGCGTGGCCAGCGGGAATCTTCAGTATAATATTGCGTCGATGGTGAAAAGCGGGATCGGAATCGCTGTGACGATTCGCCTGGACTGCAGTTATCCGGGAATCTGTTTCCGGCCGCTTCGTCCCCGAGTGGAATCGCGGACTGTACTTGCATGGAAAAAAACGCAGGCTTTTGCGCCTGCAACCTCCGTGTTCCTGTCCTATGCAAGGAAATACGTTTCGGGCATAAGAGGCGATTTAATATAAGTATTAGACTCATGTATGCTGGTGAGGTAAAATGTAGGTATTCCAAAAATGGAATGCCTATTTTTATGCGGCAGGAGGCGGATACATGACTATAGACGAAGCCAGCGAATGCTATCGGATCCCGTTGGATGTTCTCCGTGAATATGAGAAGTGGGGATTGTGCGGAGCGGTAAAAAAAGTTATGGGAAAATGGAATTACGACGATTCTGATCTGGAAAAGCTGAGTTTGATCATGACGCTGCATGATATAGGATTTGATTCCGACGAGATAGAGAGCTATATGAAGCTTACCATGGAAGGCAGCCATACGGACGAAGAACGTCTGTCCATGCTGAATAAAAAGCGGCGTGCGGCGCTGGATGAGATCCACTTCAAAGAAAGACAGCTGGAACGTCTGGATGATCTCAGGTACAGAATACGGAAGGAAATGGAGTAGGAGGAAATAAAATATGGAATACAGGATCAATCAGAGAACCGGAGACCGGATCAGCGTGATCGGCATCGGATCCGGCTATATTACAGAAGCGCCGGAGAAAGAGGCGATGGAAGCCCTGGAACTGGCTTATGAAAACGGAATTAATTATGTGGATACGGTCGCGTCTTCAGCCGAAGGATACGGTCTCTATGGAAAGGCATTTGAAAAGGTGCGGGATAAGATGATCTATCAGGTGCATTTCGGGGCGGAATATTCTACCGGCAAATACGGATGGACCACCGATGCGGAGATGATAAGCTTGCCGCGGACCATTATGACAATCTGGAAAAACATGCTTCGGATTGTATACAGTGCGGACACTGCAGCGATCGCTGCCCGTTCAAAGTGGATCAGATGAAACGGATGGGAGAGATTGCGGCGTATTTTAAAGAATAATACGATGACGCGGAAGACTGCAGTCCGGAAGAAAATACCCTCAGACATTGTCGGCATTGTCTGAGGGTATTGAGATTCTCCGGATCAATCGATGCGGTAGATCCAGTTTTCTTTCTTTTCGTGCGGTTTCGGATATTCTCCGTCTGTATAGCCCAGGATGCAGTGCCCGATACCTTCATAATCGCCTTCAATTCCCAGAGATTTCAGAATTTCTTTTCCTTCGGGTTCTTCAAATTCTTCTTTGGCGCGGTGAATCCAGCAGCTGCCAATTCCCAAAGCGTGCGCGGCCAGCATGAGGTTTGCCATGACCAGGCTGCCGTCGTAGACATGGGTAGGGCAGCTTTTATTGGCCAGTACAATCAGTACGACGGGCGCGCCATAGAATGGATCGCTACTGCTTCCCATAATACGCGCATTGTGAGCAGACAGACGGTCGCGCACCTCTTTGTTTGTGACTGCGATGATGATCGGGGACTGCCGGTTCATGCCGGTGGGGGCACAGGTTCCTGCTTCGAGAATCTGATCCAGGATCTCTCCGGGGATCATGTCAGGTTTGAATTTACGGACACTTCTTCTTGACTGGATGTTCTCCAGAACTGCATTTTTCTCGCTCATATGAAAACCTCCTCAACGGTGTTAGTAGTTTTACTGTATCATGAAGACCGGCTGAAAGCAAGGACAGGAACATCAGAAAGTTTTTTGGACACTGAAAGAGATCTGTGGAAAAATGTGACAGAACATGTACATTGTCCATATCCGGAAAACGGGGAATTATATTAGAATCAGAGCAGATAAATTCAATATACGGAAAAGGAAGACCACGAATGAATTACGAATTGATATGGCTTTTTTTAACGGGATCTTTTAATGGATGGGTCCTGGAAACTTTGATGGCCGCATGGAAAAATAAAAGGTTTGTAAACAGAGGACTCGTCAATGGCCCGTTTTGTGTGTTATATGGAGCGGTTCTTGTAGTACTGACGGTGTTTTACGGGGATCTGCCTCTGTTCTGGCTGTTCTGCAGTTCCGCGGTTTTGTCTACGGTGGCGGAATGGGTTGCAGGACACGTAATAGAGTGGTTGTATCATGAAAAATGGTGGGATTACTCAAACATAAAATGGAATCTGGACGGCTATATTTGTTTTCCCATGTCTATGCTGTGGGGAGTTCTGGGACTCATCTGCGTGAGGTGGATCAACCCTTTTCTGCTGACGCTGTATCGTATGATCCCGTCTGCAGCAGGAGCGGTTGTGATCTGGATTCTGATCGCGCTGCTTGCGCTGGATATCCTCGCCACATTGATCGTAATAGCGGGAAAAGAGGAACAAATCAAAAACTGGGAACTGGTGGATTCCTGGTTTATGAGGATGAGCGGCAGGCTCGGCGAGAAGCTTTATATTCTGGTAAACGGCAGATTTGAAAGAGCATATCCAAGAAGAAAAGAGTATGAAAAGAGCAATGCAGCGGCATTTGCTTCCGGTTGCAGTTTCTATAAAGTTGTATTACTTTTTTTTATTGGATCATTGCTGGGAGATATTACGGAGACGATCTTTTGCCGGATTACTGCGGGAGTATGGATGAGCAGGAGCAGTCTGGTCTGGGGACCTTTCAGTATTGTCTGGGGGCTGGCGATCGCGCTTGTGACCGTGATGCTTTATCGCTATAAAGACCGTTCCAGTATGTTCCTGTTTTTGACAGGTACTGTTCTGGGAGGCGCATACGAGTATCTGTGCAGCGTCCTGACGGAGATTATGTTTGGCACGGTATTCTGGGACTACAGTAAGATCCCGTTTAATCTGGGAGGGAGAATCAACCTGTTGTACTGCTTTTTCTGGGGATTTGCGGCGGTAGTCTGGTTTAAAGCGCTTTATCCGAAATTCTCGGACTGGATTGAGAAAATACCAAAACAACTGGGAAAAATAATAACCTGGACAGTAGTTGTGTTTATGGTCTGCAATATGGCTGTATCTTTCCTTGCGCTGGTGAGACAGGACGAGCGCAGCAGAGGCGTTCCGGCGGAACATACCTGGCAGCAGGTGATGGATGAAAAATATGATGACGAAAAACTGGAAAAGATCTATCCTAATGCGATAAAGGTGGAAACGTAATTTTACTTCAGGCGGGACAGGCCGAGATGATTCATACATTCTGCGTATATTCTTTCATGTAAACTAAGCATTTGCCTATGACTTCAACCGGTAATACAATATATACGAAAAAAGAAACTGTACTATAAACTGGAGGCGTTATATATGGATACAGAAAGAATGAAACAGGATTTGGGCGGCGGCAGCGTTTGATACTTATGACAAATTAAAATAACCGGAACAAACGCGCGGTGTTCTCTTTCTCATGCTGAGAAAGAGAATGCCGTTTTTTTATGCTGTATTTTGAAAAAACAGGTAGTTTTTTTGAAACAGTTGTAGTATAGTGTATGAGGATTTTCGGAAAGAAGGCTGCACTGTGAAAAAAACGAATGATTTTGGAAAAGATCCTATACCGGTACTGGTCCTGAAAGTATCGGTTCCTTTTATGTTTGCTCAGTTTGTAAACGTGTTCTACAGTATTGTAGATCGTATCTATATAGGAAATATTCCGGTGATTGGAGGGGATTCCCTGGCAGGAGCCGGGGTCTGCGCGCCGATCATCACGCTTTTGTCCTCATTTGGAACCTGGATCGGAATCGGCGGGTCAGTGCTTTTCTCAATTCGTCTGGGAGCGGAGGACCGCAAAGGGGCGGAAAGAATTTTAGCGACCAGCTTTTCTATGCTGATCGGGTTGTCATTGGTTTTGACAGTGGTTTTTTTATTGTGTAAAGAACGTCTCCTGTGGTGGTTTGGCGCCAGTGAAGCTACTTTCGGGTATGCGGATACGTATCTGACAATTTACACTATGGGCACATTTTTTGCGCTGCTTTCCATGGGAATGAATTACTTTATTACTGCTCAGGGTTATCCTTTTCTGGGGATGGCTACGACGCTGATCGGAGCGGTGATCAATATCGTACTGGATCCGGTATTTATTTTTCTCTTCCATATGGATATCGCCGGGGCGGCAATCGCTACGGTGATGGCGCAGATGGCGTCCTGTGCATTTGTTGTGCGGACACTGAAAAGCAAGAGAATGAAGATCCCGGTATGTCTGAAAAAACCGGAGCAGGCTCTTGGAAAACAGATTCTGGCTATTGGCTTTTCGCCGTTTCTGATTCTGGCCACCGATAGTCTGATTATCATAGCGCTTAATGCGGTTTTGCAGTATTATGGAGGAGCGGGATATGGAGATACGCTGATCACGGCGGCAACAATTGTGCAGAGTTATATGCTGCTGATCACGTCTCCCATGCTGGGAGTGACCAGTGGCTCCCAGCCTTTGATCAGCTTTAATTACGGCGCGGGAAAGCCGAAGAGAATCCGGCAGACGGTTTTCTGGGTTCTGCTGCTTTGCATTGGATTTACTGCAACCATGTTTTTTGTGTCCAGAATGCTTCCTCAATATTTTGTAAGAATTTTTACCGGCGTACGGGAATACCAGGAACTGGCGGTATGGGGAATCCAGGTATTTACAATGATGATCATTCCTCTGAGCTTTCAGTATGTATTTGTAGATGCGCTGACGGCGCTTGGCATGACAAAGGTGTCATTGGGGCTTTCGCTGCTTCGCAAATCTTTATATCTGGGAGCTACCTGTGTTCTGCCGTTTTTCTTTGCGGCCCGAGCCGCGTTTTATGCGGAGCCGACGGCAGATGTTTTGTCGGCGATGGTGACGAGCGCGTGTTTTTTAATTATATATAAAAAATATCTGAGCAGGGAGGGGCATCTGCCCGGAGCCGGAAAAGAAAGAAGGAGTGTTTAATGAGTCTTGATAAGGATCGGCTGGATGCATTTGAAAAGATGCTGAAAGCGGTAGAAGAAGATTGTGAAAATGTGGAAAGACAGATGGCAGGGCTGAAAGCGGAGGGAAAGACCAAGTCTGCCACGTACCGCCAGCTGATGGGACGGCATATGAACCTTCAGAATATGCTGGCCATGTACAGAATCTACGGGCTGCTGGATGAGCGATAAACTTGACTGGGAATCTGCATCTGTGGTACAGTATGTGCATGTAGCTTGAATGAATGATGAATGAGCAGAAAGGCTGAGGATATGTCTGAAATAGTTGTAGAAAATCTGTGCAAATCCTACCTGTCCAAAGACGGAAAGGTAGAGGCGCTGAAAAATGTGAATCTGTCCATTGAGGCAGGGGATATTTTCGGAATCATCGGTATGTCAGGAGCGGGTAAAAGTACGCTGGTCCGCTGCATGAATTTTCTGGAGGTTCCGACTCAGGGCCGTGTCCTGATCAAAGGGAAATCCCTGAGCGATTATACAGAAAAGGAATTGAGAAAACAGAGAGAAGAGATCGGTATGATCTTCCAGCATTTCAATCTGCTGATGCAGAAATCTGTGCTTGAGAATGTGTGTTTTCCGCTATATATACAGGGGAAAAAGAAAAAGGAAGCTCACGCGCGGGCTATGGAACTGCTGGAGATTGTAGGACTGACGGATAAAGCGGCGGCTTATCCGGCGCAGTTGTCCGGAGGACAGAAGCAGCGTGTGGCAATCGCCCGGGCGTTGGCATCGGATCCGAAGATTCTGCTCTGTGATGAAGCGACCAGCGCGCTGGATCCGCAGACTACTTACTCAATCCTGGAGCTTTTGAAAGATATTAATGCCCGTTTTGGGATTACGATAGTTATTATCACTCATCAGATGTCTGTGGTGCGCGAGATTTGCCGGAGAGTAGCGATCATGAACGAAGGCGAAGTGGTGGAAGAAGGGCTGGTATCTGAGATTTTCAGCCACCCCAGGTCGGAAGTGGCGAAGGAGCTGATCCGGAAGGACACCGGGGCAGATGTGGAAGACGGACAGAAAGCGGTGCAGCCGGTGATCAAGAGCGGAGAGAAGATCCGGATTGTGTTTACCGCCAATTCTGCATTTGAGCCGGTGATCGCAAATCTGATTCTGACCTTCCATGAGCCGGTAAATATTCTGAAGGCAGATACAAAGAATGTAGGAGGCGTCGCCAAAGGAGAGATGATCCTGCAGTTTATGAAAGACAGTACGCAGGTGGATGCGATGAAGACGCATCTGAAGGAACGCGGACTGGAGATCGGGGAGGTGGACTAGTTATGTGGTCACAGGAAATTATTGATATGTTGATTCAGGGAATTGGAGAGACGCTTTATATGACGATATCCGCTACTGTACTGGGCTATGTATTCGGACTTCCTATGGGAGTGCTGCTGGCAGTTACGGACAAAGACGGGCTGTCGCCCAACGCGGCGGTGTATAAGGTGTTTGACGTGATAGCAAACATTGTCCGCAGTGTGCCGTTCCTGATTCTCCTGATCCTTTTGATCCCTTTCACCCGTGCTCTGGTGGGAAGAAGTTATGGTTCTACGGCGACGATCGTTCCGCTGACGATTGCGGCGATCCCGTTTATCGCCCGTATGGTGGAGTCGTCCGTGAAGGAAGTGGACGCAGGGGTTATCGAGGCGGCCCGTTCCATGGGAGCCAGCAATATGAGGATTATCGTCAAGGTAATGCTGGTGGAGGCAAGAACGTCCCTGATTACGGGCGCGACAATCGCTATCGGCACGATTCTGGGATACTCCGCCATGTCAGGAGCCGTAGGAGGAGGCGGCCTGGGCGATATTGCCGTCCGTTACGGATATCACAGGTATCAGACGGATATTATGTTTGTCACGGTGATCCTGTTGATCATTCTGGTTCAGTTGTTCCAAACGATAGGCATGTATATTGCCTCGCGTTTAGATAAAAGAAAATAGAGGAGGAAAAGATTATGAAAAAGTTAATTGCAGCGTTGCTGACAGGTACGCTGGCGTTCGGCGCTCTGACCGGCTGCGGGAGCAGCAGTACAGAGACTCCGGCACAGGATGGCGCCGCGGAGGAGGCGGCTGGAGATACAGCTGAAGAGTCAGGAGATCTGCAGGCAATCACGGTAGCTGCCAGCGCGACGCCCCATGCAGAGATTCTGGAGCAGGCAAAGCCGCTTCTGGCGGAACAGGGGTATGATCTGCAGGTTACCGTATTTGACGATTATGTACAGCCGAATCTGGTAGTAGACAGCGGTGATTTTGATGCAAACTATTTTCAGCATCTGCAGTATTTGGAAGCATTCAATGAGGAAAGAGGCACAGATCTGGTGAACGCAGGAGGCATTCACTATGAACCGTTTGGAATTTATCCGGGTACGAAGGCAAGCCTTGATGAGCTTTCTGAAGGTGATACGATCGCGGTTCCCAATGATACGACCAATGAGGCAAGAGCTCTGCTGCTTCTTCAGGACAACGGCATTATCACGCTGAAAGAAGGCGTGGGACTGGAAGCTACAGTGACTGATATAGTGGAGAATCCTATGAATGTTGAGATTGTGGAGCTGGAAGCCGCTCAGGTACCGAGGGTCATCGAGGAAACTTCCTATGTGGTTATGAACGGCAACTACGCGCTTCAGGCGGGATATTCTGTGGCAACTGATTCACTGGCTTATGAATCCGCAGATTCTGAAGCATCCCAGACATATGTGAATGTGATCGCGGTAAAGGCTGGAAATGAAGAATCCGACGCGGTCAAAGCTCTGGTAGAAGTGCTGAAATCTGATGACATCAAAACTTATATCAATGATACCTATCAGGGAGCGGTGATCCCGGTAGATTAATTCCGCAGAAAAAGGCCGGAGAAACAGATGCAGTTTGTTTCTCCGGTTTTTTTGATTCAGTTTATTTCTTTTTGTCGCTGTATTTCTTTTGCAGTCTGACAACCAGCCCCGAAAGGGCAAGCAGTGCAAGGGCATTAGGGATCACCATCAGTCCATTGAAGAAATCAGCCAGGGACCATACAAGATCTACTTTCAATGTGGAGCCGATAATGATGAACAGCACTACCAACAAAGAATAGAATTTGGTCGCTTTTGGACCGAACAGGTACTTTACATTAATTTCTGCGAAGAAGTGCCATCCGAGGATGGTGGAAAAAGCGAAGAACAGCAGACAGACGGCGATAAAAATATCTCCGAAGCTGCCCAGGACAGTAGTGAACGCGTATTGGGTCAGGGCGGTACCGTCTTTTCCGCTGGAAAGCACTCCGGTGGTCAGGATGGAAAAAACGGTCAGATTCAGTACGATAAAGGTATCGATAAAGACGCTGATCATAGCTGCCAGTCCCTGCTTGTGGGGATTTTCTACAGTAGCGCGCGCATGTGCATGAGGAGTTGATCCCATACCGGCTTCATTGGAAAAAAGCCCGCGTGCCACACCGTAACGGATTGCGTGCCGGACAGTAATTCCGGCTGCGCCGCCTACAATAGCGGACGGCTGAAACGCGCCTATGAAAATCATACGGAATGCTTCCGGAAGCGCTGTGATATTGCTGACGATGACGATCAGACTGCCGACGATGTAGATACCCGCCATAAGCGGAACTAATTTTTCCACAACAGCAGCCAGACGGTTTGTGCCGCCCAGGAAAATAAATGCTGCGATAACGGCAAGGACAATTCCTACAGCAACCGGCGGAATATTGATATTCCTGGCGGTAAAGACTTCAGAAAATGCAGTGCCGATGGAATTGGACTGAACCATATTCCCCATGAATCCAAGAGCTAATATAATGAAGACAGCAAAGAGCGTCGCGAGAAATTTCCCGAACCGCCCTCTGAAAGCTCCCTGAATATAATAGACGGGGCCTCCGGTAATTTCTCCGTGTTCCACAGTACGAAAGTTCTGGGCCAGCGTTGCCTCGGCGTAAATAGTCGCCATTCCAAAGAAAGCACTGAGCCACATCCAGAAGATGGCGCCGGGACCTCCGCCTACCAGCGCCGTGGCCGCTCCCGCCAGATTGCCGGTACCTACCTGCGCGGCGATAGCAGTCGCTACAGATTGGAAAGAGGTCATCTCTCCTTTTCCTTTTTTTTCTCCTTTCAGACTCAGATTTCCGAATACCTGGCGGAAACCTTCCCCAAATTTTCTGATCTGGATGAATCTCAATCGGATCGTGTAATAGATGCCTGTGCCGCATAAAAGAACGATCAGTATCACGTTCCAGAGAACATCGTTGGCAGAATCCACCATTGTCAAAAGTGTATCCATATTTCATTCCTCCTGTGTGTCGTAAGTGTCCGTTTGAGCCGGACAACTGTATTACTATAACACACTATGCCCGGATTGACAAATTCTTTTTAAAGAACTATAATAGTTCAGAATTAAACAGTTTATATTTGAACGGATGGTGAGAGATGCAGTTTATTTTGGATATTCTGCTGAAATCCAGAGCGGCAGGAAAACTCTATGAGAAAATGTTCGGAAAAATACGGCTGCAGTATGGTATGACACAGCTGGAGATCGATATTCTGGCGTTTTTAAAAAATAATCCCGGACTGGATACTGCCAGCGATATAGTGAATTATCGGATGCTGCCCAAAGCAAACGTATCACAGGCAGTGGAATTCCTGATACAGAAAGGTTTTGTTGGGAGACGGACAGATGAGCAGGACAGAAGGAAGATTCATCTGGAACTGCTGCCGGGTGCAGAGGAAGCGGTGTGCAAGATTCTTGATGCGCAGTCACATTTTTTTGATCTGTTGTTTGAGGGCATGACAGAGAAAGAAAGACAGCAGTATCTGAGCCTGACGCTTCAGATTGCGGAAAATATCAGACGAGAGTGGGAGAGTGAAACACATGGAACAGAATAATGATTTTTTAGGAACAGAACCAATAGGAAAACTTTTATGGAAACTGGCTCTGCCGGCGATCGTGGCACAGGTAATTAATCTTCTGTATAATCTGGTAGACAGAATCTATATCGGACACATGGCCGGCGACGGAGCGCTGGCATTGACAGGAGTAGGGGTTTGCATGCCTGTAATAGTAATTGTGTCCGCTTTTGCGGCTTTGATCAGTCAGGGAAGCGCTCCCAGAGCCTCTATGGCCATGGGGAAGGGAGACAATGACGCTGCGGAAGAAATCCTGGGGAACAGTTTTGTTGTGCAGGTCGTGATCTCCGTGATCCTTACCGTGATACTTTTGCTTTTTAACAGGGATTTTTTGATGCTTTTCGGCGCCAGTGAGAACACGATCGGATATGCTACCGCATATATGAATATTTATGCCGTAGGGACAATATTCGTGCAATTGACGTTGGGAATGAATGCATTTATCACCGCCCAGGGATTTGCCAAGACAGGCATGCTGAGTGTGCTGATCGGCGCGGTATGCAATATTGTTCTGGATCCGGTGTTTATCTATGGGTTTGGCATGGGAGTACAAGGCGCGGCCCTGGCCACGATTTTGTCCCAGGCAGTATCCACAGTATGGGTACTGGCTTTCCTGAATGGAAAAAGGACGATTTTGAAGATTCGACGAAGATATATGCGTCTGAAACCGGATATTGTATTTCCGTGTCTGACATTGGGGTTATCGCCGTTTATCATGCAGTCCAGTGAAAGCGTGATTATGGTCTGTTTCAACGCGTCATTGCTGAAGTATGGAGGAGATATTGCGGTAGGCGCCATGACGATTCTGTCCAGCGCCATGCAGTTTTCCATGCTGCCGCTTCAGGGGCTGGGACAGGGGGCGCAGCCTATTTCCAGCTATAATTTCGGGGCCAGAAATGTGAGCAGAGTAAAAGAAACATTTTATCTGCTGCTGAAAGTCAGCCTGGCATATTCTTTCCTGCTGTGGGGCCTGGTGATGCTTTTCCCGCAGGGATTTGCCATGATATTTTCTTCGGATGCCGAACTGGTGTCTTACACGGCATGGGCGATTCGTATTTATATGGCCGCAATGTGTATTTTTGGTATCCAGATGGCGTGCCAGCTGACATTTATTTCCATAGGAAATGCGAAAGCGTCTATTCTGGTGGCAGTAATGAGGAAATTTATATTGCTTCTGCCCTTGATTTTCCTGCTGCCGCATCTGGTATCCGATCCGGTGACCGGAGTGTATCTGGCAGAACCGGTGGCTGATTTCCTGGCAGTTACATTTACTGCCTGCCTGTTCAGGTATCAGTTCGGAAAAGCGCTTGCGGAACTTAAAAAAGAGGCATAAAATGACGCCGTCATACAGCGTTTTGCATGGCTGTATGGCGGCGTATCTGTATTCGGATGTTTTTTACAGATTCAGTTTGGAGAGCAGAGAACCCAGATTCGTAGAAATCTTTTCACTCTTGGGCAGTCTGTAATCCGTCTTTTCTTCCTGTTCTTCTTCTTTGTGAAGAAGCGCTTTCATGCTGAGGGACAGCTTCCCGTCTTTGATGGCGATGACTTTTACCGTCACAGGGTCTCCCACATTCAGTACTTTCGCGGGAGTCGGGATCCTCTTATCCGAGATCTGGGATACATGTACCAGACCGGACAAACCTCCCTGCAAACGGATAAACGCGCCGTAATCCTTCAGGGTCTCAACCGTTCCTTCCAGCACATCTCCTACCTGGATCTTGTCGAACTCTTCCTGGCGTTTTGCGTCACGTTCTTCTCTCAGGATCTCCCTTGCGGAGAGCACCAGTTTCTTTTTGTCGGGATCAGCGGTGATGACACGGACTTTGATCTTTTTGCCAAGCCATTCGTTCAGATCCTCCACATGTTCCAGAGAAAGGCGGGATGCAGGGATAAATCCGCGTATGCCCTCTACATATGCAACAACACCGGAATTTACGACGCCGCCGATCTTGACGGTCAGTTCCGTTTTGTCATTCAGATATTGTTTCAGGGTAGCCCAGGTGGGATCCAGATCTTCTGCATCGTCTGTGCCTGCTTCTTCCGCAGCTTTGTAGGACGCTTCCAGTTCTTCTGAAAGATCGTCCATAGTCAGTTTTTCGTCCATGGTATTATATCTCCTTTGAATAAATTACTATGCCCCTATTATAGGGATAAATTTCAAGAAAGGCAAATTATTTTTTACGGATTGCATCTTCCGCAGGGCTCATAGCCTTCGGCAATCAGTTCGTCCCGAGTCTGATCCGTGGTTTCGCGGTTCTGGTCTGCGATATCGTCGGCGCTGCTGCAGTCGGGAAGGTGAAATTTCATGGTGTTGGTATTTAATACATATGTCACCTCCTGGTTCAGGGAGGGAGGCGCGGCGGTATCTGCTTCGGAAGGTTCTCCGGATTGCCAGGAATCGGACGGAGAACTGCTCCAGGTGATTTCCTGCCCGTCTGATTCCGCGACGATGGTGCCCTGCTCGTCGGTCCGGAATACGGTGATCCCGTTCTGGCGGAGTTTATTCAGCGTCTCTGCGTGAGGGTGCCCGTAGGAGTTGTCTTCGCCGCAGCTGATTACCGCGTATTCCGGTGATACAGCAGCCAGAAATTCGTCGCTGGTGGAAGTGCTGCTTCCATGATGGCCTGCTTTAAGTACGTCTGCATCCACGTCCGCGCCGGAAGCGAGAATATCTGCTTCGGCCTGGCTTTCCGCATCGCCGGTAAACAGAAAAGAATTTTCTCCGTAATCCAGACGCAGAACAATGGAATTGTTATTGTTGTCGTCATAGCTCTGCACAGGCGCCAATATGGTAAAAGAAGCTTCCCCAAATTCGTAGATATCGCCGGGAGAAGGGTGAACAGCGGATTCACCTTTGGCATTCATTGCCTGTATTACTTCATCGTATGTTTTTGTGTCCGTCTCCGCGTCCGGCATCAGGATGGTATCGCAGCCGAACTTATAGAGGACTACATCCGCGCCGCCAATATGGTCTGAATCCGGATGTGTCAGCACTGCGTAATCCAGATTGTCTATTCCCAGATATTCCAGATAAGACTGGACGGCAGTTCCTTTATCGTTTTCACCTGCGTCGATCAGCATCGCAGAGTCTCCCTGAGTCAGAACAGTACAGTCGCCCTGCCCCACATCAAGAAAATAGACACGGAGGGGATCCGCGTCATCAGAGGATGTATCCGAGATCTCTGTCACAGTTTCCGCATCCGGTGGAGCGGCAGTGTCGGAAAAGCTGCCTGCCGAGCAGCCGGTAAAAGCGGAAAATGCCAGCATCAGGATTAACAGAACGGAAATTGTGGATGTCTTGTTTTTGTTCATAAGTCTTGCTCCATGTTGTTTTTTATATTGCAACAGTTCAGGACATCTTTACCGCCGTCCTGAACCGTTACGATACATTATAGCAGAGGCTCTTTGATTTTTGCAATCCTTTGGGTCTTGTGGTACAATAAAGACAGCAAAAATATTGCTCAGGGAAAAGGGGGATGTATATGAGCAGACGTATCATCACTGTCAGCAGAGAGTTTGGAAGCGGCGGAAGGACGATCGCCAAACTGGTGGCTGACAAACTGGGGTATGAGTATTATGACAAGGATCTGATTGAAAAGATCGCGGAAGGGACCGGTTTTTCCAAAGGGTTTATTGAGAGGTACGGAGAGCAGGCGCCGGGGAACAGTCTTTTCTCCTATGCGTTTCTGGGGCGTACAGTGAATGGCATGGCCATGCAGGATTATATCTGGATGGAGCAGAGAAAGATCATCCTGGATCTGGCGGAGAAAGGAAACTGCGTGATCGTGGGAAGATGCGCGGACTATATCCTGAAAGACCGTGGAGACTGTCTGCATGTGTTTGTCCATGCGCCGCTCAAAGACCGGGCGGAGCGGATTGTACGTCTGTACGGGGAGACTTCCGAGAAGCCGGAAAAGCGTCTGATGGATAAAGACAAAAAGAGAAGCGTCAATTACCGCTACTATACAGACCGGGAATGGGGACTTTCCCAGAATTATCACTTGTGTCTGGACAGCAGCGAATTCGGCATTGAGGGCTGTGTGGACATCATCGTCGAATTGTCCAAATAGAACATACGTAAGAAAGGAAAAGGGATTTGGATATGGCAAAGTACGTGATGGCCCTGGATGCGGGGACGACCAGCAGCCGCTGTATCCTGTTTGACAGACAGGGAAAGATCTGCAGTATGGCACAGAAGGAGTTTAATCAGTATTTTCCCAGACCGGGCTGGGTGGAGCACGACGCGAATGAG
This sequence comes from Lachnoclostridium sp. An196, assembly GCF_002160135.1. Lineage (GTDB taxonomy): Bacteria > Bacillota > Clostridia > Lachnospirales > Lachnospiraceae > Hominiventricola > Hominiventricola avistercoris. The sequence continues at coordinate 6,464 of NZ_NFJZ01000007.1, read as the reverse complement.
ATCTGGTCCACTCAGCTTGGAGTGGCGGTGGAGGCCATGCAGAAGATCGGCGCGTCCGCTGCGGACATCGCGGCAATCGGGATTGCCAATCAGAGAGAGACGGCGGTCGTGTGGGACAAAGAGAGCGGCGATCCGATCTGCCATGCGATCGTCTGGCAATGCCGCAGGACTGCCAGGTACTGTGATGAACTGAAGGAAAGAGGAATGGCGGGAAGGATCCGGGAGAAGACGGGGTTGATGGTGGACGCTTATTTTTCCGGCACAAAGGTGAGATGGATCCTGAATCACGTAGCAGGAGCCAGGGAAAAGGCAGAGAAGGGAGAGCTTCTTTTTGGCACCGTGGAAACCTGGCTGATCTGGAAACTGACAAAAGGCGCCGTTCATGTGACGGATTATTCTAATGCGTCGCGTACCATGCTGTTTAATATACAGACACTGGAATGGGACCAGGAGATTTTGGATGAACTTGGAATTCCCCGTTCCATGCTTCCCAGGGCAGTACCGTCCAGTCAGATTTACGGAACCACAGACCCGGGATATCTGGGCGGAGCGATTCCCATCGCAGGAGCTGCCGGAGACCAGCAGGCCGCATTGTTCGGACAGACGTGTTTTTCAGCGGGAGAAGCTAAAAATACTTATGGAACAGGCTGCTTTCTGCTGATGAATACCGGAGAGACGCCGGTTTATTCCGGAAACGGACTGGTCACAACTATTGCCTGGGGGCTGAACGGAAAAGTGAATTATGCGCTGGAGGGATCCATATTTGTGGCTGGAGCGGCGATACAGTGGCTTCGCGACGAACTTCGGCTGATCGACGCCGCATCGGATTCCGAATATATGGCGCAGAAGGTAAAAGACACTAACGGATGCTATGTGGTGCCGGCATTTACAGGTCTTGGAGCGCCTTACTGGGATCAGTACGCCAGAGGAACTATTGTCGGTCTGACCCGGGGAGTGAATAAATGCCATATCATACGCGCGACGCTGGAGTCGATTGCCTATCAGGTATCGGATGTGCTGCAGGCAATGGAAGCGGATTCGGGTATCCGTCTGTCGGCGCTGAAAGTGGATGGAGGAGCCAGCGCCAACGATTTTCTGATGCAGACGCAGGCAGATATTATAGGCGCCCCGGTGAACCGTCCTTCCTGCGTAGAGACTACAGCCATGGGAGCCGCTTATCTGGCAGGTCTGGCAGTGGGGTACTGGAAGGATAAAGAAGAAGTGCGTCAGAACTGGGCGGTGGACCGGATCTTTGCTCCGCAGATGTCCGAAGAGGAGCGGAAGAAGAAGTTAAAAGGCTGGAAAAAAGCGGTGACATATGCATTTCACTGGGCTGAAGAAGATCAGATTTGATACAACAGATCAGATATATCATACCGCTGTCGGGATCCTTTCCCGGCAGCGGTATGATAGTTTCAGGAAAAAACATATTGAATGAACCGGTCTCCGCGGTCTTCGAAGTTTTTGAAAATGCCATAGCTGGCGGCGGCAGGAGACAGGATACAGGCGGAGCCTTTCGGCGTCACTTCTCTGGCGCAGGCGACCGCCTCTTTTAAATCCTTCACAGGATGCAGCCGTTCCGGATGTCGGAAATCCGGATATTCACGATGGATTTCGTCCAGAATGCGTTTTCCGGTGGCTTCCATCAGAATGATGTGCGGCACCTGGTCTTCCGACAGGAAACGGATCAGATCCCCGTAGTCAATTCCACGGTCCATGCCGCCGATCAGGACGCTTCCGACGGACGGAACACTTTTGAGTGCCTGGATTGTGGTGTCACAGATGGTGGAGATGGAGTCGTCGTAGTAACGCACGCCATCCCGGATACCGGCAAAATGCAGCCGGTGGGGGAGAGGCTCATAACTTCTCAGTCCCCGGTCAAAGTCCCTGTCGGAGAGATTCAGTACATGGCAGACAGCGTAGACAAAAGCAATATCCAGATGATTGTGGTGGCCTAAAAGGTGGATATCATCTGCGGGTATCTGATAGCTGTGCTGTCCGTAATGAATGCATGTCCCTGAAAGACGAATATCTGCCTGTACAGATGTATCAGAGACGGTATAGATCTGTGAGAGGCAGGTTCCTTCCGCCGGGAGTACATCCATCCCGCAGAACAACAGATCATCCGGCGTCTGGTGAAAATAAATCTGCTGCTTGGAATGCACATATTTTTCCATGGTGCCGTAATGGTCCAGATGCTCTTCGTGGATATTCAGAAGGACGGCCATATGGGGAGACACATGGATATATTCCAGCTGGTGGCAGGACAGTTCGCAGACAATAGAAGTATCCGGCCCGATCTCTTCTAAAATGTCAAAGGCCGGTATGCCGATATTTCCGGCCAGTACCACATTCTGCCCGCTTTCTTTCAGAATGTGATAGAGCAGGGTAGTGGTAGTACTTTTTCCTTTGGTTCCGGTGATACCGATGATCCGATCCCGATAAGCCTGGAAAAAGATTTCCATCTGGGAAGTGATCAGGCAGGTATATGCCTCCGGATTTTTTGGAAGTACGATACCCGGGCTTTTGAAAACGACATCATAGCGGTCCAGGATATCCAGATAATCAGGACCGGATATTACGGATACGGACGCATTCTCAGGATGAACTTCGTTTTGGTCTGCCACAGTGACAGAAGCCGCGCCTCCCGCCTGCAGCAGGCGGCGCAGCGTGGATTTTCCTTCCCGTCCGTATCCAAGAACCAGGACATTTTTCTGCTTAATCAAAGCATGCAGTAATTTCAGCAAGGCAGTGTTCCTCCATAGCATTCGTCGGATAAAATCTTTAAAAACGCGGACGGCAGCAGATGATTCCTGTCATAGAAAGAATCGTAGTCGTGCCGGTGCGGAAACGCGGATTCAAAAAGCGGCTGCGCGCGGTACCATTTCAGCAGGGCGGGCAGCGCAGCGCCGGAAGTCTCCATCTGTTCGATGGTCAGACAGATGGCAGCGTTTACCTCGTCCCGGCTTCCCACACATTCGAAAGGTTTTTCTTCTGTCAGTCCGGTCAGTTTCTGAAAGTCTTCCAGCATGGATCTGTCTTCCAGCATATCTGTACCGAAAATTTCTGTCAGCCGACTGTGGCTGAGAAATGGTGACAGGATCAGGAAGACGAACAGACATTTCGGACAATGGCCGCACCAGATATCCTGTTTGCTTCCCACGTTGCAGCTGCGGAAGACCTCATGATAAGCAGGGTGCCTTGAAAAATATTCTGCGATCTGGAATTCCGACAGAGGACGGAGCATGCTGAAATAGTAGATGCCGCTCTGTATATATTCTTTCTCGTAATTATGAAAATCCTGCTCAAATTTAAAACTTTTGGAGTACTGATGATTGACGGTACTTCCGGCAACCGTGCTTTCGTTGGCGCTGGCCTCATTGGACAGGGCAATATATTTTAAATTGTGCAGATACGCCGTGATCAGGGAAGAAAAAGCTACAAGCGCGGAGAACGGCGTATGCCCGTTAAGATAACCTTCCTGATTCAGCTCCAGCATCCGTCTGTCCAGGGTGCGTCCGGCATGGATGCTGTCATCTATGGACAGGCCGGAAACACGGACCGTCTCCAGAGTGGCTCCTCTGGGATTAATGATATAGGTTTTCAGTTTCAGGCCGCTTTTTTTCAGCAGTTCAATCGTGCAGGCGGAGTCTTTGCCGCCGCCGATGGGGATCAGACATCCGTCCGCCTCTGAAGCGGGACGGGGAACTCCTGGAAGTTCAGGTGCATCTGCGCGCAGGTTCATAAAAGTATCCGAATCTGCCTGGATCCCGTTGGTATAGAAAAATTCTCCCAGTCCAAGAAAGTACAGATCTTTCCACCAGCGGATCTGTTCCGGAGAAAGAGGACCGCACTGGACTCTGACTTCCGGCGGGCAGGCGATCTTCCAGTAGCTGATCAGTTCTACCATGCCAAGACCAAACAGCATTTTCTGAAGGGTAAGGTTTCCTTCGGCCTGAAGGGGTATAGTATCCTTTTTCGGAAAACGCCAGACAGGATCAAAAGAGGATAATCCGGGGATCTCAAAGTGATAGGTTACCCGCAGTTCGGAGTTTTCATCCTCCACTGTATAATTTTTATACAAAAAGACCGGAAATTCACGCCGGCAGGATTCATAGGTTTTCATAGAAAAGCTCCTTTTTCTGAACATTGTAATAGTTCAGGACGGCACATTTAACGCCTGCTTTTGTCCCCGTTTTTTCGCCGTCCTGAACTGTTACGTTACATTATATCACAGACCGCCCAAAATAGAAAGGCAGCGAAAAAGCATCTGCGGCGGCTTCAGATCAGGCCCTGTGTACGCAGAAACCAGATCCATCCGGTCAACGTTATGGAGGAAAACAGAGTGGCGAGAACGATAATGCTGGAGGTAAGGACTTCATCGTTTCCCATGTTTTTGGCCATGATATAGCAGGAAACTGTAGTGGGAGAGCCAAGCATGATCAGAATCGCTACCAGTTCGCTTCCCCGGAAGCCGAAGCGCAGAGCAACAGGAAAAAAGACAGCCGGAATCCCGATCAGTTTGATGAAGCTGGCAGCCAGTGCGGGCCTCAGCCTGGAGAGTGCCTGGCGTCCCTGGAAGCCGGCTCCGATGGTCAGAAGGGCGATGGGAGTCGCCGTATTGGCTACATAGGAGATGGCTGTGGAGGGAATGGCAGGTATCCGGATATGCAGAAGGGCAAATGGCAGCCCGGCAAGGATGCCCCATATGATAGGATTTTTGGCCACTCCGATGCAGGCGGCGCGGATCTGGGATTTTTTATCCATCCCGATCTGGTCCCTGGAGCCGAAAGTCAGGATCACCACTGACAGGATATTATAAAAAGGGACCGCGGATACGATCATAAGCGGAGCCATACCGGGGGCGCCGTAGATGTTTTGTACGAACGCGATTCCCAGGATGGCGGCGCTTCCTCTGGCGGCGCCCTGGGCGAAGGCTCCTACCATGGATTTATCCCGGATCAGCAGCGCGCTTAGGATCCAGACCGCCAGGAACATGACAATGGTGGAAATCATGCAGAAGAGGATAAAGGCAAGGTCAAAAATCTCTGTAATATCCGCGGTGGCAATATCTTCAAAAAGAAGTACCGGAAGGGCGACTTTAAAGACATATTTATCCGCGATTTTTACAAATTCATCACTGAAAAAATGGACGCGCATGAGAACCCATCCCAGGATCATAACAAGAAAAACGGGCATGGTGGCATTTAAGCTGAATAAAAAAGATTCCATATAGATTACTCCTGTGTTTTGACATAATATTTTTAAGAACGCGTTAAGATGCCCTTCGACCGGATAAATACTTACGGCCGAAGGGCTTCTTTTGTATACAGCTCCATATATGCCGCCTGGCGGCGGGATCAATCAGTATATTTTTTTGGCATGTACGACAAAACGGTTTGCGTCGTTGGAGGTGCAGGTCGATAAAGTGATAACCGAATCACCGGTCCCCACATCTACTCCGGTGTCATATAGAGATGATGCTTTGATCTCATCCAGGAAAGATGCGTAAACATCATCTGCCGCATAACCGATTGTATAAGAAACATCTGTTACCGGAGCTTCATGGCAGGAAAAAATCTGATAACAGTGAGAGCCGTCTTCCAGATCAATATAGATATAAGGATGATTTTCAAAATAACTCTCATTCCTGTAATTTTTCAGTCCCGCAAACATGGAACCGTTTTTCATGTTGTGCCCGTAAATGATCGTGTGCAGATCCGAAAAATCCGGGCTGTTGGCATGTTCTATGAAGATACTGCCGCTGCGGCTTTCTTCTTTCCGGAAGGTATGAGTCAGATAATATACATTGTCCGAGGTATGTACCAGGGGATAACTGATCACAGTGCCGGGGATCTCAATCCATCCCACCGCGTCGGAGTTGATCTGCTGTAAAGAAGTCAGGTCGATACGTTCCATGGGAACTGTAATCTGTTCTGTGGTCTCCCCGTCTTCCGTTTCTACAGTCTCTGTCTCCGCTTCATCCGGGGATACCGGCTCTTCCAGTACATACTGGCGAAGATCTTCATATTCTTTATCTGCCGCGCTGTATCCAGTAAAAATATTTACCAGTTTCCAGATGCTGAAGATTAATAGGCAGGCCGCCAGGCCCAGGCCCAATCCCAAGAGCAGATATCGGATGCGCCGTCTGCGTGCCGCTTCCCGTCTGCGCTGTTTTTGTGCAGCGGTGAGCCGACTGCCTGTTCGGGAAGAAGTGCGTGATGCGCGTGTCTGCGGTGAAACCGCCTTTTTATGATTCATTTTTTTTCTCGTCTTTCGTTCCATAATATCACCGCTTTTATTCTACCAGATACAGGGTGAAAAAGCCAGCGAAAAAAACGACAGCCGCATTAAGCCAAAAATGAAATTTTAAATTCCACCTCTTCTACGGGTAGTAGCGTTTACTTCTGCACAGTTGATATTTACTCTTTCATACATCCATGGTATGGTTATCTCTCCTTCTG
>NZ_NFJZ01000006.1 GCF_002160135.1 Lachnoclostridium sp. An196 | reverse complement strand
CCGGTGGAGATCTCGGTGGATGCGTCCTGGGAGGCCGTGGACGGAGATTTTAAATTAGTGCATGTGTCTCCGGACGGGGCAGTTGCGACGCTGAAAGAAGAAGGCCGGGAGACTGTCATCCCCATTGAGATGGAGGCTGGCCGCAATGTAGTCAAAATGGTCGGCAGAGAAGCGAGACTGGAGAAACTGGATATTCAGTTTAAAGGATTGAACGCAGACGGAATCTCTGCGGTCTACAGTTCTGAGGAAGAAGAGGACTCTGTACATCTGACGGCGCGGATTGCCAGCGGAGACGCTACAAAGCAGGAATATTTTGAAGCGCTCCCAACGTTGGACGAGGAGGAAGCACTGGAAGGATTCCGGAGATTCCTGGAGCAAAAAACAGAGTTTTCAGACAGTGAATTACAGGAAATCTTTGTCTATATTGACGGGAAAAAGGCAGGAGACGCCCTGCTTCAGGCGATCCGTGAAGACGGCTATCCACATCCTCTGCAGGAGACGATCGACAATCTGATGGTATGGACGGATGACGATACGACGGCGGCGCTGGTAGAAGAACTGACAAAGGAAGAGTATTCTTTTAATCTGCTGGAAGATCTGCTGCTCTATCTGGACAGCGAGGCGGGGGAACAGTGCCTGGAACACTACTATGCGGTTGGAAACCGTCTGACATACAGTCAGTACAGCGATATTGAATATATGCTGGATGAAAATGTGAAGAATAAACTGAATGCGTGGATGCAGGAAGAATAATGACTGCAGGAACGCAGATCCGGTTTTCCCTGCCGGGGCCGGATCTGCGGCGGCGCTCAGCCTCCTGTTTTTCCTTTCCGGTACTGCAGGGGAGTCATTCCTGTTTTTTCACGGAACAGCTTCCCAAAGTAACTGGCGGAAGAAAATCCGCAGTCGTTGCTGATTTCCATGATTGTTCTGTCCGTTTCAAGAAGCAGCGCGGCGGCCTTTTGTATCCGATAGTTGTTCAGATATTTGAAAGGCGTGGTATTGATACAGCGCATAAAACAGCGCGTGCATTCCCGTTTGCCGATATTTGCCGCCCGCGCGATCACTTCCAGGCTGAGTTCCTCGGAATAATGCTCCTGCATATAATTAATGCAGAGTTTCACCCTCTCCATATCGGTATTTTTTCTCTTTTTGCTCCCGGCGCGCACAGACTCTGTTGCATGAAGAAGAAAACACCAAAATCTGGAGATTTCCCATCGGATTTCAAGTTCATACCCGAAAGGCTCTTTCTCAGCCAGTTCTGTTGCGCGCAGTAAAGAGACCAGCATCCCGACATTAGCCGTATCGACAGGTTTTACCTGATATGCATCGAGCGCTCCGCAGCTGATGATCGGCTGGATATATTTTGCAACGATCTGGTTATGATTCATGCCCGCCAGAAAGTTAATATCAAACAGGCAGGCGTGGAGGACGCAGGTCTCTTCTCCGACCTGACGGTAAGAGTGGAGAATCCCGGAATTAAAGAAAATGCAGTCGCCTTTTGACAGGCGTATTTCCCGGTCCGGCAGCCCCACGATTACGGAACCGTTCAGAATGAAATCGATTTCAAACGCACTGTGCCAGTGCCATGGGAAAAGTTCGCCGGGACCGATCCTGGTTTTCATACATAAAAAGGGAAAACCATTTTCGTCAAGGGAGAGCAGTTCCATATTGTTTGCGTCTGCCATGAAAAAATGGGTATTTATTATCATGAGATTTCCTCGTATATTCCTTTTCTTTCATAAATTTTAGTCTTTATATTTATATATGTCAATATGATATATGAAAATATAGCGATTTAAAGAAAATTATTCTGGTCTCTATTATGATATTACAAGTCTTTATAAGACTTTGCACGGATGCTGTTTTTGAATAAAATATAGTTACAGAAAGAGATAAAAAACAAGGATCTGATTATGAAGGAGGCGGCAATATGAAAATCAGGACAACGGAAGCTCTGAAGGCGTTTGAAAAGTCGGTTGAACAGTGCGCCGGCTCGGTCTACCTGAAATCTGTGAACGGGGAATGTTATGATCTGAAAAAAGAAGAGCTCCGCAGCCAGGGGATCCGTCGGCTCATGGAGGATGAAAAAGAAGAACTGGAATTGTTTGTATCTAACCGCTATGACAATATGATTATGCTGAGATTCTTTGTTGCGGCGGGAGAGGGCGTGTTTTAAACGGGATATAAGGATACCTTTCGTCATTTGATAAAAATGAAAAGAGCCTGGTGCAGATCACCAGGCTCTTTTCGTGTGCGGGCGATCCGGTTTGCAGCGGATCAGGCCGTTTATAACGCAGGTCAGGCCCTGAAAACTGCAGGTCAGGGCGGAAGGGATTGCACAGGATGAAAAAGCGGTTTATACTATGCGAAAGACGGCAGAAGAGGAGGAAGAGGGTTGAAGATCAGAATGGAAGAGGATCCGTCCGCGGAGGATCTGGAGATTACGATCCGGTGCAGGCAGACCAACGAACAGGTGATCCGGATCCTGGAAATGCTGCGGATGGCGGACCGCAAGCTGACCGGACATAAGGACCAGCAGACCTATCTTCTGGATGTGAGCCAGGTCCTTTATATTGATACGGTAGAAAAGAAGACGTTCCTGTATACGGAGACTGAGGTGTACGAGACTCCGCTGCGGCTCTATGAACTGGAGGAACGTCTGGAGAGCAGCGACTTTTTCCGGGCTTCCAAATCGCTGATCATCAATTTCAACCAGATTCAGTCTCTGAAACCGGAGTTTGGTGGAACCATGCAGGTGACGATGAGCAATGGGGAACGCCTTACGGTATCCCGCCAGTATGCAAAGTCAGTGAAAGAAAAACTGGGATGTCTGTAGGAGAGGAGGAGAAGATTTGAAACGTATATGGAGATTATACCGGGTACTGAAGCCGGTATGCATCGGCACATCGTATCTGTTTACTTCTATGACCATTCTGCTTCTGCTGCTGTATACGCTGTGCGGAAAAGAAGCGTATCTGCCGGTGGAAGCGGTCTGGATGCTGCTTTTGTTTTCCTTCGGAAGTTCTGCGCTGCAGAAACTGCTCCTGAACTCCCGTATGTCGGAGCGGTTCTGGTATCCGGCAAGGTTCGCCGTTTATCTCTGCCTTGCGGCAGCGCTTGCCTATGGATGTCTGTTTGTGCTGATGGCAGACCGCCTGCCCGTGTCGGGAAGGTACGCGGTCATTCCGATCCTGGCTGCCGGCATTCTCTGCTGCGGCGGTCTGGAACTCTTTAACCGGTACCGGATGCATATGTACAACACACTTCTGGAACAATATAAAAAGAGGAAGAAAATATGATCCAAAAAATCCGTATGATTTTTAACCGAACACAGAAGATCAAATTTGTGGTTCTGTTCTGTATGTTATTTGCAGGATCCGTGCTGGAACTGATGGGCGTCTCTCTGATCCTGCCCTTTGTACAGCTGGTCATGGACACAGACGGGACAGATAACGCGCTGTTTCAGTGGTTTGGAAGACTGGTGGGGGCAGAATCCCAGAGAGAACTTCTGATCTGGCTGGGACTGCTGCTGATCGCGGTTTATTTAATAAAGAACACCTATCTGCTGTTTGCGAAATATGTACAGCTCCGGTTCGTATTTAACAACCGGCTGGAGCTGTCGGGACGGCTGATGAGAAATTATATGAAGAAACCGTATCCGTTTCATCTGGAAAAGAATTCTTCAGAGATCCTGCGCAGTGTGACTTCCGATGTAAACAACCTGTATGAACTGGTGATGGATGTGATCGATCTGGTTTCCAACCTTCTGATCATCGCCATGCTGGCAGTGTATCTGCTGTATACGGACGTGGTAATCACTTTGGTGGTGGCGGCGCTGCTGGGACTGTGTTCTTATTTCTATTTTGCGATCATGCGGAAGCGTACTGTCGATTATGGAAAACAGAATCAGATTTACAATGGAAAGATGATTCAGGCGGTCAACCAGGCGTTGGGCGGAATCAAAGAGATCAAGGTTCTGGCGCGGGAGAATTATTTTGTCCGCGCTTATGAGGAAAATGGAAGATATTATGCGTCCAGCCTGAAAAAGAGCCAGTTTTACCGCAACGCGCCCAAATATTTGATCGAAACGGTCTGCGTCTGCGGCGTGCTGGCGACGATCCTGGTAAAACTACAGATGGGAGCCGACGTGCAGGAACTGGTTCCCCAGCTCTCGGTGTTCGCCATGGCCGCGTTCCGGCTGCTGCCGTCTGTGAACCAGGTGAATAATCTGCTGAACGGGATCCTGTTTCTGAAACCTTCTATTGACCGCATCTATGAAGATCTGCAGGAGGCGGGCGCGAAGAAAAACGAACGTCCGCCGGAGAGAGACTATAGACGGCTCCCGGCTGCGGATGCGGTCCGGTTTGAGCATGTGACATTCCGGTATCCCGGGACGGAGAAAGAAATATTGTCGGATCTGTCGGTGGAGCTGCCGCTGAAAAAATCCATAGGGTTCGTGGGAAGTTCCGGGGCGGGCAAGACCACGTTTATGGACCTGCTTCTGGGGTTGCTGAGCCCGGATCAGGGCAGGATCTGTTACGGAGACAGCGACATTCGCGACTATCCGGACGCCTGGGGGCATAAACTGGGATACATTCCCCAGAGCATTTATCTGGCAGACGATACGATCCGGCGGAATGTGGCGTTTGGCATCCCGGATTCGGAGATCTCGGAAGCGAAAGTGCGGCGCGCGCTGGAGGAAGCACAGCTTTTGGAGTTTGTGGACGGTCTGGACGACGGACTGGATACAATGGTGGGCGAGTCCGGAGTGCGTCTCTCCGGAGGACAGCGCCAGAGGATCGGGATCGCCAGAGCGCTGTACCAGCAGCCGGAGATCCTGGTGCTGGATGAGGCGACTTCCGCCCTGGATACAGAAACGGAGCAGGCGGTCATGGAGGCGGTGGAACGCTTCCGGGGGCGGTGCACGCTGCTGATGATCGCGCACCGGACGAGTACGCTGGAGAACTGTGATCAGATTTACCGTCTGGAAGACGGGAAGTTATACAGAACCGCTTGACTTTCTTCTATGGGAAGTCTATAATGAAATCGTGCAGAAGATGCTGTGTCAAGTGCGCGCCGTCAGGCGTGAAGAGGGAATCAGGTGAGAATCCTGAACGATCCGGTCACTGTATTCGGAGAGCCCGCTCTCGATATCCCATTGCATAACCCTGATACATGTGAGAAGGGGAGAGCGAGCGTCAGATCCGTAAGCCAGGAAACCTGCTTGGCATATGAGATGAGCTCCCGAGGAGAGCTTTCCATCCAACAGAGGGGATGAATGGCGCATCCTTTCTTGAATTGTCGGCTGGTGGGTGAAGGCGGCTTTTTCTATTGGAAATCTCAGGAGATATGCACAAGATAAACCCTGGTGTCCATACGGCAGATCCTCCATAAAAAAGACATCCGTATGGGAATGGCACTCCAGGGCAATAAAAAACTCCTCCGGGCGCAGGTTCCTGAACCTCCTGCCTCCCGGGGGAGTTTTTTATGTGGCGCGTCTGGCGGCGCATGTATTCAAAGATAAGAGGTGGAAGTATGTTAAAAGCAATTTTTATGGATTATTATGGAACGGCAGTGTATGAAAATGGGCCTATTTCGGTAGAAGTGGTAAAAAGGGTTTATAAAAGCGGCAATGCGCAGTCGCCGGAGGAGGTATTCCGCTGCTGGTGGAAAATCTTCAAAGAGAGGCTGGGAGAGGTGAATGGGGAAAATTTTCATACACAGCACGAAGGTATGAAGATGCGGCTGAATTTTTAGAGCAGATTACACTACCGGTCTATTTTGTGACCAACAGTGATGACCGGTATATTTATGAATCTATGGAAAAAACGGCATCCACCCGGCCGGAGTGTTCACCAGTGAACAGGCAAAATATTCAAAACCGAGAAAAGAGATCTTCCAGTACGCGCTTGATAAAATCGGTTTGAAGCCGGAAGAGGTGATTCATATAGGCGATTCCCTGGAAAGCGATGTAAAATGTCCCGGACAGGCGGGAATAAAAAGCATTTGGCTGAACAGAGAGGGAAAAGCAGTTCCGGATGGAGTGGAAGAAGCGGAAAATCTGATGGAGGCGCTGAGAAAGATCAGGGAGACGGTAAATATATAATTAACGAATCGTCGGTTGTTGTGTTGCCCGCCGGAATGTTGAAACTGTTCCGGCGGGATTTCCGCACATTTTCATAGTGATTATTTTGCATTGAGTTTTACAATCAGTGCTTCTTGAAGAACCTGAGAGAAATTCAGCCCGGCATTACAGGCGGCTTCATTCAGCCATTCTGGAATGCTCAGAGTTTTCTTTACCGCTCTGGATTTTGTCCGTTTCAAATAAGCCAGCATGTCAAATTCAACAATTACAATTTTTTCTTTTTCAGAGACTGACAATTGATGGAAGTCAGTAGGAACAGGAATCTTTTCTTTTTCCTGTTCACGGGAAGTTATGGCCAGGCCAAGAGCTTCAACTGCCATACGGTAAGCGTGAGACATATCGTCACCTTCAGAAAAACACTCTGGAAAATCTGGAAAAGAAATCCAGAATCCGCCTTCTTCCGCTTCATGGAAAATTGCCGGATAAAAGATTTTATCCATAAAATAACACCTCCTATTTTAGCCCTGCTTGTTTTAGTTGATTATTTCGAAACCGTGTTTTTTCAGAAGACGAATCATCTCCTGCGGCGTCATTGGCATATACAGGCTCCTTTCCTGCTGTAACTATATAATAATACGTAATAATACGTATGTCAATTGACTGCAAATATTATATAGAAAGCAAATAGAATATAATTTAGGGGAACTTCTGGTGAGATACCGAAAACTGCACTGAACGGTGCATATTGATCATATCGTTGAACAAGAAGATTTTCAAGAGAGATTTAGAAAAATAGAAAAGCGGAACAGCGGATGAAGGTTAATCTTCATCCGCCATCCGGTATCCCACGCCCACTTCTGTGAAGATATAGACGGGCTCTGCCGGGTTCGGCTCCAGCTTCCGCCGGATATTTGCCATATTGACGCGAAGGATCGTATTGTCATTTTCTGAGTACGGTCCCCAGATGTGTTCGATCAGGCGGTCGTAGGTGAGAACCCTGCCGCAGTTTCTGGCGAGAAGCGCCACAATTTTGTATTCATTCTGAGTCAGATGAATCTCTTTTCCATCTCTGGAAACGATCCTTTTTTCAAAATCGATCATAAGTCCTTTGGAACGGTAAGGGCGGTCGGCCAGCTCGCCGTCCGTCTGCATCCGGCTGCTGTGGCGCAGTGCCGTACGGATTCTGGCGAGAAGTTCGGAATTACCGAACGGCTTGGTGATATAATCGTCCGCTCCGGCATCCAATGCCAGTACCTTGTCGTCTTCCAGCGCGCGTGCGGAAATTACCAGGATCGGAACGCTGGACCATTCTCTGATTTTTGAGATGACCTCCATACCGTCGATGTCCGGAAGCCCCAGATCCAAAAGGATCAGATCCGGGCACTGGGAGGAAGCCAGGGACAGGCCTTCCGTGCCTGTGGCGGCAGGGATCACCTGATAGTGCTGGGAAGAGAGGACTGAAGTGATAAAGCTGAGAATATTTTTTTCATCTTCAATGACGAGGATTTTGACCGTCTGATTCATGATGGAGTTCCTCCTTTGGCAGTGTAAAATAAAATTCGGCTCCGTCCGGATGGCTGACCGCATGGATGCTTCCGCCGTGGGCGTTTATGATTGCTTTGCAGATGGACAGTCCGATTCCCATTCCTTTGCGTGTGTCGGAAGCAGAGGAAGGAGAAGACGGGGCGGCGTCAAAGATATCGTCTGTATGTTCTTTTGGAATGCCGATTCCGTAGTCCCGGATGTGTACACTGGCAGATTCAGCCGAGGAACGCAGAAAACATTCCACCGGTTTCTGGCTGTGGGCATGGAAATAAGCGTTTTCCAGCAGATTCATGATCACCTGTTTGATCAGCAGCGGATCCATGGGAACGATCAGCAGCTCATCCGGAAGAGACATGTGTATCTGCATGGAAGGATAACGTTTTCGTATCGTAGAGATGGCGTCTAAAAGAACTTCTTCCATGACCTCCGGATTCTTTTTCAAGGTATTGGCGCCGCTGTCGGTGATACGCGTAACAGACAGCAGATTTTCCACCATATGAAGCAGCCAGTCCGCGTCTTCGGAGATCTGAGAGACAAGTCTGCGTTTTTCTTCTGCGGAAAGAGTCTCTTCGTTATCCAGATAAGAGGAGCTGGCGCCAATGATGCTGGTCAGCGGCGTGCGCAGATCGTGGGATACCGCCCGGAGCAGGTTGGCCCGCAGTTTTTCTTTCTCGGCTTCCATGATCAGGTCTTCATCATCTTTGATCCGTCTTGCCTGTTCTTTCAGACGGAAGGTGGTGGCGCTGGTCAGAATGGAAATAAAGTACATAAAGAGAAAAGTAAGCGGATATCCGGATACGGCAAAATTAAATACAAAAAAAGGATAAGTAAACAGGTTGATAAAAAAAACGCTGCAGATGGCCGCCAGGATCCCGTAACGGTATTTGTCCGTATGATAGGAGATCAGAATCACTGTCAAGATATATATCAGCGCAATATTGGCTGTCCCGGCGGGATTGATCCGATGATAGATAAGAGACAGGACAGTGGCGGCTGCCATGGCGCTGACGGTGATCAGTCTGCTTACATGAGTGTTGTATGTGTGGGTCTGAGAAATAATGTCTACGAAACGGGTAAACCGGTTCCAGATAAAGTGTATCAAGTTACTCCTCCTCCTATACTAAACGATCAGCATTTTGCGCCGATGCTCGTTCTGATACGGTATACCGTGAACAAGAGAGCGGACAGACTCGTAAAGCCGGTCGGGGTAGAAAGTATGCTCCGGAAGACCGCTTCCTGAAAGGCCGGTAAGCAGCGGAAGCCGGCCATGGGTGCTCAACAGATTCAGAAGAACTTTCGCTTCTTTCTGCAGACCAAGTACCCGCAGATGATCCGCACGTCGGTACTGCCGAATATCCAGAAGGATATGCAGGAGCGCCCGGTTGACTGCGGTACGGGTCAGGTTCCGGGATTTCAGAAGCTCCGCAAAATCACTGAAGGAAGTAAATTCATCCAGGCGGTTCCAGATCCGGTTGGACAGTTCTTCCGGCACATCGAAAAAAGAATTCAGAGATGTTCCCTGGATGCTTCGCAGTCTTTGCAGAAGCAGAAGCGAGAAGGCGTCCTCCGTGAGGGGCGTTTTCCCTTCGTAAGAGTGATAAATGCCAGGGGAAGGAAGCTGCGCCTGTATCATCTCAGTGAAAGTTCCTTTGCTGTGAATCAATTCCCTGCGGATAGCTCCGGCGGAGGCATAATATCCTTTTTCCATGGTCAGTTCATGGTATCCGCCTCCTTCTCTGGCTATCGTGTGAGGGCGGATGCTGCTTTTTCTTCTCTTCAGAGCTTTCAGGTATTCGATGCCCAGCAGATTATTTGGAGAGGACAGCATATCGGAAGACACAGAAGGAAGAGCTTCCTGCAGCGACGTGGCTCTTGCCAGGGGAAAGGAGATGCCCGTTCGCAGGTGCTGCCGCAGAAGAGAACGGTATTCTTCCGGTTCATCGGCCAGCAGAGCTGCCGCCTCGGCAAGCGGCTCCAGGTCTCCGCACTCGCTGCCGAAACAGAGATCAGTGACGATGCCGGTCTGCATGAACAGGTCTACGGCTCCGTCGGAGAAATATTCCGCGCTTCCGCAGGCGGCGCAGAGAGGAAGCTCCAGTACCAGATCGGCGCCGCCTCGCAGAGCCGCCTCCGCCCGCGTATATTTGTCGAACATGGCGGGGACGCCCCTCTGAACATAGTTTCCGCTCATGGCGACGATAACAAAGTCTGCTCCGGTGATTTCCCGTGCGCGGGACAGATGATATGCATGGCCGCGGTGGAACGGATTGTATTCTGCGATGATGCCGGTGATGGTCATGGAAGTTTCCTTTCCTAAAAATAGACTGGGGAGGAGATGAGGCGGGAAGATCGATTCCGCTGCGCTTCATCTCGCTCAGGGGCATTCGCCGTATGGAAACGGGAGCTTTTAAGTATTTTGGCTGCGCACGCGCTTTTCCCGGAACGCAGAATGCGTTCCGGGATGGATGGCTGATGCCATCCGTCAGGGGTAATGGCAATAACCTTATACAAGCAAGCTTGTAACGGTTTTTGCCATTACCCCTGAGCGCGGGCGCGGGGAGTGTCCGAAAAGCGGACGGGGGAACTACATCCGCTCCCGTTTCCGCATGGCGAATTGGAACGTGGACATTATACCACAAATGTGCTAGAATTGTCAGGGTGAACGGAGAAGAAAGAGAGCAACATGGGTAAATCTTTATATATTGCGGAAAAACCCAGCGTGGCGCAGGAATTTGCGAAGGCGCTGAAGCTGGGGGTGAGAAGGCAGGACGGTTATCTGGAATCGGAGGAAGCGATTGTAACCTGGTGCGTGGGACATCTGGTAACCATGAGTTATCCGGAAGCGTACGACGAAAAATATAAGAAATGGTCGCTGGATACGCTGCCGTTTCTGCCCAAAGAATGGAAATATGAAGTGATTGACGGCGTGAAAAAGCAGTATCAGATCGTCAGCGGGCTTCTGAACCGTCAGGACGTGGACTGTATCTTTGTGTGCACCGACTCCGGGCGGGAGGGAGAGTACATTTACCGTCTGGTGGAGCAGATGGCGGGTGTAAAAGGAAAACAGCGCCGCCGGGTATGGATCGATTCCCAGACGGAAGAAGAGATTCTGAGGGGCATCCGGGAAGCGAAGGATCTGTCGGAATATGACAACCTGTCGGCTTCCGCGTATCTGCGCGCCAAAGAAGATTATCTGATGGGGATCAACTTTTCCAGGCTTTTGACGCTGCAGTACGGGCGTGCGATATCCAGCTTTCAAAATACCAAATACACGGTGATTTCCGTGGGCCGGGTTATGACCTGCGTCCTGGGTATGGTGGTGCGCAGGGAGCGGGAGATCCGAAACTTTGTGAAGACGCCGTTTTACCGGGTGCTTCTGTCCCAGGAACTGGCGGGAAAAACTTTTGATGGTGAATGGCGCGCGGTGGAGGGAAGCGCGTATTATCAGTCTCCGCTCCTGTACAAAGAAAACGGATTTAAAAAGAAGGAAGATGCGGAGGAGCTGATCCGCAGGCTGAAAGAGATCCGCCCCAGGGAGGCGAGTGTGGTTTCTGCGGAGAAAAAGAAGGAGACGAGATATGCGCCTCTGCTTTTCAATCTTGCAGAACTTCAGAACGAGTGCTCACGGAGATTCAAGATCAGTCCGGATGAGACCCTGAGGATTGTGCAGGAACTGTATGAGAAGAAACTGGTGACTTATCCCAGGACGGACGCCAGGGTGCTTTCCAGTGCAGTGGCCAAGGAGATCCGGAAAAACATAAGCGGCCTTGCCCAGTACGGTCCGGCGGCGGAATATGTCCGGGAGATTCTGGAGAAAGAAAGTTACAAGTCCATCGGAAAAAGCCGTTACACCAACGATAAGCAGATCACCGACCATTATGCGATTATTCCCACGGGACAGGGGCTCGGGGCGCTGAAAAGTCTCAGCGGTACGGCAGGACAGGTGTACGAAACGATTGTCCGGCGCTTTCTCGCCGTTTTTTATCCTCCGGCAGTCTACCAGAAGGTGGCGTTGACTACGCAGATGGGAACAGAGAAATTTTTCTCCAGTTTCCGGGCGCTGCAGGAGGAAGGATATCTGAAGGTTACGCCGAATATGAATGAAAAGAAGAAAAAAGACGGCGATGATAAGGAAGAAGAGACCGGCTGTGATGCCACGATGCTGGAAGCGCTTATGAAGCTTAGGAAAGGTACGGCGCTCCCGGTGAAAGGAGCGAAGATCAAGGAAGGAGAGACTTCTCCGCCGAAGCGCTACAACTCCGGTTCCATGATTCTGGCCATGGAGAACGCAGGACAGCTGATCGAGGACGAGGATCTTCGGGCCCAGATCAAGGGAAGCGGGATCGGCACCAGCGCCACGCGGGCGGAGATCCTGAAAAAACTGGTCAATAATAAATACATAGCTTTGAACAAAAAGACACAGATCATTACGCCTACCCTTCTGGGGGAAAATATCTTTGACGTGGTAAACGTATCCATCCGGTCGCTTCTGAATCCGGAACTCACAGCCAGCTGGGAAAAAGGGTTGACTTATGTGGCGAACGGGGAGATCACTTCGGATGAGTACATGGGAAAACTGGAACATTTTGTGAGAAGCAAAACGGAGCAGGTGCTGCACAGCAGGCAGCATTTTGCCATGAGGCCGTATTTTGAGGCGGCCGCCGTTTATTATAAGAAAACAACCAAAAAGGAGACTGACACATGAGCAAGATAACGATTCATGACCTGTATGACCTGAATGAGACGATTGCGGCGGATCTTTTTGAAGGGCTGACCTATCCCTGGGAAGCGCTGCCGAAGATCGGAGCGTTTATCCTGAAGCTTGGGGAAACTCTTGATCCGGAGGAATATGAAAAAAGAGGCGAAGATGTGTGGGTGGCCCGATCCGCGAAAGTAGCGCCGACGGCCTATATCCATGGACCGGCCATCATCGGAAAGGATGCGGAAGTACGCCACTGCGCCTTCATCCGCGGCAACGCCCTGGTGGGGGAAGGCGCTGTGGTGGGCAATTCCACGGAGCTGAAAAATGTGGTCCTGTTCAATAAGGTGCAGGTGCCTCATTACAATTATGTGGGAGATTCTATCCTGGGTTATAAAGCGCATATGGGAGCCGGTTCCATCACCTCTAATGTAAAATCTGATAAAAAACTGGTGAAGGTACACACGCCGGAAGGAGATATTGAGACCGGAATCAAAAAGTTCGGCGCTATGGTGGGCGACAATGTGGAAGTGGGCTGCGGCTCTATTCTGAACCCGGGCACGGTGGTAGGCCGGGAGAGCAATATTTATCCGCTGTCTTCTGTGCGCGGCGTAGTGCCGGAAAGATCCATCTACAAGAGACAGGGAGAAATTGCGGAAAAATATGAAAACTAGGACTGGAATCACAGAAAGCGCGCTGAAATGGGCGGCGATCATCCTGATGGCCATTGATCATATCGGGGCGGGTATTCTGGAGAATTTTGTGCTGAATATCTGGGGAAGATCTCCGATGGGATACCATTTTGCGGAACAGTGGGAAACGATTTTCGCAGTGGACGGCGTACTCCGGATGATCGGCCGGCCGGCGTTTCCGATCTTCTGTTTTCTGCTTGTGGAAGGATTCTGCCACACCCATGATGTGAAGAAATATGCGGTGCGTCTGGGGATTTTTGCCCTGGTCAGCGAAATCCCGTTTGATCTGGCGCTGTGGAATCAGGTGCCTGACTGGCAGTACCAGAATGTATTTTTCACGCTGCTGATCGGACTTCTGGCGATGCTGGCGGTCCGCAGGTACGGGACGAGCACAGCCTTGAAGGTGCTGATCCTGGCGGCAGGAGCCGTGCTGGCGGAATTTCTTCACACAGATTACGGAGCGTTCGGCGTGCTGTTTATCGGAATTCTGTACCTGCTGCGGGACAATCGGAAATGGCAGTGCATCGTGGGAGCCGCGTGCTGCTTGTGGGAGCTTACGGCTCCGCTGGCATTTCTGCTGATCTGGAGATATAATGGAGAAAGAGGCCGTCAGCCCAGATGGCTGTTTTACTGGTTTTACCCGGCGCATCTGCTGCTGTATTATGTGATCGGCG
Source organism: Lachnoclostridium sp. An196 (assembly GCF_002160135.1). Classification (GTDB taxonomy): domain Bacteria; phylum Bacillota; class Clostridia; order Lachnospirales; family Lachnospiraceae; genus Hominiventricola; species Hominiventricola avistercoris. The sequence goes on along the minus strand of NZ_NFJZ01000006.1, from coordinate 196,587 downwards.
CCTGGATACTTCCGGCGGTACTGGGGATCGGCTGACAGAAGAAAGAAGGAGAATGCATATGGAGACGAAAGTGACGAGGGAGCAGGCGCTTGCTCTGCTGAAAAAATATAATCAGGAGCCGTTTCACATCCAGCATGCGCTGACGGTGGAAGCGGTGATGCGCTGGTATGCGAAAGAACTGGGATACGGAGATGAAGATTTCTGGGGACTCTGCGGGCTTCTCCATGATGTGGACTATGAAAAATATCCGGAAGAGCACTGCCGGAAAGCGCCGGAACTGCTGGCGGAGATTGATGCGGAGGACGCTCTGGTGCATGCAGTCTGCAGCCATGGATATGGGATCTGCAGCGACATGAAGCCGGAGCATGAGATGGAAAAAGTATTGTTCGCTGCGGATGAGCTGACGGGTCTGATCGGCGCGGCGGCCAGGATGCGTCCCTCCAGGAGCTGCACCGATATGGAATTGTCCAGCCTGAAAAAGAAATTCAAAGACAAGAGGTTTGCTGCGGGATGCTCCAGGGATATCATACGTACCGGAGCGGAACAGCTCGGCTGGGAGCTGGACCGTCTCCTCGATATGACGCTGAGCGCCATGAAGGCCACCGAGACAGAGATTGAAGAGCAGATGAGATAAGACGGTCCCTGCGGGCATACGGGAGTCCCGCAGGGATCGGAAACTAATCTTCGGGCGGTTCCGGAAGGAAAGAATAAAGTTCCTGATAGGCTTCCAGTTCCGCCTCATTGTCCAGACCGGTGGGGATCAGTCCGGTACAGTCCTGCGCAGAGCAGGAGTTCAGTCCGGAGATGTTGTCCGCTGCCTTTCGGACGGACTTTTTTTGTCTGGGCGCGGTATGGTGTTCAGACATGGAAACGCCTCCTTTCCCTGCCAGTATGCGCCGGAAGAACCGGGATTATGCGCGGCGGAAGAGGCTGCTTTACGGAGGAGATGTCTATGGACGTACAGATTTTACATATGATCGAAGGAGCGAAAAAAGCAGAAGGGCTGACGGTCGTCATCGATGTGTTCCGTGCTTTTTCCCTGGAATGCTACCTGATGGCGAGGGGAGCGGGACGAATCCTTCCGGTGGGATCCAAGGAACGCGCATATGCTCTGAGAGAGGAACATCCGGAGTATCTTCTGGCAGGGGAGCGCCATGGGGTGATTCTGCCGGGATTTGACTACGGCAATTCTCCGTCCCAGACAGAGCATGCGGATCTGCGTGGAAAGACAATCGTGCATACCACCAGCGCGGGGACCCAGGGGGTGGCGAACGCGCTTCATGCGGATGAGATTCTGACCGGAAGCCTGGTAAACGCGAGGGCAGTGGCGCGCTACATCCGGAAAAAGGGATATGAGAAAGTATCGCTGGTCTGCATGGGCCTGGAAGGCCTGGAAGACGCTCCGGAGGATGTGCTCTGCGGACGGTATATCAAAGGAATCCTGGAAGGACAGGAGCCTGATATGAGAAAAGAGCTGGAGACGCTTCGGAAGGATCCCACGGTGCAGCGTTTTTTCGACCCGGAAAATCAGGTGTTTCCGGAAGCGGATTACTGGATGTGCACGGAAGTGGATAGATTTGATTTTGTCCTGCGGGTGGACAGGCTGGAAGAAGATGTATTTGAAGTCCACCGGACAGACGTATAGAATGATATGCAGGTTTTCTTTAGTTTTTCTTTAGAAATACCTGCATTTGTTTTTAAGATTCAGGCGCTACAATGACTTCGTCAGATGAAAGACGGAAGGGAGGAGCGGCGCCTTATGAAAGGCAGGATGAGAGAGGATTATGGAGAAATATCATGTGCTGGTTGTGGAAGATGACAAAGAGATCCGGGACGGGATCGAGATTTATCTGAAGAGCCAGGGTTACGAAGTATACAAAGCCGCGGACGGGATCGAAGGACTGGAGATTATCTACCGGGAAGAAATCCATCTGGCGATTGTGGACGTGATGATGCCCCGCAAGGACGGGATCCAGATGGTAATGGAGATGAGGAAGGACTATGATTTTCCGGTTATCATGCTCTCTGCCAAGTCAGAAGAGGTGGATAAGATCCTGGGGCTGAATATGGGGGCGGACGACTATGTGACGAAACCCTTTACCCCGCTGGAACTGCTGGCGAGGGTAAACTCCCAGCTCCGGCGCTACAGCCGATATCTGGAGAAACTGAAAAACGGAAACAACGATGAAGGACACATATACAGGATTGGCGGTCTGGAACTGGATGAAGAGAAGGTGGAGCTTCGCGTGGACGGCGTCCCGGTGAAGGTGACGCCCATGGAGTACCGGATTCTTCTTCTGCTCATGAAACATCCGGGCAGGGTATTTTCCGCGGATGAGATCTATGAACGGGTCTGGAATGAAAAAGCGGTAAATTCCGACACGATCATGGTCCATGTGAGGAATATCCGTGAGAAGATCGAGATCAATCCCAAGAATCCAAAATATTTAAAGGTGGTGTGGGGTGTTGGCTATAAAATGGAAAAACAGTAGTGGAAAAGGTATTCTGGCCGTGATTTTGTGCGCCGCGCTGGCGGCTGCGGCCATGTGCGCCGTGTATCCGTATTTTAGAGAAAAGGCGCAGAAAAATATAACGGAGGCACAGGAGTCTCTGCAGGAATCGGATGAGCATGCTCCGGTGTTTTCGGCGGACGATGAGTTTATGCGTTATGTTCGTTCCGCGGTCTACTATATGAATTATGAGACGACGCCGGATATGGACGCATACCAGTATTTTACCCAGAGAAGCAATACAAACGAATTGACGGAAGATGAGATTGTCAGTCTCCAGGATGCGGCCAGCAGGCTGATGCGGAACATGCGCAATCAGTACACGATGGTTCAGAGTATGAACGATTATTACAGCTATGGCGTGTCTGTGGACCGTGAGTATGGAACGGACGGGAATCTGTCGGACGCGATCTATGATGAAGGGGAGTTTGTAAAACAGTATTACGAAGCCGGCCTGGTCATCTCCTACGACAGCAGGGGCGTGCCCAGCGTGCGGGATTCCTGGAATCTGGAAATGGATGAGGCAGAGCTCCTTTATTATCTGCAGGAAGGGACCATGGCGGATCTGATGGAAGACAACGGTCTCTACGACGGGGATTACTATACGGAGGACGAATATACGGAGACCGTCTATACAGAGGAATATACGGAGGAGACCGTCGCTACCTCGTCAGAGGAAGCAACAGTGGCTGTGGACGTGGATCCTTATCAGGGGGACGAACTGCTGATGCAGATTCCCCGGCCTCAGATCCAGAACGCTACTTTTGCATTCGGCGTCCATACGATTTCAAACTATGGCACCGGTTATAATGATTACTGGATCGAACATCAGGCGTATGAGCACAGCGGCTACATAGTAGGCGTATTGGCGCTGACGGTGGTCATGATTGCGGCGGCGCTGGTGCTGCAGAATATACCGGTGCTGGGACTTCGGAGAAACCGCCTGTTCTGCCTGCCGACCGAAGTGGTGGCGTGTATAGGCGTATCGGGATTTGCAGTGTCCATGTCGGTGATGCTCACAGAATTTGGATATTATACATTATCCAGCAGTCTGACAGATAATTTGCTCAGCGCCGGGATCGGAGAATCGGCGGTGGCGAACACGGCGACCGGGCTGATCTGGCTGTCCTGGTTCTGCTACGCCTTCTGCTGGTACTGGCTGGCGGCGTCCCTCCTGCCTTATTTGACGCACCCAATCCGCACGCTGAAAGAACGGATGCTCTGCGTGGCGCTCTGGCGCTGGCTGAAAAAGCAGTGGATGCGCCTGTATCACTGGGCGACGGATATTAAACTGGATGAGAATCTGACCAAAAATATCTGGAAGCTGGTGGGGTTAAACGGAGTGATCGTGATCGCCCTCTGCTGTATATGGATCGGAGGAGTCGCCGGAGCGATCATTTATTCCGCTGTGCTTTATGTACTGATCAAGAAAAAATGCGGGGAGATCCAGGACGATTACCGGAAGCTGCTGCACGCGACCAGCGCCATTGCCGACGGCGACCTGAATACTCCGACGGACGAGGATATGGGTCTTTTGAATCCCATCCGGGATCAGCTTTCGGCTATTCAGGCAGGATTCCGCAAGGCAGTGGATGAAGAGGTCAGAAGCCGCAATATGAAGACAGAGCTGATCACCAATGTATCCCATGACCTGAAGACGCCGCTTACCGCGATTATCACATACGTGGATCTGCTGAAAAAGGAAGATCTGACAGAGGAAGAGCGCAGAGAATATGTGGATACGCTGGATCGGAAATCCCAGAGACTTAAAGTCCTGATAGAAGATCTTTTCGAAGTGAGCAAGGCGACTACCAATAATATCACGATGAATTTCACGGATGTGGATCTGGTGAATCTGATCAAACAGGTGCATCTGGAGAATGAAGACAAGATCGCGGAGAGCACGCTGGATATCCGGTGGAACCTGCCGGATGAGAAGTGCATCCTTTCCCTGGATCCCCAGAGAACTTACCGGATCATCGACAACCTGCTTCAGAACTGCCTGAAATACTCTATGCCCCATTCCAGAGTCTACATTGACCTGAAAGACCAGGATGGAGAAGTGACTGTAACATTTAAAAACATGTCCGCGGTAGAGATGAATTTCTCTCCGGACGAGATCACGGAACGGTTCGTGCGCGGAGATCTGTCCCGGAATACCGAAGGCAGCGGCCTGGGCCTTGCCATCGTGCAGAGTTTCACGGAACTGCAGAATGGAGAATGCAAGGTGGAGACGGACGGAGATCTTTTCAAAGTGACGCTCAGGTGGAAGCGGGCGTAGGAAATATTGATTATAATGGGCCTGGGACGCCGTACTATATGTACAGCGTATCGAGGCCCATATTTAAAGAGATCCAAAATCCCTTTTCAGTTCTTCCAGAAGCAGCGAGGCCACAGGAGTAAACATTTGATATTTTTTCCAGATGATATACATGGGTGATTCAAGCGCCGGTTCCAAAGGTTGGAAGCAGATATCGCTGTCCGGGCCTGTATTGACAAGGCCGTCGAATCCGAGAACATATCCAAAGCCTTCCCGCACCATGACAGAAGTATTAAAAAGCAGGTCATAGGTCGCAACGATATTCAGTTTATCCTGTGTTTCACCGAACCAGCGCGGCATTTCTTCCCGCATTGCCTGCCGGGAAAGAATCAGCGGAATATTCATCAAGTCATTCAGGTGTATACAGGAATGTTCTGCGAGCGGAGAGTCCTTCCTCATGATAAGCCCCCAGCGGTCTGAAGAAGGCACCTTCAAGTAATTATACTTGCTTAAATCTACTTCCTGAATGATGACGGCAACGTCCAACAGGCCCCGATCCAGCCGTTCACTTACAGCATCTGTACCGCTGCTGTAAAAGTGGTAACGGATACGGGGATACTTTTTCTGCAAAGATTTGATTACACGGATTACATGAGCAATTCCGTTGGACTCCGCACATCCGATATGTATATCTCCGCCGTTGATTTCGTCAAGCGACTTAAATTCCTCAAGCGTTTTATCCGCCATTTCCAGAATATCTTCTGCCCTTTTTCGCAGAAGCATCCCTTCTTCCGTCAGCTTAATGCTGTAGTTGCTTCGGGCAAAAAGCTTTTTCCCCAACTCATCCTCTAATTCCTTAATCTGCCGTGAAAGTGTAGGTTGAGAAACATGCAGCCGCTGTGCAGCATGAGTCACGTTTTCCTCCCTTGCAACTTCTAAAAAATATCGTAAAACCCGTAATTCCATAGACAGACCTCCTCGTGTTCAGTTTATCATGAACAGTTATTTGCGTGAAGAATATCTGGAAATAATTTTGGATATTTTACATTTCTCACGGCTGGATATATAATCAGCATGGAGGCGATCAGAAAACTGATAAGCGGGAGGAAAACTGCAATGAATAATTTGACATTGAATAACGGCGTACAAATGCCGATGGTTGGCTTTGGCACATGGGATGTGCGGGGTGAGAAAGGCAAGAGGTGTATTCAGGATGCTTGGAGCTGGGATATCGGCTGATTGATACAGCACAGATGTATGATAATGAGGAGATGGTAGGCAAAGCTGTTCGGGAGAGCGGTCTGCCACGGCAGGATATTTTTCTCACCACGAAACTGTACCGGTCCAGCGCCAGCTACCAGAAGGCAAAAGCCGGTATTGAGAAATCTTTGAATGAATTACAGACGGATTATATTGATCTGCTTTTGATCCACGAGCCTTATGATAACGCGATGGAAATGTATGAGGCGTTTAAAGAGGCATATCAGGCAGGAAAAATTCGCGCTATTGGTGTTTCTAACTTTGATGCGCGAAAATATCAGGCATTTATCCGTTCCTGCGGAGTTATCCCGGCGGTAGATCAGGTAGAGTCTCACGTCTACTATCCCCAGCTTTCTTTGAAGAAACTGTTGAACACACACGAACACAATGAAAGTTTTAGCAGTCAACAGCAGCGCCCGGAGGGACGGAAATACTGCCATCCTGATTAACCGGGTATTTGAAGAACTGAATAAAGAAGGTATTGAAACGGAGATGATCCAGCTCGCCGGGCAGGTCGTGGAGCCCTGCAAGGCCTGCTGGGCCTGCGGAGGTCAGGAAAACTGCGTCCACCGCAAAGATAATTTCAGGGAGATTTTCGATAAGATGAAGGAAGCAGATGGAATCATTCTCGGTTCCCCGGTATATACGGCGAATCTGTCTGCCAATATGCAGGTTTTTCTGGAACGGGCCTCGGTAGTAACAGACATGAACCGGGACGCCGGCCTGTTCCGCCATAAGGTGGGAGCAGCCGTTACAGCGGCCCGCCGGGGCGGCGCAGTGAGCGCACTGGATGCCATGAACCATTTCTTCTTGCTGCAGGAGATGTTTGTGGTGGGCTCGTGTTATTGGCCTCTGGCCTATGGGCAGATGCCGGGCGATGCCCTGAAGGATGCGGAAGGGTTGGAGACCATGCGCGTGCTCGGGCAGAATATGGCATATCTTTTGAAGGCGTTGAAGGAGAGGCGTTGAAGATATTTCTGAAAGAATTATAAAAGAGGTTTGGATCACTATGAAAGCGATAGGAATCGATATTGGAACGACTACCATCAGCGGTATAGTCCTGGATACAGAGAAAAGGCAGGTGCTTGAAGCCAGGACGGTGCAGAATGGAAGCTTTATAAAAACGGAGCATGAATGGGAACGGATCCAGGACGTGGATGTGATTCTTGACAAAGCAGAGGACCTTGTAAAGGAGCTTCTGGCATGCTGTCCGGAAGCAGACGTGATCGGCCTGACCGGGCAGATGCATGGAATCGTATATCTGAACCGGAACGGGAGACATGTAAGTCCTCTCTATACCTGGCAGGACGGGAGAGGAAATCTCTCGTCAGATGGGCACAAACCTTTGACGGAACAAGTGATGGACAAGACAGGAGTGTTTATTGCTTCCGGCTATGGACTGATCAGCCATCTCTATAATCTGAGAAACGGTCTGGTTCCGCAGGAAGCAGTGTCTTTGTGTACGATAGGGGATTATCTGGGAATGGTTCTGACAGGAAGAAAGTATCCCCTGGTACATATAAGCAACGCGGCAAGTCTTGGGTTCTTTGACGTCCAAAGAGGCGGTTTTCGCAAAGACGCCATGAAAGAGATGGGGATAGATCCGTCCATTCTCCCGGAGATAACGGAAGATTTCACAGAGCTGGGCAGATATCAGGGGATCCCTGTTACGGCGGCACTGGGAGATAATCAGGCCAGCTTCCTGGGCTCCGTAGGAATACATAAGAATATACTTTTGCTGAACATGGGGACAGGCGGTCAGATCTCGGCGCTTTCGGATCGGTATTTCGAAGCGCAGGGGATAGAAGCGCGCCCCTTTGTGAAAGGGAAGTATCTGCTTGTAGGAGCTTCTCTGTGCGGCGGACGGGCCTATGCGGTGCTGGAGCATTTCTTCAGAAGCTATGCAAAAACGGCAGGCATGGAAGAAGCCTCCCAATATGCTGTGATGGCGGAATTGGCGGAAAGAGGAATGAAAGGCGCGGATCGTCTGAAAGTCTGCACTGCTTTTAACGGAACACGGGCAGAACCCGGACTTCGCGGAAGCATTACAAATATCGGCGAGGATAATTTTACTCCGGAAAGCCTGACCTTCGGCGTACTGGAAGGAATGACGCGGGAATTGTACGACATGTATTGCCTGATGCGGGAAGGGACAGATCTGAAGGCGGAGCGTCTTGTGGCGTCCGGCAACGGGCTGCGGATGAATCCGGTACTTCAGGAGATCTGCAGCGGCATGTTCGGGGCGGAGCTTATTCTGGCGGATTTTAAAGAAGAAGCGGCCTGCGGCGCGGCTGTCAGCGGAACTATGGTTAAAGGAATTATGGAAGTAGACACTCATGAGATGACGATACAGATGCTGCCAGAGGAGCAGGGGAATTGAGTTGAGCAGATTCAGTATCTGAGGGTTTTCCTCATGTACTCTTGATTAATAAGTTGGCATTGGGATTTGTCAAAGAAAGAGAACCGTCCTGCGTCTGCAGGACGGTCCTGAGCATTTTCTTTCGGCTGATGCCTACTCCCACCATTAAAAACCGCGGATATCATCATTTTCATCATCCGCAGTGTCTTTGATTTCCCGGATCACCACATCATAACTGTAATCATCACTGACAGGTATGGTGACGCGGTCGCCTGTTCTGTGGTGCAGCAGGGCTTTCCCAAGAGGGGACTCGATGCTGATCAGGTTCTTCATGGAGTTGCCCCGGATGCTGGTAACAATCTTGTAAGTTTCGCATTCGTCGTCTTCTTCAATATAGACGGTGACGGTCTTATTGAGGCCCACTTCGTCAGAGGCGGTGTGGTCCTCTACGATCACTGCGGTTTTCAGCATCCGCTCCAGGTAACGGATACGGCTTTCGTTCTGGTTTTTGTCTCTTTTTGCTGCGTAGTATTCAAAATTTTCGCTCAGGTCACCCTGGGCGCGGGCTTCTTTTACTGCTTCGATGGCTTCCGGGCGGACGACCAGTTTTCGGTGGTCGATTTCCTGCTGGATCTTTTCTACGTCCTTTTTGGTCAGCCTTTCTCTCATGATTACACCTTCTTTACAGCAGTACGATTTGATTCTGAAGAGCCGTCTCGCGGATCTGATCCGGCCAGATGGACGACTGTACTTCTCCGATATGAGCTTTCCGCAGGAAAAACATGCAGATACGGGACTGCCCGATACCGCCGCCTATGGTATATGGCAGCTGTTTTTCCAGGATCGCTTTCTGGAACGGCAGTTCGGAGCGTTCTTCACAGCCTGCCAGGGTAAGCTGGCGCTGCAGAGCTTCTTCATCTACGCGGATTCCCATAGAAGACAGCTCCAGGGAACGGTTTAATACAGGGTACCATACGATGATGTCACCGTTCAGGTGCCAGTCGTCGTAATCCGGAGCGCGTCCGTCGTGGGGTTCGCCGTTTGTGAGCTTGTCGCCGATCTCCATCAGGAAGACGGCGCCTTTTTCCCGTGCGATCCGGTCTTCTCTTTCCTTGGGAGAGAGATTAGGATAGAGATCCAGAAGCTCCTGAGTTGTGATGAAGAAAATCTCTTTAGGAAGGATCTCTTCAATGTAATCGTACCGGATAGCCATATATTTCTCTGTTTTTTTCAGGACCTTATAGATTTCCCGGACAGTATCTTTCAGAAATGTAATATTCCGGTCTTTTTTCAGAATGATTTTTTCCCAGTCCCACTGATCCACATATATAGAATGAATATTGTCTGTGATTTCATCTCTGCGGATCGCGTTCATATCTGTATAGAGTCCCTCGCCGATATGGAACCCGTACTGTTTCAGCGCGTAGCGTTTCCATTTGGCAAGAGAGTGCACGATTTCGACCGGACGGTCATTCTGCTCTTTTACTCCGAAAGTGACCGGACGCTCCACTCCGTTCAGATTGTCGTTCAGGCCGGATTCCGGCGTCACGAAAAGGGGAGCGGATACGCGGAGCAGATAGAGACGTTCCGACAGCGTCTGCTGAAAGAAATCTTTGACAGTCTTGATCGCGATCTGCGTGTCATAAAGGGACAGATCGGAATGGTAATTTTCAGGTATGTATAAATTTTCCATTCATATTCCTCCAGTTTAACGATTCTGATCTGGCGTTGCTGCGCCAATATTGCAAGTATATCATAAAATTTGCAAAAGGGAAAGAATCTTCATCGACAAACCGTGCATTATCATGTAAAATAGAAAGAAGCTGTGTATAAGGTGGGGATCGGCGGATGAAGATAGGGCTGGGGCAGATACAGATATGCTGGGAAGACAGAGAGGGAAGCCTCCGGAAAGTGGAACAGTGTATGAACCTTTTGCAGAATGAAAGGACAGATCTTTTTCTGCTTCCGGAGATGAGCCTGACCGGTTTTTCCATGCGTACAGAGTATACGAAAGAACAGGGAGAGACGATAGGGCTTGCCCGGGAGCTGGCGGATAAATATGGGATGGCAGTGGGAATCGGCTGGGTAAAAGACGCCGGAGAACGGTGCGAAAATCATTATTCTCTTGTATCGCAGGAAGGAACACTGTTGGATTATGCCAAACTGCATCCTTTTCGGTATGGCGGAGAAACACAGATGTTTCAGGGGGGAACAGAGATTCCTGTCTGCAGGTTTGGGGATTTTCGGATCGGAGTACAGATCTGTTATGATCTGCGTTTTCCGGAACCGTTTCAGATACTGTCCCGGCAGGCGGATCTGATCCTGGTGCCGGCAAACTGGCCCGCGTCCCGGAGGGAGCATTGGGACTGTCTGCTGCGTGCCAGGGCGATAGAAAATCAGGTGTATGTGGCAGGGGTTAACTGTGCGGGACGGATGGAAAAGCAGTATTATTCAGGGGATTCCGGAATCTACAGACCGGATGGCTCATTTCTGCCGGCAGGAAAGAAGATCAGTATTCCTGACGGATGTCCGGAAGAAGTTTTGTTATGTTATGAAATGGATTGCGATGTGGAACGGTATCGGAGCAGTTTTCCGACAAAGGAAGACCGTAGAGAAAATCTGTACCGGAAATACTATGCAGGAGGAAATTGAAACACAAAAGACATGAACGAGAAAGATATATGGATCAGAGGAAGCAGAATGGATGCAGAAGCCCTGAAGAACTATTTGGAGGACAGGCAGCAGGCCACGATACTTGGGGAACTCCAGACATTTATGTATCTGATGATGGAATACCGCTGCGCGATCCGGGAGATAGAGACCAAGCTGAATGTGCTGAATGACGAATTCTCCCTCCGGCATGAGAGAAATCCGTTTGAGTCTATTGAAAGCCGTGTAAAAGAACCTTTGAGCATCATTGAGAAGATGCGCCGGAAAGGCTTTGAACTGACGGTGGAAAATATCGAAGAGAAGTTATCGGATGTGGCTGGGATCCGGGTGATCTGTTCTTTTGTAGAAGATATTTATTATCTGGCAGATATGTTGTCTGCCCAGGATGACCTGAAGGTGCTGGAAGTCAAGGACTACATTAAAAATCCCAAACCCAACGGATACCGGAGTCTGCATCTGATTATCCAGATCCCGATTTTTTTATCGGATCAGAAAAAAAATATGCGGGTGGAAGTACAATTCCGCACTATCGCCATGGACTTCTGGGCGAGCGTGGACCATAAGCTGAAATATAAGAAAAATGTGGCGAATCCGGAGATGATCGCGGAAGAACTGAGAAAATGTGCGGACGTGATCAGCGGAGTAGACCAGCGGATGCAGGAAATCCGCAATATGATAGAGGCAGAGGAGATAGCAGATGATAAAATTGATAGCCAGTGATCTGGACGGGACTTTGATTCCGGAAGGGACGCAGACGATCGACCCGGATTTCTGGGGCGAACTGGAGAAACTCCTGGAGCAGGGATATCTGTTTTATGCGGCCAGCGGACGGCAGTATGCCAATATGCGCAGGCTTTTTGACGGTTATGCGGATCGTATGGGATTTATCAGTGAAAATGGAGCGATTGTCACCGAAAAGGAGCAGGTAATTTTTGTTGATGAACTTCCGCGGAAACTGATGGTGAGCGTGGCGGAGGACATGATTCGTTTTCCGGAGACGGAGATCTGTCTGTCAGGAGTGAGAGCCTGTTATATCCGGCCAAGAACAGACTGGTTTGCGGATCAGATCGAAAATGTGCTGAAAAATGCCACCGAACGTTTTGAAGATCCGGCTTCGATTGACGATCAGATCGTCAAGGCCTCTGTGTATATTCATGATTTTGATAAAAACGTATCTTTTATTCAGTCGTTTTTGCGGGAAAAATATGGGGCACAGGCGGATTTTGTCACGGCAGGCAACGGATGGCTCGATATGATCATGGAAGGGTCCGGAAAGGGAAAAGCGCTAGAGTTCGTTATGGAGAGACAGGGAATCTCTCCGGAAGAGGTTATGGTATTTGGAGACAACCAGAATGATATATCCATGCTGAAACTGGTGTCGAACAGTTATGCGGTGGAATCCGCAAAACCGGAGGTCAGGGCGTGCGCATCCCATACTTGCGAAAGTGTTTCAAAGATTTTGAGAGAATTTTTAAAAATGTAACAAATGTTACGGTATAATCTGCCAAAAAGGGATATGCTATAACAAGAATAAAATGAATAACTGGAGGTAATGAGACAATGAAGAAATATGTATGCGAACCGTGCGGTTATGTATATGATCCGGAAGTTGGCGATCCGGAGGGAGGAATTGCTCCGGGAACTGCTTTCGAGGATCTTCCGGATGACTGGGTATGTCCGGTCTGCGGAGTAGGCAAAGAGGAGTTCGCACCGGAAGAATAACAAGACGGGAGGCTGTCGCAGAATGGTCAGTGACGATGCGGCAGCCATTTTTCCGTATTTAAGTTAGAGGATGAACCATGGAGAAATATCTGGAAAGTCCGCTGTTTGCCCGGATCACCGGGGAAGAGGCGGAACGGATGCTGAACTGCGCAAAGGCAAGGTACCGGGATTATAACGCGGGAAGCATTATTTTCGGAGAGGACGATAAACCAAAGAATTTATATCTGCTGCTGGAGGGAAAAGTGCAGGTGGTCAAGAATCTGCCTTCCGGCAAGAGAAATCTGCTTTTTCAGGTGAATGAGCTGGAAGTGTTCGGGGCCAGCTGTCCGTCCGAATCCAGCGGCTGCTATTGGTACGAGGCGGTGGCGGTAAAGCCGTCCAGAGTATTGATACTTCCTTTTCAGTTTATCTATGGATTCTGCTCGAATGTCTGCGAACACCACAAGATGATTATCCGGAATCTGCTGGATATTCAGGCCAAGAACAATCTGCAGATGACAAAAAAACTGCACATCGTCACCAACACGACCCTGAAGCAGAAAATTGCTCTCTGGATTCTGGAGGTGAGCGAGGACGGGAAAAAAGCGGTGATGGACATGAACCGCGAGGAACTGGCAGATTATCTGGGCGTGACCCGTCCGTCCCTGTCCCGTACCATGATGGAGATGCAGAAACAGGGACTGATCCGGATCGAAGGGAAAACGGTCTGGATCCTGAACGCGGAAGAGCTTGGAAAGATTATGGAGGATGAAAGATGAAAGAAGTGACAGTAACAGATTCTGTTTTGTATGTGGGATGCGATGACCGGGACATCGACCTGTTCGAGAGTCAGTACCGCGTACCGAACGGTGTGACTTACAATTCATATGTGATCATGGATGAAAAGATCGCGGTCATGGATACAGTGGACCCGCGCGCGATGGAAGAGTGGATGCAGAATGTGGAACGTGTGCTGGATGGGAAGGGACCGGATTATCTGGTGATCAGCCATCTGGAGCCGGACCATGCGGGGAGTATACAGAGGATCGCGGAGAGATATCCCGCTATGAAGCTGGTCAGCAATGCGAAAGTGTTCGCCATGCTGCCGCAGTTTTTCAACTTTGACCTGACCGGCCGTACCGTGACTGTGGGCGAAGGAGACAGTCTGGAATTGGGCAGCCATACCCTGCATTTTGTGATGGCTCCTATGGTACACTGGCCGGAAGTGATGGTGGAATATGAATCTTCTGAGAAGATCCTGTTTGCCGCAGACGGCTTTGGAAAGTTCGGAGCCATGGACGCTGAGGAAGAGTGGACGGATGAAGCCCGGAGATATTTTATCAATATCGTAGGAAAATACGGGCCACAGGTACAGGCTCTTCTGAAAAAGGCAGCCACGCTGGATATCGCCATGATCTGCCCGCTGCACGGACCGGTCCTGAAAGAGAATCTTGGATTCTACATTGACAAATATCTGAAGTGGTCTTCTTACGAGCCGGAAGAAGAAGGAGTTGTAGTGGCGTGCGCGTCCATCCATGGAAATACCCGGAAGGCCATGCAGCGTTTCGTGGAGATTCTGAGAGAAAAGGGAGCGAAAAATGTAGTTTTCTTTGATCTGGCCAGAGACGACATGGCGGAAGCAGTGGCAAGCGCTTACCGTTATGATACGCTGGTAACGGCATGCTGTACATACGACGCAAATCTGTTCCCGTGCATGGAGGATTTTCTGTATCATCTGAAAATCAAGAATTTTCAGAACCGTAAAGTGGGCATTGTGGAAAACGGTTCCTGGGCGCCTATGGCAGGAAAGCAGATGCGCTCCTATTTTGAAGGTATGAAAAATATCCGGATTGCGGATCCGATGGTTACGATCCGCTCTACGATGACGGAAGAGAACGAGGAAGAGATGAAAGCGCTGGCGGACGCATTGCTGGCGAAATAGTGAAGAAAATCAAAAAGGCGGCTCTGATCCCGGCAGGGGACAGGGCCGTTTTTTGCCGTCCTGAACGGGCAAACTGTATTCTTAAGAAAGAGAAAGAGCCATTGTAAATACCCGGCCGTCTGTGCTACAATGAATGCAGTATGAAAAGAAATGAAATATATATTATCCATGGAAAACAATATATAGACATGACAGAACGCTTGCTGCAGGAGGCGGATCTGGCAGGCATGATCGGGGACAGAGAGAAAAGAATCGGTATCAAGCCCAATCTAGTATCTGCTTCACCGGCTTCTGAAGGAGGAACGACTCATCCGGAAGTGGTGGAGGGACTGATCCGGTATCTGCAGCGGCACGGGTTTTACAATCTGGCCATCATGGAAGGCTCCTGGGTGGGCGGACGGACAGAGGAAGCTTTTGAGGTCTGCGGTTACCGGAAACTGGCAGAGCGTTTTCATGTGGAGCTGATCGACGCGCAGAAAGAAAAAAGCGTGACGAAAGACTGCGGAGGCATGGAACTTCATATCTGCCGCTGTGCAGAGCACGTGGATTTTATGATTAATGTACCGGTACTGAAAGGGCACTGCCAGACACGGATTACCTGCGCTCTCAAAAATATGAAAGGACTCCTGCCCAACGGGGAGAAGCGCAGATTTCATGCCATGGGGCTGCACCGTCCGATCGCCCATCTGGCGCTGGGGATCCGGCAGGATTTTATCCTGGTGGACAATATCTGCGGCGATCTGAGTTTTGAAGACGGAGGAAATCCCACGGAGATGAACCGACTTCTGGCTGCCGCGGATCCGGTTCTCTGCGACGCGTATGTTTGCCGTTTCCTGCATTATCAGACAAGGGACGTGCCGTATATCGGCATGGCGGAGACGCTGGGCGCCGGCAGCAGTGATCTGGATCGCGCGGTGATCCGGGAATTGAATAAGCCGGAGCATGCGGCGGAGCTTCCGGAACTTGGGAGAGTCTTGAAGCTGGCAGAGATGGCGGAGGAAGTGGAATCATGCAGCGCCTGTTACGGATATTTGATCCCGGCGCTGGATATGCTGGAAAAAGAAGGCTTTTTAAAGAATTTTAAAGAAAAGGTCTGCATTGGCCAGGGATTCCGGGGAAAGAACGGCGTACTCGGAGTGGGCAGATGTACGGCAGGGTTCACGCATCATCTGGACGGCTGTCCTCCTACGGAACAGGAGATGTATGAGTTTTTGAAAGACTATATTATGGAGACGGAGACACGTCGGTTAATCTGTGATCTTGCCTGTATCCCGGCAGCCGCAGGACAGGAACAGAAACGTGCGGATTACATCAAAGCGTGGCTTCAGAGGCAGGGAGCCGAAAATGTGTATGAAGACCAGGCCGGAAACATCTGCTGGCTCTGGAGCCGGAAAAAGGAACATCTGACTGTATTTACGGCGCACATGGATACGGTCTTTTCGGAAGATACCCGGCTGCAGATCCGGGAAGAGGACGGGCGTCTGTATTGTCCCGGTATCGGGGATGACACCGCCAATCTGGCATGTATGCTGATGGCGGCGGCAGAAGCGGCCAGATCAGGCTGGATCCCGGAGCATGGGATTCTGTTTGCCGCTACAGTAGGAGAAGAAGGGTTGGGGAATCTGAAAGGAAGCCGCCAGATCTTTAAGGATTATGGATATGCGGCAGACCAGGCAGTCTGCTTTGATCTGTACCGGGAAGCGGTGTATTGCCGGGCCGTCGGTTCAGCCCGCTATGAGGTCCGCGTCCGCACACCGGGCGGCCACTCTTATGAGGATTTCGGACGTAAGAATGCGATTGCGGAAGCTGCACGGCTGATAACCAGACTATATGAAAATGAGGGACGGGGATCGGGAAAAGCTACGTGGAATGTAGGAACGATCCGCGGAGGCACTGTGATCAACGCCATCGCTTCGGAAGCTGTTTTTACATATGAATACCGGTCGGAAGATTCCGGGTGCATGGACGAGATGGAACAGAGATTCCGGAAGGCATTGGACGAAACACAGGACGGAGACGTGTCGGCAGAGGCGACATGTATCGGTATCAGACCTTGTGCCAGAGGTGTGGACGGACAGAGGCAGAAAGAGCTTGCAGATTCCTGCCGCAGGGTTCTCAGGAAATATACGGAAAGAGAAATCCCGGATAAGGCAGCTTCTACAGATGCGAACATTCCGCTTTCCATGGGGATTCCCGCGGTCTGCATAGGTACTGTTGCAGGAGCAGGCCTTCATACCCTGGAAGAATATATAGAATCGGACAGTATCCGCCAGGGATTTAAAATCACCGGAGATGTGCTCCGGATGTGCGTGGGAGAACAGAGAAAGGAGTCACCACAGGATTGACAGATAATAAGGAACGTGCTTTTTTGCTCGGGGTGAATCTGAACGATGGAGAAAATTTTGAACGTTCCATGCAGGAACTGAAAAGTCTGGCCGAGGCGTGTCAGATGGAAGTGATGGGGCAGATGACTCAGAATCTTGCCAAACCGCACAATGCCTTATATATGGGGAGGGGAAAAATTGGTGAACTGCAGGATCTGCTGGAACAGGAACCGGCGGATGTTCTGATCTTTGACCGTTCCCTGACGCCGTCTCAGCTGCGGAATCTGCAGAATATTCTGGACCTGCCGATTCTGGACCGTACGACGCTGATCCTGGAGATTTTTTCCAGGAGGGCACAGACCAGAGAAGCGCGTCTGCAGGTGGAATCGGCAAAACTTCAATATATTTTGCCCAGACTTACCGGGATGCACAAGGCACTCAGCCGTCAGGGCGGAGGCAGCGGACTTGCCAATCGGGGAGCCGGGGAGAAGAAGCTGGAGCTGGACCGCCGCCGGATAGAAAAAAGGATGGCGGAACTGCGCCGGGAGCTGGATAGGATATCCACAGAGAGGGAAACGCAGCGCCGGAAACGGGGGCAGAGCGGGATTCCCAGAGTTGCGCTGGTAGGTTATACCAACGCGGGGAAATCCACATTGATGAACCGGATGCTGGAGACTTATATGAGGAATGACGCCGGAAAAGTTCTGGAAAAAGATATGTTGTTCGCCACGTTGGATACGACGGTACGCAGGATCCAGGCGGGGCCGGAGCGGGTATTTCTGCTGTCGGATACGGTAGGATTCATTCATCAGCTTCCGGCAGGACTGGTAAAAGCTTTCCGGTCTACGCTGGATGAGGCCAGAGAAGCAGATCTGCTGCTGCTGGTGCTGGACGATTCCGATGAAGATCATATCCGTCAGAAACAGGTGACGGAGGAGACGCTGAAAGAGTTGGGGGCGGGCGACATCCCCGTGATTTATGTCTATAATAAAGCAGATCTCCGACTGGGGGAAGAAGAACTGCCCAGAGTCCGGGGCGACCGGATTTACATGTCAGCCAGGAGCGGGGCAGGCATCCCAGAACTGACAGACATGATGTTTGCCCGGCTGAAGAAGACAGGAGGCGCCGGATGAAAAGAAGGATATTTGCATGCATGCTGGCCTGCGTATTTCTGACCGGCGGATGCGGACAGCCGGCCGGCATGCCGGAAGAAAGCCCGGCGGAGACGGCGCCGGAGGAAGCATTGTCCCCGGAAAGCGGTACAGAAGATCCGGATGCCGGAAACGGCGATCTGGCAGTGCAGGAGGAAGAACCGGATCTTCACGAATATGATTTTACACTGGCTTTTGCCGGGGATATCAACCTGGGAGATGACTGGGGTACGATGGACTACTACCGGGAACAGGAGAACGGGATCCGCGGATGTATCGATCCGCAGTTGATTGAACGGATGCAGACCGCAGACCTGATGTGCCTGAATCTGGAATGCTGCCTGTCGGATGCGGGGGCACCCATGGAAGGCAAGGCATATACGTTCCGGGGATCGCCGGATCATGTGGGGATACTGAAAGAACTGGGTGTGGATCTGGTTAATCTGGCCAACAACCATGTGTTTGACTATGGAGAAGAAGCGTTTCTGGATATGCTCTCCGTTTTGGAAGAGGCGGGCCTGCCCAAAGTGGGAGCGGGCGCGGACGCACAGGAGGCGCAGGCCCCTTGGTATGGAACGTTTGACGGTAAAACTGTAGCTGTGGTATCTGCCACATGCGCGGAAAAATATATTCTGACTCCGGAGGCAGGAGAAAATACGCCCGGCGTGTTCCGGTGCTATGAGATGGAAAATCTTCTGAGTACGGTGGAAGAAGCGGACAGGAATGCGGATTTTGTCATCGCCTATATCCATTGGGGTACCGAGTACAGTGAAAAACTGGAAGAAGCGCAGACGGAAGGAGCCAGAGCGCTGGCGGAAGCCGGCGCGGACGTGGTGCTGGGTGCTCACCCGCATTGTCTGCAGGGCGCGGAATATTTCAATGGAACGCCGGTGTTTTACAGTCTGGGAAACTACTGGTTTAATGAAAAAACACTGGATACTACCCTGCTGGAACTGCATTTTTATGGAAATGATGAGGAACAGTATCTGGAAGTGACTCCGGTACCTGCCCGGCAGGAGGGATATTATACAAGACTTTTGACAGATCCGCAGGAAGCGGACGCCTGGCAGACACATATGGAGGAGATGGAGCCTTCCGGTATCTGGTTTGATAAAAATGGAATAGCAAGAGAGGTTGAATAGAGATGGAAATCAGACAGGCAAATCGAAGAGAGAGAAAATTGATGAAAAAATTGTATCTGAGAGCGTTTCCCAAAGCAGAACGTAAACCCTTCAGCGCCATGTGTAGGATGGCGGCGAAAGGGATGATGGAGATGCTTGTCATCGCAGATCAGGGTTATCTGGTGGGACTTGCCATTACCGCAAGGTATAAAGATCTGGTACTGCTGGATTATTTCGCGGTGTCAGAAGTGTTCCGGGGACAGAATTATGGATCCAGGGCGCTGGAGATGCTGAAAAAACGGTATGAAGACAAACGTTTCCTTCTGGAAATAGAGACACCGGATGAAAAAGCTTCCAATCAGATCCAGAGAGTCCACAGGAAGAATTTCTATCTGCGCGGAGGCATGCAGGAAACCGGGATTCGGATCAGCCTGTGCGGCGTACCCATGGAGCTTATGTCTGACGGAAAAGATGTAAGTTTTGAGGAATATCATGACATCTATAAATATGCGGTGAATCCGGTATTTGCCCGAAAGGTCGTTCTCATCGGAAAAGATGTGAAGTGAGGTGCATCGGATGACCAGAAGAAAGAGAATATTGAAAACGGGAAATGTCCTGGTAAAAAGTACGGCTCAACTGGAAGGAATCCGAGAGAGCGGCAGAATCAACACGGCAGTTCTGGATTATGTGCAGGAACACATATGTGCCGGCATCTCTACGGAAGAGATTGACCGATGGGTTTATGAACAGACTACCCGCGCCGGAGGAGTTCCTGCTCCGCTGAACTATGAAGGGTTTCCCAAAAGCGTGTGTACATCCCGGAACCAGGTGGTATGCCATGGAATACCGAATGAGAAAGAGATCCTGAAAGAAGGGGATATTATTAATGTGGATGTTTCCACAATCTATAACGGATATTTTTCTGACGCTTCCAGAATGTTCTGTATCGGGGATGTAAGTGAAGACAAGAAACGTCTGGTACAGGCGGCAAAAGAAGCGGTACAGGCAGGACTTCTGGAAGTAAAACCCTGGAAACCTCTGGGAGATATGGGACATGCGGTACACATGTATGCCATGAGCAGGGGATATTCTGTAGTGGAAGAAATCGGCGGGCATGGCGTGGGTCTTCAGTTTCATGAAGAACCATGGGTCAGTTATGTAGCCGCAAAGGGTACTGGAGAGATCATGGTACCCGGGTTGGTGTTTACCATAGAACCCATGATCAATATGGGAGGCCCGGAGGTATATGTGGATGACAGCAACGGATGGACAGTCTATACAGAGGACGGAATGCCGTCTGCCCAGTGGGAAGTGACGGTGGCGGTGACGCAGGACGGCTATGAGATCCTGACCAGATAGCGGTCAGGCAGAAAGGAGTGTGCCGGATGGAATATTTGTATCCAAAATATTTTTATGATTTTCAATGTAAAGCGGGAGAGTGCGAAGATACCTGCTGCGCGGGCTGGAAGATTGCGATCGACCCGGTGTCTTTGAAAAAATACCGGAAGTATCCGGGATTTTTCGGCAACCGCCTGCGCAATTCTGTGGATTGGGAGACAAAGTCGTTTGATCAGTACCACCGGCGCTGCGCGCTCCTGAATGATGAGAACCTGTGCGATATTTATATTGAGGCAGGCCCCGGTATGCTCTGCAAAACCTGTACCCGTTATCCCAGGCATTATGAGGAATTTGAGAACCTGAGAGAGATTTCTCTGTCATTGTCCTGTCCGGCGGCGGCCAGGATGATACTGGGCGACAAAGAAAAGCTCACATTTGAGACTTCCTTCAGAAAAACTCCGGAGGAAGAATATGAAAGGTTTGATTTCTTCCTGTTTACAAAACTCCAGGAAATCCGGGATTTTCTCTATGAAAGGATCCAGGACAGGGATCAGGGAATTGAGCTTCGTATGGCCGGGATCCTTGCCGCGGGCCATGACCTGCAGTCCAGGATCGGCCGGAAGCAGCTCTACGAGGTAGATGATTTCCTGAAGTGGTGCCGCACGAAAGCATTTCAGCGTCAGGCGGATAAAAAGTTTTCCGCTTATCAGAATCATCCGCTGGAAGCGCGTATTCAGATGCGCCGGATGTGGAGGAGACTGTACCGGCTGGAAGTGTTAAAGCCGGAATGGATAACCTTCTTAAAATATCAGGAGCTTCGGCTGTATCATGATATGGGGCTTGAAGATTACCGGAAAGCATGCCGGGAATTTGCCGGGTATATGAAAGACCGGGAGACAGAGTATGAACAGCTTCTGATGTATTTTATTTTTGTGTATTTCTGCGGCGCGGTCTATGATGAAAACGCGTACGGCAAGATCAAGCTGGCGGTGGTCAGCACCATGCTGATCCGGGAGATGGGTATGGCCGTCTGGCTGGAGAACGGGAAGACCTTTACACTGGACGATCAGGTGAGGATCGCTTACCGTTATGCCAGAGAGATCGAACATTCCGATCCGAATATCGAGGCATTGGAAGCAATGGTGACAGATGAGGAGCTGTTCCGGCTGGACCGTGTCCTGAAAGGGTTGTTGGGAAGATGATACATTTTTTAAGGGCCAGATATGCGGCGGAGCTGTCCTATACAGGAAGCAGGGAGACGGCCCGCAAAGCGATCGGGGAAGACACAGGAGAAGAGGGATATTTTGAGAACTATTATGAGAACGGAGATACGTTCCGGATTTTTCTGAAACGTAAGTTTCCCTTCTCTTTTCTGATCGCTGTACCGGAGGGGCAGGGGATCTGGAAGGACGGAACCGTGCAGATAGAGTTTCATGTGTCCAAGATGTCCCATGCTGTGGAATGGATCCTGTATGGCCCGGCTGCGGTGATGTGTGTGATCCTGGCCGCGGCGGGGATCGCCGCGGGACTTCCCATCCTATGGAAGCTGGCGGCGTTTGCGGCTTTGCTGCTGGTGCTGCGCCAGGGACTGCGTACTGTCGGCTTCTGGGCGGAGGTATTTCCCGCATTGCAGAGGCTGGAAAATATACTGGAAAGCCCTGATTTCAGGGTTGACAAGTCTGTGCAATAGAAGTACACTGGACGTAGTGACAAGTTGATAGATCCGGTAGGTAAGGCTACCGCAGGGATATGGGTTGCTGCCGCAAAATGATGGAGACATCATGCGTTGGTTTGAACAGGCGATATCGAAACGAAGGTATCATCTAATGCAATTTCACCGCCCTGCGATGCTAAAGCTTGGACGGTTGCACCAGAGAGATTTCCCCCGTGTGAAGTTCAAGCTTCGCACGGGATTTTTTATTTACTGGGCACTATAAGCGCCCAGTAAATAAAAACGCTCCGCGAGGATCGCGCTGCGGCGGATATGAAAAATGCCGCTGGGGCGGCCCGCCGCAGGCGGAGAATCCTGCAAAGCAGGATTCTATTTTAAAAATCCGTCCAGCGGCGGGAGCCCGGATTGCGAATGTCGCATGGCGATTGCGGGAGTGCGTCAGCACGGAGCAATCGTTTTGCACAAAAACGCTCCGCGAGGATCGTACCGCAGCGACTTTGCCGGAAATAGCGAAAGAAATGGAGGAAGGACGAATGCAAGACAAGTCAGTTATGAACAGCGCGCTGACCACGCTGGTAGAAAACAGAAAATACAGTTCCATCAAAGACATTCTGCTGACCATGAACCCGGTTGACATCGCAGAATTATTTGGTTCTGTCCCTGAACAGACGCTGCCGATCCTGTTTCGTCTTCTCCCCCAGGATCAGGCGGCGGATACGTTCGCGGAGATGGAGCCGGAGCTGCAGCAGATGCTGATCGAAGCATTTTCCGACCGGGAATTAAAAGAAGTGGTGAACGAACTGTGCGCCGACGACGCGGCGGACCTGGTGGATGACATGCCTGCCAATGTGGTGAAAAGGATCCTCAGACAGGCAGATCCGGATATGCGCCGGATGATCAATGAGCTTTTAAAATATCCGGAGGATACGGCCGGAAGCATCATGACTCCGGAGTTCGTGAAGCTGCGTCCCACCATGACGGCGGATCAGGCGATCAAGAGCATCCGCAGGACAGGACTGGAGAAAGAGACGATCAACGACTGTTATGTGACAGACCAGGAAAGCCGCCTGATCGGAACCGTGTCGATCAGAACCCTGATCATATCCAGGGAAGACGCTCTGATCCAGAATATCATGGAAGAAAATGTGATCTCTGTTACCGCCAAAGAGGACCAGGAAGAAGTGGCAAGAGTATTTGACAAATACGATCTGATCGCGCTGCCGGTGGTGGACGGTGAGAATCATCTGGTGGGTATTATTACGGTGGACGACGTTCTGGATGTCATGAAAAAAGAAACCACCGAGGATATGGAGATCATGGCGGCTATGATGCCGTCGGAGAAACCGTATATCAAAACTCCGGTTGCGGAGCTTTACAAAAACCGGATTCCCTGGCTTTTGATCCTGATGATTTCTGCTACGGTAACCGGTTTTATCATCACAAAATTTGAGGACGCTCTGGCGGCTTATGTGGTTCTGACCGCCTATATCCCCATGCTCATGGATACGGGCGGCAATTCAGGGAGCCAGGCGTCGGTAACGGTGATCCGCGCTTTGTCTCTGAATGAACTGGAGTTCAAAGATATCTTCAAAGTGATCTGGAAAGAAGTACGGGTGGCGGTTCTGTGCGGATTTACGCTGGCGGTTGTGAACTTTGCGAAGCTGATGCTTTTTGACCGTCTGGCGGTTATGGTGGCGCTGACTGTCTGCTGTACACTGGTGGTCACAGTGTTTGTGGCAAAGATTACCGGTTGCATCCTGCCTATGGTGGCAAAGAAGATCGGCTTTGACCCGGCGGTGATGGCCAGCCCGTTTATCACGACGATTGTGGACGCTCTGTCCCTTCTTATCTATTTCCAATTCGCAACCATGCTGCTGGGCCTGTAGGCCCGGCGGCAGTTCCGGCGACTGCCGAAATATCCCAAATTTTATAGGAAAAGGCTGGCGTTTTCGGCGAATGAATTGACATGCCGGAAATCAGCACGATATACTTAATATGTTATGCATAATTTTTCAGGATTGCCGGCAGAAATCCTGCTCCTTTTCACGGTCCTGATCTGGGCGCTATATTTTCTGATCTATCTTTCCAGCCCGGAGAACAAAGTGAATCAGTGGGCGTGTATCTGCGGATTTTTGCTGAGTATAGGAGTTTTCAAAGAGTATATATATTACAGAGGAATCTTTGAGGGGATTCAGGTCACTTTTTTTCAGGTGGATTATGCGCTGGACGAACTGCTCAACTCGATCCTGACGGCGGTGCTGTATTATCTGGCTATGCCCTGCGTGGTGGTTTTCAGTCTGTATTTCTGCCGTATGGACCGCAGGCACCCCTCTTTGTTCCGTATGCTCTGCGTACTGCTTTTCGTACCGGTGGTCTGTTTCGGCATGCTTTATCCGTGGAGCCAGACGCGGGAAATCCCTTTGAGCGATCCTATGGCCTATACGGTAGTGGCGGTTTATAACCTGTTATACGGAATTCTGGCGACGGTTCCGATTCTGTTTACTTTGATAAAGGAACGTAAGGATATTCGTTTCCGCCAGCGGAGACTTGTGTCGCTGATCGCGCTTCTGCCGTTATGGTATTGGCTGCTTACGCTTTTCCTGGTACATCTTCTGGAGCTGGAGAGCCTTTACAAGCTGTGGCAGGGCAACGCGCTGATTATTCTGGGTCTCTTCCTGTACTATGTAAGGCATCTTTTCCGCGACGGGATCTGGGGAATGCGGCTGAACCGGGTCCACTTTGACTGGACCGGCGAGACTGAACAGGTGCCGGAAAATATCCGTTACGTGATCCATATGCTGAAGAATGAATTGATAAAACTGGAGATGTGCACCAATTCCCTGCGGAGGATGAAGATCCCCGGGGCGGACAGAGAACTGGAGATCATGGAGCACAGCGTCGGACATATTCAGGAATTTGTCAGAAGGAGTAATTCTTATACACAGAAGATTATGCTGTCCCTGACGGATGTAAAAGCGGAAGAACTGCTTCAGGCGGCAGCGGAAGAGACGGCCCATGGCTGGAAAGGGAATGTGGAAATCTGCGTGGATCCCCCGGGGGCAGTCTTAAGATGCGACTATTCCCACATGAAAGAGGTGCTGAACAATCTGGTCGGAAACGCGCTGGATGCTATGGGAGAGGATGGGACCCTTGAGCTGGGATACCGGAAACCGCGGAAAAACATAGCGCTGATCAGCGTGCGGGATACCGGGCGGGGGATCCCGGAGAGCCAGATAAACCATATCTTCGAGCTGTATCACAGCGGTTATTCCGACGGCAGACATATGGGCATGGGGTTGTATTACTGCCAGAATGTAGTGCGTGCCCACGGGGGTTATATTCAGGTAAAGAGCAGTATGTCCCCGGAGAACCACGGGACGGCTTTTATCTTGTGCATCCCTGTGGGGAGAAATATTTCCGCAGAGACGGAGACAGATGAAAATGGAACAGATCATTAAAATACTGATTGTGGAAAACGATAAAGATTTTGCCTGGCTGCTTCAAAATGAGCTGGAACTGCATGAACGGCTGAAGGTCGTCGGCGTCTGCGGCGGCAGGGAAGAAGCGGTGAAAACGGCGTGCCGTCTGCAGCCGGACATTGTGCTGATGGACCTTCATCTGGGGAATACCTATGAAGAAGGCATCCAGGCATCCAAGCAGATCCGGATTAAGACGGACGCGAAAGTACTGATCCTTACGGCGCTGTATTCCCAGGAGATTATCGAAAATGTGGTGGCGCAGTCGTTCGCTTCCGGATACATCATGAAAGAACAGATCTCCCTGCTGGTGGAGAATATCTACGCGCTGGCAGAAGGGACGACAGGGCAGGAAAGGATCCTGCTGCAGTCGGCGCTGTCCTGCCTGACGCCGGCGGAACGCGCCGTGTTTGACATCCTGATGGGAGAAGAAGACCGCTCCCATTCCTCCTCCAAGACGATTGCCAATCAAAAAACCCAGGTGCTGAAAAAGCTGAAGCTGGACAACAAAAAAGAGCTGCAGCATGTGTTTCGCGCGCTGAAGGAAAATAAGTGAGAAATAAACTCCCATAAGTTATGGAATTCCCATAATTTATGGGAGTTTTTTAGTGGGAGGGTTTTGTGGAAATTGATATAATTAATCTATGCTGTAATAAAATAATTATGCAGTTTTGATGGCTGAAAAAGAACAATTGATAAAATACGAAGAGAAATAGATAAGATAAAGGCAAATAAACGGGAGAGGAGCACGGCTATGCAGGAAATTTTAAACAATCTGGAGGGTATGGAGATTGACGAAGCGGCTGCCGAGGTCAATGATGCAGAATGGCCCATGTTTATGCGGACGGATGAGACGCAGGAATTCGCCCCATCTTCTGAAGTACAGGCGGCGGAGATACGGGAAGCGTTTCTGGACATTCCGGAACTGCGGTATGAAAATTGGGTAGAACTGAACGGGGAACAGCGTGTGGCGGCGCTGAATGAACTGGAACAGCAGGTGGCCGAGATCGCCATGAGGGATCCTATGGATGTGCAGATGGCTGCATTTGAGAAAGATACTCTGATGGGAACCTTTGACGGAACAACACTGCGCATTGCGGACCATTCATTGATGGATAATTCTTATGACGGATATACAGAGACTCTGAATACGTTGCTTCATGAAGGCAGACATGCATATCAGGACTATAATCTGTATGTGGAGAGGGTAGAGCAGAGCCAGGAACTGGTAGATTCCTGGAAAGTAAATAATGTAGATCTCGGCTATGACAACGGGGACCGTCTGATATTTAAGGACAGAGGGTATCTGGAATATTATACGCAGCCGGTGGAAGTGGACGCAAGGGTATTTGCTGAGACTGTGATCAATGAACTTGGCCTGTAGGAGGTAAAACGATGGGAAGAATCAAAGATATTGTCATGGAACGCCAGGGAAGCCCGGAAAAGCGGGCGGAGGTGATAGAAAAACAGCTGCAGGGGATCAGCGAGGAATTAAAGCCGCTGCTTCAGGAATGGCTGGATACGGGGAAAGAATCAGACGATACGGAATACAGCGGTTATTCGCTGAACAGTCTTATGAGAGACTATGACATGATGTTCACCGGCGCGGTCTTAACCCTGGACTGGCTGATCCGTGAACCGGAAGCTGCGAAAAAGGCGCTGAAGGAAGGCATCCGGTGACGGAAAAGGACAGTCGGGATGATAGAGAGGTTTGACATACAGGACCTGTTCGATGGCCTGGAAGGTGTAGAGCGTCTGGAAGAAGGGATCTATCTGGAACGCGTCGGAGCGGCGGAGACTTCGGAAGAATACGGCGAGGAAGACCGGATGATCTGCGGAGACGAGGATTCGGACGGAGCGTGGCTGGCCGGGAGCATGCGGGAAATCCGGGAAAGCGGAGCCATGGATCCGGAAGGAAATATTTCCTGGCACAGACTGAGAATGTTTTTTCGTGACAGGGAGCTCGTTATGGAAGAGGGGACAGAGGCGTCTCTGGAGGATCTGACAGAGGCTTTGGACGCGGATGAGAAGGTCCTGTGTACGCTGAGCGACTGTGTGCTGCAGCGTCCGGACGCGGACCGGCTGCCCGGGATATCGGCAAATATGATAGCCAGCGTGGAAAAGATAGATCTGTCCGAGCCGGGCAGAGAAACAGTGACGGTCGCCCGGATGCGGGAGAGCCGGGAGGGCACGGATCTTGAGACATATCCTCTGACACGTTTCCTGCGAGCGTGGGACTCGGGCGAAAGACGCGTACTGATTCTTCAAAAGGGAGATGATCCATGACTCTGGAAATGATTGAAAAAGAACTGCGCAGGCATCCTCTCTGGGAGAGAGAAATCCCCATACAGATGCAGACGGGGATACCTTATCTTTATTTGGAAAACGGCGCGCTGTATCTGAGGTATCTGCTGCACCGCCGGATTTTCCGCCCGGGCCGGGTCCTGATATTCCCGGACCGGTATGAACTGGAACTGCTGCTTCCGGACAGGAAGATTGTCTGTTTCCGTGATCTGCGTAAAGGGCCGGCAGAGGAGCCGGACCGGCCTGTGTGCGTCATGGATCCGGATTATGTGCTGGAAGCGGGGAAGACGGCTCTTGTAAACCTGTATGCCCGCGCGGACCGGATACTGGGATTTACAGGACCGGAAAAAGAACTGGAAATACTGGTGGGTCAATACCAGGATCAATGCAGAGAGACAGAAAAGATACTGAGACCGGATATTCTGTATGGAGGTTAAATGTTGTTTTGCATAGGCGTGTATGACACCAGAAAAGAGATAATCAGGGAGATGAGGGAAAGGCTGGTGAGCTGTTCCGTGCGGACGGACCGTGACTTCGAGATCCTCTGGATGACAGACGCGTCGGCAGCGGAAAAGATGGAGACTTATGCCCTGAAGATGCAGCTGGCGCTGATATCTCTGGACAGTCCGGAAAGCCGGCATATGGGCGAACAGATCTATTCTTTTAATCCGGACTGCAGGATCTGCTACTATAAGTCAAAAAAATGCGATCTGGAGCCTTTGCTTCCGTCCAGGCCTATCTCTTTTTATCTGTGGGAACAGGAACCGGACGTCTTCGGGCGGAAACTGGAAGGACTGCTGAGAGAGATTACGGGATCCGGAAAAGTATTCTTCTATGAGACCAGGAAGACCAGCTATGTGTTCGGCGTGCGGGATATTCTGTATTTTCAGAGCAGTCTGAAATACGTGGAGATCCACACCAGGAGCCGGGAAGAATGCAGTGTTTTCGCGAAGCTTTCCGAGATAGAAAGAAGACTTAAAGACAGCGGGCTTGAGGAATGTTTTCTCCGCATCCATAAAAGCTATATCGTAAATATCATATATATTGAAGCGCTGGACAAGGCGGGCCGCATGGTAAAACTTTCCGGTGGAGAGCAGCTTCCTGTCTCTGACGCCTGGTACGCACATGTGGCAAAAAGACTGTCCGGACTCCAATAAATAATTCAGGGAGGTAATAAAATGGTCAATTTTGAAGAACTGCAGGCGATTGCCGACAAGGCGGGCCGGAAAGACCTGACCGGGACTGCTTCGGAAAGGATACGGCAGATTAATGAGCGGACAAAGACGGGAGTGTTTGTGACCGGAGGCATGAACTGCGGGAAAACGACGGTCCTGAACGGCATCACGGGAACGGTGCTTCGGGAGCCGGGGCTTCTCAGCGAAAAGGAAAAGCCGCTGAGAGTCGTCTTTGAAAAAGCAGAGGAGGAAAACGGTTTTGAGAACCGGACAGTCGCGAACCGGGAGTGGAACAATGAAGACGCGGTGCTGTATGAGATGAAGCTGGACGACATTCTGGAAGAAGACGGAAAGCCGAAGCGCATACTGGACCTGGCGGACGTGGTGTTTTATGTGATTTCCGCTGTGGCTCCTTTTACAGCGGCAGATATGGAAGCGGTGCGCGCCCTGTCTTTTTTGAAGGTACAGGTGGTTTTGAACAAGATGGATCTGCTGGACGAGGATTCGTCGGACCAGGTAGAGGACTACGCGGAGAAAATATGTGCCGGGCTGGGCGTGCCTGCCCCGCTGGTGCTGAAAGACGTCCGATGGGATCAGGCGGCAAAAACTTTCCGCCGCGCCCTTCCGTCCTGGAAGGAGCGGGAGCTGCTGCGCAGGGAACATATGGAGGCCGTCCGGAGAGAGGCGGCCGGGGAACTGGAAGCGGCCATCCGGGAACAGATCCGCGGCGCGGCCGTGAAAAGCAGACAGGACATGGAAGAACATGCCCGAAAGACTCTGGAAACACAGGAACAGCAGGCTTTATGGAGAAGGCTGCGGGCGCAGATGCTGGAACGGTGCGACGAACTCCTGACAAAGGTGAGAGAAAATACGGAAAGGGCGCAGGCCGCTGTCAGCGAAGAACTGTATGCATCAGCGAGAGAAGCGCAGTTTGACGAGGACTGGATCAGAAAGCAGATTCCGAGGCTGATGGAGGAAAAGATACAGTCTCTGGCGGAGAGCCAGAAAGAGCAGATCGAAACCAGGATGCGGGAGGACTGCAGAGATATGATGAAACGCGCGGTCAATCTGGGCCTGACCACCGGATTCGACCTGACGGACGCGGATTTTGTGCTGATGACCAGTGTGACAAAACCGGGGTACAGACTCCAGATCGAAAAAGCGAAGTACTCCGGGGATTCCCGGATCCTGCTTGGAACAGGGATCGCGGCGGGACTGTTCCTGCTGCTGCCGATCCCCACGACGCTGGGAGTGGCCGGGACCGTAGCGGCGGCGGGGATCGGAGGCTCGGCGTATCTGAAAGACAAAAAAGAAAAGTCGGAAAAACTCTGGGAACAGCAGATCCGGGAATACAGCCGGATGAATCTGAGAAATCTGGGAGACGCCCTGTCCGCTTCCGTGAGAGATTACTATGGAAAACTGGCAGACACGATCCGGAAAAGGGCAGAAGCGCTGCAGCCGCCTCAGGCGGACGAAAGCGCGGCGCAGCGCAGGACAGAGGAACTGAATTCGCTGCTTGCCCGGTGCCGGGAGCTGCTGGACGATACAAAATATGAATGAAAGAAGAGAGGAACCTGTTATGGCAAGAATGGAAGAACACAAAAAAGTCCTGGAAGAACTGGCGGCGCTGATCTCGAGGGAGGAGCAGTGCGCGGCGGTTATCGCGCCGGAAAATACAGTCTGGAAAGAGGATCTGGCCAAGACGAAGGAAAAGACCGGAGAGAAGTTCGTGGTGCTGGTCATGGGGATCTTTTCTTCCGGCAAAAGCAGTATGATCAACGCGTTGATCGGAGAGGAACTGCTGCCCACCGGTTTCCTGCCGGAAACGGCAGTGCTGGGGGAGATGCACTACAGCACGGAAAAAAAGGTGACGCTGTATCCGAAAAAAGGAGAGTGGGAAGGAGGGGATACTCCCTTCACCCTTGTCAATCCGTCCAGCGAGGAGATCGCGAAGTACGCCTCCATCGACAACGAAGCGGGCATGAACTGCAAAGCGGATGATTCCGACAAGATCCGCTCCAAATTTGAAAAGATGGTGATCCACTGGCCGCTGGAGATCCTGAAGGACGGCGTCGTACTGGTGGATTCTCCCGGTATCAATGACCCGTACAGCAACGATTACATCACCAGAGGGTATCTGCCGACGGCGGACGCGATCATTTATCTGATGAATTCCCAGCAGGCATACCAGAAAGAGGATATGAAACAGCTGAACGAGATCAACGGACTGGGGCTCAGGAATATTATTTTCGGGTATTCCTTCTATGATATCATCAGCAGCCAGCCTCCGGCAAAGGTGGAACAGATCAGGAAGGTGCTGATCGGGCATGCTTTGAAGCACGGCGATCTGGGAGAGGAATCCGTACATTTCCTGTCGTCTCTGGACGGCCTGAGGGCGAAGATGCAGCATGACCAGAAGCTGCTGGTACAGTCCGGCTACGACGGGCTGGAAAAATTCCTGACCAAATACCTTGTGGAAAATAAAGGCCGTGACCAGATCCGCGTGATGTCAGGCGCCATCGCCGGCTATGCCGCCGTAATGCAGAAAGAGGCCGGGACGCGCAATAAAGCCGCTGAAGTGGATTCCGGAGAACTGGAAAGACGCATCGCGAACGCCAGAAAGCAGCTGGAGATCGCGAAGATGAACGCCGAATCCACGGAAAAATCGTTCCGTCTTGCCATGAACGGGTGTTACCCGCAGGTGAAGTCAAAAGTAGAAGAATACATCTCCGGACTGGCTGACCAGGTAGATCTGGAAGACTACGAACCGGATGGGGAGCTGGCAAAAAGCTTTGGAAAACTGAACCCGGTGGGAGCCAGAAAGAAGGCCAAAGCGCTCCAGCAGGAATGTATGGAAGAATATTCCAGAAGGATGAGAAAAGAGATGAACCGCTGGCTCAGCCGCGAGCTGTCTCCTTATCTGATCAGACTGGAACAGCAGTGTATGGAGGGGATTCAGAAAGACCTGGTAACGGTCGCGGAACAGCTGAACGATGTGGATGTGATACTGACGGACGGAACTGTGAAGGGAGGAAACTCAGGGGCGGTGTCCAGCGCGGCTCTGGGCGTATGTTTCGGAGTGCTCACGGGAGACTGGTACACAGGGGCCATGAGCGTTGCCTATGGAAAGGGCGTTCTCGCGAAGAGCGTCGCGATTCAGGCAGGGATCGGAGTAGTTACGGGAACATTGCTTGCCATGGGCGTGGCCGTCAGCCTCCCTGCTTTCATAGGGGCGATCATTCTGGGAGATCTGATCAGCATACTCAGCTCCAATACGGAAAAACAGAAAGCAAAGATTATGAAATCCGTGACGGAAAACAGCCGGAAAGAATTTGCCAAGGCCACAGAAGACCAGCGGAAAAATGTGGACAGCATCATGAAAAATGTAAACGCGCATCTGGGCAAGGTCTGCAGCGATATGTCCGCGGCGCTGAAAGCGGACGTCGAGCAGAAAGAAGCGCTGATCAACGCGACGATCGGAGGGATATCCAAGGAAAAGGACGAAAAGGATCTGGAAATCCGGAGGCGGAACGAGGCGGCGGAAGAACTGCAGAAGATCGCGGCCGAAGCGGAACAGATCAGCCGGAAATATGATGTAGCAATATAATCTGTCTGGAAAAGGCCGCTGCGCCGTGTGGAGCGCAGCGGCCTTAAAAACGGAGCGTGACGACATGAAAAAAATAGACATGATCTATAATCCTTATACAGAAAAGGCCGGTCTGACCATAGACGGCAGCTGGCACTACGGCGGGGACGGAAGGCTGAAAGATTTTTTTGTGGGGAAATCCATAGAGAAATGGCTGCCCCGCAGGACCGTGTCCTATCAGCGGTGGGACGGGATCCTGCCGGAACTGATGGAGTATCTGAACGACGACGAACTGCTGATCCGTTTCTGCGGAACAGAGCCGGATTACCGGCGCGTGGAAAAAGAACTGAAGAAACAGGAACGTACGGTAAAGGAAAACGGGTTTGACGCCGGACTGTACCGGCTGTCTTTCCGCGAACAGTGGCAGCCGGAAAAGATCTCCCGGCTCGTCCTGCAGTTTATCGACAACCGGATACCGTTTGTCCCGGTGCAGAAAGAGATGATGGAACTGCAGTATCTGAGCAATCAGCTGAAAGACGCCGGGAAAGACGGCATGACGGCGGAGCGGCTGCGAGGGGTCAGAAAACAGCTTCTGGATATTACGGAAGAAATAGTCCTTGCATGTGAAAAGAAGGAATACAGTCATTACAGACAGACATGGGAGAATGCCCGCAGGGAAGCGGAACAGATATTTTCATGAAACAGGGGGCGGCAATGAAAGCGGAATTAGCAACATATCAGGAAAAAAACGAAGTATCCGCAGTTATCAATGAGGCAGTGGCGAAAGCGGAGATTTATGTAAGGAAGGGTTATCTGTCCGGGCTGGACGATGCCGGGATCCTGCCGATGGAGAAGGAACTTGCCGGAATCGTTCCGGGAAATAATCTGCGCCTGATCCGTCTGGACAGTTTTGTCTATGAAAAAGAACAGTCAGTGGCGGAGAAACTGAAGACCGTCTACGGCGCGCTGCGGGGCCGGGGGATCAGCGCCGTCCTCTTTCTGGAGGGGAAGACCGACCGGGTCAATCTGTATCTGGGGGTCAGCGCGGACCGGTACGACAGGTTATCCTCCGGATACCGTACATTTCTGAATTCATTTCAGGGGATCTTTCCGGGCTGCCGGTATGAGAATATGAAGTTTGAAGAATCCAGAGGGATGCTTAAGAGAATACTTCCGGAGGATGAAAAAATCACCGTAGCCGCCATATCCGGATTCCCGGAAGAAAAAACGGATCAGAGAAACGTGCCGGGAGAGCGGCTGGATGTATTGATCGACGGTATGCGGGGCAGGCCGTTTTCCATGATCCTGCTGGCAGACTGCATGGACGCCGGTGAGATAGTCCGGGCACGGAAAAGCCTGGAGTCTCTGTACACCCAGATATCTCCGTTCCAAAAACAGGAAGTGTCCATGTCGGAAGGAGAGACAGAGAGTTACGGGGTAAGCGTATCGGAAACGATTTCCAGGTCCATCACCCTGAGTACCGGGATAAGCACGGGCCAGACAAAGACTCTGGGTACGAGCAGAAGCGAGCAGGCTGTTGAAGAAGATGAACAGGCGGAAAAACATGAAGCGGCACTGCAGACTGCGGGCACATTGATCGCGGCCGGGATGGGGGGCTGGATGCAGGCCGGGATGGGAGGCCTTTTTTACGCGCCCGCTGTTACCAACGCGCTGAAAAAAGCAGACGCATGGATGGGAGCAGACGCTGCCCGGCGTCCGAAGTCTGTCACGGAGACAGAACAGGAATCCACGGCAGACAGCAAGACCGAGACACGGACAGAATCCGCGGCGGACAGCAAGGCAAAGGCAGAGGGGTATAATCTGGGAAGAGGCACGACCTTAAGCCGCAGCACACAGAGAAGCTGTGTCAACCGGTCCGTCTCCGGGCTTCTGGATCAGATCGAACGTGAAATCCGCCGTCTGGACAGGCTGGAGCACGAAGGGGCTTTCCGGGTGGCGGGATATTTTATCGCGGGAGATACGGAGACTGCCGTGTCCGCGGCAAATCTGTACCGGTCCATTGTATCTTCTTCCGGCGGGATGAAGGAATCCTCGGGGATCTACCAGTGGTCGGAGAGAGAACAGGTGGAACAGATCCGCCGTTATCTGCTCAGAGGCGCGCACCCGGTCTTTTCGTTTGGAGAAGAGTCCGGATTTCCCAGGATACAGGCGGGACAGCCGGTGGGCCTGTCCGATATGCCTGCTTATTTCTGTCTGCCGGAAAAATCGCTTCCCGGCTTTCATGTGTCTTCTCACGCGGCCTTTGCCAGAGATATCCTGTGCGGCGGCCCGGGAGCGGAAGATACAGAAGACAGACGCGCCAGGATCGGCTGTGTCACCCATATGGGGAAAGAAGATCCGTATACGGAGGTGTCATTCGGCCTGAACGGCCTGACCAGCCATCTTTTCGTATCCGGAGCCACCGGCGTGGGAAAATCTAATTTCTGCTACCAGCTTCTGGATCAGGCGGTGGGCCAGGGAGTGAAAGCGCTGGTCATTGAACCTGCGAAAGGCGAATATGCCAGGGTGTTCGGAGGCCGGGACGGATTCCGCGTATACGGGACCAACGTCCGCTATGCGCCGCCGCTGCGCGTCAATCCGTTCGCCTATCCGGACGGTATCCATGTGCTGGAGCATATCGACCGCCTCATGGCGATCTTCCAGGCGGCATGGCCGCTGTATTCTGCCATGCCCGCCATACTGAAAGACGCGGTGGAGGAAATCTACAGAGACAAAGGATTTGACATGATGGTGGGCGACTGCCCGGAAGGAGGAGAGTTTCCCGGCTTTGCGGACCTGCTGGAAAAGCTTCCGGAGGTGATCGGCCGCTCCGCCTATTCCGGCGAGGTGAAGGGAAACTATACCGGAGCCCTGGTAACGCGTGTGAAGTCGCTGACAAACGGCATCTACGGCACGGTGTTCGGACGGGAAGAGATCGGAGACAGAGGCCTGTTTGATGAAAATGTCATCGTGGATATCAGCCGGGTAGGTTCAGAGGAAACGAGAGCTCTGATCATGGGCGTGCTTGTCATGCGCCTGACCGAACACCGCATGTGTTCCGGAGAGATGAACAGCCCCTTGAGACATCTTACGCTGCTGGAGGAGGCTCATCATCTGCTTCGCAGACAGACAGGGCCGGTATCGGCCGATACGGGCAATATGAAAGCCGCGTCGGCGGAAATGATCACGAACGCGATCGCGGAGATGCGTACTTACGGGGAAGGTTTCGTGATCGCGGACCAGTCGCCGTCTGTGATGGATCAGTCCGCGATCCGCAATACACGGACAAAGGTGTTCTTCATGCTTCCGGACCGGGATGACCGGCGGATTGCCGGAGATTCCGTCGCGCTGACAGAATGGCAGCAGCAGGAACTGGCGAAGCTCCCGGCCGGGACGGCAGTGGTTTATCAGAGCCAGTGGACGGAACCGGTTCTTTGCAGGGTGGATTATTATGGAAAAGAAAAAGCCTGTCCGTTTATATATCAGAGGACAGATCTTCGCGGTGACAACCGAAAGTACATAGGACAGTGCCTGGCGGTCCTTCTGAAGAACCGTCTGGTGGACCAGTCGGCAAGTACGCTGGACGAGGAGCTGATCCGCAGCCTGGACGGGAAGATGCCTCTGCTGGATGAAAAAAGAGCCAGAACGGCCAGAAAAGTCTGCTCTGAGTATCTGAAAGGGACGCCGGTTCCGGTGGAAGTGAAGAAGATAGCGGGAGATATAGAGATACTGCTGGGATTTGGCGGAATTTTTGAACGGTGCAGCGGCAGCGCGGCGATCGGCGAATGGGCCGGAAAAATGGAAAAAGAAATACAGAATCAGGCAGAGGTGTCGGAACCGGAGGCGCAGACACTGGTCCTGATCGGGATCCAGTCAAGAATCCATAAAAACCGGGAATACCGGAAGCTGTATGTGAGGTATCTGGCATACTGTCTGGAGGGGAGGAATCGACCGTGAATGAAATCATCGAAGAAATCTTACGGGATCTGGAACAACTGATCTTAGAGCTGGATGAGGAAAAAAGAAATCAGTATCTGGAGCGCATTGCGTCCGTCAGGCAGAGAATCCGGTATCCGGATATGAAACTGGCAATCATCGGAGATTTCAGCTGCGGAAAGAGCACATTTCTGAATGCGGTGCTGAAACGCCCGCTTCTGACGATGGATGTATTGCCCACGACCGCGGTCCCTACTTTCATTGACTGGAACGGCAGCGGCGCGGGGGCGCAGATTACCCTGACCGGAACGGACGGGAAGGCGCATGCGCTGAACCGGGAAGGCAGAGAATGGTTTCGGAATATTGCAAAAAGAGAACTTCCGGAGAAAGAAGGGGAGCTGATCGATTACCTGACGACTACCAGCGAACTGGAAGCTGTGATTCAGAAGGTGCGGATATCGTTTCCCGGCCAGGGCGGATATCCCGGATTCTGCATCGTGGATACGCCCGGCGTGAATCCCGGCGAGGAGTCGGCGAAAGGACATATCCTGCAGACTCAGAATGTCCTTCGGGAAGAGGCGGACGCCGCGATTATCCTGTTTCCGTGCTACTGCGTCTACACGCATGATTTTACTGTTTTTCTGGAACAAAATGCGAAGCATCTGCTGGCGGATTCTATATTTGTGGTTACGAAAATGGACCTTGCCCCGGAAAAAGAGAGGGAAAAGCTGATCCGTTTCGTAGAAGGCCGTCTGGAGAACGATTTCGGCCTGGAACACCCGAAGGTATACGGCTGCGCGGCTGCCGAAGCCCTGAGGGATTATTTTGAAAATTCTGCCGCAGAGAGCCGGTGGACCGCAGAATTTGAGCAGATGCTTCTGGAGATATTCGCCTCTCTGAGCGGAAGGAGGGAGCAGCTGGTGGCGGCCAAGACCGCGGAGATGATGGAAAATCTGTTGTCGGAACTGAAAGCCGGGATCTCCTCCGAGCAGGAAAACATACTGCGGGCGAAAAAAGCCGTGGAGACATATTCTTACGACAATCTGACGGCGGAATATGAAAAGATCATGAAAAAATATCATGATACCCTGGCAGGTCCCGTAAGAAGATCGAAAGACAGTCTGGAGAAAATCATAAGGGATAAGGTGAACGCGGCCAGATCAGAAGCGGGACAGAGTATTCGAAGCATGGGGAATTCGGATGGAATCAATTCCTATCTGAAGGACAGATTCAACAGCCGGATGCAAGAAATGACCCGCGAGATTGAAAAGCTGTGCCAGCAGGCCGGAAACAGCCTGGATCAGCTTTATGAGAAAGAATATACAAAACTTGTAACAGAAACCGGCGAGATGCTGGACCGTTACCGGTATAATACGGGAGACTTCCATTCTCTTACGGGAAAAGTGATAGATACCAGCAAAAGTGTTTTTCTGGCAAAGAAAAAAGAGGTTCCGGCTGTCAGTTCGACGGGTATTTATAACGATGTTATAACCGGATCGGACAGTTATGCTATGTGGGCGTTTCTTGTAGCTTCTTTTAATGTGGTCGGACTTTTGATCGGGGCGGCAGGAAGGATCTGGTTCTGGAAAAAGAGAGAAGAAACTGCGGTGGAAGTGGAAAAGAGAGTGGCAGACTGCGCCGATCCCATCATAAAACAATGCCGTCAGAATCTGAATCAGGTCTGGCGCGGCTACAGACAGGCAGGGGAAACGCTGCTGAAAGAATATCAGGAAGAATATAAAACCTTTTTCGAGGAAAAGAAGAAGGATCTGGAAGCATACAGGATCCAGGCGGACCGGCAGATAGAAAACAATAAAAGGCTGATCAGGGAGCTTGACAGATTGAATTCCCTGCTTATGTCTCAAAAACGGAATGAAATCCCGGGTTAATTCTGCTGTTCTGATTGGGAAAAATGCAGAAATGACGTAAAAATTATATATTATGGTAAACTTGCAGCAAGTAAAGGAGGCGGGACAGATGTTGATGGAAGGGCTGAAAATGGATGATTTGATGGAAGCCGAAGGGCTCAGGGAAACCGATGTGTGGGGCATTGGCGAGATCGAGGAGATCGAGCCGATTCTTCCGATGGAACTGTCTGCGGAAGTGCCGGGGATGGACCGGGCGATGGTCTGCGGAGATCCGTTCCGTCTCGGAGAGATCCTGGATTATCAGCAGGGCTTTGACAATCCCTATGGAGCGACCGGGACATGCGGACTAACCTCGGTATCCAATATCTGTAAGATGGCGGGGATGGATGTCACGGAACCGGAAGTCGTGGAGTATGCCATGGAAAACGATCAATGCATCAAGGATGATCCTAAATATCACGGAGGAGGGACAACGATCGGCAACGATCTGGCAGTGCTTTCCCACTATGGAATCGAAGCACACTGCGAGTTTTCGGACACGGCGGACGGCGAACGCCTGGCGGAAGCCATTGAAGGCGGGCACGGAGTGATCCTGGGTGTAAATTCGGGGATTCTCCAGGACAGGGAGTGGAAGGTGGAAAATGCGGAAGGAGAAGTCGTATCCAACCACGCGGTCTGCCTGACCGGTACGGTGAGGGATCCGGATACCGGAGAACTGGCAGGATTTTATCTCTGTGACAGCTCTTCCCAGAGACCGGACGGAGGAAAGATTTTTATTACACTGGATCAGCTGGATGAATGTTATACGAATGTAAAAGAGTCTTTCGCGATTATTACAGACGACCCGATCAGAGGATAAAGTTATTTTATATCAGAAAGCAGGAAGACAAGATGATCGAAATTAAAATGACGGTTGATGATGTGGATTACGAAGAAATACTGGAGACCTTATATCCTCTGCTGGAGGAACGGCTGTACAATAAGATTGAAAACCCGCTGCTTGCAGGTCTCCTGTCTAAGATGAAGGGGCTTCCAATGGTGACAATAAAGGCGATGCTGAAAACATTGCCTCAAAAGACGAAAGACGAGCTGGTGGTACTGTGCCTGAATTATTATAAAGAGAATATTGTCCGTATGCTTACGGATACATTGGAGAGGCATGGAATTCCCCTGAACATTCAGGATATGGAAGCGGTCTGTGTGGAGGAGTGATCTGCTGTGAAACTTACAGTTTCATATAGATGTCCGGGAAAAGCGGACGGGATTTACCGCCTGAAAGTGAAGGACTGCATAGCCGCCGTTCTGTACTGGGCGGATGATGACGGAGCGCTGGAGGGATGGAGCTCGTTTGCCTGTCTGCCGGTGGACGCTTATGGAAACGGGAGCTTCCATTATAAAGGTGGGAGAAGCATCCCGCCCGGCGCCAGCCATATTCTGGCACGGGCGGTGACGGCGGATTTCGGGAAAGTGCAGGAACAGCTTTTTCCGCTTCCGGCGGCCATGAGAGAAGAAAAAAACGGGATTTTATCCGCCGCCGGGCCCGAAAAAAGGCGCCGGTTCTGCGTCATGAGCGACCTGCATCTGACCGGTGAAGCGAAGGCAAGGATGCTGGACAAAGTTCTCCGAAGGGCGGATGATTTCGACGCGCTGTTTCTGACCGGCGATCTGGTGAATGACGGTACGCCGGAACAGTTCCGGCGGCTGAAATGCTGTATCGACGGGCTGCCGGAGAGATTGCCGGTTCTTGCGGCTGCGGGCAACCACGACTACCCGCAGAATCCGCTGCCGCGGGTGGCAGACGGGCCGGAAGATTACCCGGGATTCCAGGAGTATCTCCGGAACCGCCCGGCAGCAGAAGGAATATGGGATCAGGACGAGAGCGGGGCATATGCGGTCCGGATCGGCGATGCTGAGATTATCGGACTGAACGGAGCGACCCATGGCCGGAGGCTCAGAATGAAAGGAGAGGGGCAGCTTCGCTTCCTGGATCACAGGCTGAGGGTGTCGGACGCAAAGTGGAGGATTGTGCTCTGTCATGCGCCGCTCCTGGCTCATAACCCGCAGGGAGGAAGGCAGGAGGTACCGTATCTGAATGTGGACCATCAGCTTCAGAAGATTCTGGATGGCCGGAAACATACGATCTATCTGAGCGGGCATACGCATCTTTCTCCCAATTCGGCACAGGGATGCGCCGAATACCAGCAGGATGGAAAGAGAATTTACCTGAGCGCGGGGAGTGTCTGCCCGACCGCGCTGCATGCGGAGACATCCATGAGTCCGCCGGAGTGGGCGAGCGGAATTTACTGGGAGCTGGCACTGAGAGAAGGATCCGCGGAACTGTGCGCCCGTTCGGTACACAGCGAACTTAAATTTCCCCGAGGATATTATTGGTTTAAAGGCGATGAAACAGGATGAAAGATATGAACAAAGATTACTATGAGCGTCTGGCCCAGGCCTATTTCAGGGGCCGCGCGGTCCGGACCGGACAGGCGGATGCCGGAGTGCAGGATCCGAAGCTTTATTATTTTAAACGCGGCCATGAGGAATTGCCCCGTGTGAGGAAGACGCTTGGCTTTCTGCGTTCGGTTCAGCCGGAGAACCTTCTGGATGTGGGGAGCGGCAGAGGAGTATTTCTTTTTCCTTTTCTGGAAGCGTTTCCATGGGTGGAGGTCACATCGGTTGACCTGCTGGCGCACCGGGTGGAGTTTCTGCAGGATCTGAGCCGGGGAGGAATCACAAATCTCCGGGCGGAGCAGGGAGACATCTGCCTTCAGCCGTTCCCGGAGAAATCCTTTGACGTAGTAACGGTCCTGGAGGTACTGGAACACATTCCCGATGTGGAAAAAGCAGTATTCGCGGCTGTGCGGATGGCCCGGCGATTCCGGCCTTCAGAATTTCCGTGAAACGGTCTGCGCCCTGATCAGGCATCACATGGATCCGGTACATCTGGGAGAGAACGAGGACAAGAGAAAACTGATCCGGATCGCGGCGAACGGAGAGCTGGCCGGGGATTTTCGGATGTCTCTGCTCTGTCTGCTTTCCAGGGCAGACGCGCTGGGCCGCCTGGCGGATGACACAGAGGATCTGGCCGGGCGCGTCGTCCTCACAGAGCTTCTGGCAGAGGAACTGGGATGTCTGGAAAGCCCGAAATGTTTTCCCTCCGCGTATACGCAGAGAGCCTATCTGAACGGGAGACTGGACTGGCCGGACGGGGAACTCTATGACGACACCTGGGGCGAGGTGATCCTCATGTGCGGCCTGCCCGGGACGGGAAAGGATACCTGGATCCGGGAGTATTGTCCGGATCTGCCGGTGGTATCGCTGGATGAGATACGCCGGGAAATGAAGATCCCGCCGACAAAGGCCCAGGGTCCCGTAGCCGCTGCCGCCCGGGAGCAGGCCAGAAAATATCTGCGCGCACGCCGGCCCTTTGTGTGGAACGCGGTGAATCTCACCCCGGATCTGAGGGAGAAAAATGTGCGGCTGTTTGAAGAATACGGGGCGGCGGTGCGGATCGTATATCTGGAAACAGGCTGGGAGGAAGAACTTCGGCGCAACCGGGAACGGGGAGAGATATATCCGGATAAGAAGATACCGGAGCAGGAAATAGCCCGTATGCTGGAGCGGCTGACGCCGCCCGAGCGTGCTTCGGCGCAGAGAGTAGAGTGGATCATCATGTGAAAGGTGGAAACAGAAATGTGGCAGATAGAAGACGGCAATTTGATAAGCTATTCGGGGGATGAGACAGATCTGGTGATTCCGGAAGGGACCGTTCAGATTGCAAACCGGGCGTTTTTTGGCAACAAACGGCTGCGAAGCGTCCGGATTCCGGACACTGTGATGAAGATCAGCAGTTTTGCATTTGCAGAGTGCGAAGCGCTTGAGTCGGTTGAAATGGGAGAAAATATAAAACGTATTGGTGAGCATGCGTTTGAAAAGTGCAGTAATCTGAAAGAAATGATTCTCCCGGACAGCGTTAGGTCTGTGCAGGATGCTGCGTTCCAGGATTGTTCGGGGCTGTCACGGGTCAGGCTGCCAGGGCAGCTTATGTCCCTCAGCAACCGGGTGTTCGCCGGCTGCTGCCGTCTGAAAGAGGCTGTAATTCCTGCAGGTGTGCGGACGGTGGAAAAGGAAGTATTTTCCGGCTGTACGGCGCTGCGTTCGGTTATCTTTGAGAGCGCGGACACGGCAGTCTGGGACAATTCTTTTGAGGAATGCACGGGCCTGGAAGAAGAGAGCATGCGACGGATTCCGGAACATTTCCGCAGACCGCTGGAACTTTGGATCAACAGCAGCGGCAGCGGATTTGCCCTGCGGCTGCACAACCGGCAGGAAAGACACTTTGTATTCGACGATGTAGTGTGCGGATCACTGGAGGGAGTGCTTCAAAGCCTGAAATTTCCTGATTCGGCCGTGCAGGAAGAAATCTGCGGTCTTAGCGGCCGGGAGGCTTATGAGGCGGGAATGGATCCAGGATGGAAAGAGACACAGACACTGTACTGGCGGGGAGAGGCGTATGCGAGGGAAAGCGCGGAGTACGACTGTCTGATGGACCGCCTGTATCAGGCAGTGTACGATCAGGATCCGCAGTTCCGTCTGGATGTGAATCTGCTGAAAGGAGCAAAGCTGTATCTGAAGAAAGGAAGCAGCTGCAGGGCGAATCATGTGCAGACCCGTGCAGAACTGTTCTGGGAGCTTCTGCGGTTCGCAAATCCGGAAATGAGCCGGGAAGATGCGGAAAGAATGGCGGAAGCGGGAAGGAAGAGCAGACAGACAGAAGAATTCGGAGAAAACGGTGGGCCGGATTCAGAAATGGCGCTGTCCCGGGATTTTACCAGAGTTAAAACAGAGGAGGACCGCCCGCGCATCGTGGTACTGGGAGGCTCGTTCAATCCGCCCACGGCAGCGCATCTGGCGCTTTTGAAAGCTGCCGTGGACGCGGCGGATGCACAGTTGGGACTGTTTGTGCCGACCCCGTTTTGGTATGTGGAGAGAAAGCTGAAAAAGACCGGACATCAGGAGGAGGCTCTGCCGGATGAACTGCGTCTTAAGATGCTGCAAAGCATGTGTGCCGGCGACAGGCGTTTGGCAGTGGATGAGTCTGAGCTGCGCCGTCCCAAAGGAGAGAAAAGCTTTACTTTTGAAACGCTGGAAAAGATCCAGGAA
Organism: Lachnoclostridium sp. An196; assembly: GCF_002160135.1. Lineage (GTDB taxonomy): Bacteria > Bacillota > Clostridia > Lachnospirales > Lachnospiraceae > Hominiventricola > Hominiventricola avistercoris. The sequence goes on along the minus strand of NZ_NFJZ01000006.1, from coordinate 152,768 downwards.
CACTATCCGGAGAGCCGGATACTCTTTGTGGCGGGCAGCGATAAACTGCATATTATTCCGCGCTGGCACCGGATCAGAGAATTTGTAGAGAAGTTTGGTATCCTGGTGGCAAAGCGCAGAGGGGAGTCGCCGGAAACGGTGATCATGAATCATCCGTTCCTGGCGGAGTATAGGGAGTCTTTCGCGGTATTTAAGGTCCCGGACTGGCTGGATACCGTCAGCTCCTCGGGATTCCGCGAGAAGGTTCGCCGTCATGATACGTCGGCAAGAGAGATGGTCACAAAGGAGGTATGGGAGCTGTTGAAAAAGAACGGAAAAATCCCGGAGGTCATTGACCGTTTCCGGGAAGAGTATGATTTTCTGAGTAATTTCTATCCGGCGGAAATCGAGTATGGAGGACTTCGTTATCTGAATTCCGAGGCTGCGTTTCAGGCGCAGAAATGCCTGACAGAGGAAGAAAAGCAGCAGTTTACCTGTCTTCCGTCCAACAAGGCCAAGCGCCTGGGTCGTCAGGTACAGCTGAGGCCGGACTGGGAGGAAGTGAAGACAGCGCTGATGGAAGAAATCGTCCGCGCAAAATTCTCCCAGAACCCGGAGCTGAAAGAAAAGCTTCTCGCCACCGGAGAGATCCCCCTTATTGAGGGCAATACCTGGGGCGATACTTACTGGGGCGTCGATTTAAGGACGGGCAAGGGTGACAATCATCTGGGAAGGATTCTGATGCAGGTACGCAGAGAACTTAGGGAACAGACTGACAGAAAAGATGAGGGGTGATAGGCTATGACGGACAGAGGGTATCAGCTCCGCAGCGGGATCTATGGAGTATGCGTGGGAGACGCACTGGGCGTGCCGGCAGAATTCCGAAGCCGAAAAGAGCTGAGGGAATGTCCGGTGACCGGGATGACGGGTTGGGGAACACATAGACAGCCGGAAGGGACCTGGTCGGACGACGGCAGCATGACTCTGTGTCTGGCACAGAGCATAGGGGAAACCGGAGGCATCCATACGCACGATATTATGGATCGGTTTCTGGAATGGTTTGAAGATGGAAAATATTCCCCATGGGGAGAGCGGTTCGACTGCGGGCATACAGTGGCGCAGGCGCTGTTCCGCTATAAGGAAGGAGCGGTTCCCGTTTTGTGCGGAGGCAATCAGAGAACCTCCAACGGCAATGGCTCTCTTATGAGAATACTTCCCATGGCGTATTATCTTTCTGCCAGATACGGTACGGATCTGACAGGATCTGCAAAGGCGATGGACATGACCCATAAGGTATCCGGCCTGACGCACCGCCATCCCATCGCTCAGTCCGCCTGCGGGATCTATGTAAATATTGCGGCGAGACTGCTGGCAGGAACGGACAAGACAGCAGCCGTTCAGGAGGGCGTCTCGGCATCGGTCGGCTGGTACAGACGCCACGAAAAATTTGAGGAAGCGTTGCCGGTCTGGGAGCCGCTCCTGGATACCGTTTCCCTGGCAGAGAAGCCGGAGAGAGAGATCGGGAGCAGCGGGTATGTAGTAGATACGCTGATCGCGTCGCTCTGGTGTCTCCTGACTACGGACAGTTATCGTGAGTGCCTCTTGAAAGCGGTGAATCTGGGGGAAGATACGGATACCACGGGCGCTGTAGCCGGAGGACTGGCAGGGCTGGTTTATGGGTACGGCGGGATCCCCCGGGACTGGCTGGATGCGTTGAAGGGGAAGCCGGTGATCGAAAAGGCATGCAAAGCGATGGAACGCGGAGAGGACGAGGAGGAGAATGATGGGATATTTGGATAAATGGCTGAGAAAAATATTATTTGGAGAGGAGTCTCCGTCTCCGGCCGGAAACGTGAAGACTGCGGAAGCGAAGGATGTGGAGCTGCGCCTGAAAAATGATTTTGGCGCGAGAATCTGTTTCGCGGGATACACACGCGCGGAAGAAGGGACGGACCCCCGCCTTTCCTTTGGAGAACGGATAGCGGAATTCCCCAAAGCCTTCGGAAATGCGGATGCCGTCCTGTATCAGATGAGAAACGGGAAAAAGGCCGTAGGGCTTTTCCTGGATATTCCCACTTTCGACAGCGGGGACAGGCAGTATGACAGCTGGCACGCGCTCTATCTGACTCAGGGAGATGTTCCCGGAAGCGTGGACGGAGCATACTGTACAGGAGGGTACGCCCTGGCGTACGCGGTCTGGTGCCGGAATCTTCAGGCCGCGCCGGCGGGGCTTACGGATCTTCTGAAAGAGCACGGGGTAATTCCGGGAAGAGAGAATAAGAAAAAGAGGCATAAGCCCGGAGAAAGATTCTGCGTTATTCTGCCCGGGAACGGACAGAAGCTCTGGTTTGAGACAGATGCTTCCAGAAGAGGCGTGGTGCTGGTGGATTCCCGGGAATTCGCAGGAGACCTGGTTGTCCCGGAGACAGTGGACGGACTTCCGGTAACCGGTATTGGTGAAAGGGCCTTTCTTGGCTGTAAGGGGCTTAGACGGGCAGTCATACCAAAATCGGTCCGGTCCATCGGAGACAGCGCATTCTGTGGATGCAGCGGACTGAGAGAAGCAGTGCTGGAAAACGGCCTGCAGTCCATCGGTTCAAGTGCTTTTACAGAATGTTATATACTGGAAAAAGTGACTGTTCCCGAAAGCGTCCGGAAGATCGGCTCACGTGCATTCAACGAGTGCCGGAATCTGAAGAAGCTCCGGCTGCCCGGGAATTTGAAAGAATATGGGAATGGAGTTTTTACGGGATGTACTTCTCTTGAAGCGGTCGAAGCCGCGCCGGGCTGCAGCGTATGCCGTATCGTAAACGGAGTGCAGTTCTCGCCGGACGGCAAAGAACTGCAGCAGTATCCCGCAGGGAAAAAGGACGAAGAGTACACGGTTCCCGGAGGGACGGTATGGATCGATGAAGATGCATTCTGCGGCAATGCCTTTCTGAAACGGGTGATAATCCCGGAAGGAGTTACCGGAATCTGCAAATTCGCCTTTTGGAAATGCAGCAGCCTGGAAGAGGTCCGTTTTCCGGACAGCCTGACAAGATTGGGCGAGCGGTCTTTCGAAGGCTGTGTGTCCCTGAAATCTGTCACTTTCCCTGTTAACATGGAAAATTTATGTCTGGAGGCGTTTACAGGATGCGGGCTGCAAAATATAAAAAACAGATATTATACGGAACAGGATGGCGTTCTGTTTGACAAAGAAGGAGCGGAACTGGTATTCTTTCCAAGAAAGGGAAGGGCGTCCTACAGGGTGCCGGCAGGCGTGAAGCGTATCGGGGATTATGCGTTTGCCGGATGCGAAGATCTGCGGGAGATTATTCTGCCTGAGCAGCTGGAAGAGATCGGAAAGAGAGCTTTTAAAGAGTGCAGATCCCTGCAGGAAATTCATTTTCCGGAAAGCGTGAAGGATATCGAAGAAGAAGCGTTTCAGGGCTGCAGTTCGCTGCGGGAACTGCAGCTGCCGGAAGGAATCAGGGAGTTTGGGAAAGCGGCTTTTCTGGGCTGTGAGAGCCTGAAAAAAGTAGTGCTTCCTAAGAGTCTGAAGAGGATCAGCAAATATGGTTTCGCAGACTGTAAAAGCCTGACCGGGATCGATCTGCCGGAAGGACTGGCGTGTATCTACAGCAGCGCGTTTTCCGGCTGCAGCCTGACATCAATAGTATTGCCGAAGAGCATCCGCTATATTGAGGAACTGGCATTTAGAGGATGTTCCATACCGTGCATGGTATACCGGGGAAACCAGGATGATTGGATAGAAAAAGTGGATCTCCACGACGATGCTTTCTGCCAGAGCGGCGGATGGGGAGTGGAGTTCCTGGAAGGAAAGGGAAAGGAAGGATGATCGCATGAGCCTGGAACGATTTTACGCGGCGCAGGAAGATTCTTACGGGCAGGCTTTGAAGGAGATAAAAACCGGCCGGAAACGCAGCCATTGGATGTGGTATATATTTCCGCAGATCGCGGGACTGGGAATGAGCAGTACGGCGCAGTATTACGCCATCGCCGATTTGCAGGAGGCGAAGGACTATATGACGGACCAGGTGCTGGGCGGCCGTCTGCTGGAAATATCCGGAGCGCTACTGGATCTGGAGACGGACGACGCCCACGAAGTGTTCGGATATCCGGATGACATGAAGCTGCGGTCTTCCATGACGCTGTTTGAAGCCGCCGCGCCGGAGCAGGAGGTGTTCCGGAAGGTGCTTGACAAATATTTTGGCGGGAAGCGGGACGAACGGACCTTGCAGCTGCTGAGAAAAATATAAAGATTTCCGGAAAGAAAGGAACAGTCAAAGATGGGAGCACATCCTGACCGGCGGCTTCTGGCCGCTTTGCAGAAAGAACTGGAACAACTGGAGAAGCGGGAAAGGCGTCTGGAAAGATCCGCAGAGAAACAGGAACCGCCGGAGTGGAAAAAGGCACTGGAGACCAAAGTGCCTGAAAAAGTGCGCGTAAGTCTGGAAAAGGCGTTCTGCAAAGCTTTTTCTGTGGTATTTCAGCATGGGAATACGCTGATCGAAAAGACCTATGATAAAGAAGAACTTCAGAAAGACCATGAGATACAGGCATATGCGGTAGAGTTGAAAGGAAACCGCAGGGAACTGAGAAGAATGAGGAAAGCCGCAGGAGCGGCGGATCTGCGCAATATGGCGCTTACTACGGTGGAAGGAGCCGGTCTGGGACTTCTGGGGATCGGGCTTCCTGATATCGTGATTTTTATCGGGATGCTGATGAAAGGAGCCTATGAAGCGGCGCTGCACTATGGATTTGATTATGACAGTCCGCAGGAGCGTCTTTTTATCCTGAAGATGATGGAAGCGTCTCTTAGCCGGGGAGAAGAGAGGATTCGTGCCGACAGGGAGGTGGATGCCATGTGTGCCGCACTCCCTTCGGCAGAAGAGGCAAAAAACTTGCTGCAAGAGCAGACAGACCGGACTGCGAAGGCTTTTGCAGCAGATATGCTTCTGCTTAAATTTATTCAGGGACTGCCGGTAGTAGGACTCCTGGGCGGCGCGGGAAATCCGGTATATTATCGAAGAATCATGAAGTATGTACAGATCAGATATCATAAAAGGTATCTGCTGGGTATGATCGCAAAGCAGAATACAAATCGCATAGAAAAATAAAACTTGTTCATTTACGGGCTGGGTGCAAGGAAAAATATTTTATTTATGTTTATTTATGTTTTTATTTATGTTCTTAATATTTAATCAGTTTTCCGATATCTGACTCGGACAATAAGGACATATATTCGTATCCATCAGGAACCATCAGCGTATCAATATGGGCGTATTTAAATTGTCGGCCTCCAAAGCAAAGATACTGCTCCAGCAGCTCGTTTTCTGTTATCTCGACAGCCCCCTGTCCCGGGATATCTTTAAAATACGGATGCGCCTGGTCGCTGTAATAATACCCGTATATCGGTTTTATATCGGAAGAAAGGATCAGTTTACAGATTCTGGCATGGAAAAAAGAAGTTGCGCCTACAACGCTCAGTGCTGATGAAAACTTTACTTCCGGCAGCATGGCGCTCCAGAATACAGACACACCGATTATTTTCAGGCTATCCGGGAATATGATTTCATCCCGCACCACATAATCCTTGAACGACACATCTCCCTCTTCGTGATAAGCGGAAGAACAGCTGCCGATCTGCTTTACGCCGGATGGTATCACCAGCTTCCGGATCGATTTGTCTTTTCTGTTCTCATGCTGCCAATCCTGTCCGAAAATACTGAATTTTTCAGTGCAGTCGCTCAGCTCCAACCGGTTTTCCGGACTGCACTCGTATCTTAAAAGCAGCCCCTCTTCGTCGCATGTAAAAATACCGCTTTCATTTTCATAAATCACCTGATTTTCCATTTTACACCCTTTCAAAACTCTTTTTTTAATTGTATCAAAATGCCGGCGCTGCAGCTAGCCCTATTTATATATTTCATCAGCTGTCAGTGGGTATATTGACATTTTTGTACAAAAAACCATGGGAAAAACCATATAAAATATACGAATTGACAGAGAACAACTTCCGTCGTAAAGTATTATTGAGAATATGAAAAAACCGTTTAGTTTGCAGGGAGGGAGAGGGGCCCATGAAACTGAATAGTGAGATCATAAACGACTTTCTGAGTGAGCACATGTTGATCCGGAGTTTTGGAAAAGGGACGGAGGCGCTTCGGCTGTGCAGACCGAAGATTTATACAGGGGAGAGCAATGAGTTTCTCCCGGATCATAGGAAATTTATCCGTTTCAGTCCGGAAGAATCGAAAGCTGCGGAGGAATAATACTGATCTTTGAAAGTAAGTAGAGTGGCGAAATCAAGAGTGTTCAGATTTCCCGCTCTACTTGAACGTGGTCGTTGGTTGTGCTGATTGAAATAATCAGGCCGTCAGCGGCTTTTCTCTTGTTGTCAAATTCAATGCTGTCTCAAGGGTATAATTATAGGGTAGAGAAAACAAACGCGAGTTTTGCTCGTTATGAACCGTGAAAACAGAATATGATTTTAAAGACCTTATGGCTTTTGGAATGTTCATCCTGGCATTGCTGACATTCGTATTTACGTTTATCAAGTAGTGTTTTAAGCATAGAAAACCACCCCAAAACTTTGACCAGTAGCAGGGTGGTAATTCTATAACCATTTTGTAAAAGGTCAACCCCTTGTGGGCGGTTGTTTTCCCCTTTTCTATTATCAATATAGCACATCTGGCGGCGGGGCGCAAGCGGAATCCTTGATTTTTAGGCGTCGACGGAACAATTTATAGAACGAACACATGTTTGTAAAGAAAAAATACTTGACACCGTTCTCCCTTTCGTGTAATATAACCAGGGTGATAGCGATGGAGAAGATACTGGAGCAGACGCTTTTGTATGATTTCTATGGCGAACTGCTGACCGAGCATCAGAAGAGAGTCTATGAAGATGTGGTGCTGAACGACTATTCGCTGAGCGAGATCGCGGACGAACTGGGTATCAGCCGTCAGGGCGTGCACGACATGGTCAAACGGTGCAGCCGGCTGCTGAACGGATACGAAGAAAAGCTGCATCTGGTGGAGAAATTCGTGAGTCTCAAAGAAAAAGTCGGAGAGATCAGGAAGATCGCGAAGACGCGGGAATCAGATCCTGATATGGAGGAGATCGAGAAGATATCTGCCAGAATACTGGAGGAGCTTTAGATGGCATTTGACAGTTTATCGGAAAAATTACAGAACGTATTTAAGAACCTGAGGGGCAAAGGCAGGTTGACGGAGGCGGATGTGAAAGCCGCCCTGAAAGAGGTCAAGCTGGCTCTTCTTGAGGCTGACGTCAGCTTCAAGGTGGTGAAACAGTTCATCAAGGCCGTGGAGGAGCGCGCGGTGGGCACGGATGTGCTGGAAAGCCTGACTCCGGGACAGACGGTGATCAAGATCGTTCATGAAGAGATGATCCGGCTGATGGGGACTGCGGAGGAGATCCGCCTGAAACCCTCCAATGAGATTACCGTTATCATGATGACCGGTCTTCAGGGCGCAGGTAAGACGACGACTGCGGCGAAGCTGGCCGGGAAGTTTAAGATCAAAGGACGCAAGGTCCTGCTGGCAGCCTGCGATGTGTATCGTCCGGCAGCGATCAAGCAGCTTCAGGTCAACGGCGAGAAGCAGGGCGTGGAAGTCTTTTCCATGGGAGATCAGCACAAGCCGGTCAATATCGCGAAAGCAGCCGTGGAACATGCGAAGTCCAACGGCATGAGCGTGGTGATTCTGGATACAGCAGGACGGCTTCATATCGATGAAGATATGATGAACGAGCTGATCGAAATCAAGGAAAACGTAGACGTGACGGAGACGGTCCTGGTAGTAGATTCCATGACCGGTCAGGATGCGGTCAATGTGGCTTCTGCCTTCTCTGAAAAAGTCGGTATAGACGGAGTGATCCTGACCAAGCTGGACGGCGATACCAGAGGCGGCGCGGCGCTTTCCATCCGTGCGGTGACGGGCAAGCCGATCCTGTACGTGGGTATGGGCGAGAAGCTGTCGGATCTGGAGCAGTTTCATCCGGATCGTATGGCGTCCCGTATCCTGGGCATGGGCGATATTCTCACTATGATCGAGAAAGCACAGGAAAATATCGACGAAGAAAAATCCAAACAGATGGTTCAGAAGCTGAAAAAGAACCAGTTTGATTTTGAAGATTATCTGGAAAGCATGAACCAGATGAAGAAGATGGGCGGTATCAGCAGCCTGCTTTCCATGATGCCGGGTATGGGCGGAGCCCAGATGAAACAGATTGAAGACGCCATGGATGAGAAGAAGATGGCGCGGATCGAGGCGATCATCCTTTCTATGACGAAAAAGGAACGTCAGAATCCTGACATTTTGAATCCGTCCAGAAAACGACGGATCGCAAAAGGCGCGGGCGTAGATATCAGCGAGGTCAACCGTCTGGTGAAGCAGTTCGAACAGAGCCGCAAGATGATGAAGCAGCTGCCCGGCATGATGGGCGGAAGAAGAGGTAAAAGAGGAATGTTCGGCAAATTGCCGTTTTAAGCGTTTCTTTTACAATATAAATAAAATCAAATTATTATTTCATTTACGGAGGTAAAGAACAATGGCAGTAAAAATCAGATTGAGAAGAATGGGTCAGAAGAAGGCTCCTTTTTACAGAGTAATCGTGGCAGATTCCAGATCTCCGCGTGACGGAAGATTTATCGAGGAGATCGGAACCTACGATCCGAATCAGGATCCGAGCGTATTTAATATCGATGAAGAGGCAGCAAAGAAATGGCTTGCAAACGGAGCGCAGCCGACGGAGACTGTAGGAAAACTGTTCAAACTTGCAGGTATCACCAAATAAGCAGCTTCCGGAAAAGCCTTTGGAGGTGAAAGGATGAGAGAACTGGTAGAAGTGCTTGCGAAAGCGCTGGTAGATCATCCGGAGGAAGTCGTCGTAACCGAAAAAGAGACAGAGAAAGCCACTGTGATCGAACTCAGAGTGGCTTCCAGCGATATGGGCAAAGTGATCGGCAAACAGGGGCGGATCGCAAAGGCCATCCGTTCTCTGGTGAAAGCGGCAGCGTCCGGAGACGAGAAAAAAGTAGTAGTAGAGATTCTGCAGTAAGATACGGCAGACTGGGAGAATACACATGGAACAGTATTTGAGAGTAGGCGTAATCTCTTCGACCCATGGAATCCGCGGGGAGGTAAAGGTGTATCCCACAACGGATGATCCGGAGCGTTTCAGGGAATTGAAAAAGGTGATTCTGGATGCGAAAGGCGGACAGCGGACGCTTGAAATCCAGGGGGTCAAGTTTTTCAAGAACCAGGTAATCCTGAAATTCAGAGGCCTGGATAATATCAACGATGTAGAGAAATATAAAGGTACGGATCTTCTGATTCCCAGGGAAGACGCCGTTCCGCTGGAAGAAAATGAAAATTTCATCGCTGATCTGATCGATATGGAGGTAGTGACGGATGCCGGAGAAAGGCTGGGAATTCTGACCGACGTGATTCAGACCGGCGCCAATGACGTCTATGTGGTGAAAACTTCTCAGGAGAAGGAAATACTGCTTCCTGCGATCCGGGACTGCATCCTGGAGGTGGATGTGGAAGAAAAGCGTATGCGCGTGCACGTGCTGGAGGGACTGCTGGATCTATGAGGTTTCATGTGTTGACGCTGTTTCCGGATATGATCCGGGACGGATTTCAGACAAGCATCACCGGCAGAGCTGTAGAGAAAGGACTCCTGTCCGTAAATGCGGTAAATATCCGGGATTTTTCTGTGAATAAGCATAACCGGGTGGACGACTATCCCTATGGGGGAGGAGCCGGCATGGTTATGCAGGCGGAACCGGTCTGCCGTGCATACGAGTCTGTAGTATCCGGTCTCTCTTCAGAGAAAAAACCGAGGGTGCTCTATATGACGCCCCAGGGAAAGGTCTTCAATCAGCGTATGGCGGAAGAGTTTTCCAGAGAAGAAGAGCTGGTTTTTCTTTGCGGACATTATGAGGGCATCGATGAGCGGGTGCTGGAAGAGATCGTGACGGATGAAGTTTCCATCGGAGACTATGTGCTGACCGGCGGCGAACTTCCCGCACTGGTGATTATGGACGCCATATCCCGTCTTCTGGACGGAGTGCTGCATAATGGGGAGTCGGCGGAGTTTGACTCTTTTCATGACAATCTGCTGGAGTATCCCCAGTACAGCCGTCCTGAGGAATGGAGAGGGAAGAAAGTTCCGGCAATCCTGCTGTCCGGCCATCATGCGAACGTGGAAAAATGGAGAAGGGAGCAGTCCCTGATCCGTACGAAAGAGCGAAGGCCGGATCTTCTGGAACATGCCAGTCTGACAAAGGAAGATAAAAAATTCCTTGCAAAGCTGGAAGAGGTATGATAAAATATAACGCGTTGTGAGAAAAAGAGATGGTCCTCTGTTACGCTGGCCGTATTAAGAACATCCAATATTGAAGGAGGAGCACAATGAACGATATTATCAAGAATATTGAGGCAGCTCAGCTGAAAGCGGAAGTGCCGAGCTTTAACGTAGGAGATACGGTTAAAGTCTACGCAAAGATCAAAGAGGGAAACCGTGAGAGAATCCAGGTATTTGAAGGAACTGTTCTGAAGAAACAGGGCGGAAGCAGCAGAGAGACCTTCACGGTAAGAAAGAATTCCAACGGAATCGGTGTGGAGAAGACCTGGCCGCTGCATTCTCCGAATGTGGAGAAAGTAGAAGTGGTTCGCCGCGGTAAAGTAAGACGCGCGAAACTGAACTACTTAAGAGACCGCGTAGGTAAAGCAGCAAAGGTAAAAGAGCTGGTAAAATAGTTACTGAGAGGGACATATACGAAAGTATCATGTCCCTTGTTTTGATTTAGGGCGGATTTTGCATGTCTAGGAGAAAAGGTTTAAATTTTCACAGAAAGAGACGAGTCATTCAGACCTCTACCATACGGAGTGTCCTTTTCTGGGTGGGAGAGTGCATTCTGGCGTTTGTGATCGGTTGTGTACTGGTGTTCTACTTTATGACTACGTTAAGTTGTGTAGGACAGGCCATGGAGCCTACCATCGGCAGCGGCGATCAGGTGTTTGTCAATCGTTTCAGTTATATCCTTACCGGTCCCAGACAGGGGGACGTGGTGGTTTTCCGTCCCAATGGCAATGTGAATTCTCATTATTATATGCGAAGGGTGGTCGCGGTTCCCGGAGATACGGTTCAGATCATCGAAGGATTTGTATATGTAAACGGAGAACTGTATGAAACCGGCATCGGAAGCGAGCAGATGGATTATGCCGGCCTGGCTGAGGAAGAGATTACATTGGGATCGGATGAATATTTTGTGCTGGGAGACAACCGGAATGCCAGCGAAGACAGCCGGAATGCGGATATCGGCAATGTAAAAAGACAGGATATCTACGGAAAGGCATGGTTTATCTGGTCCCCGTGGGAAAGGTTCGGGTTGATTCCCTGAGATAAGGAGAGTAATATGGAGATACAGTGGTATCCGGGGCATATGACAAAAGCCAGAAGGATGATGCAGGAGAATATCAAGCTGATTGATCTGATCATCGAACTGGTGGATGCACGTGCGCCTCTGTCCAGCCGGAATCCCGACATCGACGAGCTTGGCAAGGGAAAGTCACGCCTGATTCTGTTGAACAAGTCGGATCTGGCGGACGAAAAAAGCAATGAGGCATGGATGGGATGGTTTCGTGAACAGGGATATTTCGTGGTGAAACTGGATTCCAGGAGTAAATCCGGGATGAAAAGCGTACAGGCAGCTGTTCAGGAAGCCTGCCGGGAGAAGATAGAGAGAGACCGGAAGAGAGGCATCCTGAACCGGCCGGTCCGGGCCATGGTGGTAGGGATTCCAAATGTGGGGAAATCCACATTCATCAATAGTTTCGCAGGAAGAGCCTGCGCCAAAACGGGAAACAAACCGGGAGTGACGAAAGGCGCTCAGTGGATTCGTTTGAATAAGCAGGTAGAGCTTCTGGATACACCGGGTATCCTCTGGCCCAAATTTGACGACCCTCAGGTGGGAGTACGCCTTGCCATGCTTGGATCTGTCAACGACGAGATCCTGAATCTGGAAGAACTGGCGTCGGAGCTGGCTGTTTTTGTGCAGCAGCATTTCCCGGGTGCGTTAAAAGAGCGTTATAAATCAGATTTTCCGGCCGACGTACCTTCCTGGATGATTCTGGGAAAGATTGCGGAGGCCAGAGGTTGTCTGTCAAAGGGCGGAGAACCGGATCTTAATAAAGCAGCTTCTTTCCTGTTGGACGATTTCCGGGCCGGACGTCTTGGCCGCATTACGCTGGAATTCCCGCCTGACGGAAAAGGAACAGAGGAGAGATGATGACATGAGCAAAAGAAAAAGCTACGTGGAGGATTTTGAAGAAAAGGAGAGGGGAGTACTTCATGAAATACTCAGTTTCCTGATCTATGTGGCGGTGGTGGTCGGCGCCACCTTCCTGATTATCCATTTTGTAGGGCAGAGAACCTACGTGAGCGGCAGTTCTATGGAAAATACGCTGAGCGACGGGGATAATCTGATCGTGGATAAAATCACCTATCGTTTCTCGGATCCGCAGCGCTTTGACATCATTGTCTTCCCTTTCCGGTATGAGGATCATGTTTACTATATAAAAAGGATTATCGGGCTCCCCGGCGAGACAGTGCAGATTACAGACGGAGATATTTATATAGACGGAGAAATACTTCAGGAGTCGTATGGAAGAGAAGTGATCAAGGATTCCGGGCTGGCGGCGGAGCCGATCGTATTGGGGGAAGACGAATATTTTGTCCTGGGCGATAATCGGAATGACAGTACAGACAGCCGGGATCCCAGTGTGGGCGTTATCCACCGGGATGAGATCATCGGACGCGCATGGCTTCGGATCTGGCCGCTGGATAAATTTGGAGTGTTGAAACATCAGTGATGACAAAGAAAGAAGAACAAGCCCTGAAAAGACAGGAGAAGCTGCGTCTGGAGTTTCTGCGTCTGGAGGGAATGCTGGAATATGAACGAGAATATGGAAACTGCGGCGTTATCTGTGGGATCGATGAGGCTGGCAGAGGCCCGCTGGCAGGTCCGGTAGTGGCAGGCGCGGTGATCCTGCCTTCAGATTGCAAGATCCTGTATCTGAACGATTCCAAGAAGCTGACAGCCAGGCGCAGAGAACTGCTCTATGATGAGATCATGGAAAAAGCAGTGTCGGTAGGTGTCGGGGTGGCAAGTCATGAGCGGATTGACGAGATCAATATTCTGCAGGCCACCTATGAGGCCATGCGACAGGCAGTGGGACAGCTGACTGTGAAACCAGACGTGCTCCTGAATGACGCAGTCACGATCCCGGGGCTTTCCCAGAGACAGGTACCGATTATCAAGGGAGACGCCAAAAGCCTGTCCATAGCGGCAGCAAGCGTGATCGCGAAGGTGACCAGGGACCGGATGATGGAAGCGATGGACGCAAAGTATCCGGGTTATGGATTTGCTTCCAACAAAGGCTATGGTTCGGCAGCGCATATTGCCGCCATAAAAAAACTGGGGCCCTGCGAGATTCACCGCAGGACCTTCATCCGCAATTTTGTGAAGGAGGCTCCGGAGGATGCAGAATAAGCGGAAGACCGGAGCGGAATATGAGGAGAAAGCAGCCTCCTGGCTGGAAAAGCAGGGAATGCGGATCCTTGAGAAAAATTACCGGTGCAGAGAGGGAGAGATCGACCTGGTCGCTATGGACGGCAGTTATCTGGTCTTTGTGGAAGTTAAGTACCGGAGAGACCAGCATGCAGGGCATCCGGCGGAAGCCGTGGATGCGAGAAAACAGAGGAAGATTGTCCGGACGGCGATGTACTATTGTATGGAACGAAAGATTTCCCAGGATCAGCCGTGCCGCTTCGATGTGGTCAGTGTGTTGGGAAATAGCACAGAACATATAAAGGACGCGTTTGGAATATGAAGAAAAAGGAAAGGGACAGCCGCATGGAACTGAGAGAGGACGGCGGCGTCCCGTATTTTATATTTAAAAATCTGGAGGAAACCGGTCTGGTACGCCATGGCTTTTCTACTCGTCTGGGAGGAGTCAGCGAAGGATATCTGGCGTCTATGAACCTGAGTTTTACCAGAGGGGACCGAGAAGAGAATGTACGTGAAAATTTTCGCAGGATGGGACGCGCGATCGGCTTTATTCCGGAAAATCTGGTGCTTTCTGATCAGACGCATACAGATCATGTGCGTCTGATGACAGAGGCAGACAGGGGGAAAGGGTATACGAAACCGCTGGACTATCAGGATGTGGACGGCATGGTCACAGATGTGCCGGGACTGGTGTTGACTACCTTTTACGCGGATTGCGTACCGCTCTATTTTGTGGATCCGGTGCATCGCGCCATCGGCTTGTCTCATTCGGGATGGAAAGGAACGGTAAAGCGGATTGGGGCGGTTACTCTGGAAAAGATGAGCGCTGCCTTCGGAACCAGGCCTGAGGATGTGCGAGCGGCCATCGGACCTTCTATCTGCCAGGACTGTTATGAGGTCAGTGAAGATGTGGCGCAGGCGTTCATGGAGGAATTTGGCGGTGCGGCGGATGAAAGGATGCTCTACCGGAAAGAAAACGGAAAATACCAGCTGGATTTATGGAGAGCCAATGAACAGGTGCTGCTGGAAGCCGGTATTCTTCCGGAACATCTGGAAGTGACGAATGTGTGTACCTGCTGCAATCCGGATCTTTTGTTTTCCCATCGTGCCACCCATGGGAAAAGGGGAAATCTGGCTGCTTTCTTGATGCTTACCGGAAAGGGGCCGGCTTCGCGGGAAGAGCTTTGCCGTCAGTTCGAATTCCGGGAGATTTTACCGGGGGAAGCAAAGCAGGCAGCAGAGATCGAAAGAATCTGTTTTCCGCCAAATGAGGCGTGTTCGGAGAAAATGATGATGCAGCGCGCGGCGAAAGCTCCGGAATTATTCTTGGTGGCAGTGGACCGCAGAACCGGAAAACTGGCAGGATTCCTGAATGGTCTTTCTACGGATGAGGCTGTTTTCAGGGACGAGTTTTTTACAGATGCAGATCTGTACGATCCGGAAGGAAAGAGGGTTATGCTTCTGGGGCTGGATGTGCTTCCGGAATACCGGGGACAGGGACTGGCGGGAGAACTGGTGCGCCGTTATGTTGCCAGGGAGCGGGAAAAGGGCAGAGAAAGACTGCTGCTTACCTGTCTGGAATCAAAGGTGAAAATGTATGAAAAAATGGGATTTCGCGACTTGGGAGTGTCCGCTTCTTCCTGGGGAGGAGTGGAATGGCATGAGATGGACTGTGTTTTGGAAATGACTGGACAAAAGTCATTGTACAATTTATAATATAGACAGAAAAATTTTTAGAAACCAAGAGGATAGGGAAATGAAGATTATCAAAGCGAAAGACTATCAGGACATGAGCCGCAAAGCGGCCAACATCATCTCGGCGCAGATTATTATGAAGCCAGATTGTGTATTGGGACTGGCGACAGGTTCTACGCCCATCGGTACTTACAAACAGCTGATCGAATGGTATGATAAAGGGGATCTGGACTTCGGCGACGTAACTACCGTGAATCTGGATGAGTACAAGGGGCTTCCCAGAGAAAACGATCAAAGCTACTATTATTTTATGCACAATAATCTGTTTGATTACGTTAATATTAATCCGGAACGGACACATCTGCCCAATGGTATGGAGCCGGATTCGGAGAAAGAATGTTCCAGATATGAGGCGTTGATCCAGTCTCTGGGCGGCGTGGACCTGCAGCTTCTCGGACTGGGCCATAATGGCCATATCGGATTTAATGAGCCGGAGGAGGCATTCGAGACGGTAACGCACTGTGTGGATCTGCAGCAGCGCACGATCGAAGCCAACAAACGTTTCTTTGATTCCATTGATGACGTGCCGAAACAGGCATATACCATGGGGATCAAGACTATTATGATGGCGAAGAAAATCCTGATTGTAGTCAGCGGAGAGGATAAAGCGGAGATTGTAAAGGCAGCGTTTTTCGGTCCTGTAACACCGCAGGTTCCGGCATCGATTCTTCAGATGCATCCGGATGTGACGCTGGTGGCTGATGAGGCTGCGCTTTCAAAGTGTGATATCTGATTTGGCAGAGAATTTTTGACAGAGAGTCGTGAAGACAGGGCGGAAGTTTTCCGCCCTGTGTATTTTGCCTGGTTTTTAGAATTTCCAGATCATAGAATATTCTGCCTGGCCCGTATCCGGGTCGATGCCTTCCTTTTCAATCTGAAATCCTTCCCGTTGATAAAATTTTACAGCTCCTGTGTTGTTGCAGTATACGGATAATCTGAGTTTATGCTTCTGGCTTTTCGCGCAGTTGATCAGAGTTTTTCCTATTCCCCGGGACCGGGCTTCCTGCCGGATGAAAATCCCTTCAATATAATCTCCGTTCATTCCCAGAAATCCCTGTATTCCCTCCAGGGTTTCATAGACAAAGACCTCTGCCTGAGGGAGCAGTTCCTCGACCATGGGGAGATGATCCTGCCAATAAGAGGAGGGAATGAAAGAATGAGCCTGGATGTTGGCTTCCAGCCAGATCCGGGCAATGACGGAAAGATCTTCTTTTTGAGCAGGACGTATCGTCCCTCCGGTATGCTCTGCGGTTTGAATTTTCATAAGATTTGAATCTCCTTTGTGAAAAGACCGTTCTATATGAGGCATGGATAAAAAATAATCGTGGAACTGTCTGAAATCGTCAGCGAAAAAGTAGCGCGGCGTCAACATGGTATCACCTCACGGGCAGATATATGGTAATGAAATTGTACCGCCATATTTAATAATTTTCAAGACAGGAACGGAGGAACGCGAATATGCAGCACAAAGTAAAAGTAACCGTAATTGACAAAAAACTGTATCCGGAACTGCAGAAAAAGTACTGTATGGATCCGGACTCGGGGGCATGTCCCTGCTATCAGGTATATCCTGTGACGGATGCCGTGAAAAAATCAGAAGCGCGCTTGAAAAGTTTTGCTTTTCGGCTCTTTTTCTATTGACAAAATCAGTAAGAATTATTATAATATTCTTAGAATAATTCTAAAAATGAGAGATGTTTATGACGAAATATGAAAAAGAAATATACCGGCTGATTACAGAGTCCGCGGAACACATGACAGCAGAACAAGTATTCAGCGAAGTGAAAAAGATATATCCGTCCGTATCTCTTGCAACTATATATAATAATCTGAACAAGCTGAACGAGGCAGGGATGATCCGTAAGATTACGGTGGAAGGAAGTCCGGACCGGTATGACCGTGCGGTGAAACATGACCATATCGTATGCAGAAGGTGTGGGAAACTGCTGGATGTGCAGTTCCGCGATCTGACGGACATGTTGGAAAGCCAGATGGGCGGGAACTTTCTCTTTTATGATTTGAAAGTGTATTACATATGTCCGGAGTGCAGAGAAAAAGAAAAACATAGGATCTATATGCCGTCAACAGCAGCACGGCGACAGGATAGATAAAATACAGAAGAAAGGAGAAACATATAATGAAGTATATCTGTTCGGTATGCGGATATATTTATGATGAGGAACGGGAAAAAACGTTTTTTGCCGACTTGCCGGAATCATGGAAATGTCCCATATGCAAAGCAGCGAAGTCCGCTTTTGAACCTCGGAAACCGAAAGAAGAAGCGAAGCTTTCCCGTGCCCCGGCGGCGCCGTCGGCTTTGGAAGAGGACTTTATGAAAATGTCTGCGGGGGAACTTGCCGCCCTGTGCTCCAATCTGGCGAGAGGATGCGAGAAGCAGTACAGAGCGGAAGAAGCGGAGCTGTTTCGTCAGATCGCGGATTATTTTACTTCGGTCAATCCGGCAGTACCAGATGCGGACGTAGAACAACTTGCCGCGTTGTTCCGGGATGATCTGCGGAACGGATATCCGTCTGTGAGAACAGCGGCGGATGCCGCGGGAGACCGCGGTACCGGCAGGATCTGCGTCTGGGGTGAAAAAGTGACGAACATGCTTGATTCCCTGATCGCTCAATACCGGCAGGAAGGGGAAGCGTTTCTTGCGGGCACACAGGTATGGGTTTGTTCAGTGTGCGGATTTGTCTACACAGGTGACGAACCGCCGGAAATCTGTCCTGTCTGCAAAGTCCCTGACTGGAAGTTTGAAAAGATCGAAGGGAGGGATTCTGCATGAAAAAGATTGCGGTGAGAAATCTTCGTTTGTGTACGAAAGACTGTCTCTGTCTCTATGTTTGTCCGGTGGGCGCGACGGATACCGAGGACAGCGTGATCGATGTGAACAAATGTATCGGATGCGGCACGTGTGCCGATGCCTGTCCCAGCGCGGCCATATCTATGGTTCCCGTGGAGTATCCGCCTCAGCAGAGAAAAGACGGTATGGTGCTGGAGGTTTCTGGCGCGCTGGCAAAAAATAAGGCGAAACAGGAAAAGATTGCCCGGCAGCTGGCGGAAAAGACAGAAAAAGACGGAATGTACCGTCTGATGACTGCGGTGGCCAAATCCGTGCGGCTGGTAAACGAGGATTTGCTGCGTGAATCCGGCTATATGCTGCCCCAGAGTGCGAATACGCACGAATTTTTGGAAAAACTGGCGGCGAATCCTCCTTCTGAGGATTTTCCGGCAGATGCGGCAAAGAAATTGTTGAGAATGATACCATGCAATGAAAAACAAAAAGAAAGAGAGGAAAAAATTATGAGTAAATATGCAGGAACCCAGACAGAAAAGAACCTGGAGGCAGCTTTCGCGGGAGAGTCTCAGGCGCGCAACAAATATACCTATTTCGCGTCTGTGGCAAAGAAAGAAGGATATGAGCAGATCGCGGCTCTGTTCCTGAAAACTGCTGACAATGAGAAAGAGCATGCAAAAATGTGGTTCAAGGAGATGAACGGCATCGGCGATACCGCAGAGAACCTGCTTCATGCAGCCGAGGGAGAGAACTATGAATGGACCGACATGTACGACGGTTTTGCAAAGACCGCTGAAGAAGAAGGTTTCCCGGAGTTGGCAGCGAAGTTCCGCCTGGTAGCGGCGATTGAGAAGCATCATGAAGAGCGTTACCGTGCTCTGCTTCACAATGTGGAGATGGCAGAAGTATTTGCCAAGAGCGAAGTCAAAGTATGGGAATGCCGCAACTGCGGACATATCGTAGTAGGCACGTCCGCGCCGGAGATCTGCCCTACCTGCGCTCATCCGCAGAGTTATTTTGAGATTCACTGCGAGAACTACTGATATATCGAAAAACAGGCAAGAACAGGAAAAACCGCTTCTGCAGTCCGGCAGAGGCGGTTTTTCCTGTTCTGCGATCTAGTCAATATTCTGCAGCCGGATGGCTGTTTCTCTTTTTTCCAGAAGAGCATGAATCCGTTCGGTAGGATCGTTTACATGTTCTGTGGAAGTGTCGTGGTTGATACAGTCTATGATAGCGGCCAGGAATTTGGTCATATTGGCTTCCACATAATATGGACGGGAAAGCAGTTCGGGCGGACGGTAGGTCAGATTTGTCGTTACCACACGGTCAATATATCCCTTCTTATAATAATCGTCGAATTTTTCCAGACCATCGGTAAAGAGACCGAAAGTGGTGCAGACAAATACACGTTTCGCACCGCGGTTTTTGATTTGACGGGCAACATCAAGCATGCTCTCTCCGGAAGAGATCATGTCGTCTATAATGATGGCGTCCTTACCGTGCAGATCGTCTCCCAGAAATTCGTGGGCGACGATGGGATTCTTGCCGTTTACAACTCTGGAGTAATCTCTCCGTTTGTAGAACATACCCATCTCCACACCCAGCACACCTGCGAAATAGACGGCCCGTCCCATGGCGCCTTCGTCGGGACTTATAACCATCAGGTGGTCCTTGTCGATTTTCAGATCTGGCACCGCGCGGATCAGCCCGCGGATGAACTGATACGGAGGATTGAAACTGTCAAATCCATAAAGCGGAATGGCGTTGCAGACCCGGGGATCATGGGCATCGAAGGTGATGATATTGGAAACTCCCATATCTACCAGTTCCTGAAGCGCGAATGCGCAGTCCAGAGATTCCCGCTGGCTTCTTTTGTGCTGGCGGCTTTCATACAGGAAAGGCATGATTACATTGATTCTGCGAGCTTTTCCATTAGTAGCGGAAATGACCCTTTTCAGATCCTGATAATGATCGTCCGGGGACATGTGGTTCTCATGGCCGCAGACGGTGTAAGTCAGGCTGTAATTGGTGATATCTGCCATAATAAACAGATCGACGCCGCGTACGGAATCGTACAGAATACCTTTGGCTTCCCCTGTGCCGAAACGGGGGCAGGCACTGCGAACGAGATAAGAGTCTTCGTGGTATCCCTGGAAGGTAGGGGTGTCCGGAAAATCCGGATTGGATTTTTCGCGAAATTCTACCAGAAACCGGTCTACGTTTTCAGCCAGATCGCGGCACCCTTCCAGAGCAGCCACTTTCAGCGGCGCGATGGGCAGAATATTTTCATAAGAAAACTGATTGGACATATAATCCTCCTGTCATTGGTGAACGTATATTATATTTATAACATCAGAAGGGAAAGGCAGTCAACCCATATACGGAAGATTGCATTTTCAGCATAAATTTAGTATAGTAAGTACAGAACAAAGGTAAAAGGGAGAAGAGAATGGAGCAGAGAATTGTGTCTGTAGTGCCCGGGAGCATTGCAGAGGAAATGGAGATTGAGGCCGGAGACGTTTTGGTCTCTGTAAACGGGCAGATGCCGGAAGACGTATTTGATTACCGTTATCTGATCAATGAAGAACAGCTGCTGGTGCTGATCCGCAAACCGGACGGAGAAGAATGGGAACTGGAGATCGAGAAAGAATACGAGGACGATCTGGGGATTGAATTTGAGAATGGATTGATGGATGAATACCGTTCCTGCAGAAACAAGTGTATTTTCTGTTTCATTGACCAGCTGCCAAAGGGGATGCGGGAGACACTCTATTTTAAAGACGACGATTCACGGCTGTCTTTTCTTCAAGGAAATTATCTGACGCTGACCAATATGAGCGATCATGACATTGACCGGATTATCAGATATAAGTTGTCCCCTATCAATATTTCTTTCCATACTACGAATCCGGAGCTGCGGTGCCGGATGCTCCACAATCGCTTTGCGGGCGAAGTGTTCGGCAAGGTACGCAGGCTGAAAGAAGCCGGAATCGAGATGAACGGGCAGATCGTACTCTGTAGGGGCGTCAACGACGGGGAGGAGCTGGAGCGGTCGATCCGGGATCTGTCCGGATACATGCCGGAACTTCAGAGCGTGTCCGTGGTGCCGGTAGGACTCACCAGATACAGGGAAGGATTATATCCGCTGGAACCGTTTGAACGGGAAGATGCCCGCAGAGTACTGGACTGTATCCAACGGTGGCAGGAAAAATTTTTCAGGGAATTTGGAACTCACTTTATCCATGGGGGAGACGAGTGGTACCTTCTTGCAGAAAGACCGATGCCGGCAGAAGAGACTTATGACGGTTATCTGCAGCTGGAAAACGGCGTGGGTATGGTGCGTCTGCTGGATGAAGAAATTCGCGAAACTCTTTCACATATTGCGGGGGACGACAGAGAGCGTCATGTGACCATTGCAACAGGAAAACTGGCGGCTCCGATCCTGGAAGAACACATGAAAAAGATCCGGGAGAAATTCCCGCAAGTGAACGTTCAGGTGGCGGCTGTCGAGAACCGCTTCTTTGGAGAAAGAATCACTGTAGCGGGGCTTCTGACCGGGAAAGATCTGATCGGACAGCTGCAGGGAAGAGATCTGGGCAGCCGGCTCCTGATAACAGAACACATGTTAAAAAGCGGAGAGCCTGTTTTCCTTGACGACGTGACCGTGGAAGAACTGGAAAAAACTTTACAAATCAAAGTATCCATAGTAAAATCAGGCGGAAATGACCTGATTAGCAGTATTATAGAGTAACAGACAGAAAGAGGTAGTATATGAGCAGACCAATTGTTGCCATTGTGGGCCGTCCGAACGTGGGAAAATCCACGCTGTTCAACGCGCTGGCGGGGGAGAATATTTCCATTGTCAAAGACACGCCCGGCGTGACCAGGGACAGGATCTATGCGGACGTCTCATGGCTGAACCATAATTTTACCATGATCGATACCGGAGGAATCGAACCGGACAGCAGCGATATCATCCTCTCCCAGATGAGGGAGCAGGCGCAGATCGCCATCGATACGGCAGATGTGATCATTTTTCTGGTAGATGTGCGCCAGGGGCTGCAGGACGCGGATTCCAAAGTGGCGGATATGCTTCGCCGTTCCCGCAAGCCGGTGGTGCTGGTAGTCAACAAAGTGGACAGTTTCCAGAAATATATGGCGGATGTCTACGAATTTTACAATCTGGGGATTGGCGATCCGGTGCCGGTATCCGCGGCTTCACGCTTGGGGATCGGCGATATGCTGGACGAGGTGGTGAAACATTTCCCCGAAGATTCCGGAGAGGACGAGGAAGACGAACGTCCCAGAGTGGCCATCGTGGGCAAGCCCAACGTGGGAAAATCTTCCATCATTAACCGTCTGGTGGGCGAGAACCGGGTGATCGTGTCCGATATCGCGGGAACCACCAGGGATGCCATTGACACGGAGATCTCCCATGGGGGCAAAGAATATGTGTTCATTGACACGGCGGGACTTCGCAGGAAGAATAAGATCAAAGAGGAGCTGGAACGTTACAGCATTATCCGTACTGTGACCGCAGTGGAACGCGCGGACGTGGTGGTAGTGGTGATCGACGCGTCGGAAGGAGTGACCGAACAGGACGCGAAGATCGCGGGTATCGCCCATGAAAGGGGCAAGGGTATCATCGTGGCGGTCAATAAATGGGACGCCATCGAGAAGACAGACAAAACGATCTATGAGTTTTCCCGGAAAGTCCGTGAGACTCTGTCTTTTATGCCCTATGCAGAGCTTCTGTTTATCTCTGCGGTGACAGGACAGCGCCTGGCAAAGTTGTTTGAACTGATTGATGTGATCATTGAGAACCGCGCCATGAGGATCCAGACCGGCGTGCTCAATGAGATTATCACGGAAGCAGTCGCCATGCAGCAGCCGCCTTCAGACCGGGGACGCAGGCTTAAAATCTACTATGTCACCCAGGTGTCCGTGAAGCCGCCTACGTTTGTGGTGTTCGTCAATGACAAAGAGCTGATGCACTTTTCCTATACCAGATATCTGGAAAACAAGATCAGGGAAGCATTCGGCTTTAAGGGCACATCCTTAAAATTCATCATACGGGAAAGAAAGGAAAAAGAATAACATGGTACGCTTGGCTTGTCTGGCGATCGGATATCTGTTCGGGATTTTCCAGACCGCATATATTTATGGACGAATAAACGGGATCGATATCCGTGAATATGGGAGCGGCAACGCGGGAACTACCAATGCGCTGCGGGTTCTGGGGAAAAAGGCAGGGCTGATTGTGTTTCTGGGAGATGTGGCGAAGACGGTGCTGGCTGTGGTAGTTGTCAGAGTTTTGTTTGGGGCGACTCACACGGACATGCTTCCGCTTCTGGGTATCTATGCCGCAGCTGGCGCGATTCTGGGGCATAATTTTCCGGTACAGCTTGGCTTCAAAGGCGGAAAAGGGATTGCATGCACAGCGGGACTGATCGCTACACTGGGGCCGATCGTGATCGTGTTGGAAGCGTTGACGTTTCTGGTGACGGTAGCTGTTAGCAGATATGTTTCCCTTGGATCGATCCTGGTGGTTATTGAACTGGTAGTGTGTCTGATCGTGCTGGGACAAAACGGCTATTATGGTATGAACCAGGGGCATCTGATCGAATTTTATGTAGTGGCGGCTTTACTGGCTGCCATGGCGATCTACCGCCACCGGGCGAATATCAGCCGTCTGCTGAATGGGACGGAAAGCAAAGTTTTCCAGAGGAAATAAAATAAATAAAAGGAGAAGGTAACTATGGCAAAGATCAGTATTATTGGAGCGGGAAGCTGGGGAACGGCCCTGGCAAGGCTGCTTGCCGTTAACGGACATGATGTGGTTATGTGGTCGATTGTGGAGGATGAGATCCGTATGCTCCAGGAAAATCATGAACATTTGACGAAGCTTCCGGGAGTAAAGCTTCCGGATGACATCATTTTTACGACAGATATGGAGTGCGCGGTGAAAGGAAAGGATATACTGGTTCTCGCGGTGCCGTCTCCGTACACCAGAAGCACTTCCCGGACAATGGCACCCTATGTGAGTGAAGGGCAGATCATTGTCAGCGTGGCGAAGGGAATTGAGGAAAGCACATTAAAAGTGCTGGCGGACGTGATCAAGGAAGAGATCCCGCAGGCAGATGTGGCCGTGCTCTGCGGTCCAAGCCATGCGGAGGAAGTCGGAAGAGGAATTCCCACAACTGTGGTTGCCGGTGCAAAGACCAGAAAGACTGCGGAGTACATCCAGAATGTATTTATGAACAAGGTGTTCCGCGTCTATACCAGTCCGGATATGATGGGCATGGAATTGGGTGGAGCACTGAAGAATGTCATCGCGCTGGCCGCAGGCATCGCGGACGGCCTGGGCTGCGGAGATAATACCAAGGCGGCGCTGATCACCAGGGGCATTGCGGAGATGAGCCGTCTGGGCGTGGCAATGGGCGGTCATATTGAGACATTTAACGGCCTGACCGGGATCGGAGACCTGATTGTGACCTGCGCTTCCTGCCATAGCCGGAACCGGAAGGCAGGATATCTGATCGGACAGGGAAAAACGATGCAGGAAGCCATGGATGAGGTAAAAATGGTGGTGGAAGGAGTCTATTCCGCGAAAGCGGCAAAGATTCTTGCGGAGAAATATCACATTGACATGCCGATCGTGGAGGAAGTCAATCAGGTGCTGTTTGAAGGCAAGAGTGCGAAGGAAGCTATGACGGATCTGATGCTGCGCGACAAGAAGATCGAGCATCCGGAACTTCCCTGGGAAGCGTAACGGATTTTTCGTGACATAAGATGAGGAATGTATTATAATGAGTAGCAAATGAGCCGGTCGGCAGAAAAGGAGGGCACATAGTGGCAGGAATTATCAAACGGTTTGGGGATATCATGTCGGCAAACATCAATGCGCTTCTGGATAAGGCGGAAGACCCGGAAAAGATGATTGACCAGTACCTTCGCAACCTGGAAAGCGATCTGGGGAAGGTTAAGGCGGAGACTGCGTCTGTGATGGCTGAAGAGAGCCGCTGCAAGAGACAGCTGGACGAGTGTGCGGCTGATATTGATAAAATGCAGCGCTATGCGGAAAAAGCGGTGGTGGCAGGAAATGACGGGGACGCCCGCCAGTTTCTGGAGAAGAAACAGCTGCTCGCGGGAAAGCAGGCAGGACTTCAGCAGGCATACGATCAGGCGCATCAGAACGCGGTGAAGATGAAAGAGATGCATGACAAACTGATCAAAGATATCGGTGAGCTGAATGCCAGAAGAGATTCTATCAAGGCAAAAATGGCGGTAGCGAAGACTCAGGAACGACTGAATAAGATCGGTTCTTCCGTGGAGGGGGCCGCAGGCAATCTGTCAGCTTTCGACCGTATGGAAGAGAAAGCAAACCGTATGCTGGATGAAGCCAATGCCATGGCGGAACTGAATGCGTCCTCTGCATCGGACGATATCGACGATCTCGCTGCAAAATATGACGATCCGTCTTCCAGCCCTGCAGTGGATGATGAACTGGCTGCTCTCAAGGCAAAATTGGGCAAATAGGAAACAGCAGATCAAAAGCTGGCGCAAAATGGAAGAACCCGCCGGGTTTGACAGTTTTGTACCAGCTTTTCTTGTTTCAAGAATGACCTTGAATAATAACGAAAGAGGAGTCAGTTTCAGTGAGTGAAATATATTATTGTGAAAACTGCGGCGGGGTCATGGAGTTTGATGTGGCGAGTCAGGCGCTTAAATGCCCGCATTGCGGTACCATCAGGGAGATTCGGACTGATGGACAGAAAGTAGAGGAACACCGTCTGACCGGTTACGCGAAGAGAGAGATCCGCGCAGAGGAAAAACAGTCCACAACCATGCAGTGCCCGTCCTGCGGGGCTACGGTGGAAGTGGAGGCTACCAGTACGGCAAAGGAGTGCCCTTACTGCGGGACAGCATTTGTGCTGGCGGAAAAACAACTTTCAAACATTGTGCCGGATGGTGTGCTCCCGTTCAAGATTGACAAAAACCGGGTGGGAGAGATCTTTCGGAGATGGATGAAAGGCCGTTGGCTGGCGCCGGGAGAATTAAAGCATCTGTACCAGAAAGATAAGCTGCAGGGGATCTATATTCCGTACTGGACCTTTGACGCGGATGCAACGGCCGATTATGCGGCGGAAGGAGGGAAGAATCATCCCATAAGAGTCCGGAATGCCAAAGGAGTAGAAGAAACGCTGATGGAGATCCGCTGGCAGTCTACCAGAGGAAGAGTCGGCCGGTTTTTTGACGATGTTCAGGTGCACGCTTCTGATCGTCTGGATGACCGTCTGATCAGGGAGATTGAACCGTTTCATACCAAGGAAATCCCTCCCTATTCTCCGGATTACCTGTCCGGCTACAGTTCCGAAGTCTATACTGTAGATCTGGAGGACGCCCACCGTACGGCACGAACACAGATGGAGAGGGAACTGTATGCGCTGGCGGAGCAGGATGTGCTCCGCAGATACGATCATGTGAGGAACGTGAGACTGAACGCATCCTATCGGAGCGAAACTTACAAACACGTGCTTCTTCCGGTGTATGCTACGTCTTATCATTATAAAAAGCGGCAGTATACGGTGCTGATTAACGGGGAAACAGGAAGGATTCAGGGAGAATATCCAAAGAGTCCGGCAAAGATCGCATTGCTTGTTTTTGCTGCGGCAGTGCTGATCGGCGCGTTTTTCTTCCTTACCTCCGACCGGAGAGGGGACAGGTACGGGTATGAGACGCCGATATATGCAGAGGCAGAATACGAACAGATCAAAGAGGGGTGACAGAATATGGCTTTATTTGGAAATCAGTTTGCCAATGTGGTAGAATGGGAAGAATACAGGGATGACGTCCTTTTCTGGAAATGGAGCAATCGAGAGATTAAGAAAGGCAGCCGCCTGATTATCCGGCCGGGCCAGGACGCGATCTTTCTCTACAATGGAAAAGTAGAAGGAATATTTACTGACGAAGGGAGTTTTGACATCGAGTCTGAAATTGTGCCGTTTCTCTCTACGCTGAAAGGATTCCGGTTTGGCTTTAACAGCGGAATCAGGGCAGAAGTGCTGTTCATCAATACGAAAGAAGTGACAGTCAAATGGGGTACGAAAAATCCTGTCAATATGCCTGCGCCGGGACTTCCGGGCGGCATGCCGATCCGTGCTTTCGGCACGTTCTGCTGCAAGGTGTCCGACCATGCCGTGCTGATTGAAAAGATCGCGGGAGTAAAGCAGCAGTTCACGATTGACGATGTGAAGGAGCGAGTTGTGGCTATGCTGGATCAGCTCCTGATGAAATGGATATCAAAAGAAGGCAGGGATATGTTCAACCTGCAGGCCAATTCCTTTGACATCGCGAAAGGCATACAGGAGGATATGGATATGGAGATGATGAAGATCGGCATCGGCATCACGGCTTTCAATATCTCCAGCTTCAGTTACCCGGAAGAGATCCAGAAAATGGCGACGAAAGCAGCTTCTCAGAGTATGGTTGGAGACATGGGCCGTTATCAGCAGATGGCGATGATGGACGCCATGTCCAAAGGGGGCGGAGGAGGCACTGCGTCGGATATGGCGGGAATGGCCATGGGAATGGCCATGGGGCAGCAGATGGCTTCTCAGATGGGCCGGATGTACGGACAGAATACGGCGCAGCAGCAAGCTGCCCCGTCACAGGGGGCTGTCCCCGAGGGAGGATGCAAGTTCTGCCCGGACTGCGGGACGAAGACGGAAGGAATGAAATTCTGTCCCAACTGCGGCAGAAAACTGATGTAGACGGCACCTGGCCCAAGGCAGAGCCGGAAATCGAACAGGAAAGGGGATAGCGGATGACAAAAGAAAGATTTCATAAAATGACAGAACGAAGACCGTTGCTTCTGGACGGGGCGACCGGCTCTTATTTGAAGACAAAAGGAATGCCTGCGGCAGGCGTATGTACGGAGCAGTGGGCATATGAACATCCGGAAGCGGTGGCCGCTATGCAGAAGGCGTACGCGGATGCCGGATCTGACATTATATATGCGCCTACATTCGGCGCAAACCGTATCTCATTGGGCAACCTGCAGCTTCAGGACCGCACGGAAGAATGGAATCGTGTGCTGGTAGAGCGGACCAGACAGAATGTGGGAGACCGCGTGCTGGTGGCGGGGGACCTGTCGACCACCGGCCAGGCCATGGAGCCTTACGGTACGATGAATTACGATACTTTGCTGGACGTCTACCGGGAACAGATACAGGCTCTTTCCGGAGCAGGAGCGGATCTGCTGGTGGCGGAGACTCTGATTTCGGCAGACGAGGCCGTGGTAATCTGCGACGCGGCCAGGGAAATCTGCGATCTGCCGCTTTTAGTGTCTTTCACCTGCGAGGGGGACGGCAGCCTGTATCTGGGCGGCAGCGTCTATGAAGCGGCGGCGGCTATGGAAGCCATGGGGGCAGATGCAGTGGGAGTCAACTGTTCCGTAGGGCCGGACCAGCTGGGGGCAGTGATTGCCGGACTTCATGAGACTGTATCGATTCCTGTCATGGCAAAACCCAACGCGGGGATGCCTGTGATCACGGAGAAGGGCGAAGCGGTTTACAGCATGAAAGCAGAGGAATTTGCGCGTCATCTGGAACACCTTTATCAGTGCGGGGCGACGATCCTGGGCGGCTGCTGCGGAACGACGCCGGAGTATATCCGTGAAATAAAAACACGCTTACAGAAAGTGTCTGCAGTATGAGAAAAGGAATCGTTCTGGGGATAAGCATTCTCTTTCTGGGCTGTATATGCGCTTGGTTCGCGGCGCGGCAGCGGGGACAGGTGATGGAAGTTCCGGTAATATCGGAGGAGAAAGCTCAGGATCTGTGTGATACGCGGGCACCGTACGCACAGGATGAATCCGTGTCTCTTCAGATCAATGGAGTGCGCGCTGCTTATGTGACGGCTGAGGAACGCTATTATATTCCCAAAAACATGGAAGAAAGCTACTGGAAAGGGACGCTGAGCGCGTCCGCGGACGGGGAGAGCGTGTCTGTGGCATGGCTGGAAGACGTCATGTTCCGCGATATGGAAGAGGCTATCTCCGAAGAACATGAGTTCCGATGCCTGATTTACAGTGATACAGAATACGCATTTGTATCGGTATTGTTTACCGGGATGCCGGTGATGAGCATTGAGGGAGAGATGGGAGAGCAGGGGACCCGGATCGCGGTCTTTGACCCTGTGCTGAGCCTGAGCGGCGGATATCAGGTGGAGGAGAGCGCGGCCTATTATAATATTCGCGGAAACGCCAGCAAACGATTTGAAAAGCTGGGATACCGGGTGGAGTTCTTTTATGACGACGGAAGTGAGGGCAGGGATATATCGCTTCTGGGCATGCGCTCGGATAATGACTGGCAGTTAAAAGCTATGTACTCGGACCGGAGCAAACTTCGGGATAAGTTGTCCATCGAGTTGTGGAATGAGATCGCATCGCTTACAGAGACGCAGGCGGATGACGGGTGCAGGATGGAGTACCTGGAACTGATCATCAACGGAGAATATGCAGGCCTGTACGGTCTGGTAGAGCCGACTGATTACAAGTCGCTGGGGCTGGACAAGACCAGCGATCTGATCTATAAAATGGGCGCGGATGAATGGCCGGATGCCGAATTGTTCGAAGAAAGTGAAGCTGCCCAGTCTTTCACCTGCGGCGGCGTCAATATACGGCAGGCGGACAAAACGTATTATGACGGGATCTGGACCCCGTTCCGGACATTCTGGGACAGCGGTTACGAGATGGACTCGGAGGAAGATCTGGAGACGCTTTATGGCTGTATTGACCGGCAGAATTTCATTGCGTATCATCTGTACTACAACGCGATCGCCGGGATGGACAACCGGTTCAAAAATATTATCTACAGTACGGTCATAGGCGCGGACGGGAGCTATGTGATCCGCAGGATTCCGTGGGACCAGAATTATTCCTGGGGAGATGATTTTGAGACCGGAGACGATAAGAGCGTAAAAAATATCCGATACAATCCGGAACTGGCTACGCGCTGGCTCAATGAAGAAGTTTTCCGCAATATGATGGAATATGATGAGACATTGCCGGAAGACATGCAGGAAGTATGGAAGACATGGCGCAGTTCATTCCTTCAGGAGGATGTCTGGATCAATTACGCGAGAGAACAGATGGATTACCTCACATCCTCCGGAGCATTTGCCAGAGACAGCCGCAGATGGCCGGACAGTGAAAATGTGGAAGGGACAGAAGAGATCGAGGAATTCATCAATACCCGTTTCTCATGGCTGGACGGGTATCTGGAAGAACTGGCGCAATATTAATAATTGATGTAACAGTTCAGAACAGTTACTAATTGACAAAAATAACGTTCATTGCTAAAATATTTTGGTATAAAGCGCAAATACGAATATACAAACAGAAAGCAGGGGTAACTATGCAGAAAGTGGTTTTTTCGATTCTGGTAGATAACACATCGGGAGTTTTGAGCAGGATTGCAGGACTGTTCAGCCGCCGCGGCTACAATATTGACAGCCTGACGGTAGGAGTGACAGCGGATCCCCGTTATTCCAGAGCGACGATTGTTACCAGAGGTGACAATATTATTCTGGAGCAGATCGAAAAACAGCTGAATAAGCTGGAGGATGTGGTGGACATCAAGAGACTGGAGCCGGGACTTTCCGTGACCAGAGAACTCATGCTGATTAAGGTGCTCTGCAACGAGAACAACCGTCAGAATATTATCTCCATCGCGAATATTTTCAGGGCTAAAATCGTAGACGTTTCTATAGAATCTTTGATTATTGAACTGGTCGGAAGCCAGACCAAGCTGGAGGCTTTTCTTCGTATGCTGAAAGGCGTGGAGATTCTGGAGCTTGCGCGTACCGGTCTTACCGGCCTGTCCAGAGGAACCTTTGACGTGAAGATGTACGGCGAGGACGGAGAGCTGATCGACTACGATTTTACGCAAGAATAAGCAGACACATTACAATAATGGAGGACAAGACAATGGCAAAAATTTATTATCAGGAAGACTGTAATCTTTCGCTTCTGGAAGGAAAGACGATTGCGGTGATCGGATATGGAAGCCAGGGCCACGCGCATGCTCTGAATGCAAAAGAATCCGGATGCAACGTGATTATCGGTCTTTATGAGGGAAGCAAGTCCTGGAAGAGAGCAGAAGAACAGGGATTCCAGGTTTACACTGCAGCAGAGGCCGCAAAGAGAGCTGACATCATCATGATTCTGATCAATGACGAGCTGCAGGCTGCCATGTATAAAAAAGATATCGAGCCCAATCTGGAAGAGGGCAATATGCTGATGTTCGCGCATGGTTTCAATATCCACTTCGGTCAGATTGTTCCGCCGAAATATGTAGATGTGACCATGATCGCTCCAAAAGGGCCGGGTCATACTGTAAGAAGCGAGTATCAGGCAGGAAAGGGTGTTCCGTGTCTGGTAGCGGTTGAGCAGGATGCAACCGGAAAAGCTCTGGAGACTGCTCTGGCTTATGCCCTGGCGATCGGCGGCGCCCGTGCGGGTGTCCTGGAAACCACGTTCCGTACCGAGACCGAGACCGACCTGTTCGGCGAGCAGGCAGTGCTGTGCGGCGGCGTGTGCGCTTTGATGCAGGCAGGCTATGAAGTGCTGACCGAGGCAGGCTATGATCCGAGAAACGCTTATTTCGAGTGTATCCATGAGATGAAGCTGATCGTGGATCTGATCTACCAGTCCGGTTTCGAGGGTATGAGATACTCCATTTCCAACACGGCAGAATACGGCGATTATATCTCCGGTCCTAAGTTGATCACGGAAGAAACGAAGAACACCATGAGAAAAATGCTGAAGGATATCCAGGACGGTTCCTTCGCGAAAGAATTCCTTCTGGATATGTCTCCGGCAGGCGGACAGGCTCATTTCAAGGCTATGAGAAAACTGGCTTCCGAGCATCCGTCAGAGAAGGTAGGAAGAGAGATCCGCAAGCTGTACAGCTGGAACGGCGAAGACAAGCTGCTGGATAACTAAGAGAAAAAGAACGGAGGGGGCTGCTGCAAAGTGTTTGCGGCAACCCCCTTTTTCAGGAGGGTCAAGGACTTGGGTTTGAAAGGTTACAGACTTACCGGGAAACAGTTAAAGTGTTTTCTCATACTTTTTCATCTGCTGGCTGTGGCGTACGCGGTTGTATTTTTGCATCCGTATTATGGGTCTAACGATGAATTTACGCTGGCCTCTATAGCATCCGGCGCTTATGGAAGCATGAGCTGGTATTTTATCTATCTGCACAGCGGTCTGGGCTGGCTGATAAAATTATTTTATCTGCTGATTCCTTCGTTGAACTGGTATACCATCATCATGTATGCGATGATCTTTCTTTCTCTGACGGCGATAGGCTTTGTCTGGATAGAAAGATCGGAGCGGACAGGAGTGATCCTTGCAGTACTGCTGATCATGGCGTCTCTTCAGCCTCTGTATGTGGAGATGCAGTATACGAAGACAGCGGCTGCCGTAACCGCAGCCGGTTACGTGCTTCTTCTGGGACAGAGAAATGAAAAAGGAAAAGTCCTGCGGTATGTGCCGGGGATCCTGCTGCTGCTTCTGGGGAGCTGGATCCGTTTTGAATCGTTTGGAATGGTCAGCTTGCTGGCCTTTGGCCTTTGGCTGGTCAAAGTAAAGGACGCCTGGAAGGAAAAAGACTGGAAAAGGTTTCTGATGAGAGACTGCCTGCCCTGTGTATTTGCTTTTGCGCTGGTATTCGGGAGTATTGCCGCGGAAAACCTGCTGGTCTATACGCCGGGAAGTCCGCAGGAGCATTACCGGCGATATGACGAAGCCCGTCAGGCGCTTCTGGACTACGGAGTCCCGGAATGGGATGAATATCAGGAAGAGTATGAAGCGCTGGGGCTTACCAGAACGGATTATCTCAATCTGGAGAACTGGCTGATCGCGGATTCTGACCGGTATACGGCGGATGTGTATGAAAGCATCATCGCATTTCGGCAGGACCGTCCTTTCCAGTGGGAGTATCTGGCCGACTATCTGGTTAACCTGGCGACGAAGCCGCTTTTCGTACTGAGCGCGCTGATGGCGGTATTCTGGTTCCTGTTTTCCATGGGGAGAGGGCGGCAGAGAAACTGGATCGGCATGTGCTGGCCCTTTGTGGCGCTGCTGGGCATCTACCTGTATTTCATCAAAATTTACCGGGTGCTTCCAATCGTGGTGACGGCGTGTCTTCTGGCCGTGCTGGCCTTTGTCTGGACCTCGGCTTTGCCGGAACTGTCCCTGCGCTGGGAGGAAAGACTGTCCGGCCGCAGATTCCTTGCCGGAGGACTTGCCGGGGCGGTTCTGACGGGCGGTATCTGTGTGCATATGCTGGTGTCTCCGGTTTTCTTGCCGGCCGTGCAGGATTCGGAGGCCAGTATGGCTTTCCGGGAACTGTATGACACAATCACGGCGGATAAAAAAGTATATTATGTGTTCGATCCGCTGACCAGCAACGGGATGGAGCTGGGTTATTCCATTTTTGAAAAAGTTCCGGATAACTACCTGACGAACGTATTTACCCTGGGAGGATGGGAGACGGAGTCTCCGCAGGTGGTGGAGAACCTCTGGGCCTATGATGAGAGCAATCTGATGACCTCGCTGTACACCAGCGACCGGTCGGTGCTGATCTCCAATACGCTGCTGGAGCACCTGATGCTTCATCTGGATTCTACCTATGAGGGATTGTTTCTGACTTATTCCAAAGTAAACCAGATCGGCAATTTTGACCTGTACACGCTCAACTACCGTATGTCCAATCTGAAAGAAGACTATACGTATACGGCTTCTCTGGACCGCACTTATACTGCGGAAAACGAGCGCTATGATGTGATCGAGGCGACTGTGGACATGACACCGGAAGAACTGGAAGGCAAGAGCGTATTTCTCTGGATGGAGAGCGTGGAGAGCGGGAAACAGAGGATGTACCAGGGCACCTGGCAGCAGCAGGACGAGAACGGACTCTATTCCCTGCTTTATGATACGGATCTGGAGGATACCGATCAGGTGAGATTCATGATCCCCAAAATGAGTTTCCGGCTGGATGACCGTTATATCGTGCATGTGGTGATCCGGGATACGGACAGAGGAACGAAGATCGCGACGGAAAATAATCTATATCAGTAAGGACGGAGAAAGCCATGAAAAAAAGACAGATGAATTTTGAACTGCTGAGAATTCTCTGCATGTATATGATTGTGGTGGGACACTGCCTATTTCATGGAAGGGTGACGGCAAAACTGGGGTACGGAACCATGAATTATCTGGCTTCTTACCTGATCCAGTCTTTCTCTGTAGTGCATGTGAATTGCTTTGTCATGATCGCCGGGTATTTTTCCATTGACCGGGGGTTTCGGGCTGAAAAGATGATCCGGCTCTGGAAACAGGTGGCGTTTTATTCGGTCCTGATCTTTCTCCTGTACGCTTTATTTGCACCTGTGACCGGAATCGACCTGGTGCATGCTGTGTTCCCCATATCCTCCAGGACGTACTGGTTCGCGTCGGTTTACGTGGGTATGTCGCTTTTGATGCCGTTTGCCGGCATGCTGGCTCTTCGGCTGTCCAGACGGCAGTATCAGTATCTGCTGGTACTGCTGGCGGTTTTCTTCAGCGTGAATCATATGATCTTCCGGGAAAATACGTATGGAACTTACGAGGGAAGGGAACTTGGATGGTTCCTTTTCCTGGGGCTTCTGGCAGGATATATAAAGCTCCATACAAAACCGGACAGACGGTATTTCCGGTACGGTCTGGCGGGTTATGTGCTGGGTTCGCTGGCGGTGCTGGCCAGCGTCTATCTGTCGGTGGAAACCGGACAGGAGAATATCGGGTATTTCCTGAATTATAATTCTCCTCTGGCGCTCTTTGCCACTGCCAGCCTGTTCCTCTGCGTGAAGAATATGCCGTGGAAAGAGACCAGGCTGGACGGCTGGATCGGCAGGATAGCGGGAGCTGCCTTTGGCGTTTATCTGATTCATGACAATTATCTGCTCCGTTACCATGTCTGGGATCTGTTCAGAGCCAGCAAAGTGGCCCTTACCCACGCGGCAGTGCCCTACGCGGTGCTGGTGGCTGTTATTGTGTATATTGTATGTACCTGTCTGGAACTGCTGCGTCAGAAGTTGTTTGCGCTGGCGGGGCCGGTTTATTCCAGAACTGGTCTGTTTCGTCTGGAACAGCGAATATGCGGCGCCTGGGACGGGATCTTAAAAAAAGAATAAAAGTACTGAGGAAGACAGAAACAGGGCTGCGGCGGCGCCGCAGCCCTTACTTTATAAATCTTAGATATTTTTTCGGCTATGATCTGCCTTTATTGCCCATTCGGACAATTTGATGACTCCGTCACGGCTTCCGGAAACGATCAGAATGTCTCCGTCGCGGAATACATAGTCAGGTTTTACGTTTTCTAAAACATCATTATTATTTTCAATCGCGATGATGTTCAGTCCGAAACGCGGTCTCAGATTGATCTCCAGTACGGTATGTCCGATAAAGGAGTCGGGAACCAACAGTTTGGAGATATTAATTTTCTGACTCAACTGTATGAAATCCAGTACGCCGGCTGTTTCCAGGCGCTGTGCCAGACGGATACCCATATCGCGTTCAGGATAAACAACTTCCGCGCCCAACCGGGAGAGAATCTCGCCATGCTCCGGACTGGTGGCTTTTGCCACAACCAGCGGTATTCCCAGGCTGACCAGATTCAGGGTGGTGAGGATAGAAGATTCCATATGCTCTCCGATACATACAATCGCCACATCGCAGTTCTGAATACCGGTTTCCATCAGTGTCTTTTTATCCAGGGAATGAACGACGATAGCATGCTCGGTCACCTCGCGCATTTCCCTTACTTTTTCTTCATCACGGTCCAGGGCCAGGATCTCTGCATCTGTTTTTGCAAGTTCACATGCCAGAGCGGTGCCGAACCGACCAAGTCCTACGATTCCATAAGATGTTTTTTCTGGTTTCTGTTTTCCAAACATGGTTTTCCTCCTAAATATTTACGAGATTTAGCCGATAGCAATATTTCCGGTGGGATAGCTGACCCGTTCTCCGGAAGTAAAATGCCAGAGACTGGCGATCGTCAGCGGCCCCAGACGTCCGATATACATGATACAGATGGACAGCAGCTTGCTTCCGTCGGTGAGCGTAGGGGTGATTCCAGTAGAAAGGCCCACAGTACCGAACGCGCTGGTGATTTCAAAAAGCGCGTCGCGCAGATCCAGATAGGGATCCATTACCAGCATCAGGTAGGTGCCGGTGATTACGACGGTCAGCGCCAGAAGCGTAATCACAGCCGCTTTCCGAAAAGTTCCTTCCGGCACCGCGTAATGAAATGCTTTTTCGGAATGGTTGGTGGCACCGCGCTTGATTCCCTGGATCAGGGCGAAAAATGTACTGGTTTTGATACCGCCGCCGGTGGATCCGGGGGAGGCTCCGATAAACATTAAAACAATCAAAACCATCAGTCCCGGAGTGGTAAATTCTTTCAGCGGATACGTGGAGAATCCGGCTGTTCTGGCAGAAACGCTGTTAAAAAAAGCGCCCATCCAGGAAATATTTTCTGTAAGCTTTAAAAGAAGCGTTCCGGACAGCAGAAGCCCGGCGGTCACTGTCAGAACAATTTTTGTGTGCATGGAAAACTTTTTCCAGCGGAACTTGGTGGACCAGATTTCGCGGATAACCAGGAAACCGATACCGCCGCAAATAATCAATCCGCATGTGACCATGTTTAACAGGACGTCTTTTTGATAAGGAATTAAGTTTTTCCCGCCGCCTAAAATATCAAAGCCGGAATTGTTAAACGCTGCCACGGAGTGGAACAAGCTGACCCCGATCGCTTTCACCAGCGGGAAATCCTGCCGGAAAACGATAAAACTCAGTGCCGCGCCGGTGAACTCAAAAATAATCGTGGTAATAAAGATACTTTTAATGAAGCGAACCAGTCCCTTACCGGAATCCAGATTCATGGCTTCCCGGATCAGATCCCTTCCTTTCAGGTTTACTCTGCGCCCGATGGCGATTATGATGCCGGCGCCGATGGCTGTGACGCCAAGACCTCCAACCTGGATCAGAGAGCCAAGAAAAAATTGTCCCAGGGGCGTGAAAGTATCTCCTGCGTCGATGGCGATCAGCCCTGTCACACAGACGGCGCTGGTAGATGTGTAGAGCGCGTCGATGTAACGGACAGTGACACCGTCCTGAATGCTGCATGGCAGCATGAGCAGAAGAGAGCCGACCAGGATAGTCAGTGCAAAGCCCAGAGCGATGATGCGGCCGGGCGGCTGCCGTTTGATAAATTTTGCAGGTGTCATAAATTTGTACCTCAACATTATTGTATTGTATAGTAAGCACTACGTGCCCATTATACCATGTATTCTGTAAAGAAGGTGCTAAGCTTTACAACTTTTAATTAATTTACGTTCAGGGATCTGAGATCTTCATAAAAATCCGGATAGCTGATGTTGACGCAGTCTGCTCCCAGTATGCGTGTCTCTCCGTCCGCGGCCAGCGCGGTGACGGCAAAAGTCATAGCGATGCGGTGGTCCAGATGGCTGTCGATGACAGCTCCGTGAAGCGGTCTGCCGCCCCTGATGATCATCCCGTCGTCCGTGGCCGTGACGTCCGCTCCCATGGCGCGCAGATTCTCTGCCATCACATCAATTCGATTGGATTCTTTGACTTTCAGTTCCTGTGCGTCCCGGATCACGGTGGTTCCCTCCGCGAAACAGGCGAGAGCTGCGACGACCGGGAGTTCGTCGATCAGCGAGGGTATTATGGCGCCTCCCACGTCCGTTCCGTGCAGGTCGCTGCTTTTGACCAGCAGATCCGCATAAGGTTCTCCTGCATCCAGACATTCATTCAACAGCGTCACATCAGCGCCCATTTTCCGGCATACCCTGAGAAGACCGTCTCTGGTGGGATTAATGCCTACATGACGGATGAGAATCTCAGAACCGGGCACAATCAGACCGGCGGCAATGAAATATGCCGCAGATGAAATATCGCCGGGAACATGGATTTCCTGAGCATGCAGTTCCGGACCCGGCTGAAGGGTGACGGTAGTACCCGTTGTTGTCAGATCTGCTCCGAAGTACCGCAGCATGATCTCGGAGTGATTCCGCGAGAGACTGGGTTCTGTGACGCTGACCGGGCTGTCTGCATAGAGCCCGGCCAGCAGCAGGCAGGATTTTACCTGTGCGGAGGCCACTGGAGAGGTATAGCGGATGCCGTGCAGGGCGGAACCGCGGATCTTCAGAGGAGCGCAGCCATTACCCTTCAGGCTCTCGATACTTGCGCCCATCCGGGACAGCGGATCTATAATCCGTTTCATGGGACGGGTTCTTATGGAATCGTCTCCGTCCAGCTGCGAGTTAAAAGACTGTCCCGCCAGTATGCCGCAGATCAGA
Organism: Lachnoclostridium sp. An196; assembly: GCF_002160135.1. Lineage (GTDB taxonomy): Bacteria > Bacillota > Clostridia > Lachnospirales > Lachnospiraceae > Hominiventricola > Hominiventricola avistercoris. The sequence goes on along the minus strand of NZ_NFJZ01000006.1, from coordinate 114,192 downwards.
CGGGTGGTGGTGCCGCTGTTTCCCACGTCCAGGATGGAAGAAGGCGCGGAAAGTCCGTGCAGTCCTTTCCCGTGCACCAGGATCTCCTGGGGAGATTCTTCGACCTCAATGCCCAGTTTGCGGAAACAATCGATGGTGGACAGACAGTCTGCGCCGCGCAGAAAATTAGTGACGCGGGTGGTCCCTTCCGCCAGCGCGCCAAACATGACGCTGCGATGGGAGATGCTTTTGTCTCCCGGCACGGTAACGGTTCCTTTTAAAGTGTTTGCTCTGGTAAATATCATGGCTGCTCCTTAACGTTCATATATAATATAGCGGTATTTTCGAAGAATGTCGGCGGCCTTTTTCATAGTCGGCCCGTCGTAGAATTCGATGCGAAGGACAGCGTCGATGAATTCTCTGCTGTGGACAATGCCGATATTCTTAAGATTGATCTGGTTGCTGGCAAGGATCGTGGCAAGGGCGGCGATTCCGCCGGCCTCATCCACCATTTCACAGTAAATTTCGTAAGCAGGTTCTATCGGCCCGTGCCCCTGGATGGGGAGGCTGTTCCGGTAGTCTCTGGAGCTCTCAAAAAGATTATAGATAGCGTCCGACCGGGCTTCGTCCAGTTCCTGGCGGATACTGGTCAGAGAGTCAATATAATCCTGCAGAATCGAGGAAATATTTGCCCGGTTAGTCATGCAGATCTGTTCCCACATCTCGGGAGAAGAAGACGCTATCCGGGTAATATCGCGAAATCCGCCGGCAGCAATCATTTTCATAATCCCGTCCCTGGTATCTGAATCCCGCACCAGATTTACCAGAGCGGAAGCGATGATATGGGGCAGGTGGCTTACACCGGCTGTTACATAATCGTGGGTCCGGTAATCCAGAACCAGGGGAAGCGCCTTCAGACTGGCAATAAAATCGCGGAATGCCAATACGGTTGTTTCCGGTATCTTTTCGGTGGGCGTAATCATATAGTATGCGTTCTCGATCAGGATCCTTTTAGAATTGGCATAGCCGGTCTTTTCAGAGCCAGCCATGGGATGGCCTCCGATAAAGCAGCTTTCCATGTCCAGTTCCTTCACTCTTGCGTGAATATCACTTTTGGTACTCCCTACGTCCGAGACAATGCATCCCGGGGAGAGAAAAGGCCGGAGACTGGCCAGGTATGCGGCGTTACAGGATACGGGAGCGCACAGAAATATGTATGTACAGTCCGAAAAATCCGGTCCGATCCGGTCCGCGATCCGGTTTACTACGCCGTCTTCGACTGCCTGTTCCACAGAGGCTCTTGTGCGGGAATGGACGACGATCTCTGCGTCCGGATAAAAATGGCGGATGGCTCTGGCGATAGAGCCGCCGATCAGACCCAGTCCAATAAATCCAATTTTCATATCAGGTTCTCCTATTCCTTTCATAAACGCCGTAAGTATATCATATTTAAAAAAAAATGAAAAGTGTGAACAAAATATGTTAAACGAGACATATGTCCTTTTATATTGTAAAAAGTGACGGTAAAATATGAAAAAAAGGAACAAAACAGAAAACTTTTCACGAAAATATGGCAGGCTGTGATATAATTAAATTGGTAACTGTTCTGAACGGTTGCTCAAGTTGCAGAATTATAAAAACGGTATGTTGAGGTGACGCATGAATCTGCAGGTATTGATGGCACAGCTGGGTTTTATGTCCGCAGAGAACAGAGAATATTTAAGACGGATGTTCAGCCGCGCGCCGGAAGGTTTTCTGGAACATCTTTCCCTGAAAAAAATTGAACAAGGAACATTGTTCATCCATGAGAATGCTCCGGTGGGGAAGGTATTTTTCCTGTTGAATGGACGTGTACGGGGAATGGAGCACCGGGTGCTGGGAGTGAAATACCAGTATACTCAGTTTGAACCGGTGGAAATCTTCGGCTCTATGGAGATTCTGCTGGGATTTGACCGATATATGGCTACTTTGGAGACGGGGACAGACTGCTGGTTTCTGATCACCGGAAGAGAGGACTATCGCCGCTGGATCAGCCAGGATATTGATGCCCTTCTGATGGAGACCAGAAGCATGGGCCGGTATCTTCTGGAGCAGGGGCGCAAAGAAAGGCTGCTTTTGTTTTTACAGGGGCGGGATCGACTGTTTTTCCTGTTCTGTCAGGAGTACCAGATTACCGGCTCTGAAGAAAAATGTACGATCCGTTGGACGAGGCAGGAGTTGTCCGACTGTTCAGGGCTTTCCACCAGGACGGTGAACCGTCTGGTAAAAACCATGCAGGAAGATGGTTATATCGAATATCATCGGGGACGGATCCGTATAACCCGTGATCAGTATGAGCGGATGCAGGAATACCTGAACGGTATTACATTTGAATAGAAAGAGGTGAGGGCATTGGAAGACGCAGTGCGGCTTATGCCGAAGATAGATCTTCATTGTCATCTGGATGGTTCTTTGACCCTGGAAAGCGTCAGGAAAATAACCGGACGGAACGTGGCGCCGGAGGAACTGCAGGCAGATGACAGGTGCCGGGATCTTGCGGAGTATCTGAAAAAATTTGATATTCCCATCGCGTGTCTGAAAACCGCAGAGGCGCTGAGGATTGCGGCGAGAGATTTCCTGCTGGACGCGGCGAAAGAAAATATTTGTTATATCGAGACCAGATTTGCGCCCCTGCACTCGGCGGGAGAAGGCCTGAACAGCAGGCAGGCGGTGGAGTCTGTGCTGGAAGGGCTGGCGGAGGCAGAGAAAATCTGTCATGTACGGTATGGAGTTATTGTCTGCGCCATGCGTCATCACCGTCAGGAGGACAGCCTGGCTATGTTCAGAACATGCCGGGAATATCTGGGCGAAGGAGTCTGTGCGGCAGATCTGGCGGGAGACGAAGCTTCCTGGCCCATGGAGAATTACCGGGCATTGTTTCAGGAAGTGAAGAAACTGGATTTTCCTTTTACTATTCACGCAGGGGAATGCGGGAACGCGGAAAATATACGGGAAGCAGTGGAATGCGGCGCCGCCAGGATCGGACATGGCATCGCCATGAGCGGGCGGGCGGATATACAGAAACTCTGCGCGGAGCGCGGGGTCGGTATTGAGATGTGCCCGATCAGCAACCTGCAGACCCGGGCGGCAAAGTCGCCGGATCATTATCCGCTCAGGGAATTTCTGGATGCGGGACTGAAGGTGACTTTGAACACGGACAACCGTACCGTAAGCAGGACCAGCATTACCCGGGAGATGGAATTTGCCAGGAAATACTGCGGAGTGACGGATGAGGAACTGCTGCGTCTGGAACAGAACGCGGCGGATCTGGCTTTCGCAGACGACTCGGTAAAGCATGAACTCTGGAAATTATGGAATCATTAGAAGGTCAGGAGGAATATATGGAAAACGCAGTCTATGAGAAACTGATGAGATGTTATAAGACAGTAAAAGAGAAAGTGGATTTTCAGCCGAAAGTAGCGCTGGTGCTGGGGTCGGGCCTGGGAGACTACGCAGACCGGATGGAGATAGAAGCGGAACTGGATTATCATGATATCGACGGGTTCCCGGTCTCTACGATCCCCGGGCACAAGGGAAGATTCGTATTCGGACATGTGGGAGAGGTCCCGGTGGTGGTTATGCAGGGACGCGTTCATTATTATGAAGGTTATTCGATCCAGGATGTGGTGCTGCCTGTCCGCCTGATGCGTATGATGGGCGCGGAGGTGCTTTTTCTTACCAATGCGGCAGGGGGCGTCAATTATGATTTTCATGCGGGAGACCTGATGATGATCACAGACCAGATCAGTTCGTTCGTTCCTTCTCCGCTGATCGGACCGAATATGGAAGAATTGGGTGTGCGTTTTCCGGACATGAGCGATGTATATGACAAAGAATTACAGAATGTGATCCGTGCCACTGCAAAAGAGCTGAATATTCCGCTTCAGGAAGGCGTATACCTTCAGCTGACCGGACCTGCCTATGAATCTCCGGCAGAAGTACGGATGTGCCGGATCCTGGGGGCCGACGCGGTGGGGATGAGCACCGCCTGCGAGGCGGTGGCTGCAAATCATATGAAGATGAAGATCTGCGGGATTTCCTGTATCTCTAATCTGGCGTGCGGTATGACAGATCAGCCATTGGATCATAAGGAAGTACAGGAAGCGGCCGACCGGGTGGCGCCGCTGTTCCGGAAACTGGTGACAAGAAGCATTCAGGAGATTGGAAAACAGTTGTAGGAGGGACGGAGACGATGCATTATTCGGAAGATCCTGATAAACAGTATCATATTCAGGTGGGAAAAGGAGAGGTGGGACGTTATGTGATCCTGCCGGGCGATCCTAAGCGCTGCGCGAAAATCGCCAAGTATTTCGACAACCCCAGACTTGTGGCGGACAGCAGAGAGTTTGTTACTTATACCGGATATCTGGACGGAGAGATGGTAAGCGTGACGTCCACAGGGATTGGAGGTCCGTCTGCATCCATTGCCATGGAAGAACTGGTGAAATGCGGGGCGGATACTTTTATCCGGGTTGGGACCTGCGGAGGTATGCAGCTTAAAGTGGAAAGCGGCGATCTGGTAATTGCCAGCGGGGCGATTCGTATGGAAGGGACCAGCCGGGAATACGCACCGATTGAATTCCCCGCCGTAGCGGACGTGGGTATCGTGAATGCTCTGGCAGAGGCTGCGGAGGCGCTGGGAAAGAAACATCATGTGGGAGTAGTGCAGTGCAAGGATTCTTTTTATGGACAGCATGAGCCGGAGATTATGCCGGTCAGTTATGAGCTTCTGAATAAATGGGAAGCCTGGAAGAGACTGGGATGCCTTGCTTCCGAGATGGAGTCTGCGGCGCTGTTCGTGGTGGCCAGCGCGCTGGGAGTCCGTGCAGGTTCCGTTTTCCTGGTAGTGGCCAATCAGGAACGCGAAAGAGAGGGACTTTCCAATCCGGTTGTCCACGACACAGATCTTGCGATCCGAACCGGAATAGAGGCGGTCCGCAGGCTGATCTGCCGGGAGAAAACGGACAGATAAAATTGCCGCTTTTCATTTTGGCATAAGGATGGTATGATAGAAATAAGGCCCAGGCCTAAAAAAAGAAAAGGAGAGAAACATATGAAAAAGAAAGTACTGGCAGTATTACTGTGCGCGGCTATGGTAATGTCCATGACCGCCTGTGGTAACAGCAGCACCGAGGAGCCCGCAGAGACCGCAGATACGACTGAGGCAGCGGACGACAGCACGGAGGCGGCAGACGAGAGCACTGATACGGCCGCAGCCGGAGGAGACTTCAAGATCGGTCTTGTTACCGATGTAGGAGGAGTAAACGACGGCTCCTTCAACCAGTCCGCATGGGAAGGCCTGCAGAGAGCCGCGGAAGAATTCGGCATCGAGGCAAACTATCTGGAATCTTCCACTGACGCGGACTATACCCCGAATCTGGAGACCTTTATCGATGAAGAATATGACTTGATCATCAGCGTAGGATACATGCTGGCAGACGCTACCAGGGCGGCGGCCGAAGCGAATCCGGATGTGAATTTTGCCATTATCGATGACGCGACCATCGAACTGGACAACGTGACCTGCCTGATGTTCGAGCAGGAGCAGGGATCTTATCTGGTAGGTTATGTGGCAGGTATGATGACTGAGACAGACAACGTCGGTTTTGTCATCGGCATGTCCAATGAGAATATGAACCTGTTCGGATACGGTTACTGCGCGGGTGTTCTGGATGCAAATCCGGATGCGACGATCCAGCAGTTCAACGCAAACTCTTTCGCAGATTCCGCTACCGGTAAATCCATGGCGAATACGGCGATTACCAACGGCGCCGACATCGTCTTCCATGCGGCAGGCGCAACCGGTCTGGGCGTGATCGAAGCATGCCAGGAAGCCGGCGTATACGCGATCGGCGTTGACAGCGACCAGTCCAGCATCGCGCCGGAGACCGTCATCACCTCTGCTATGAAGAGAGTAGACAATGCGGTATATGATTCTGTAGAATCTCTGATCAACGGCACCCTGGAGGGCGGCGTGGTAACCTATGACCTGTCTATGGGCGGCGTAGACATCGCACCGACTCAGGATCTGCTTCCGGAAGATGTGATCTCTGCAGTAGAGGATGTAAAACAGCAGATCATCGACGGAGAGATTGTAGTTCCGAACGATCAGGCAAGCTTTGAAGCTGCACACGGAGATGTGTACGAATTAGACTAATGAATGAATCGGGATGGAGGAGTGATTAAGTAATGAGAGATATTTCCATGGAAAGGGTAAACGCGACGCGTGAGCAGATCCTTGAGATTATCAAGAGCCCCACGCTGACACATGAGCAGAAGCTGACCAATCTGGCGAACCAGGCGGATTCACTGATGGAGGTTCTGGATCTGCCGGAAGGACTCGACGAACTTCTGAATACGGATATTGAGACGAAGTGCATCTGTGATCTGTCGGAGGGACATGCTCCGGTGCGTCCGCGGTATATTGTCCCGGACTATGCGAAATTCATGAAGGAAGGCTGCAGCTTTCTGCAGCTTCCTCCTCCAACCGATCTTCTGGAAGCATTGAACGGCCTGCTGATCTTTTATAAGCATGTGCCAAGCGTGACCAATTATCCGGTGTACGTAGGACAGCTGGATGAGCTGCTGGAGCCGTTTATGGACGGAGTAGACGACGAGCAGGCTAAAAAGCTTCTTAAAATGTTTATGACTCATGTGGACCGTACTGTGCTGGATTCGTTTTCACACGCGGATATTGGTCCTAAAGCGACCAGGGCAGGGCGTCTTCTTCTGGAAGTGGAAGCGGAACTGGAGAACGCGGTTCCGAACCTGACCCTGAAGTATGAAGAAGGAGTGACAGACGATGACTTCGCCCTGGCGGCGGTGAACTGCGCTCTTCACAGTGCGAAACCCAGTTTCGCCAACCATGCCATGTTCAAAAAGGAACTGACGGAGAATTATGTGATCGCCAGCTGCTACAACGGTCTTCCGTTGGGCGGCGGTTCCTATACGCTCTGCCGTCTGATTCTGGGCAATATTGCAAAGAGGGCGAAGAACATTCAGGACTTTAAAGAGAATCAGCTTCCGTATGTACTGGATATCATGGCGCGCTACATGGATGCCCGGATTAAATTTGAGGTAGAAGAGAGCGGATTCTTCGAGAACAACTTCCTGGCCAAGGAAGGATTCATTCACAGAGACCGGTTCACCGCGATGTTTGGAATGGTGGGCATGGCAGAGTGTGTGAATATCCTGCTTGAAAAGGAAGGCAGAGAGGGAAGCTTCGGCCATGATAAAGCGGCTGATGACCTGGGTGTGGAGATCATGGAGATCATTAAAGATTTCAATGATCATCATGTAAATCCTTATTGCGAAGTGACAGGAGGACATTTCCTGCTTCATGCGCAGGTGGGGCTGGCGGACGATGTAAATGTGACGCCTGGTACCCGTATCCCCATCGGGGAAGAACCGGAAGAACTGGTTGATCAGCTTCTGGTGCTGAGCCGTTTCCATAAGTATTTCCCGTCAGGAACCGGCGATATTTTCCCGATCGACGTAACGGTGCATAAAAATCCGGAATTTGTACTGGATATTGTGAAAGGAGCGTTCCGGAAAGATCTGAGGTATCTTTCTTTCTATTCCAGCGACAGCGACGTGATCCGGGTTACCGGATATCTGGTCAAGCGTTCCGAGATGGAAAAGCTGGATCAGGGTAAGGCTGTACTGCAGAATACGACCGGTTTGGGACTTGGAGCGTCCAAGAACGGACATATTCTGGAGAGAAAGGTTCGATAGATGGAGACAAAAGCAGTGGTGAACCGGATCATCCCGTTCAGCAGCGTGGATGGTCCGGGCAACCGGACGGCAGTATTTCTTCAGGGATGCAATATCGACTGTAAATACTGTCATAATCCGGAGACAAGGCACATGTGCGAGGAGTGCGGCGTCTGTGTGGAACAATGTCCTGTGGGCGCGCTGTCCATGGGAGAAAACGGAAAGATAGACTGGAAGGAAGAACTCTGTGTCCAGTGCGACACCTGTATTCATGTCTGTCCGCACGGAAGTTCACCCAGGACGCATGTGATGACGGCGGGGGAAACATATAAGAAAGTTAAGAAACAGATTCCTTTTATCAGAGGAATCACCGTGTCCGGAGGCGAGTGCATGCTGCAGCCGCAGTTTCTGTTGGAGCTGTTCCGCCTGGCGAAAGAAGACGGGCTGTCGACGATGATTGACAGTAATGGAATGGTTCCGTTTCAGGACTATCCGGAACTTTTGGAGATAACGGACGGGGTTATGCTGGATATTAAAGCGTTTGACCGGGAGGAGCACAGGAAAGTGACCGGCGCCTACAATGATATTGTTCTGGCGAATGCAGAGTATCTGGCCCGAAAATCGAAACTGTTCGAAGTGAGAGCCGTAATTGTTCCCGATCTGTATGACACAGAAAGAAGTGTGCGTCAGATGGGAGAATTTCTGGCCCCTTTTTTAAAAATAAATAAATTCAGGATCAAGGTAATCGCCTATCGGCCCATGGGAGTCAGGGAGATCTATTCTCATTACGAGGTACCGTCCCGAGAATATCTGGAGTATCTGGCCGGGATCCTGAGAGAACAGGGATTTGAGGATATTATAATCATCTGAACAAAGGAGGCAGGGAAGTGGGAAAAGAGAGCCATATGGATGAAAGCACGGTCGTGATCTCCATGAAGGACATCGTGAAGAAGTTCGGGGACTTTGTAGCGAATGACCACATTAATCTGACTGTGCACAAAGGCGAGGTACACGCGATCCTGGGTGAAAACGGAGCCGGGAAAAGTACCCTGATGAATGTGCTTTGCGGGCTGTATAAGCCTACCAGCGGGCAGATCTTCATCAATGGGAAAGAAGTTCAGTTTTCAAGCCCGAAGAATGCGATTGACATGGGAATCGGTATGGTACACCAGCATTTCATGTTGATTCAGCCGTTTACCGTAACAGATAATATTATTCTGGGCGTGGAACCTACCAAAGGCCTGGTGGTGGATAAAAAAACGGCAAGAGAGAAAGTGATGGAACTCTCTGAGCGGTATGCGATGAAGGTGGATCCGGATGCCAGGATTGAGGATATTTCCGTAGGCATGCAGCAGCGAGTGGAGATTCTGAAGGTTTTGTACAGAGGCGCAGATACGCTGATTCTGGACGAGCCTACCGCATCCCTGACTCCGCAGGAGATCGAAGGTCTGATGGAAATTATCAGCAATCTGACTGCCGATGGAAAGAGTGTGATCCTGATCACGCACAAACTGAAGGAGATCACAGCATGTTCGGACTACTGCACCATTATCCGCCAGGGCAAATATATCGATACCGTAAAAGTGGACGGCGTCAATGAGAATGAACTTGCAGCCATGATGGTAGGCCGCGAGGTTAATTTCCGCGTGGAAAAGAAAGACCAGGAACCGGGAGAAGTGGTGCTGGATGTAAAAAATCTCCATGCGAAAGATTATCGGGATGTGGAGATTGTAAAAGGCTTGAATCTTCAGGTCCGCCGGGGCGAGATCGTAGGTCTGGCAGGCGTAGACGGCAACGGACAGACAGAGCTGGTAGAGGTGCTGACCGGACTTCGCAAGGGAGAGAGCGGAGAAGTAAAGGTACTTGGAAAAGATCTGTTCAACAAAAGTCCGCATGATACTTTTGAGGGAGGAATATCCAGCATTCCTGCTGACCGTCAGAAACACGGACTGATTCTGGAGTTTTCCAATGAGGACAATCTGATTCTTCAGCATTTTGAAGAAGAGCCGTTTGCCAGAAAAGGCATTCTGAACCGGAAAGCAATCCGGGAACATGCTACAGAACTGATCGAGAAATTTGACATCAGACCAAGAGGGTGCGAAGAGGCACCGTCGGGTACGTTATCCGGCGGTAATCAGCAGAAAGTGATCATCGCCAGAGAAGTTACGAATGACAAGGATCTCCTGATAGCAGTAAATCCGACCAGAGGTCTTGATGTGGGCGCTATTGAGTTCGTGCATAAATATCTGGTGGAGCAGAGAAACAAAAACAGGGCGGTGCTTCTGGTTTCTTTTGAACTGGATGAGATTATGAGCCTGTCCGACCGGATCGAAGTAATCTTTGACGGACAGATCACGGGAAGTGTTCCAGGCAAAGATGCGGACGAAAAGGAACTGGGATTCATGATGGCGGGAGGTAAAAAGCATGAATAAAAAGAAAAGTATTTTAGAGAGCAATGTGCTTTATACCATTATCGCAATTTTAGTCGGTTTTGTGATCGGCGCAGTGTTTCTGCTGATTGCCGGTATCAGTCCGGCCGTGGCGTATGGGAAATTGATTGACAGTGTATTCAGCAAACCCAAATACCTTATCTGGACTCTTACCTATGCGAGTCCGCTGATCTTTACCGGCCTTAGCGTGGCGTTTTCATTCCGCACAGGTGTTTTCAATATCGGCGCGGAGGGACAGTTTGTAGTGGGATCCCTGGCGGCCTGCGTATTGGGAATTCTTCTGGATCTGCCGCCGGTGATTCATGCGATTGTATGTATTGCTGCCGCCGCGGCTGCCGGATGTATCTGGTCTTTGATCGTAGGTATCCTGAAAGTGAAAAGAGGCATTCATGAAGTGCTTTCTTTCATTATGTTTAACTGGATAGCTTTCTACCTGTCCAATTATGTGGTAAATATTCCCGCTATCCATAAAGGAAGCGGAGAGGCCACGAAAGATGTGCTGGAATCAGCCCGTATATTATTTCCGGAAAGTCTTCGCTCTTTCCTGGACTGCAGTGCTGCGAACTGGGGCATTATACTTGCAGTGGCCGCAGGTATTGTTATGTGGGTGATTATCGAAAAGACGACGCTGGGCTATCGTTTGAAAGCAGTCGGATACAACAGCCACGGAGCGCTGTATGGCGGTATTAATGCCAATAAGTCTATACTTACGGCTCTGGGGATATCCGGGGCATTAGCAGGACTAGGCGGAGCAGTACAGATCCTTGGTATGTCCGGCCGTCTGAGCCAGTTTGCCGCTCAGGAACAATATGGATTCCAGGGAATTACAGTAGCGCTGATTGGCTCCTCCAGTCCAATCGGGTGTATTTTTGCGGGAATCTTTTACGGGGCTATGAAGTATGGCGGCTCGAAGCTGAGTATTATCAAGGCTCCGTCGGAAGTCGTGGATATTATTATGGGGTGCGTGATTTTGTTTATCGCTGTTTCCCAGGTATTCCGTATCTTACTGAAGAATCTCACAAAGAAGAAGGAGGTATCATAGTATGGATGTTATCATCAAAGATCTTGGGCTTTTGATCAATGCGACGCTGATTGCCACGCCTCCTCTTCTGTTTGCGGCGCTGGGTTCCTGTTTTTCCGAACGATGCGGCGTGGTAAATATCGGTATCGAGGGAATGATGACGATCGGCGCTTTTACAGGGGCCGTGGTTGGTCTGTTCAGCGGGAACGGCTGGCTTGCTTTTCTGTGTGCCGGACTTGCAGGGGCGGTCTTTGGAGTGATTCATGCGATTGCGTGTGTTTCATTTCATGCGGACCAGACGATTGCCGGTACCGCTATCAATTTCTTAGGGCCTGGACTTGCGGTATTTCTCTGTAAGGCCATGTTCGATAATTCTTCGGATACGCCGGCTATGGATCCGGCGAGCAAGCTTCCAAAGCTGTTTGAAGGGGTGTTCCCGACCGGATCTTTCTTGAGCAATGTGCTGAATGTATATTCGGTGGCGTATCTGGTGTTTGTAGTTGCGCTGGTGTGTTGGTTTGTCTTCTATAAGACCCGTTTCGGAGCGCATCTGCGCGCGGTGGGAGAGCATCCGGAAGCATGTGAGTCTCTGGGTATCGACGTATATAAGATCCGCTATATCTGCGTGATTCTCTCCGGATTTCTGGCAGGACTTGGCGGAGCGTTTGTGACGCTGGCGACGATTAACCAGTTCCGGCCGAATGTGATCGTGGGACAGGGCTTTATCGCGATCGCGGCGGTCATTTTCGGCAAATTCTCACCGGAAGGAGCTGTAAAAGCGTGCCTGCTGTTCGGTTTCTGCAGCGGTATCCGAAGTCTGGCCAGCCAGAGTAATATGGTATCGCCGAATCTGATCTCCATGATCCCGTATATTGTGACGATCCTGGCGCTGGTGCTGTTTGTGGGCAAGGCTCATACCCCGGCTGCCAACGGAAAGATTTTTGTAAAGTCGAGATAGTGGTATTTTATGGAACAAGGTAAGGTAACGGCAAAAAGCGTGCTCATCGCGCTCATTGGCGTCCTGCTGGTGGGCGTGGGAGTCGCGTTTAACAACTGCGCCGGACTGGGCAACGATCCGGTCGGCATTGTATATGATGGAATCCGGAATGTGACGGGCATGGGCGCGGAACAGTTGGGCCTTGCGTCCAATATTGTGAACCTGTCGCTCGCACTTCTTGTATTTTTCACAGGCAGAAAGTATATCAGCGTGGGAACGCTGGTATATTTTCTTCCATATGGTTTTTTCGTGGAGCTGGGCATTCTGCTGTATCAGCTTCTGGCTCCGGAGACCGGCGGCCTGGCGGTGCAGATTGCATTCAGCGTGGTCGGGTGCCTGCTGCTGTATCTGGGTGTGGCGGTTTATATCACCATGGATATCGGGGTGGATCCTTTTACGGGAATTGTGCTGGTGATCCGCGACGCTGTGAAAAAGGAATACCGGATAGTTAAAATTATATTTGATATAACTATGATTATCCTGGGAACAGTTCTGGGAGGAAAGCTGGGGGCAGTGACGATCATCACGGCACTGACCGCCGGACCGGTGATCCAGTTTTTCTCGGGAGAACTGCACAGACTTCTGATACGTGAACCATCATAACAGAGAAACAATAGCGGAGGGGAGAAGAGAACATGGATAACAAAGAAATCCTGAAACATGTGGATCATACATTACTGGCGCAGGGAGCTACCTGGGATGAGATCCGGAAGATCTGCGATGACGCCATAGAGTACGGTACTGCTTCGGTGTGCATTCCGCCCAGTTACGTGAAGCAGGCAAAAGAATATGTGGGAGACAAGATGGCTGTCTGCACAGTGATCGGATTTCCTAACGGGTACTCTACGACGAAAACAAAAGAGTTCGAGACGAAGGACGCGCTGGCAAACGGCGCGGACGAGATCGATATGGTCATCAATATCGGCTGGGTAAAAGACAAAAAATACGATCTGGTGGAGGAAGAGATCCGTACGCTGAAGGCAGCATGTAAAGATAAGATCCTGAAAGTGATTATCGAGACCTGCCTCCTGACAGAGGAAGAAAAGATCCGTATGTGCGAAGCGGTGACAAAAGCAGGGGCAGATTATATCAAGACCTCTACCGGTTTTTCCACAGCAGGAGCTACGTTTGAAGACATTGAACTGTTCTCCGGACATATCGGACCGGATGTGAAAATGAAAGCGGCCGGCGGAATCTCCTCTCTGGCTGATGCGGAGAGATTTCTGGAACTGGGGGCGGATCGGCTGGGAACCAGCCGGATCGTCAAACTGGTCAGGAATGAAGAAGCGTCAGGATATTAAGAACGGTTGGAAGGGAGAACGGTTGCATGCTGGATAATACACGTATAAAAGAACTGATAGAGATCGCATTACAGCAGCTTCCTTATGCCTATGTTCCTTATTCACATTTTCATGTGGGAGCCGCGCTGCTGGCAAAAAACGGGAAGATTTACACCGGCTGCAATATCGAAAATGCAGGATATACGCCCAGCAACTGTGCGGAGCGCACGGCTTTTTTCAAAGCAGTCAGCGAAGGCGTGAAAGAATTCGACGCAATCTGCGTGACCGGAGGAAAAGACGGAGTGCCGACGGAACTTACTGCTCCATGCGGTGTATGCCGCCAGGTGATGATGGAGTTCTGCGATCCGGAGACATTTGAGATCATTCTGGCGGTCAGCACGGAGGAATATCAGATATTCAGACTGAAAGATCTGCTTCCCATGGGATTCGGACCGAAGAATCTGGCATAAACGAGGGAAGAGGAAAGGAGCAGCATGGAAAAATATAAGCGTATTTTTGTGGTAGTGATGGATTCTCTGGGCGTAGGCGCCATGGAAGATTCTCCGGAATTCGGGGATGTGGGGGTCAATACCCTGGGACATATCTCCCAGGCGGTAGACAGCTTTGAGATCCCGAATCTGCAGAAGATGGGTATGGCAAATCTCTGCCCCCTGAAACAGGTGGGACCGGCAGTAAAGCCGCTGGCCTATTACACAAAGTTGAAAGAACGCAGCCGCGGGAAAGATACGATGACCGGTCACTGGGAAATGATGGGGTTGGAAGTGACGAAGCCCTTTAAGACATTTACAGAGACGGGATTTCCGCCTGAGTTGATTCGGGAACTGGAAGAACGGACCGGACACAAAGTGATCGGCAATAAGAGTGCCAGCGGAACTGAGATTCTGGACGAACTGGGAGAGGAAGAGATCGCGACCGGGCACATGATTGTCTATACATCAGCGGACTCTGTGCTGCAGATCTGCGGAAACGAAGAGACCTTCGGCCTGGATGAACTGTATCGCTGCTGTGAGATTGCCAGAGAAATTACAATGAAAGATGAGTGGAAAGTGGGCCGCGTTATCGCCCGCCCGTATGTGGGCAGAAAGAAGGGCGAGTTCAAGAGGACCAGCAACCGCCATGATTATGCGCTGAAGCCTTTTGGAAAGACGGCGCTGGATGCACTGAAAGCGGCCGGATTTGACGTGATCTCCATCGGGAAGATCAAAGATATTTTTGACGGGGAGGGAATCACGAAAGCGTTGAAGTCCAAGAGCTCCGTGCATGGTATGGAGCAGACCATCGATACGGCGAAGGAAGAATTCCATGGGCTTTGCTTTGTGAATCTGGTGGATTTTGACGCGCTTTGGGGCCATCGCAGAGATCCGGAAGGGTATGCCCGCGAGATTGAGAAATTTGACAAAAATCTGGGCGTGCTGATGGATACGCTGAAGGACGACGATTTACTGATCATTACAGCGGATCATGGGAATGACCCGACATATACCGGAACGGATCATACCAGAGAAAAGGTGCCGTTCCTGGCATGGTCTCCTTCCATGAATGGAAGCGGAGAATTGCCGGAGACGGATACATTTGCGGTGATCGGAGCGACTGTGGCGGATAATTTCGGGGTGCCGATGCCGGAAGGGACGATCGGCACGTCGCTGTTGGATCAGCTGGCATGACATAGATGACGACAATTATAAAGGGCTGCCATGGGCAGCCCTGATTTTGTTTTGTTGACAAAAAAGCCCGGCTATATTAAACTTATATAGTTGATTCCGGTATACGGAAAAGGAGGATGTACGAAATGAAACATAATTTCCGGAAAATAGAGGCAAAATGGCAGCAGAAATGGGAGGACGCCAAGATCTTCCGGGCGGTGGACGGAAGTCCGAAACCGAAGTTTTACGGTCTGGTGGAATTCCCTTATCCCAGCGGCGCGGGTATGCACGTGGGGCATATCAAGGCATATTCCAGCCTTGAAGTAATCTCCAGAAAGAGAAGGATGGAAGGGTATAATGTGCTGTTCCCCATCGGGTTTGACGCGTTTGGTCTGCCTACGGAGAATTATGCGATTAAAACGGGCACGCATCCTCGGATTATTACGGACGAAAACATTGCGAAATTTACGAATCAGCTGAAGAAGGTCGGCTTTTCCTTTGATTGGGACAGAGTGATCGACACGACGGATGAAGATTATTATAAATGGACCCAGTGGATTTTCCTGAAAATGTTTGATGCAGGACTTGTGTTCCGCAGCAAGGCGCTGGTCAACTACTGCCCGTCCTGTAAGGTGGTGCTTTCCAACGAGGACAGCCAGGGAGGCAAATGCGATATCTGCCACAGCGATGTGGTTCAGAAATCCAAAGACGTATGGTATCTGCGCATCACCGAGTACGCGGACAAGCTGCTGGAAGGCCTGGATCATGTGGATTATCCGGCGAACATTAAGCAGCAGCAGGTCAACTGGATCGGAAAATCCACAGGCGCTTTCGTGGATTTCACGCTGGACGGACTGGATGAAAAACTGGAGATCTATACCACGAGGCCGGATACCCTGTTCGGCGTGACTTTTATGGTAATTGCTCCGGAACATCCGCTGATCGACAAATATGCGGACCGCATCGCCAATATGGATGCGGTAAAGGCATACCGCGTGGAATGCGCGAAGAAGACCGAGTTTGAGCGTACTCAGCTGGTAAAAGATAAGACCGGTGTGAGACTGGAAGGGATCGAAGCGGTCAATCCGGTGAACGGAAAGAAGATACCGGTATTTATCGCAGACTATGTCATGATGGGATACGGTACCGGAGCGATTATGGCGGTGCCTGCGCATGACCAGAGAGACTATGATTTCGCCAAGGCGTTCGGCGCTGATATTATAGAAGTCATCAAGGGCGGAGATATTTCCAAAGAAGCCTATGCGGGAGACGGAGAGATGGTAAACTCCGGTTTCCTGAACGGTTACACGAATAAAAAAGACTCCATCGAGCGGATGCTGGAAGAACTGACGAAGATGGGCGTGGGACATGCGGGCGTTCAGTTTAAGATGAAAGACTGGGCGTTCAACCGCCAGAGATACTGGGGAGAGCCGATCCCGATCATCCACTGCCCGCACTGCGGCGTAGTGCCGGTACCGTACGAAGAGCTTCCGCTGCGTCTGCCGCCGGTGGAAAATTTTGAGCCGGGCGAAGAAGGCGAGTCTCCGCTGGCGAAGATTGAATCCTTTGTGAATTGTACCTGTCCGAAGTGCGGCGGCAAGGCGAGAAGAGAGACGGATACCATGCCTCAGTGGGCAGGGTCATCCTGGTATTTCCTGAGATATATTGATCCGCACAATGACGAAGCGCTGGCAGATCCGGAGAAATTGAAATACTGGATGCCGGTGGACTGGTATAACGGCGGTATGGAGCACGTAACCAGACATATGATTTATTCTCGTTTCTGGCATCACTTCCTCTATGACATCGGGGTGGTGAATACACCGGAGCCGTACGCAAAGCGTTCCGCGCAGGGACTGATCCTTGGGCCGGACGGCGACAAGATGAGTAAATCCAAAGGAAACGTCGTGGATCCGCTGGACATCGTGGAAGCATACGGTGCAGATACGCTGCGTACCTATGTGCTGTTTATGGGAGATTACGGCGCCGCGACTCCGTGGAGCGATAACTCTGTAAAAGGCTGCAAGCGTTTCCTGGAGCGTGTGGCCGGATTTACGGATCTGCTCTCCGAGGATCCGGAGACGCAGAAGCTGGAGACGGCGTTCCACAGGGCGATCAAGAAAGTCAGCTCCGACATTGAGGATATGAAGTTTAATACGGCGATCGCATGTCTCATGTCCCTGACCAACGACATTTACAATCTGGGCAAGATCAGTAAAGAACAGCTTCAGATCTTCATCGAACTGCTGTGTCCGTTTGCTCCGCATCTTTGTGAGGAGATCTGGGAGTTCACAGGCGGAGAGGGATTCCTTTCCCAGCACGCATGGCCTCAGTATGACGAGAGCAAAACGGTGGAAGCTCAGACAGAGATCGGCGTACAGGTGAATGGAAAAGTCCGTGGAAAAGTGGTGATCCCCACCGGAGCGGAGAAAGAAGAAGTATTCGCCATCGCGAAGGCGGATTCCAGAATCGCTTCGTTCCTGGAAGGCAAGACTCTGGTAAAAGAAGTGTATGTGCCGAACAGACTGGTGAACTTTGTAGTAAAATAATGAAAACGTGGAAGAACGGGACAGCTTGCCTGCACCCGTTCTTTTTCTCGTGAGATATTTTCTTGACATAGCCGTACGGCTAAGAATATAATAATAAAGAATAAATTAAGCCGTACGGCTAAGAAAAATCACGTGGATATAATTGAAAGCCGTACGGCTATATCTATAAAGGGAAAGGTAATATGAAAATCGTAGACGCGGAAAGTCTGGGAAAAGCTATCAGACGGAGAAGGAAAGAATTGCATTATACACAGGCGTATTTAGCAGAATACACAGGATTCAGTGCCAGTTTTATTTCCGATTTGGAACGGGGAAAAGAAACGGCAGAGATTGGTAAAACCATTTTTTTGATTCAGATCCTCGGTATGGATTTATGCTTGGAGAAGAGAGGATAATATTTTGAGAAAACTGCAGGTATATGTAGAATTAAGCGGTAAACAGGTGCATGTAGGGAATATTCATGGAAATGGTCCGGATGATTTTTGTTCCGGCCATCAGTCTGGAAGGATTCGAGGAAGCCAACGACGGCCGAGAGGCAGCGGAGTCTATCAGAAAGTGCAGAACGCCATGGCCCTGCTGAAAGAGCATAAACTGCCGTTTGGCATTTCCACCTGTTATACCAGCAAAAACGTGGACGACGTCAGCAGCGAAAAATATTTTGATATGCTGGTGGACTGCGGGGCGCTGTTTGTATGGTTCTTCATTATATGCCGGTGGGAAGCGACGCGGCTACGGAGCTTCTGCCTACGCCCGAACAGCGGGAGAAGATGTACCGCCGCATCCGGGAATTCCGCGGCAGCAAGCCTATCTTCAGCATGGACTTTCAGAATGACGCCGAGTATGTGGGCGGATGTATCGCGGGAGGACGCAGATATCTCCATATCAACGCGAAGGGAGATGTGGAACCTTGCGTATTTATCCACTATTCCAACGTGAATATCCATGACACCTCCCTGTTGGATGCGCTTAAGAGCCCCATCTTCATGGCGTACCACAAGGGACAGCCTTTCAATGACAATATGCTGCGCCCATGTCCAATGTTGGAAAATCCGGAATACTTAAGGAAGATGGTCAAGGAAACAGGCGCGGTCAATACGGACTACCAGAGCCCGGAGGAAGTGGACGCCCTGTGCGACCGGACGACGCCTTATGCCGAGAACTGGAAACCTACGGCGGACAGACTCCGGGAATCAAGCAAAAGCGGATGCCGCAAAGGAGAGTAATTTATGGCGGACTATCAGATCTTTACGGACGCCACTGCGGATCTTACCGCCAAGATGGTGGAAGGCTTGCCTTCCGTGAAGGTCATACCCATGCTGCAGGTTGAAATCGGAGGCAAAGAATATACATACGGTTCTTCCGGAACGATCACAGCGGAAGAATTTTACGGATTGCAGAGAAGCGGACAGTTTGGCTCCACTTCTCAGATCAATCCGGCAGTCTATCTGGAGTATCTGGAACCTGATCTGGCAGAAGGAAGAGATGTCCTCTATCTGTGCTTTACCTCCGGAATGTCGGGAACCTACCAGACTTCCCGGCTGTGCATGGATGATCTGCGGGAGAAATATCCGGAGAGGAAAATCGTCTGCGCAGATACTTTGTGCGCATCCGTGGGAGAAGGACTTCTTGTGACAGAAGCGCTGAAAAAACAGGCGGAAGGATTTACGATAGAAGAACTGGAGGACTGGGTCATGGAACACCGGCTCCAGGTCTGTCACTGGTTTTCCGTGGATACGTTTGATCATCTGCGTCACGGCGGCCGTAAAGCGGACATAAACTTTACAACAAAATAAAATGGTTCTTTTGAAAATCAATCAGGCCTTCATTTTTCATTTTGCTCAGCTCATTGGACATTGCGCTCCTGTCAACGGATAGAAAATCTGCCATCTGCTGACGGTTGAAAGGGACTGAAAAACGGTTGCTGCTCTGGCGTTTCGCCTCATCAGAGAGATAAGCGATCAGTTTTTCGCGGGTTGTGCGCTTTGACATATAACCGAGCTTCTGCACCAGCGACCGGTTTCTTTCGGAAATCGCATAGACAAGATTCTCCACCACAGCCGTATGGAACCGGCAGGCAGAAGAACAGACCGTAAGTATTTTTTTTACATCAAAGAATATCACATCGCTGTCTTCCACAGCCATGACGTCATTCATCACGAAGCCGCTTTCCGGCGCCGCATAGGATTCTCCGAACATTTCCCCGGGATTTACGACATTGAGAATACTCCGGTTCCCCCAGTAATCATCCTGTTGGATGTATAATTTTCCATCGAGAAGAATCAGGAGGTTGTCCAGTCTCTGCCCCTGGCTCAGCACAAATTCGCCTTTTTTGAAATGGTATTTTTTCGCCTGCAGGCAGGAAAGCATGAATTCTATTTCGCTTTCTTTTACGCCGGAAAACAGCACGGTCTTTTTTAAAATTGGTATATAATTTTTCATAAAAACCTCAATTTAGTTGTAAAAACAACATACTTGCTGCAAAAATCATAATATACTTGATACAGAAAGTCAAGAGAACGGGAGATGAAGAGCCATGATTAGAAAAATTATTAAAATTGATGAAGAAAAATGCAACGGCTGCGGAGTCTGCGCCAACGCCTGTCATGAGGGGGCGATTGAAATGATAGATGGAAAAGCGAAGCTCACCCGGGAAGATTACTGCGACGGGCTCGGGGACTGTCTACCCGGCTGTCCCACGGGCGCGATCACTTTTGAAGAAAGGGAGGCTCCGGCCTATGACCAGGCCGCTGTCCTTGCGGCAAAGAAGTTGTCCCAATGGCCGGTACAGATCAAGCTGGTACCGGTAACTGCTCCTTATTATGAAGATGCGAATCTTCTGATTGCGGCAGACTGTACTGCCTACACCTACGGAAACTTCTATGCTGATTTTATCCGAAAATATATCACGCTGATTGGATGCCCGAAGCTGGATAACGTGGATTATACTGAAAAACTGACTCAGATCATAGCGAATAACAACATCAAAAGCGTCACCATCGTGCGGATGGAAGTTCCCTGCTGCGGCGGCATAGAGCATGCCGTAAAGAACGCCCTGCAGGAGAGCGGGAAATTTTTCCCATGGAATGTTGTGACGATTTCAACAGACGGAAGAATCTTAGACTGACCGACTGGTCCCAATGACCCCGATGGCCCTCAATGCGTTTTCTGTATGAAAGGCGATAATCTACAAGTATTTTACTTGTGCGCAATTTGCAGATATAATCAGAACTGAGAAACAGCAGAATGGAGGACAGCCTATGAAATCGAAGGCGACTTTGAAGATAGTGATTGACCTGGCGATGACGGCGGCGCTTCTTTTCCTGATGGGATATCAGTTCTGGAGCGATACGGCGCACGAATGGGCGGGAGCAGGGATGTTCGTCCTGTTTATCGCGCATCATATCCTGAACCGGGGATGGTACAAGGCATTATTCAAAGGAAAATATACACCCGCGCGCTGCTTTCAGCTTGCAGTCAGCCTGTTGTTGCTCCTGACAATGCTCGGACTGATGGTCAGCGGTATTTTGTTGTCGCGCCATGTGTTTGATTTTCTGAATATCAGCGGCGGCACGGCGTTTGGACGGCTGCTGCATATAGTCTGCGTACATTGGGGATTTGTATTGATGGCGCTGCATCTGGGATTGCACTGGAGTATGGTGATGAGCAGGATCTGGAAGGCGGCGCATGCAAAGGAAAATTCCCGCGCGAGGCGGACCGCTTTCCGGATCGCGGGAGCGTTGATAGCGGTATGGGGATTCTATCAGTTTATTCACAGGAATTTCCTGACCTATATGTTTCTTCAGGCCCATTTTGTCTTTTTGAATTATGAAGAGCCGATCTTTTTGTTTTACCTGAATTATCTGGCCATGATGGGATTCTTCATTTTCATCGGCCATTATGTGTCGGGATTTTTGAAACGGAATAAAAAAGCTTAGTTTATAGCTTTGTTACAAAGCTTCTTCAAATCTCTCGGCAACTTTTTTCAGCCATTCTCGGATAGGAATGTGCTGCGGGCACATCTTTTCGCATTGTCCGCACTCGATGCAGCTGCTTGCTTTTCCAAACTGTTCCGAAAAATGGCTGTACAACATTGTTTGTGCAGTCCATGCTTTTGCTTCTAACTTACGCATATCCGCATTGTAGAGGGAAAAGTATTTTGGAACGGCTATATTTTTCGGACAATTGTTGATACAATAGGCGAACCCCGTACAGGGTATGGCAATACTGCCATTGATAATATCTGCCGCTTTTTGAACCAGCGTATATTCTTCCTTTGTAAATGGGGTGAAGTTTTCCATATAGGACAAGTTATCTTTGACCTGTTCCAAATCGCTCATGCCGCTTAAAACCAACATCACATTTTCATGGCTTGCCGCAAATCGGATTGCCCATGAAGCGCCAGACAGATCAGGACGGCAGGTGCGGAACAGATTTTCCGCTTTCTGCGGGATATCGGCAAGAGTTCCGCCCTTGACCGGCTCCATAACAATCACAGGTTTTCTGTGTCTTTTTGCGGTTTCATAGCATTTACGGGATTGGATCGTATCGTTTTCCCAGTCAAGATAATTCAGCTGTATCTGAACAAAATCAACTTCGGGGTGTTCGGTCAAAATCCCGTCCAGCACATCGGCGGTATCATGGAATGAAAACCCGATATGCTTTACAAGTCCGTCTCTTTTCTTCTCGGAAAGGAACGCAAAGACATGCGTATCTTCTGCCGCTTTGCGGCGGTTGCCGCCCATGTCATGGACCAAATAGTAATCGAAATAGTCTACACCACACCGCTCAAGGCGGGGCTTCTAATAAAAGATATGCAGCATTATATTGCTTTGGCGTTAAAAGGTGAAAGCACTTTGCAAGAGCGATATGATATTTTTTTGGAGCAAGAAAAAGTTCTTAAACATAAGATTGAAGTATTGCAAAATGCTATGGAGGTAACTCAAAAGAAGCTTGCATATTATAAAACCGCAATAGAAAGTGGTTCGGAGAAAGATTTGCCGCCGGCATTTAACCTCAGCAGGTCAGGCTCAGGGTCAGCGGTTAAGAATCCATAGATAAAACGCATGGAGAGGCATAAAATACGGGTATTAGACATTGAACGCCTCCTTACTTATAATGTACACAAAGGAAGGAGGAGATTTGAATGAGAAGAATAGGTTCCCTTTTTATGGCTTTGACGTTGATCCTGTCTCTTGCGGCGTGCGGGAGTACAGGGGAGGGAACGTCGGGATCAGAAAGCTCTGTGAGCGTGTCCGGACAGGAAACGCCGGCATCCGATTCCGCAGAGGATGCGGAATCGGACGCGGATACGGCAGATACAGCGGAAGAGACCGCGGCAGCTGGAGATACGGAAGAGAGTTCTCAGGACAGTCGTATCCTGGTAGCATATTATTCCTGGGCGGATAATGCCGTCCTGGCGGAAGATGTGGACGCGGTAGCGTCGCCCAGCGTGATTCCTCCGGGAAATGTACAGCAGCTGGCAGGCTGGGTACAGGAAGCAACCGGCGGAGATCTGTTCTCAATCCAGGTGACAGACCCTTATCCCAGCGACTGGGATGCCTGTCTGGAGAGGGCAAATCAGGAGCGTGGAGATGATGCCCGCCCGGAACTGGCCGCAGATGTGGAGAATATGAATCAGTATGATGTGGTTTTCCTGGGGTACCCTAATTGGTGGTACGGCGTGCCGATGGCGCTTCTTTCATTCCTGGAGCAGAATGATCTTTCAGGAAAAGAAGTATATCTGTTTTGTTCCCATGGAACCGGAGGGCTTGCCAACAGCGTGTCGCTCATCACGGAGGCAGCGCCCGGCGCGGTGATCTCCGATAATATTTTTGACTGTTACGAAGAGGATGCTTCTTCCTCGCAGGAGAACATTCAAAACTGGGTGGCAGAACTGGGATATACAGATATGGACGATACAGAAACGGAGGCAGATGATATGGCGCGTCAGATCGCGGTACAATTTGGAGACAACACGGTGATCTATGAACTGAACGACAGCACGGCTGCGGATTCTCTTTACACGCAGCTGCCACTCACAGTGGAAGTAGAAGATTACAGTACGAATGAGAAAATCTTTTATCCGCCGCAGGAGCTGGATACCGGCGATGCTCCGACGGCGCAGAGTGGAGCAGGAACTCTGGCTTATTACGCTCCGTGGAGAGATGTGGTCATGTTTTATGATGCTTACAGTCCCAACGCGTCTCTGTATGAACTGGGACAGGTAGTGTCCGGAGGCGAACTGGTAGGGCAGATGACCGGGACGGTTACGATCGATATCGCAGAGTAAGAGATGAAACGGGGGTAAACATGAGCAGAAAAAAGGAATGGAAGAAGATCGTGATACAGACGGGGAAAATCGCGGTAGGGAGCAGCGCGGCAATTTATATTGCCCAGACTCTCGGATTGGAGAACGCGGCCTCGGCAGGGACGATTACTTTACTCACGATTGTGACTACGAAGTGGGAGACGTTAAAACTCTCTGCATATCGCCTGATTACATTCGCGGTCTCCGTTCTCCTGGCGGCGATGACGATCGGCTGCCTGGAGAGCGTGTGGATCGCCTATGCGGTCTATATCTTTGCGGTCATTTTTATCTGTCAGATGTTTGGCTGGCAGGCGACCATATCGGTCAATTCCGTGATCGGTATTCATTTTCTCACATCAAAGGATTTTAGTCTGTCATTTATTTTCAATGAATTTCTCCTGGTTTTTATCGGCATCACCATCGCCGTGCTGTTAAACTTGTTCCATGATTATAAATCTCAGGAAGATAAGCTGATTCAAAGTATGCGCGATACGGAAGAATGTCTGCAGATGATCCTGGGCGGACTGGCGGCTTATCTTTCCGGCAAAAACATGCAGTGGGATATATGGAACGATATCCGACGGCTGGAACAGGATCTGGAGGGCTATATTAAAAACGCCTATGAATACCAGGGCAATTCCTTTCAGTCGCATCCCGGTTATTACACAGAATATTTTGAAATGCGGTTAAATCAGCTGGGTATGCTCCATAACCTGCATTATGAAGTGAAAAAGATCCGCAGTATGCCCCGTCAGGCTATGGTGATTGTGGACTATATCCTGTACATGATGGATTATGTGGTGGAGGTCAATTCTCCGGATGAGCAGATCGCCAGGCTGGAAGAAATTTTCGCTGATATGAAAAAAGAGCCGCTGCCCGAGAGCAGGGAAGAATTTGAAGCAAGGGCAGTGCTGTACCATATTCTGATGGACATTGAGGAATTTCTGCTCTTCAAAAAAAGATTTGTGGAAAGCCTGGATGAAAAGAAACTGGAAAGATACTGGAAAAAGGACAAGGAGACAGGATCTGACGTGAAATAAAAGATATGTGAAGAAATACATTGGAAAAGGAGAGCTGCCCATAAATCTGTGAGGCAGCTCCCCTGCGTGCAGCATATCTTTTATTTACTGCAGATATTTTTTGAAAAATTCCGTCATTTTATCAAAGGGAATGATGTCTGTCCGGTCGTACAGATCTGTGTGCACAGCGCCCGGGATGATCAGCAGTTCTTTATTGTCCGTATACGGATTATTCTTTATCATATTTGCATAAGCATCTTTGCTGAAATAGCAGGAGTGCGCTTTTTCTCCGTGCATGATCAGTACCGCGCTGCGGATCTCATTGCTGTACTGCAGGATCGGCTGGTTCATAAAGGACATGCATCCGGTCACGTTCCATCCTCCGTTGGAGTTCAGAGAACGCGCATGATAGCCGCGGGAGGTCTTGTAATAGTCATGATAGTCTTTTACAAAGAATGGCGCGTCTTCCGGAAGCGGATCCACCACGCCGCCGCCCAGGGCGTAGGAGCCGTTTTTGCAGTCCTGGATTCTCTGCGCGTTCAGCGCTTTCTTTTTCTCATAGCGGGCTTCTTCGCTGTCCTCGGAATCAAAATATCCTTTCGCGTTTACCCGTGTCATATCGTACATCGTGGAAACGACCGTCGCTTTGATCCGGGTATCCAGCGCCGCCGTATTCAGAGCCATGCCTCCCCAGCCGCAGATTCCGATGATGCCGATCCGCTCCGGATCCACATTTTCTTGAACAGAGAGAAAATCTACCGCTGCCTGGAAATCTTCCGTATTGATATCAGGAGACGCCATATAACGGGGAGTACCGCCGCTTTCTCCGGTATAAGAGGGATCAAAAGCGATCGTGAGAAATCCTCTCTCCGCCATGGCCTGCGCGTACAGCCCGGACGCCTGCTCCTTTACTGCCCCGAACGGTCCGCAGACTGCGATGGCAGCCAGTTTTCCCGCTGCTCCCTTCGGCTCATACAGGTCCGCAGCCAGCGTGATGCCGTAGCGGTTGCGAAAAGTCACTTTGCGGTGGTTTACTTTGTCGCTCTGCGGGAAGGTTTTGTCCCATTCTTTTGTTAATGTCACTTTCTCTTCCATGTGAAATCCTCCGTTTAATTTTTTTCTTCTTTCTGCATGGTATAGACCATGTAGTCCAGACAGTCGATTTTATACTGTTCCTGATGAAGTTCTTCCAGAAGCGAGGCTCTGTGCTGAGATAGTAAGCGATATTGCGCCTGACGGTCTTTTTCCTGCTCCATTTTGAGAAAGTGTTCAATCTGGGATTCGTCGCATCCGGCGTCCGACAGATTTCGTCGTATTTTGAATATTTCCATCTGAGCCTGCCTCCTTGTTGTTATCATTATAATTCCATGCCTGAACAATGGCAAATGCCAGTTTTTTATGGAGTGATATGCTTTACGGGTATATGATAAAGATGTATAATAAAAGAAAATACGTAACAGTTCGGGACGTCCTGAGCAGTTATAAAAAGCAAAAGAGGAGAACAGAAACATGGAGATACGGGTACTACGTTATTTTCTTGCCATTGCGCGGGAGAGGAATATCACAGGTGCGGCCAACTACCTTCATCTGACGCAGCCCACCTTGTCAAGGCAGATTCATGATCTGGAAGAAGAACTGGGACAGCAGCTGCTGATCCGCAAAAGTCATCGGGTTGAACTGACGCCGGAGGGTGTCCTGCTCAGGAAACGCGCGGAAGAGATCATCGCCATGGTGGATAAAACGGAAGCAGAATTTGCCTCTATGGAAGATACCGTAAGCGGAGATATCTACATCGGGAGCGGAGAGACTCAGGCCATACGTCAGATCGCAGAGCTTATCAAAGACCTGGGAGAAGCATGCCCAAACATTCATTACCATCTGCACAGCGGCAATGCGGAGGATGTGACAGAACGGCTGGACAAGGGCCTGCTGGATTTTGGCATTCTGATACAGCCTGCGGATCTTACAAAATATGATTATCTGGATCTTCCGGCCAGAGACCGATGGGGTGTCATCATGCGAAAGGACAGTCCGTTGGCAGAGAAAGAAGCCATTGAGAAGAATGAGCTTCTGGAAATCCCGCTGCTTTGTTCCAGACAAGTGGTAGGATCCCGTCATTCCGAAAATAAATTTGCCGAGTGGTTTGGAACAGACTATGAAAAGCTGAATATCGTAGCGACCTATAACCTTATGTATAATGCGGCGATTCTGGTGGAAGCGGGGGTGGGATATGCGCTGACGCTGGACAAGCTGGCGAATACCTCCGAAGACAGCGTGCTGTGTTTCCGACCTCTGCGTCCGGAACTGGAGTCCGGCCTGAATGTGGTCTGGAAAAAATATCAGGTCTTTTCCCCTGCGGCGGAACTGTTTTTGAAGACTTTGAAAGAAAGATTTTCATAGGGAGTTTCTGCTCCGTTGAAATTATAATGAGTCAAAATACAAGATATATTTCTCATCAACATTAACAATTCCCAAACATTTCAATAACAAATTCAAAATAAAAATCAGATAATCTGTCCATGCAGGCCGGAACTCAGGAGGAAGAGGCGGCACATGGGCAGATTTTTTTAGGTAAACAAAAGAAGAAAGGAACAATATTTATGGCAATCAAAGAAAATGTAGAAGCATTTGCAGTGAAACAGGCACTTTCATATCTTGACAAGGATCCGGAGGAGAACCGTTGGTGCGGAAAAAGGATATCATCCGTCTGTGCGAGGATCATCCGGACTGTGTATTTTCTGCTTTTACCAACGGGACGCTGATAGACGAGGCTTTCGCGGAGGAGATGCTGCGGGTGAAGAATTTCGTTCCCGCGATCAGTATCGAAGGATTTGAAGAGGTGACGGATTCCAGACGGGGCGGCGGTACCTACCGGAAGATTATCAGAGCCATGAACATTCTGAAGGAGCGAAAGCTGCCGTTCGGAATCTCCTGCTGTTATACTTCTGCCAATGCGGAGGTCATCGGAAGCGAAGCATATTTTGACCAGATGATCGAGATGGGAGCAAAATTCGCATGGTTTTTTACTTATATGCCGGTGGGAAAAGCAGCCGTGCCGGAGCTGATGGCGACCGCGGAACAAAGAGAGATGATGTACCATAAGATTCGGGAATACCGTCAGACGAAACCGCTGTTTACCATAGACTTCTGGAATGACGGAGAATATGTGGGAGGCTGCATCGCCGGAGGACGTTCTTACTGCCATATTAATGCCAACGGGGACGTGGAACCCTGTGCATTTATCCATTACTCGGATTCCAACATCCGTGAGAAATCCCTGCTGGAAGCATGCCGCTCTCCTTTGTTCATGGGATATCATGACAATCAGCCCTGGAATGACAATCTGCTGCGCCCCTGTCCGGTACTGGACAATCCGGGGAGACTGACGGAGATCGCAGAGAAAAGCCATGCACAGAGTACCGACTATCAGAATCTGGAAAGTGCGAAAGAGTTCTCCGATAAATGTGTAGAGACTGCCGCGAAATGGGCTCCGGTGGCGGAACGGCTGTGGAACGAGACACAGACTGGATGTGCTTCCTGCGGCAGATGTCAAAAATAATATGTGATTTTAACATTTTGGAAACAAAACAGAAACGCTTTACCAACATCACGGGATTATTCTTATATCATCAAAGGAAAACAAGGAGGTCGAATGATATGGCAAAGTCCAGACTGGTAGAAGTCAATGAAAAGATAGCAGAAAAAGTTGTTGGCAGTTACAAAAAGATCGAGGAAGGAGTGGTAGGAGGCTACAAAAAGATAGAAGAAGCCAAAGAAAGACTGGCAAAAGAGAAAAAGGGAGATGTGGAATGATGAAAAAGAGTAATTTTGTCGCGATGATTTTGGGAACAATCGGAGGTATCCTTTTTGCGCTTGGCATGTGTATGGCGATGATTCCGGAATGGAACGCGTTCCGTCCCGGCGTAGTGATGGGGGTGGCCGGCGCGGTTGTGCTCCTGATCATGGTGCTGGTATGGAGAAAAATGGAACATAAAGATCCGATTCACATATCCGGAAAGACGATAGGGAGCATGCTTCTGGGTATTGTCGGCGCACTGCTCCTGGGAGTGGGCATGTGTCTGACCATGGTGTGGAGCCACATGGTAGCAGGCATCGCGATCGGGCTGATCGGCATCGTGCTTTTGCTGTGTCTGATTCCTTTGACAAAAGGATTGAAATAAAAACTTTATCATAGTATATTCTATGTATGAGCGCTGGAATAATCCGGCGTTCATTTTTTCTGCATATTTATAATGTAATTGTTGACATTACAACAAAAAGATGTAATAATAGCTGTTACAAGAAAGACTGAGTGGAGGAAAACAGCCATGAATGATAAAAAACAGAAAGAACGGAGAATCTGGCTGATCCGGGAATTACAGAGAGAAATGCCTCAATATCAGGATATCAGGATTCCGGTCACGGAGGAAGAGCAGTGGAATCTTCTGCGTTCGCTGTTCAATGTACGTCCTCCATATCCGGCTTCACAGGAATTTTTGAAGGTGCAGGACGAGTATCTGTCAGAACTGGTCCGCAGCAGAGGAATCGTGGATGCAGAAAGTCTTCCCGCATCAGAACTCGATCCCAGGATCACGCTCTGGCAGGGGGATATTACGACACTGCGCTGCGATGCCATCGTCAACGCCGCCAACAGCGCGCTCCTGGGATGCTGGCAGCCTTGTCACTCTTGTATCGACAATATGATCCATTCGCTTTCCGGAGTCCAGCTCAGGATCAAATGCAACGAGATTATGCAGGCGCAGGGGCATGAAGAAGAGACCGGCACTGCCAAAATCACGCCGGCTTATAACCTTCCATGTAAATATGTGCTGCATACAGTGGGGCCGATCATCTCAGGACCGCTTCGGAAAGAAGACTGCGATTTGCTGGCAGGATGCTATCAATCCTGTCTGGAGCTTGCCGAGGGGAACAATGTCCGGTCTGTGGCGTTTTGCTGTATTTCAACCGGAGTATTCCATTTTCCGCAGCAGCGGGCGGCTGAAATCGCGGTAGAGACCGTAAGACAGTTTCTTGAAACGGACAGTTCCATTGACCGGGTGATATTCAATGTCTTTACGGACCGGGATTTGGCGATTTATCAGAAATTGCTCGGAGAATAAAGGAGGAGCCTTAAGATGCAGATATCAAGCAGATTTACCATAGCCATACACATGCTCACTTGTATGGAAACATTTAAAGATGAATACAAAGTTACCAGTGATTTTCTGGCGGACAGCATCAATGTAAATCCGGTAGTGATCCGAAGAATTCTGTCCCAGCTGCGGGACGCCGGGCTGGTTCAGGTGAAAAGAGGTACCGGCGGCGCGGCGGCGGCAAAACCGCTGAAAGAGATCACCTTTCTGGATGTGTACCGGGCGGTGGAGTGTATCGAAGACAACACTCTGTTTCATTTTCATGAAAATCCCAATATGGAATGTCCTGTAGGAAAGAATATCCACAATATTCTGGATGACAAGCTGGTCCGGGTACAGGAAGCTATGGAGCGGGAACTGAAGGCAATCACACTGGAAGAAGTGATGGATGATTTGAAGAGAATATTGAATAAAAACAGATGATTGCCAGACTGAAAAAATGCACGGATGTGATCGCGGAGACAGATCTGGCCATGCAGGAGATCCGCCGGCAGATGGAAAGAGCGGCGGACCAGCCTGCAGATGAAGAAGTGATTTACGAGAAACTGAAGAAATTTGATATTCCGATTGTTTGATGTTTTCTGTCACAGATAACGGCCGGTGACACTTTCCGGCGTATGTCTGATCTCATCCGGCGTGCCGGCGGCGACGATACGTCCTCCTGCTTCGCCGCCGCCCGGCCCCATATCAATGATATAGTCCGCGCTGCGGATCACGTCCAGATCATGTTCGATCACGATCACGGTCGCTCCCTGACTGATCAGTGTGTGAAATACGTCCAGCAGTGTCTGGACATCAAGAGGATGCAGGCCGATGGTGGGTTCGTCGAAGACGAATACAGAATCCGACTGTATCCTGCCCATCTCGCTGGCCAGCTTCAGCCTTTGCGCTTCGCCGCCGGACAGGCCGGGCGTTTCTTCTCCCAGAGTCAGATATCCTAATCCCAGATCTTCCAATACCTGGAGCCTCTGCCGGACGGTTTTCAGATCCCCGCAGGCTTCCAGCGCCGTGTGTATGTCCATGGACATCAGCTCCGGCAGAGAATAGATGTTTCCTTCTTTGTTTTGATATTTGATTGATTCTGCTGTCTTCGCGTAGCGGGATCCCCGGCATTCCGGACAGGGGATATCCACGTCGGGCAGAAACTGTACGTCGAGGCTGATGACGCCGGTTCCGTCGCAGACCGGACAGCGCAGTTTTCCGGTATTGTAGGAAAAATCACCTGCTTTCAGGCCGGCCTTTTTTGCGTCGGGAGTCCTGGCGAAATGTTTCCGCAATTCGTCATGCACATTGGCGTAGGTGGCGACCGTGGAGCGGACATTGATGCCGATGGGAGTGGCGTCGATCAGTTTGACATGTTCGATGCCGTCCGCCTGGACGGAGAGTACATGCTCTGGAAGTTTTTTCCCTTGAATCTGCGCGTCCAGGCCGGGTACCAGGCTTTCCAGGATCAGGGTCGTCTTGCCGGAACCGGATACTCCGGTTACCACGGTCAGTTTCCCTTTGGGAATCCGGACTTCCAATGGTTTTACTGTGTGAATGGGGCCGGTGGAGAGCCGGATGATCCCGTCATGGTACAGATCTGTCCCAGCTTCTTCTTTTGCAACGTTTTCTGTATCGGCGTGTTTGGCAGCATGCCCGGCAGACCATGCGGACAGAAAGGGTCCGATCCGGGAATCCGGATTTCCGGAAAGATCTGAGACGGTACCTTCCGCGATCACCTGCCCGCCTTCCGCGCCTGCGCCCGGCCCCATCTCGATGATCCAGTCGGCTTCAGCCAGTACCTGGGTATCATGATCCACCAGGACGATAGAGTTGCCGTCGTCGATCAGGTCGTGCATGACTCCGGTAAGCCCGATGATATTGGATGGGTGAAGTCCGATGGACGGTTCATCCAGTACATACAATACGCCGGTGGTGCGGTTGCGGACGGCGCGGGCAAGCTGCATCCGCTGGCGTTCTCCGGTGGAAAGCGTGGAAGAAGCGCGGTCCAGCGCCAGATAACCCAGTCCCAGATCCAGAAGTCTTCTGGCTGACGTCTGAAAGGATTCACAGATGCTGGCCGCCATGGGACGCATCTCCTCCGGAAGAGAATCCGGTACGCCGTCCACCCATACAGCCAGGTCGGACAGAGACATCCGGCAGGCTTCGTCCAGGGAGATGCCCCGCAGTCTGGGAGCTCTTGCCGCGTCGGACAAACGCGTGCCGCCGCAGTCCGGACAGGTGTCCTGACGCAGAAATTTTTCCACACGTTTCATGCCTTTTTCATCTTTGACTTTTGCCAGGGCATTTTCTACCGTATATACTGCGTTGAAGTAGGTGAAATCCAGTTCGCCCGCCTGATTGGAATTTTTGGGTTTATAGAATATATGTTTCTTTTCCGCAGGCCCGTTATAGACGATATCTTTCTCTTTTTCTGTCAGGTCACGGAACGGCACGTCGGTGCGTACACCCATGGCGCGGCAAACATCGGTCATCAGCGACCACATCAGGGAATTCCATGGCGCTACGGCTCCTTCGTCGATGGTCAGCGATTCGTCCGGGACCAGTGTGGAGCGGTCTACAGTCTGTACCGTACCGGTGCCGCCGCAGGTGCGGCAGGCGCCCTGGCTGTTGAATGCCAGTTCTTCCGCCGATGGAGCGTAGAAATGCGCGCCGCATTCCGGACAGACCAGTTCCTGGCCGGCGGCGACCGCCAGAGAAGGAGCCAGATAGTGCCCGTTTGGACAGCGGTGTTCTGCCAGCCGGGAATACATCAGGCGCAGACTGTTCAGAAGTTCCGTACCCGTGCCGAAGGTACTCCGGATACCGGGAACGCCGGGACGCTGGTGCAGCGCCAGAGCCGCAGGCACGTACAGGATCTCGTCTACCTGCGCTTTGGCCGCCTGTGTCATGCGCCTCCTGGTATAAGTAGAAAGCGCGTCCAGATATCTGCGTGAGCCTTCCGCGTACAGAACGCCCAGCGCCAGGGACGATTTGCCGGAGCCGGATACACCGGCGATGCCTACGATTTTGTTCAGCGGTACGTCCACATCGATATTTTTCAGATTGTGCACCCGGGCGCCCCGGATCAGTATTTTATCATGCATGGTTATTACCTCTCTTTACTACCGATTGTACCAGAGGCAGAGCGTCTGTTCAATCGGATAGTTGCATGTGACAGGCGAAAAGATTTGGGAAAAGATCTATGTCAGCAGCCGACATTGACAAAAAATGCAGATTCTTCTATACTTCTACACGAAGACTTTGACCGCCGGAATCAGGATCGGCCGGACGGTCTGTTGTATGGAGGAGTAAGAGATGTTAAAACAGCTTTCCATCTATGTGGAAAACAAGAAAGGTCGTATGCAGCATATCACCGGGCTGCTTGTAGAAAATGAAATCAATATTCTGGGTTCTATGACCAACGACGGGATTGAGTTCGGTATTATCCGCATGGTGGTCTCTGACCCGGAAAAAGCAGAGAAAGCCGTGAAGGACGCCGGATATCTGTGCTGCCTGACAGATGTTCTGGGCATTGAGATGGATGATGAGGTGGGAAGCCTGCATAAAGTACTGCTGGCTCTGTCCGACAGCAACATCAATGTGGATTACAGCTATCTTTCTTTTAACCGGGAGACAGGAACGCCAATCATGGTGATCTATGCGGAGGATATTTATGAGGTAGAAAACTGCATGGAGTCCAAAGGGTTTGTGTCAGTGAGCAATATTTCCCGGAAATTGTAACTATTCATCAAAAAACCTTGCTATTTCCTCTGGTGTTTAGTATAATTCTTACATGACTAAATGTATTGGAGGAGATTTCTATGAACGTTTACACGACTGACAGTATCCGCAACGTAGTTCTTTTAGGACATGGCGGGAGCGGTAAGACCAGTCTGGTGGAGGCTATGGCATATGTATCCGGCCTTACCAGCCGCATGGGGAAAGTACCGGACGGCACGACCATCAGCGATTATGACAAGGAAGAGATTAAAAGGAAGTTTTCCATCAATACATCCGTGATTCCGATCATCTGGAAAGATGTAAAGGTCAATGTATTGGATACGCCCGGATATTTCGACTTTGTGGGGGAAGTGGAAGAAGCGGTGGCAGCGGCGGACGCGGCGATCATCGTAGTATCCGGAAAGGCCGGCGTAGAAGTGGGTACGGAGAAGGCGTGGGAGCTTTGCGAGAAGTATAAGCTGCCGCGTATGTTCTTTGTCTCCGAGATGGATGTGGACCATGCTTCTTTCCGCGGAGTGGTAGAGAAACTGACGGAGCTGTACGGCAAGAAGATCGCACCGTTCTATCAGCCCATCCGTGAGAATGAGAAGTTCGTGGGGTATGTCAATGTCATGAAGATGGCCGGACGCCGCTTTACAGGCATCGGCAGCAGAGAAGAATGTGAGATCCCGGACTATTGCCGTCCGAATCTGGATATTTACCGTGAAGCCATGATGGATGCGGTGGCGGAGACCAGTGAAGAATTCATGGAGCGGTATTTCGCGGGAGACGAGTTCTCTGTAGGAGAGATTCGCGCGGCTATGAAGATGAACGTGGATGACGGAAGCATCGTTCCGGTTTCCATGGGGTCCAGTACGGAATTAAGAAACATCCACAACCTTCTGAATGATATCGTGGAACTTCTGCCGTCTCCGGATAAGATGGAGCGCGCAGGTATCAATATGAAGACCAATGAGATCTTTCAGGCGGATTATAATTTCTCAAAATCGAAGTCCGCATATGTATTCAAGACGATCGCGGATCCGTTTATCGGGAAATATTCTCTGCTGAAGGTTTGCTCCGGCGTTCTTAAGCCGGACGATGTGCTGTATAATGCTTCTACAGAGACCGAGGAGAAGCTGAATAAACTCTATGTATTCAGAGGCAGCAAACCGATCGAGGTACCGGAGCTTCATGCGGGAGACATCGGCGCCGTCGCGAAAGCAGGCTGTCATACGGGGGATACCCTTTCTACCAAAGCGGTTCCGGTGATGTATGGAAAAGCCGAGATCTCCAGACCATATACTTATATGGCTTATAAGGCAAAAAACAAAGGCGATGAAGATAAAGTTTCCCAGGCACTTTCCAAGATGATGGACGAGGACCTGACGCTCAAGGCAGTCAACGACGGAGAGAACCGTCAGTCGCTGCTCTATGGTATGGGAGACCAGCACCTGTCAGTGGCGGTCAGCATCCTGGCAGATAAATATAAAGTCGATGTGGAACTGGTAAAGCCGAAGGTTGCGTTCCGTGAGACGATCCGCAAGAAAGCGGACGTGGAATATAAGTATAAGAAGCAGTCCGGCGGTCACGGCCAATATGGTCACGTAAAGATGACCTTCGAGCCGTC
Organism: Lachnoclostridium sp. An196; assembly: GCF_002160135.1. Lineage (GTDB taxonomy): Bacteria > Bacillota > Clostridia > Lachnospirales > Lachnospiraceae > Hominiventricola > Hominiventricola avistercoris. The sequence goes on along the minus strand of NZ_NFJZ01000006.1, from coordinate 78,686 downwards.
CGGAGATCTGGAGAGTTCATATGTATTTGAACAGACGGTAGTAGGAGGAGCGGTTCCGAAGAATTATTTCCCGGCAGTCGAGAAAGGTATCCAGGAAGGAGTTACCAAAGGACCTCTGGCCGGATATCCGGTAGTCGGCGTGAAAGCGGTACTGTATGACGGCTCTTATCATCCGGTAGATTCCTCAGAGATGGCATTCAAGACTGCAGCGCTCCAGGCGTTCAAAAAAGGTTTTATGGAAGCGTCGCCGGTGCTTCTGGAGCCCATCGTGACATTGACTGTGGTCGTTCCGGATAAATATACCGGAGATGTTATGGGGGATCTGAACAAGAGAAGAGGACGTGTTCTTGGTATGAATCCATCCGGAGCAGGGAAGACGGAAGTGGTAGCCGACGTTCCGATGATGGAGATCTTCGGATACAATACGGATCTTCGTTCCATGACCGGAGGAAGCGGAACCTATTCCTATGAGTTTGCGCGCTATGAGCAGGCTCCATCGGATGTACAGGAAAAAGAAGTGGCGGCAAGAGCTGCTGAGTCATAGACAGTCGGTTTGACAGAATAGTGAAAGACAGACGGTATCTTTTGGAAATCAAAGGCCGTCTGTTTTTTGCGGAATGCCGGATTGCATACAGATCCCGGCAGAAGGAGAGAAAGATGAAAAAGATGATAGAGGAATGTCTGAAAAAATGTGCCGAAAGAGCATTCATCCTGCTGCGATGGCTTGCTGCCGCCGGACTTACAGGATGGATCCTGGGCGTAGTCGGGGGTTGGTTCAATCTGGCAGTCGCGAATGTGACGACATTTCGTGGAAATCACCCCTGGATGCTGTATCTTCTGCCTGTGGCCGGACTTGCCATAGTGGTGCTTTATAAGCTGGATCCTTACCACTCCAGTACGAATCTGGTGCTGAAAGGAATCCAGACAGGCGCTTATGTGCCTCTGCGGATGGCTCCGCTGATCGTAATATCTACAGTTTTGACGCATGCTTTTGGCGGTTCCGCAGGACGCGAAGGGGCGGCGCTTCAGCTGGGAGGCAGTCTGGGAGGAACTTTTGGAAAATGGATGAAGATGGATGAGTATGACCGTAAGATCATGATCATGTGCGGGATGAGCGCGGCGTTCTCCGCGTTGTTCGGCACTCCTCTGACAGCCACGGTATTTGCCATGGAAGTGATCAGCGTGGGCATCATGGAATATGCGGCTCTGGTTCCCTGCGCGATGGCTTCGCTGGCTGCCAGGGGTGCGGCCGCATGGGTCGGCGCGCATGGAGAACAGTTTACGATCACAGAGATCCCTGCTGTGGATGTCCGGAGTGTAGTCCTGACAATCGTGCTGGCTGTGCTCTGCGCGGCAGTCAGTATTTTGTTCTGTATGGTTCTCCACCACACGGAGCACTGGTATCAGAAATGGATTCCCAACGAATGGGTGCGCATCATTTCCGGCGCCCTGCTGGTCATCCTGATGACCATCCTTCTGGGCACGACGGATTATCTGGGAGCCGGGATGGACGTGGTGGCAAAGGCAGTGGCAGGGGAAACAGCAGCCGCGGCCTTCCTGATTAAAATGGTATTCACAGCCGTGACTCTGGGGAGCGGATTCAAGGGAGGAGAGATTGTTCCTACTTTGTTTGTTGGAGCCACGTTTGGCTGCCTGTTCGGACAGGTTACGGGACTCGCGCCGTCCCTGGCGGCAGCCTGCGGTATGGCAGCGGTCTTCTGCGGCGTTACAAACTGTCCGATTTCTTCTTTGCTCCTGAGTTTTGAACTGTTCGGGTTCCAGTGTATGCCGTTCTTTTTGCTGTCCGTATCGATCAGCTATCTGGAATCCGGATATTTTGGTCTGTACCACAGCCAGAAGATCCTGTACTCCAAGACGAAGCTGCAGTTTATCAACCGGCAGACAAAAGAATGATCCGGGGCGGCGTTTGGGTTTCCCCTATCTGCCGCCTTTGCCCCGCATCATCTTCCGGGCTTTTTCCAGCGCGTCATCCATCTGACGTTTCTCTTCTTCGCTTTTGCCTTCTTTCATGATCTGAAAGATCAGATCAAATTCATCTTTGGTGAAATTCAGACGCTGCCGGTTGGCGGACGCGATGGCGCCCATGATGACGGGCATGGCTTCTTTCTGCGATTTTCCTTCGATCTGTTCCGCCAGATTCAGAAGGAGTTGCAGTTTGGCCGGCGCGATGTTCTGGATACGCTCGTCGTGAAACCACTCAGGGACTTTCATATTCTGATCATTCCTCCTTTTGTTCGGGAGCGGAGGAGAATCCTTCGAACATCTCCCGATACAGGTCTATATTTTCAAACATATCCGCGAATTGTTCCATCTGAGCCTGTTCCTCCGGAGGCAGGAATTCCTTTATACAGTTCATCAGGTTTCCCGCTTCCATCGGCTGCTGCAGAGGCGGATTCCGGTTGTAGTATTCGATGGTGTACTGAAGTTCGCTCCATTTAATATAGATGGCCATCAGTTTCTGCATCGGAGCAGGAAGAAAGGGCAGGAAGATTTTCAGCGCCTGCAGCTCTTTGGGACAAAATGCCTGGTCAAAAGGTGTCATGGCAGATCTTCTCCCTGCGTCTTTCTTCAATATATGAACGGCCGCCGAAAATCATGCGGTTTCCGGTACCGGTTTTTCATAGCGGGCCGCCCGGTAAGGGCGGCCCGGGTGGTATTTTAGCATCCGCAGGAATTGCATCCGCAGGAGTTGCATCCGCAGGAGCTTCCGCCAAACCCGTTTCCGCAGAAGAGCAGAAGCAGGATGATCCACAGACAGCTGTCGCTGCCGCCGCATCCGTTGTCGCATCCGCAGCCACTGTTTCCGAAGAATCCGCTGCCGTTGCCGCAGCAGCAGGAGAGCAGCAGGATGATCCAGATCAGGCTGCAGCAGGAGCTGCCTCCGAACAGACCGTTGCCGCATCCGTTGTCACAGCCGCATCCGCAGCCGTTTCTTGATAAATCGCCCATGAGAAAACCTCCAAAAACTATTTACACTTCATCATATGCAGGATAACGGAAATGTGTTATACTAAGGAAGCGCTGATTTGACCAGCACTTCCTTAGATCGGTGAAAGGAGAGAACATCATGCCAGCGGTTTATGCGCACTATCTGTTTGGAAAAAAAGTATATAAAGCGCTTCCGGAAGCGGAGAAAAAGATGGTCCGCCAGGGGAAAGACGCGTTTCTGATCGGGCTTCACGGGCCTGATCTGCTGTTTTATTACCGTCCGTTCGGGAAGAACAGGATCAACCAGCAGGGAACCCGGATGCACCGGGAACTGGCTGCCGGTTTTTTCGAGAAAGGGAAAGAAGAATACGAGAAGGATCATGATCCGGTGCTGAGAGCATATTTATATGGTTTCCTGTGTCATTTTATACTGGACAGCGAATGCCATCCATATATCAGCTGCTACATGGAAGAGCATGGTCTTGGCCATCTGGAGATAGAGACAGATTTTGAACGGTATTTGCTTGAGAAAAGCGGACATGATCCGCTCTGCTATGTGCCGACCCATCATTTGATCAGCCGCAGGCATACCAGAGAGCAGATCTCGCGCATGTTTGAGAATGTGACGCCTAAGCAGATCGACGTCTGTATCAAGATGTTCCGCAGGATTATCGCGTTTTTTATCTGCGCGTCTCCGGTGAAAAGGAGAATACTGCGGACAGTATCCCGTGTCACAGGGCAGGACAAGGAATTAGGCGGATTGATCATGGACGGAATTGTTCATCCGGGATGCGGGGAAAGCAATGACTTTCTGGAAGAACGGATGGAAGCTTCGGTAGAAACCGCAGTACAGGAGATTGTAAATTACAGCCGGGTGCTGGAGGGGAAAGGCCTCCTGTCCATACGGCTGTATCGCGACTATGAGGAGACCATATGAAAAAGCTGACGGGACTGGAACGAAACTGGATACTGTACGATGTGGGAAATTCTGCTTTTGTGATGCTGACTTCCACAGTGATTCCCATCTACTTTAAAAATCTTGCGGAAGGAGCCGGGGTGTCGGCAGGAAATTCCACCGCGTATTTCAGTTATGCCAGTTCTCTGGTAACTGTGCTGGTAATGATACTGGGACCGCTTCTGGGGACCGTGGCAGACGGGAAAGGGCGGAAAAAGGAGATTTTTACCGGATGCATGCTCGTGGGAGCGTTGGGATGCGCAGCTCTGGCAGTGCCTGCAGGATGGCTTGCATTTCTGGGCATTTATGTGCTTGCCAAGACAGGATACCAGGGCAGCCTGATCTTTTATGATTCCATGCTGGGAGATGTGACGGAGGAGGACAGGATGGATCAGGTGTCCGCACACGGTTATGCCTGGGGATATATCGGGAGCTGCATCCCGTTTGTGGCGAGCATCCTGCTGATCCTGAATGCGGATACGCTGGGGCTTGGAAGCGTGCGCGCCACCATGCTGGCATTTTTGCTCAATGCTGTGTGGTGGAGCTGTATGACCCTGCCGCTTCTGAAAACTTACCGGCAGCGTTCCGGAGAAGGCAGCAATAATAAGGACGGGAGCTTTGTCAGCCTCGCCAGGACCGTGCGCGGGATCCGGCAGAACCCCAAAGTGCTCTGGTTTTTACTTGCCTTTTTCTTCTATATAGATGGTGTCTATACGATCATCGATCTGGCCACTTCCTATGGCAAGGACATGGGGATCTCGGATACCAGCCTGATGCTGGCGCTTCTTCTGACCCAGGTGGTGGCGTTTCCCTGTTCGATCCTGTTCGGGAAACTGACGAAGAAAATAGAGAGCGGGAAACTGATCGCCGTGTCGATTCTGGGATATCTGTGTATTGTAATCTTTGCCCTGCAGCTTGACAAGACCTGGGAATTCTGGTTCCTGGCAGTCTGTGTGGCGGTCTTCCAGGGAGGCATTCAGGCGCTGTCCCGGTCGTATTTCACCCGCATCATTCCGCAGGAAAGGGCGGCGGAGTATTTTGGCTTTTACGACATCTTTGGAAAAGGAGCCGCGTTCATGGGGACGCTGATGGTAGGCGTGGCGTCGCAGGTGAGCGGCAGTTCCAGGACGGGCGTGGGACTTCTGGCAATTTTATTCCTGATCGGGTTTTTCCTGTTCCGGAAAGCGGACCGGATCGGAAGCGCTCAGACGCCCTGATCCAGCGCTTCCAGCTGGCTCTGAAGCCAGGACAGGTCTATTTCTTCCCCTATGATTACGAGTTGGTTAGTTTTGCTTCCGTCAAAGCTTTTCAGCTCTTCCTGGAACTGGTCGCCGTATGCGATATCGATTTTCCGGACGCCGCCGTCCGCCATTTTCAGATAGCCTTTGACGCGCCAGATCTTCTCGCATTCTCTGCGGCGGAATAGTTCCATCAGGCGCTGCAGGGTCTCTTTCCGGAGATCATGCCGGAACTCATAGTTCCAGACAGAGAAAGTCTGTCCTCCTTCGGAGCGCATGCGGACAGTCCCGTATAATTTTCCCAGGCCGCTTCTTCTGGGGAGCATATCCTGCGCCAGGCCTTCCGGGAAAGTGTCCGGACCGACTGCGTCCAGAGGGACGGCGGCCATACGGAGTCCCGGATTGATCTTCCACAGCGCTGATTTCACTTCTTCCAGTTCTTCCGGGGATATCTGGTCCGCAAAATTCAGATAGACTGTCTGCGCGCTGCAAAACTGTTTCAGATAAAACTTCCCGATTACTTTCAGAAGCTTACGCTGTTTCCTGGCATCTGCCACCATGATGATCCGGTTCAGGACCGCCATGCCGGAGTCCGTGCAGGCGGATACCACGTCTGTCAGGCTGGCCACGCCGGACGGCTCTACGATGATGTATTCCGGATGCTCCTGTTCTGCCAGACGCCGGATCGCCTCTGTAAAATTCCCCTTTACCGTACAGCAGATACAGCCCGATGTGATCTCCCGCACGCAGATAGAGCTGTCCTTCAGCAGTTCCGCGTCCAGGTTGACTTTGCCGATCTCGTTTTCGATCACCGCCGTCTTGTGCCCGGCATAGGCGGACGCAAGCATCTGCCTGATCAGGGTCGTCTTCCCTGCCCCAAGCAGGCCGCCGTAGATATCCAATTTTACCATATATACCTCAATCCTCCTTTTTGACATCAGAAAGAACTTGCGGGTCGCTTCCTCGTTTCCTATAATAATATTATCGCCGCAATACCGTCTGCTGTCTATGTTTCTGCGGTACAAACGGAGGCTGCCGGGGAGCGGTTTCTTTGTCTGTATCTGCCAAATGGAGGTTGAATATGAAATTAAGTATGTCTATGGTCCAGTGGTATTTGAGGGATTATATGCAGAAAGCGCACATACAGAACGATTCGTTGTCCATACAGGGGCTTCGCTTTCTGTCCGGGAATATGCCGCGGATGCATGCGGATTTTATGTACCTGGGGGAGGCGTCTGATTATATCTCGGATAAACGGTACGACCAGGCGTATATTATTGTCCACCGGGAGAACTATATCCTTTTCTTCCAGGCAGATTTCGAGGACCTGCTGAACGGGCTGCTCGCCGCATTTGATTTCTACGGCACATGGGAACACGAGATGGCCCATGCGTCGGCTTTCGGGCTTTCGCTGCAGAAGATCCTGGATCTGTCCCATGAAGTTTTGTACAATCCGGTTACCGTCATGGATCTTGAGGGCAATATTGTAGCGCTCAATTCTCTGGATGTCCCGGAGGACGACCTGTACTGGAGATACAAACAGGAAAATGGCCAGGAGCATCCCGCCATATTTTCGAATCAGTGGTTCACGCCCGAGGGCGCGCCGGTCCGGGAACTCTCCCGGACCCCTCAGCTGGTGCAGAATGTCCAGCAGGGACAGCCGCCTCTGATCATGATGTACCTTTTTCAGGATGAGGAACCGGTCGCGGTATTCTATATACTGATTGCCAACAGAGACCTTCTCACGATGGACATGCAGCTGGCAGGCGAGATCAGCAAATACCTGATCTTTTCCGAAGAATTTTTTAAACGGAACGTCCGTCTCCGTTCTACGGAAAAGCTGATGCAGGAATTTCTGGACTGTCGGATGGAACACGGAGCGGAAGGCGAATCCGCGGCGGAAAAGCTGCAGAAATCCGTCGGCGACGGACAATGGCGTCTGGCTCTGCTTCGCCACATATCCCGCAAGGATCTGATTTTTTCAAAATCCATGCTGCGCATGCTGAAAAATGAGACAAAGGTTCCGTGTATCTTTTACCGGGATGATATCCTGCTTCTGATACCCGAGTCCCGCCAGGCGGAGATCCTCGAGTTCCTCGACCGGCAGATCCCATCGGACAGCCTGTTCCTGGCCATGTCCATGCCCACGACAGATTTTTTCAGCCTTCCCCTACGCTATGAGCAGACGGTCTTTACGGTGGGACAGGCTGCGGACAGGCCGGGAGTCCACAAGTGCGAAGCGTTCGCGTTCCCTTATATTAAAGAACAGATATCGCAGATGCTTTCCGCCGCGAAGTTCCGGCATCCGGCTTTTGCGATCCTGGAAGAATATGACCGTACGCACCATACGCTGCTGCGGGAAAGCCTTTCTGTATTCCTGAATCACAAATGCAGCATCCTGGATACGGCAAAAGCGATGTATGTGCACCGGAATACCATAAAATACCGGATTGCCAGGATCCAGGAGCTTACAGGGATATCTTTTGAAGACGAACAGGAGCTCCAGTACCTGTGTCTGTCGGACTGGCTGCTCTGATTTGTCACTTTGTGACAAAAAGAATTTTTCTGACAACTTTCGTTTTTCATATGCAGCCATAGGAATCGCTGCAGTTTTGCTCTATGATGACATCATAACCAAGAGGGAAAAGGCCTGGTTATGATGTTATTTTTAATATCATGACCTGGGCGGCACCGATCAAAGGAGGGCTATTATGGCAAAATTTGAAACGACCTATGAGAAGCGTCTGGAAAGAACCATGAACGCGGTCAGTATGAAACCTGTTGATAAGATCCCGTTCCATTACAGCGGCCCTGCCTGTATGGCGGCCATGGAAGGCATATCGATCAATGAATTTGTCCATGATTTTGACAGGGCCACGGATGTGTGTATCCATTTTCTGAACGAGCATCCCGCAATCGACGCGATCCATTCACCTACGATATATCCGCCTGTGCTCGCGAATCTCTGGCTGTCCGAGATCAGGACGCCGGGAGAGGAACTGCCGGACAACGAACTCTGGCAGGTGGTGGAACACAATAATATGCAGATGGAGGACTACGAACGCATCATTAAAATGGGATACGGCGCGTGGCGTGAGGAATATTTTAAAAAATATCTTGGAAATTATGCGGAAAAGATAAAGCCGTTTCTTGACTCTGTCCCGAAGACCTATGAACGGATCCGCAGGGAGGCAGGAGTCCCCATCATGAAGGAAGGCCCTGACGCGGCAAGCCCGATCGAAGGGTTCGCCGGGGCCAGAGGACTGGTGGATTTCTTTATGGATATCATGGATGAGCCTGAGCTGGTGAAGAAAGCCATGGATTCTGCGTTTGATTATCTTTACCGGACCTATACCGGTTCCCTGGACAGCATGGCGGCGGCCGGCGCGAAGCCTTCCAGCTGCTGGATAGGCGGATGGAGAGGGGCTCCCGCCATGTTGAGCCATGATACGTGGATGGAATTTGTATGGCCTTATGTCCGTAAATTTATCGAGGCGACTCTGGAAAGGGGCATCCTTCCGATACTCCATTTTGACTCCTGCTGGGACAGCGAGATCGAGACGCTTCTGGAGCTTCCTCCGAGAAGCTGCCTGCTGATGCTGGACGGCAGCACGGATATGCGGCGGGCAAGAAATATTCTGGGCGATCATATGGCCATGATGGGGGACGTTCCTTCCAACATGCTCGCGTTTGGGACAGATACCCAGGTCTATGATTATGTCACCAGCCTGATCGATGACTGCGGGTCAAAAACAGGGCTGATCATCAGTTCCGGCTGCGACAGCCCGATGAATGCAAAACCTGAAAACGTCAACGCTATGATCCAGGCTGCAATGGATTATCCTTGTTGAGACTGATGCCGTCTGTCAGACGGCGGAATGGAGGCTGTTATGAAAAAAAGAATGCTTGGTACAATCGAAGTCGGCGCCATCGGGATGGGGTGCATGGGGTTTTCGCATGCCCACGGCGATCCGGCCCCGCGGGAAGAATGTATAAAAATGATGCGTACGGCGCATGAACTGGGCGTAACGCTCTACGATACGGCGGACGCCTATGGGAACGGCCACAATGAAATACTGGTGGGCGAAGCGTTAAAACCGATCCGCGCAGAGGTGGTAATCCTTACCAAATTTAATCCGGAGAAAGACCCGCTCAACGATCCGGACGCTTCTCTTGCCGACCAGATCGAAAAGCGTCTGGACGCTTCTCTCAGACGCCTGGATACGGATGTGGTGGATATTTATATGTGCCACCGGATTCCGGAGGGCGTCCCTATCGAGGAAACCGCGGAGGCCATGTCCAGTTTTATTAAGAAAGGAAAGATCCGCAGCTGGGCCATGTCCAGGGCGGACGCCGATCAGATCGAACGGGGCAACGCGATCGCGCCGGTCAGCGTCATCCAGAACGAATTTTCCATGATGGAAAGGTCTCCGCTTACGGACGGCACGCTGGAGGCCTGCGCAAAGCACGGCATAGGATTCACGCCGTATATGCCTCTGGCTTCGGGATTTCTCAGCGGGCAGTTCAAACCGGGCATGACGTATAAGAACGATGATATCCACCGTACTTCTACCTGGTTTACAGATGAGAACCTGAAGAGAAATCAGCCGGTCCTGACCATGATCGACAAGCTTGCGTCTGAGAAGAACGCTACGTACTCCCAGATCGCCCTTGCTTACCTGATGCACAAATACGACAGGCTCGTCCCGATACCGGGTATGTATGAGATGCGGTTTGTCAAAGAAAACATCCGCGCGGCAGAGATCGAACTTACGGCGGAAGACATGCAGTTTATAGACAGTACCCTGGACAGCCTGACCATATACGGGGACTGTAAAGAGGATAAGGTTTATGCCCTGGGAGACATGCTGAAAGAAGAAGGATACGTCATCGGGAAGTCCTGGGAGAACAAGTAAAATCTTTCTTGACAATCATTTTTTTTCTGTATAAAATATGTTTGAGACAAACGGGAGAAAAGGAAACTTTTCTCTCGTTTCATACTGATAAACAGAAATATTTGAAAGGAGAAATGGGGAACGATGATAAGAATACTGATGAAGTCGATCCGGGAGTACAAACGTCCTTCGATCCTCGCTCCGGTGTTGGTGGGTCTGGAAGTCGTCATGGAATGTATCATACCGTTCGTGGTGGCTCAGCTTGTGAACCAGATCAAGGCCGGGGCAGGTCTGGGAGTGATCGGTCAATATGGCCTGATACTGGTAGTGCTGGCAGTACTTTCCCTGGCGTTCGGAGCCGGAGCCGGAGCTAACTGCGCGACGGCATCCTGCGGTTTTGCCAAGAACCTGAGAAAGGATATGTTCTACCGGATTCAGACATATTCCTTTGAAAACATTGATAAATTTTCCACTTCGTCTCTGGTGACCAGAATGACCACAGATGTGACAAATGTGCAGCTGGCATACATGATGCTGATCCGTCTGGCTTTCCGGAGTCCTCTGATGATCATTTTTTCTTTTGTGATGGCTTTGTACATGGGCGGCCGTCTGGCGCTGGTCTTCCTTCTTACGATTCCGGTGCTTGGATTCGGTCTTTTTATGGTGATCAGCCATGCGATGCCGTTGTTTAAAAAGGTATTTAAGAAATACGACGCCCTGAATGAATCAATACAGGAAAATGTAAAAGGCATGAGAGTGGTAAAATCCTATGTGCGCGAAGAATACGAAAAAGAAAAATTCGGGCGTGCGGCAGAGGATGTTTGCAATGATTTCACACGCGCCGAAAAGATTCTGGCGTTCAATAATCCTCTGATGCAGTTTTGCCTGTATTCAGTCATGATTTTCGTGCTTACGGCAGGGTCTTATACCATCATTTCCAGCGGCGGCATGGATCTTGATGTGGGACAGTTTTCAGCCATGCTGGTTTACAATTTCCAGATTCTTTCAAGTCTGATGATGTTCTCCATGGTGTTTGTTATGGTGACAATGGCTGTGGAGTCCGCGAGACGTATCGTGGAGGTGTTGACAGAGGAAACTGCTCTGCACAATCCGGCGGATCCGGTGTATGAAGTGCCGGACGGCTCTGTTGACTTTGATCATGTGAATTTTAAGTATTCTAAGCAGGCAAAAAAGATGGCGCTTGCCAATATCGACCTGCATATTCGTTCCGGTGAAACCATTGGTATTATCGGAGGAACCGGATCATCCAAATCCTCGCTGATCCAGCTGATTTCCCGTCTGTATGATGTTACGGAAGGAAGTGTGAAGGTAGGCGGTATTGATGTGAGACAGTACGATCTTGAATCCCTGAGGAATCAGGTGTCAGTAGTGCTTCAGAAAAATGTATTGTTTTCCGGTACCATCAAAGAAAACCTGCGCTGGGGGAACCAGAACGCTACAGATGAAGAGATCGAGGAAGCGTGCCGTTTGGCGCAGGCCGATGAGTTTATCCAGCGTTTCCCGGATAAATACGATACTTATATCGAACAGGGAGGATCTAATGTATCCGGCGGACAGAAGCAGCGTCTGTGCATTGCCCGCGCCCTTTTGAAAAAACCGAAGATCCTGATCCTGGACGATTCCACCAGCGCGGTGGATACCAAAACCGACGCGCTGATCCGTAAGGCGTTTGCGGAATATATTCCCGAGACCACAAAGATCATTATTGCGCAGAGGGTTGCTTCCGTACAGGATGCGGACCGGATTATCGTCATGGATGGCGGCACGATCCAGAACATTGGAACTCATGAAGAACTGCTGAAGACCAGCAGTATTTACCGCGAAGTATATACTTCGCAGAATAAGGCAGGTGATCAGAATGAGTAAACCGACTGCAACGAGAAAAGGCACTGCTGTGCGTCTGATAAAATTGTTATTTGAGTTTTATCCGGTGATGCTGCCTCTGGTTATTGTCTGTATTCTGCTTAACGCACTGATCAGCTCTCTGCCGGCAATATTCCAGCAGAATGTTATTTCTATCGTGGAGCAGACCTGGCAGACCAGGGATTGGGCATCTGTTTCCGGACAGGTGTTCGGGCTGGTGAAATTGCTGGCTTTCTTTTATGTGCTGTCTTTGATCGCGGGATTTACTTATACCAGAACTATGGCGGTGATTACGCAGGGATCTCTGATGAAATTGCGTGAGAAGATGTTCAACGGCATGCAGGATCTGCCTATTAAATATTTTGACACGCATAACCACGGCGATATCATGAGCTATTATACCAACGATATTGATACCCTGAGACAGCTGATTTCTCAGAGTATACCGCAGCTTCTGATCTCTCTGGTTTCTGTAACTACAGTAGTGTGTATCATGCTTTATTACAGTGTCTGGCTGTTTCTGGTAGTGATTGTCGGAATCGGACTCATGACGCTTGTGACGAAAAAAATCGGCGGCGGTTCCGCGAGGTATTTTATCCGCCAGCAGGAACAGATGGGAAAGACGGAAGGTTTTGTCGAAGAGCTCATGAACGGCCAGAAAGTCGTAAAAGTATTCTGTCATGAAGAGCAGACGAAAGAGGATTTCGACCGCATTAATGAAGAACTGTTCCATGTGGCGGAGCGTGCAAACAAGTACGCCAACACGCTGATGCCGATTCTGGCGAATATCGGAAATATCCTCTATGTGATAGTGGCTCTGGTGGGAGGCGCCCTGCTGTATTTTCATGTGCCGAATCTGAGTTTGTCCGGGATGGCTCTTAGTATCAGTATTACAGTGCCTTTCCTTAACATGACCAGACAGTTCAGCGGAAATATCGGCCAGGTGTCCAATCAGGTCAACGCGGTTGTTATGGGTCTGGCCGGCGCGCAGCGTATCTTTAATCTGATTGACGAGCAGCCGGAAGCAGATGACGGCTACGTGACGCTGGTTAACGCAAAAGAAGAGAACGGCGAGATTGTGGAGTGCCAGGAACGTACCGGTATGTGGGCATGGAAACATCCGCACAAGGCAGAGGGCACGGTTACTTATACAAAGCTGGCCGGAGATGTGCGCATGTACGATGTGGACTTCAGCTATGACGGCAAAAAGACGGTTCTGCATAATATTACGCTTTACGCGGAGCCGGGCCAGAAGGTGGCGTTTGTAGGAGCTACCGGCGCGGGCAAAACAACGATCACCAACCTGATCAACCGTTTTTACGATATCGCAGACGGAAAAATCCGTTATGACGGCATCAATATCAATAAGATCAAGAAAGCCGACCTGCGTCGTTCTCTTGGTATTATTCTGCAGGATACGGTGCTTTTCAGCGGAACGGTTATGGACAATATCCGCTATGGCAAACTGGACGCCACGGATGATGAGTGCATTGAGGCGGCAAAACTGGCGGGAGCCGACGATTTTATCACCAGACTGCCCAACGGATATGACACTCTGATCGCGGCAAACGGATCCAACCTGTCACAGGGGCAGCGTCAGCTTATCGCGATCGCGAGAGCAGCGGTGGCAGATCCTCCAGTTATGATCATGGATGAGGCTACCTCTTCCATCGATACCCGTACTGAGGCGATCGTACAGAAAGGCATGGACGCTCTTATGAAGGGACGTACAGTATTTGTGATTGCGCATCGCCTTTCTACAGTGCAGAACTCGGATGTGATCATGGTACTGGAACAAGGCCGGATCATCGAGCGTGGAAGCCACGAAGAGCTGATCGCTCAAAAAGGAAAATATTATCAGCTTTATACCGGCGCGTTCGAGCTGGAGTAAGGGCGGAGACAATCTGTATCAAAGCGCTTCTGTGTGTCAGCAGAAGCGCTTTTTTCATATGGTAAGATGAATGGAATGAGCCGGAGGATTCACAGATGGGATGCAGGGAAGAGATTCTGTCCGACGATTATATTGATTATATTTGGAAGGTGGACGCACAGACAGCTTTAAGAGAAGCGGAACGTCTTGGAATATGCGGGCAATATGTGACAGACGGGCTGATGATATTCTATATGAACCGGGAAGAAGTGGTCCGCAATCCGTCGGGGATGCTGATTGGCGATTATGCAGTCACGTACTGTCATACTCAGATGGACACAGAAAGTCTGGAGGAGACCAGAATTCTTACCATTCAAAATCAGCCGGCGCTGCAGCTTCGGGGGCGGGGGGTTCTTCTTGGATTTCTGGATTCGGGAATCGCGTTGGAGAATGCGGCTTTTCGGAATCCGGACGGAAGCACCCGGGTCATCGGCCTTTGGGATCAGACGGATCAGAGCGGTACGCCTCCGGGAGATATGCATTATGGGACCGCTTATTCTGGAGAAGAGATTGATCGGATGCTTCAGGAAGGAGAGCAAAATCTGCCGGGTGAGGATGATAATGGACATGGAACAAAAGTCGTATCCATTGCAGCAGGATCTTTGCTGGAAGATTTGAACTTCATCGGCGCTGCTCCGGAAACATCCATCGCGTTTGTAAAACTGAAGCCTGCAAAAGCCTCGATTCGCCGCCTGCAGCAGATTCCTCTGGATGCGGTTGCATATGAAGAAGCGGATATGATGCTGGCGGTCCGGTATCTGGATATGCTGGCGTTGGAACTGGGGATGCCTCTGGTTATCTGCCTGGCGCTGGGGAGCAATTCGGGAGGACATACAGGTGCCACGCCTTTGGGATTGTATTTGAATGAATTTGCCAGAAGGGCAGGCAGAGCGATTGCAGTGGCGGCAGGAAATGAGGGGAACCGGGGGCATCATTTTTTTGGAGTAATTCCGGGAACTACCGGATATCTGGATGTAGAACTGCGTGTTGGGGAGGGAGAAAAGGGTTTCCAGATGAATCTCTGGGGAAATACACCTGGACTATTTTCGGTGGAGGTGACCTCACCGGCAGGAGAGCGGATTCCCAGGATCTTTGCGAGGCCTTTGGAGCGTCAGAGATATGAGTTTGTTTTTGAGAAGACAATTCTGGATATTCAATACGAACTGACAGAAGTGATTTCCGGAGACGAGCGGCTGCTGCTGGTTTTCCGGGATCCTACTCCCGGTATCTGGAGAATCCGGGTGTACGCCCGGGGCGCTCTGGACAGCAGTTTTCATATCTGGCTTCCGGTCACGGGATTTATCACTGACGAGACCTATTTTCTGCGGTCTTCTCCGGATACCACAATAACGGAGCCTGCTAATGCGGAGGGGATTATCACTTTTGCGGGTTATGACGCGAAATCAGGCAGCATCTGGCTGGATTCAGGAAGAGGCCTTAACAGGTATGAGCGTCAGAAACCTGATCTGGCAGCGCCGGCCGAGGAAGTCTCTGCAGTGGATCGGCTCGGCAATGCGGCGATGCTGACCGGTACCAGCGCTGCGGCTGCCCTGGGAGCCGGAGCCTGTGCGCTGATGATGGAGTGGGGGATTGTCAGAGGAAACGTACCTACCATGGACAGCGTCACAATTCAAAGATATCTGGTGAGAGGGGCCGACAGACCGTCTGTATTTGAGTATCCTAACCGGATCTGGGGATATGGGATTCTGGATCTGTATGGGGGTTTTCAGGCAATCAGCGGAAAAACCGATTGACAACCATAGGAAACATGATACAATGGTTACATTAAGATTGTATACAAGAATACAAAGGAGAGAAGACCATGGATCATAACAGAGCCGTTCATTTTGACAGACATACCAACCTGCTTCAACTGGAAGAACATATGTATCCGCTGGTGGATGTGGAATATCCGAATACGTTCCGGAATCTGTTTCCCTATACGGAAGTTCCGAAAATCGCATTCAACGACCGTATTGTGCCGCATCATATGCCGGATGAAATCTGGATCACGGATACTACGTTCAGGGACGGACAACAGTCCAGGACGCCTTACACTACAGACCAGATCGTAACGATTTTTGATTATCTGCATAAACTTGGCGGACCGAGAGGGATCGTGCGCCAGTCAGAGTTTTTTCTGTACAGCAAGAAGGACAGAGACGCGGTGTATAAGTGTCTGGAACGTGGATATAAGTTTCCTGAGGTTACGAGTTGGATCCGTGCCAATCATGAGGATTTTAAGCTGGTCAGGGATCTGGGCCTGAAAGAAACAGGTATTCTGGTCAGTTGTTCCGATTATCATATATTTTATAAAATGAAGATGACGCGCCGTGAAGCCATGCAGCATTACCTGGACATTATCAGAGACTGTCTGGAGATCGGCGTAAGTCCCAGGTGCCATCTGGAAGATATCACCAGAGCGGATATTTACGGATATGTGATTCCGTTCTGCCTGGAACTTAGAAAACTGATGGATTTTTACCAGATACCGATTAAGGTACGGTGCTGCGATACTATGGGATACGGCGTGAACTATCCGGGAGCGGTGATTCCCAGATCCGTGCCTGGTATTATCTACGGAATCCAGGTACATGCAGGTTTTCCATCCGAACTGATCGAGTGGCACGGGCACAATGATTTTTATAAGGCAGTCAGCAATTCTACCACGGCATGGCTCTACGGTGCTTCCGGTGTAAACTGCTCTTTGTTCGGAATCGGAGAACGTACAGGAAATACTCCGCTGGAGGCCATGGTATTTGAGTACGCCCAGCTCAGAGGCACACTGGACGGCATGGATACGACAGTGATTACGGATCTGGCTGAATATTATGAAAAGGAGATCGGATATCGGATTCCGCCCAGAACTCCTTTCGTGGGACGCAGTTTTAACGTGACAAGAGCAGGTATCCATGCGGACGGACTTCTGAAAAATGAAGAAATCTATAATATTTTTGATACGGAAAAGTTCCTGAAACGGCCTCCGGTGGTAGCGGTGTCCAATACCTCCGGACTTGCCGGTATTGCGCACTGGATCAATACCTGGTTCCACCTGAAGGGAGAGCAGGCTATTGACAAAAATACAGAGCTGGTTCATATGGTGAAGGCATGGGTGGATAATGAGTATGAAAGCGGCAGAGTAACAGTGCTGACCGACGAAGAGCTGCTTGCCGTGATCCAGGACGCCTGCGATAAGCTGGGCATTACACTGGAGCAGGGAGGTACATCAGAATCATGAATGAGATGCACGACCCCAAAGAGAACCGGGACAGGTATTCTCTGAGGGGGAGAGTATATGAGAGCATACGTGAAGACATCCTGAGCGGAAAATATGAGCAGAATACAGAACTCAAGGAAACAGCCATCGGTACGGAACTGGGAGTAAGCAGAACTCCGGTTCGGGAGGCCCTTCGCCAGCTGGAACTGGAGGGACTGGTGACGATTATTCCCAACAGGGGAGCGTATGTAAATGCCATTACAGCAAAAGATGTAAAGGATATCTATAATATCCGCTCCACGCTGGAAGGGCTCTGCGCCAGATGGGCAGCGGAGCAGGTGACAAAAGAGCAGCTGGACAGCATGGAGGAGATTATTTGCCTGACAGAATATCATACCGAGAAGAATAATTATGAAAAACTCCATGAGCTGGACAATCTGTTTCACGAACAATTGTATGAAGCGTCCAATAGCCGTATTCTGCAGCATGTGCTTTCGGATCTGCACGATTATGTAAAGCGGGTACGAAAAGCGACGATCGCGTTCCAGAACCGGTCGGTCAAATCGACCCAGGAACACAGAGCGATCTTTGAAGCCATCCGGGACAAGCGCCCGGATCTGGCGGAGGAACTTGCCAGGCAGCACATCAGCCGGGCGATAGAAAGTATCCAGATGTACGGACTGGACAATATTTTATAGTCAGACCAAATAGCAAAGTAAGGAGAACAGACAGATGGAAAAGATCAAGATGACGACGCCTCTGGTAGAAATGGACGGCGACGAGATGACCAGGATTCTCTGGCAGATGATCAAAGAGGAGCTTCTGCTTCCGTTTGTGGATCTGAAGACAGAGTACTATGATCTGGGACTTAAGAACCGCGACCGCACCAACGACCAGGTGACGGCAGACTCTGCGGAAGCCACCAAGAAATACGGCGTGGCGGTGAAATGCGCCACCATTACTCCCAATGCGGCGAGAGTGGAGGAATATGGGCTGAAGGAGATGTGGAAGAGCCCCAACGGTACGATCCGCGCTATCCTGGACGGCACCGTGTTCCGCGCTCCGATCATTGTAAAAGGGATTGAGCCTTATGTGAAGACCTGGAAGAAGCCGATCACTCTGGCACGTCATGCCTATGGAGATATTTATAAGGGCGTTGAGATGTCCGTCCCGGGACCGGGGAAGGTGGAGATGGTATATACGGATACAGAAGGGAACCGGGAATCCGTAACTGTCCATGAATTCAAGGGTCCGGGTATCGTACAGGGCGTGCACAATCTGGACGACTCCATCGAGAGTTTTGCGAAGAGCTGCTTTCAGTACGCGCTGGATACGAAGCAGGATCTGTGGTTTGCTACAAAAGATACTATTTCAAAGAAATATGACCATCATTTCAAAGACATTTTTCAGGAAACTTATGAGAAAGAATACAAAGAAAAATTCCAGGAAGCGGGCATTACATATTTCTACACTCTGATTGACGACGCGGTAGCGCGGGTGATTAAATCTGAGGGCGGATTTATCTGGGCCTGCAAGAATTATGACGGCGACGTGATGAGCGATCTGGTGGCGACGGCATTCGGCTCTCTTGCCATGATGACCTCTGTGCTGGTGTCGCCTCACGGATATTATGAATATGAAGCGGCTCACGGGACAGTTCAGAGACATTACTACAAGCACCTGAAAGGGGAAGAGACTTCCACGAACTCTATGGCGACGATCTTTGCCTGGAGCGGAGCGCTCCGTAAGAGAGGAGAGCTGGACCGGCTTCCGGAACTGGTACACTTTGCGGACGTGCTGGAGCAGGCTTCCATTCACACGATTGAATCCGGCAAGATGACGAAGGATCTGGCGCTGATCACGGAACTGAAAGATGTGACGGTGCTGAACTCACAGGATTTCATCCGCGAGGTACGTGCAGAGATGGAGAAGATGCTGGACGCATGATAAAATTTTCCGGCTGACATCATAAAATAAGAATCCCTCCCATATATTTAGAACAAATGTGGGAGGGTATTTTTATGGAATCAGTTCAGGACAAGAAAGAATTTTACCTGTATCAGGATATTAAAGAGCGTACAGGGGGTGAGATCTACATAGGAGTGGTCGGCCCTGTGCGGACCGGAAAATCCACGTTCATCAAAAGATTCATGGATCTTCTGGTACTTCCGAATATGGAAGACATACACGAAAGGGAGCGTGCCACAGACGAACTTCCCCAGTCGGCAGGCGGCAAGACAATTATGACCACGGAACCCAAATTTGTTCCTAAGGAAGCGGTTGAGATCAAGGTGGGAGGAGAGATCCCTGTGAAGATCCGCCTGATCGACTGCGTGGGCTATATGGTGAACGGTGCGGCAGGGCATCTGGAGAACGAGGTGGAACGGAAAGTGAAGACGCCCTGGTTTCAGGAAGAGATCCCTTTTACAAAGGCAGCAGAGATCGGGACTCATAAAGTGATCCATGATCACTCCACCATCGGGATCGTCGTCACCTGCGACGGCAGTTTTGGAGATATCCCGGCGGCAAACTATCAGCCGGCGGAAGAACGGACAGTGGAAGAACTGAAAAAGCTGGGGAAACCGTTCGTGATCCTGCTTAATACCACGAGACCCTTCAGCGACAGCGTCCGGAAGACGGCAGAGGAAAAGTTCGCAAAATACCAGGTGCCCGTACTTCCGGTCAACTGCGAACAGCTGAAAAAAGAAGATATCTCCATGATCCTGGAGCAGATCCTGCTGGAATTTCCTCTGATAGAGGTGGAATTCCATATGCCAAGCTGGGTGGAAATGCTTCCCGTGGAACATCCCGCGAAGCAGGAAGTGATCCGCAAGGGAAAAGAGATGATGGGAGAATTCCGCGTACTCCGGGACGTGGGAAATGTGAGAACCGACTGCGAAGGGCCCGCCATCCGTAAGATCAAGCTGGAACAGGTGGCGCTGAGCCGTGGAGTGGTGATCTATACAGTTACGATGGAGGAATCCGGGTATTATCAGATGCTCAGTGAACTGACCGGTATGGAGCTGCGGGATGAATACGACCTGATCGGACAATTGAAAGAGCTGTCCGCCATGCAGCGGCAGTACGGAAAAGTGATCCGGGCTATGGACGCGGTCCGCCAGAAAGGATACGGCATGGTACTGCCGGAACGGGATGAGATCACCATAGAAGACCCGGTGCTGATCCATCAGGGAGGAAAATACGGCGTGAAACTCCGGGCATTTTCACCGTCGGTACACATGATCCGGGCTGATATCGAGACGGAGATCGCGCCTATCGTGGGCAGCGAGGAACAGGCGAAAGACCTGATCCGTTACATTCAGGAAGGCCGAGCGGAAGATGATGGGATTTGGAAAATCAACATCTTCGGGAAAACTGTAGAAGAGCTGGTGGAGGACGGTATCCGGAGCAAACTGTATCAGATCGGGGAGGAAAGTCAGGAGAAGCTGCAGGATACCATGAAAAAGATCGTAAACGACTCCAACGGCGGACTGGTGTGCATCATCATCTGACGGATGCCGGCTGGTACAGGATGTTTGACTTCACAGCCTTCGTAAGGTATATTAATAGAGAGCGCGGATCTGCGGGAATATCACCCGCTATAGATCCGCGCAGGAACAAAAGGAGCCAAAGATGAAAGTTACATATATTTTTCACAGCAGTTTTGCCGTGGAACTGGAGGAAAATGTCCTGATTTTCGATTATTACGGGGAAGGAGACCTGCCGCGTATCCCGGATGGAAAAAAAGTATGGTTTCTGAACAGCCATGCCCATCAGGATCATTTTCAGAGAAAAATCCTGGAATTAAAAGCGGTATTTCCCGATGCGGAATATATCCTGTCGAGGGATATCCGTTTCCGGCCGGAGGAACGGAAGGACTGGATCCACAGCGTGAGAGCGAGAGAAGAGTATGAGTTCGGCGCTCTGAAGGTGCGAACCTTACGTTCTACGGACATGGGCGTAGCCTATGTGGTCCGGGCAGATGGAAAGAAGATCTATCATGCGGGCGATTTGAACTGGTGGCACTGGGACGGCGAGGACAAGGCATGGAACAACAATATGGCCGCCAACTATAAGCGGGAAGTGGACAAGCTGGAGGGGGAAGAGCTGGATGCGGCATTTGTACCGCTGGATCCCCGGCTGGGAGACGCTTACTATTGGGGAATGAAGTATTTCCTCGAGCATACTCATGCAGAGGCAGTATTTCCCATGCACTGCTGGGGAGACTATTCGGTATGCCGGAAGGTCAGAAAACTGGATGAAATGAAAGGCCTGCTCGGGCCTTTCCAGGATGTGGCATATACGGGACAGGAGTGGATATTATGCTAGTGAAGATTTATACAGACGGGTCGGCGCGGGGCAACCCCGACGGACCGGGAGGGTACGGGACGATCCTGTCCTGTACCGACAGCAAAGGAGAAGAACATATCCGGGAATTGTCCCAGGGATATAAAAAAACGACGAACAACCGCATGGAACTGATGGCGGCCATCGCCGGGCTGGAGGCGCTTACGCGCCCCTGCCAGGTGGAATTGTATTCAGATTCCAAATATCTTGTGGACGCCTTCAATCAGCACTGGATTGACTCCTGGGTGAAGAAGAACTGGGTCAACAGCCAGAAAAAGCCGGTGAAAAATCCTGATCTGTGGAAACGTCTGCTGAAAGCAATGGAACCGCATCAGGTGACTTTTATCTGGGTCAAGGGCCATGACGGCCATGCTCAGAATGAACGCTGCGATAAACTGGCCACTTCGGCGGCAGACGGAGACGACCTGATCGACGATGTGGCATCACTTTAATTCCGGACGCGCCGGATCCAGCACTTTTGAGACATCGATCAGATCAGCGACTGCTTCCGGGCGGGTTTTCATGGTGAGTCCGTCCAGATTGCAGCGGGTCTGACGCACATAGGTGTCTTTTACGGACACGAAGGCCTGGGTAGACCATACGCCGCAGAAGTAGCGGAAGCCTTCGGATTGGAGAAGCGTCAGCTTATCGCCGGGATACTCGATCTCTTCTCCATAGGGATAGATGTATACATCCGTATCGCCTACCAGACTGCCGACTTCTTCTCTCCACCGGGAAGTATCGGCTGCCAGAGAGTCATAAGAGATCTGTGCCGTGTGCTTGTGACCGTAGCCGTGGCAGGCGAACTGCCATCCGGTCTCTTTTAGACGAGCGGCGACGGAGCGGACGGTCTCTTTATCCTGTTCCAGATTCGGGTTTTCCGGGTCGTTGGTACGGTATCCCAGAGCTCCTTCATAACCGGTCAGCGCCAGCAGCCCTTTGGCTCCGCGCAGAGAAAAATCCGGATGCTCTTCCACGAACGCGTCCAGGATCGGAACCACATCATAGTCGCCGACCGTTTCCTGGCCGTTTTCATCTATGTAGAGATTCTTTACGTTTCCCTCTTCATCCAGCATCAGATTTCGGGCGAATCCGTCGGTTTTCATATAGTCATAATAATTCACGTCGTCTACGGACAGTACCAGGGGGATCTTTCCCTCCGGCACCATGGGAGCGGACGGGACCAGAGCAACAGTACCGTCTTTTGCAGTCTGCACGTCATTCAGGTCATGAATGTCGATCAGAATGTACTGATTGGCATACAGTTCTTCCAGTATGGCCCGGAATTCATCCACGGTCGTCATCCAGTAATTATACCCGTTTTCCATGTAGTCTCCGTCAAACGCCAGATCCGTATCCACGATCAGAGAATGAAAGAAGATATGGCGCACAGGCTGCTCATAGGGGACAAAAGCGTCTTTGGCGGCAGAATAGGAAGTGGCTGCCTCTGTAACCTCCGGATCCTCTGAAAATTCGTCCGGAACACGGGACAGGCAGGCGAGCGCTTCATCATAATAATATCCTTTCGCCAGTCCGGCGGCCTCGTCAAGAATGGGTACCAGTTCCTCCTCCCGGCGCATGGCGGCCAATTCTTCTTCTGTGTACTGAGGTTCGATCCGCACCGCCTCGGGAGCCTTTACCGTTCCAAAAGAACATCCGGACAGAGCTGTGAGACTAAAGAAAATCATTCCGCAGATTTTTGATATATTGCTCATAGGAATCCCTCCCGTAATCATGCTGTGTATGAATTAAAATCATCATAACATGGATGGGATCGGAAGTGTTTACAGTAGTATTAAGAGATATGGAAGAGTTTATTAAGATTGTGAAAGATTGAAAGCGCCCTGAAAGCGTCCCGGGCGTATTTTCATCTTGCGGTCGCCCCGAACGTGTGCTATCATAATCAACATGTGAGTATGTCAGCCGCGGACGCGGTTTTCGATAGGAGGAAATAAAAGTGAAGCAATACGGCGTAAATGAGCTGCGCAGGATGTTCCTGGATTTTTTTGAGAGCAAAGGGCATCTGAAGATGAAGAGTTTTTCGCTCGTTCCACACAACGACAAGAGCTTGCTGCTGATCAATTCAGGTATGGCTCCCCTGAAGCCATACTTTACAGGCGCGGAGATCCCGCCCAGAAGAAGGGTGACGACGTGCCAGAAATGTATCCGTACCGGAGACATTGAGAATGTGGGAAAGACTGCCCGCCACGGCACCTTTTTCGAGATGCTTGGAAACTTCTCTTTTGGCGATTATTTTAAGAGAGAGGCGATCCACTGGTCCTGGGAATTTCTGACAGAAGTGGTGGGACTGGATCCGGACCGTCTTTATCCATCCGTATATCTGGACGACGACGAAGCCTTTGATATCTGGAATAAAGAGATCGGGATCCCGGCGGACAGGATCTATCGTTTCGGCAAAGAGGACAACTTCTGGGAGCACGGCGCAGGTCCCTGCGGCCCCTGTTCTGAGATCTACTATGACCGCGGAGAGAAATACGGCTGCGGAAAACCGGGATGCACAGTAGGATGCGACTGCGACCGCTATATGGAGATCTGGAACAATGTGTTTACCCAGTTTGAAAATGACGGAAACAACCATTATACCGAGCTGAAACAGAAAAATATCGATACCGGTATGGGACTGGAGCGTCTGGCGTCCGTAGTTCAGGACGTGGATTCTATCTTTGATGTGGATACTGTGCGCGCGCTGCGTGACAAGGTCTGCGAGTTCGCCCGCTGCGCGTATCATGAAGATGAGAATAAGGACGTGTCTATCCGTCTGATCACGGACCATATCCGTTCTGCCACTTTCATGATCTCTGACGGAATCATGCCCACCAATGAAGGACGCGGCTATGTGCTCCGCCGTCTGATCCGCCGTGCGGCCCGTCACGGACGTCTGCTGGGGATCGACGGAAAGTTCCTGTCCCGTCTGAGCGAGACCGTGATCGAGGGTTCCGAAGACGGTTATCCGGAACTGGAAGAGAGAAGGGAGTTTATCTTTAAAGTCCTTTCTCAGGAAGAAGATAAATTCAACAAGACCATCGACCAGGGCTTAAGCATTCTGGCAGACCTGGAAAAGAAGATGCAGGAGACAGGGGAGAAGACGCTGTCCGGAGCAGACGCGTTCCGCCTGTACGACACCTATGGATTCCCGCTGGATCTGACGAAAGAGATCCTGGAAGAGAAGGATTACGGAGTGGATGAAGAAGGCTTCCGCGCCTGTATGGAAGAGCAGAGGGTGAAGGCCAGAGAGGCGCGCGAAGTGACCAACTATATGGGAGCGGACGCTACCGTATATGATGAGATCGATCCGTCTGTAACCACAGAATTTGTAGGATACGATCACCTGGAATACAGATCTGAAGTGACCGTGCTGACGACGGAGAATGAGATTGTAGAGGCGCTGACCGACGGACAGGCAGGCACGGTCTTTGTAAAAGAGACTCCGTTCTACGCCACCATGGGCGGCCAGGTAGGAGATAAAGGCGTGATCACCGTGGACGGCGCGGAGTTTGTGGTAGAAGATACCATCAAACTGCTGGGCGGAAAAGTAGGTCATGTAGGACGTATGACCAAAGGCATGATCCGTGTGGGCGATCAGGTAACGCTGCATGTGGACGAAGCAGAGCGTTCCGCCACCTGTAAGAACCACAGCGCTACCCATCTGCTGCAGAAAGCCCTGAAGACGGTGCTGGGCAACCATGTGGAGCAGAAAGGATCTCTGGTGACTCCGGACCGCCTGCGTTTTGATTTCGCTCATTTCCAGCCTATGACAGCGGAAGAGATCGCTCAGGCAGAGGCACTGGTCAATAAAGAGATCAGTGCGGCTCTTCCGGTGACGACACAGGTGATGAGCCTGGAGGAAGCGAAGAAGAACGGGGCCATGGCTCTTTTCGATGAAAAATATTCCGAGAATGTGCGCGTGGTATCCATGGGAGATTTCTCCAGGGAGCTCTGCGGCGGCACCCATGTGGCGAATACCGGCGTGATCACGGCGTTCAAGATTGTTTCGGAATCCGGTATCGCGGCCGGTGTGCGCCGTATCGAAGCGCTGACCGGCGAGGGCGTGTTCGCGTATTACAGAGAGCAGGAAGCAGTGCTCGCGGAGGCGGCGAAGCTTCTGAAAGCGTCCCCGGCGTCTGTACCGGAGAAGATCGGACATCTGCTGGCCGAGGTAAAAGCTCTGCAGAGCGAGAATGAGTCTCTGAAGAGCAAGGCTGCGAAGGACGCTCTGGGCGATGTGATGGATCAGATAAAAGAAGTAAAAGGCGTGAAGGTTCTGGCTGCCCGCGTGGACGGCGTGGATATGAACGGCCTTCGGGATCTCGGAGACCAGCTCAAAGAGAAGCTGGGAGAAGGCGTGGTTGTCCTGGCGTCGGCGGCGGACGGCAAAGTCAGTCTGATGGCTACAGCGACGGACGGAGCGATGAAAGCAGGAGCTCATGCAGGAAATCTGATCAAAGCCATCGCCGTATGCGTAGGCGGAGGAGGAGGCGGACGTCCGAACATGGCGCAGGCCGGAGGCAAGAATCCTGCCGGCATCGATGAGGCGCTCGCTAAAGTAACAGAAGTCCTGGAAGACCAGATGAAATAAAATTGAAAAATCTGTTGACAAAACGAGATGTGCCCCATATAATAAATGCAGTGCGATAAAATACCCAGACAGTTGTATTTGGCACAATACACAACTGGAGGGAGGTTAGGTGTGATAGTATGTCAAATGTAATCGTTAAAGAGAACGAGACTTTGGACAGCGCATTACGTCGTTTCAAAAGAAACTGCGCGAAAGCGGGAATTCAGCAGGAGATCCGCAAGAGAGAGCATTATGAGAAGCCAAGCGTAAAGCGCAAGAAAAAATCCGAAGCTGCAAGAAAGCGTAAATATAACTAGAATTGTGCAGTAATGCCTTGACTGTAAAGTCAAGGCATTTTTACTCAGTTTACAGGAGCAAAAAGATATGTACGAAGCGATAGGAGCGCTGCTGAGAAATCATATACTGATCTGCGGAGCATGTGCCTGGGCAGTGGCTCAGGTGCTGAAAACCATAATCTACGGGCTGGTACACAAAGAGATCCGGTGGGAGCGCATGTTCGGAGACGGAGGTATGCCCAGCGGACATTCCGCGACGGTCAGCGCCATGGCGACAGCGGCAGGGATGCGCTACGGGCTGGATACGTTTGAATTTGCCATCACCTGCATGATGGCGATTATTGTCATGCATGACGCCATGGGCGTACGCATGGAGACCGGAAAACAGGGGAAAGTTCTGAATGAAATGATAGAGTTTTTCCGGGTAGAGGGTTTTACGGAGGCTTTTAAGAAAAATGATAAAAACTATGCGTTCTGGGAAGCAAGCCTGAAAGAATTTGTGGGACATACGCCGCTTCAGGTGATTGTGGGCTGTGTTTTGGGCATCATTGTCGCCCTGCTTTTGAACCTCTGGTAAAAACAAGGCATATTTTTCGGTTTCCATGCTACACATATAGCAAAGGGATTCCGAGGTGATATTCTGAAAAAGATAGGTGCCTGTATACTGATGCTGACGCTTTTGTTCCGGCCCGTATCTGTATATGCGGAAGAAAATCAGGTGGCAGCGGAGGTGGCCGCGCCCCATGCCCTTCTTATGGAGGTATCTACGGGAACTGTACTGATGGAAAAGGCGGCGGACGAAAAGGTTCACCCGGCCAGTGTGACCAAGATCATGACCATGCTGCTGATCCTGGAAGCGGTCGAGGAAGGCAGGATCGGTCTGGACGATGTGGTGACGGTATCGGAGCACGCGGCGTCGATGGGAGGATCCCAGGTGTATCTGGAACCTCATGAACAGCAGACAGTAGAGACACTGCTGAAATGTATTGCGGTTGCCAGCGCCAATGACGCCTGCGTCGCGATGGCAGAATATGTCAGCGGAAGCGAGGGTGATTTTGTCCA
This sequence comes from Lachnoclostridium sp. An196, assembly GCF_002160135.1. GTDB lineage: Bacteria > Bacillota > Clostridia > Lachnospirales > Lachnospiraceae > Hominiventricola > Hominiventricola avistercoris. The sequence continues at coordinate 51,337 of NZ_NFJZ01000006.1, read as the reverse complement.
GCAGATGAACAGCCGTGCGGAAGAGCTGGGAATGTCAAATACGCATTTCGCGAACAGCTGCGGCCTGGATGAGGACACACATCTGACTACAGCCAGGGATGTGGCTTTGATGTCGCGGGAACTTTTGCTCAATCATCCTCAGATTCATGAATACTGTACCATATGGATGGAAAATATTGTTCATACTACGGCGAGAGGAAGTTTTGAGTTCGGACTGACCAATACAAACAAATTGATCCGCCAGTACGAATATTCTACGGGACTTAAAACGGGATATACCAGCGTTGCGGGATTCTGCATTTCCGCCAGCGCGAAAAAGGACGATATTGAACTGGTGGCGGTGATCATGGGAGGAGCAGACAGTAAAAGCCGGTTTCAGGATGCGGTTACGCTGTTGAACAGCGGATTTGCCTGCTGCAGTCTCTACCGTGACGAAGACCGGGAGACGCTTCAGAATCTGCCGGTGGAAGGAGGCGTCGAGGAAGAAGTTCCGCTGAGATATGCGGGAGATTTTTCTTATGTATCAACTGACGGACGCAACCTTGCCCAGGTCGAAAAAACACTGGAACTTCCGGAGAGTATGGAAGCTCCGGTGGAAGAGGGACGCGTAGTAGGCAAAGCAGTTTATTCGCTGGACGGCGAGGTGATCGGCACCACGGAGATTCTGGCGGCGGGCACTGTCGAAAAAGCTGGATATAAAGATTATTTTCATAAGACATTCCGAACATTTTTACTGTAATGGTGTGATACCTGATATGGAGATTAAAACTTACGAGATACAGACAAAGAAGATTAAAAAAGAAGAAAAAGCTCTTCGGCTGGTAATGCTCTCGGATCTGCATGACCGGCTGTGGGGGGAAAAGCAGAAGATCCTTCTGGATGCTATAGATCGGCTGAACGGGGACCTGATACTCTGTGCGGGAGATATGCTGATCGGTAAAGAACAGTCAAGGATGGAGAACGCGATCCTGCTTTTTCGGGAACTGGGGAAAAGAGATGTCCCTGTTTACTGCAGCAACGGCAATCATGAGTCCAGAATGCGCCAGCAGCTCGCAATTTATGGGCGGCAGTATCAACAGTATGCCAGACAGCTTCGCAGTTATGGCATAAAGATATTGGAGAATGAGACGGAAACGGTAAAGATCGGCACGGCGAGGCTGCAGATACATGGCTATGAGATGCCGCTGAAATATTACCGGAAACTTTGCATGCTTCCTTATGATACCAGAGACCTGCGTCAGAAGTTTGGAGGAATCCATGATGGGGATTTTCATATTTTATTGGCGCACAATCCGGTATATTTCGAAACATATGCTCATTGGGGGGCAGATCTGACGCTTTCCGGTCATTTGCATGGCGGGATTATCCGTCTGCCGGGAATCGGCGGTCTGATCACCCCGCAGGCAAAGCTGTTTCCCAAGTACGACCGAGGATTTTTTGAAGAAAACGGAAAATATATGGTGGTCAGCGCGGGGCTGGGAGAACACACGGTACCGATTCGGTTCCTGAATCCTCCCCAGCTGATCTGTATTGTGGTAAAGGGGACAGGCTGAGATGGCGTTATCGGTAAAGCTGGATAATTTTGAAGGACCGCTGGATCTGCTTTTACATCTGATTGACATCAACAAATTCAATATTTTTGATATCCCCATCGTTGAGATCACGGACCAGTATATGGAGTATATTAAGAATATGGAGAACCGGGACCTGAACACCATGAGCGAATTTCTGGTCATGGCGGCCACGCTGCTGGAGATCAAGGCCAGGATGCTCCTTCCCGTGGAAGTGGACGAGGAAGGGGAGGAAGTGGATCCCAGAGAAGAACTGGTTCGTAAATTGCTGGAATACAAAATGTATAAATATATGGCGGCAGAACTGAAGGACCGTATGGTTGTGGCGGAAAGGGCTTTCTACCGAGGGCCGGCGATCCCTGATGAGGTCGCAGCCTATGAACAGCCTCTGGATATAGAGGAACTGGTGGGCGATCTGACCTTAAGCCGCTTAAACCAGATATTTCAGAATGTCATACGCAGACAGAATGAAAAGATTGACCCGATCCGGAGCCGGTTCGGAAGGATTGAACAGGAAGAGATCAGTCTGGATGAAAAGATTATAGAGATCCGCGAATATGTGGCCGGGCATGAGTCTTTCTGCTTTTCCGGGCTTCTGGAACGTCAGAAAGGACGTATTCAGGTGATTGTTACTTTTCTGGCAGTGCTGGAACTGATGAAAACAGGAGAGATTCAGGCTGTACAGGATCATCCGTTCGGGGATATCCGCATCCGGAGGGTTTCATGAGCGGAGAATTACGGAGAAACGAGGACACAGATTTGGAACTGGAAAAACTGGAGGCTGCCGTGGAAGCAGTGCTTTTTGCCATGGGAGACGCGGTAGAAGTGGACAAAATCGCTGCCGCTATAGGACATGATACAGATACTACAAGACGGCTGGTACATCAGATGATGGACCGGTACAACAGCAGAGCAGGCGGGATGGAGATTATAGAACTGGAAGATTCTTTTCAGCTCTGTACAAGGAAAGAGTATTATGACGCGCTGATCCGTGTGGCGAAACAGCCGAAGAAATACTCTTTGACAGATGTTCAGCTGGAGGTGCTTTCCGTGGTGGCATACAGACAGCCGGTTACACGTCAGGAGATTGAGAAGATCCGCGGCGTAAATTCCGATCATGCGCTGAATCGTCTGGTGGAGTACGGACTGGTACAGGAAGCCGGCCGTATGGACGCGCCGGGAAGACCGATTCTGTTTGGAACCACGGAGGAATTTCTTCGTAACTTCGGGGTCCGCTCCACAGAGGATCTGCCATCTGTTCAGCCTGAAGTAGCGGAGGAAATGAAAAACGAAGCAGAAGAAGAAGTTCAGCTTAAACTGAATCTTTAGCATGAACCAGGAATTCCTGCCATACATTATGAAAGAGAGAGTACAGGTGCAGGTGTTCCATGAAGAAACGTTTAATAATATATACAAGTGTTTTTCTGGCTTTGCTGGCGCCGGATATAAGTGTGCGCGCCCAGGAAGAGCCGGAAAATCTGTATGCCCGGTCGGCAGTGTTAATGGATGCTGATACCGGGCGTATTTTGTATGAAAAAAACGGGGAGGAAGTCCTTCCCATGGCCAGTACCACCAAGATCATGACGCTGCTGGTGACGCTGGAAAATGCGGATCTGGAAGGAACGGTAACCGTATCGTCTTACGCGGCTTCCATGCCCGATGTGCAGCTTAACATCCGGGAAGGGGAACGGTACCGGCTGAAAGATCTGTGTTATTCTATGATGCTGGAATCTCACAATGACGCCGCGGCGGCAATCGCGGAGCATGTGGGAGGCAGTGTGGAAGGATTTGCGTCCATGATGAATCAAAAGGCCAGGGATCTGGGATGTTATCATACTTATTTCATCACGCCCAACGGTCTGGACGCGGAGGACGAACATGGAGTTCATTCCACCACGGCGGAAGATCTGGCCAGAATCATGCGATTCTGTATGCAAAATGATACTTTCCTTTCTATTACCCGGGAACCTTCCTGGAATTTTACAGATCTGGACGGGACCAGAAGCTTTACGGTAAATAACAAAAATGCGTTTCTGAATATGATGGAAGGGGCGCTGACGGGAAAGACCGGTTTTACCAACGATGCAGGGTATTGTTATGTCGGAGCGCTGGAACGGGAGGGGAAACGGCTGATCGTAGCGCTGCTCGCCTGCGGATGGCCGGGTAACCGCACCTGGAAATGGTCGGATACACAGACATTGATGAATTATGGTCTTGACACTTATCATCATGAGACAATCGGGGAGGAAATGATCCGTATGGAACCGGCGGCAGTACAGGACGGACGTAAAGAATCAGTGGAACTCAGGGCAGACATCGGTACGGTACAGATGCTCCTGAAAGAAGACGATCTGTTTCGAATAGAAACAGACCGTCCGTCCGAACTGCAGGCGCCGGTGGAAGCAGGGGAGATCGTAGGAACGGTCGCCTACTATCTGAATAATGAGATTGTAGACATTTTTCCTGTATACGCGGCGGAAACAGTTCAAAAAATTGACTATTGGTGGTGCCTGAACCGGATATTGCAAAAATGGATTTAAAATATAAATGTCTCAATAAATGGTCAAAATGAGTAATCATACAAAATTGCCTTGAAAAAACTTGTACAAATTGCTACAATATTAGACGATAAAATAAGGTTTTGCTATAAATTAATATATGGAGGGCTAAAAATGAGCAGTACAGCACAAAGCTTGGCAGGCGGCAGAATTCAGGCGCTGCTTGACGAGAACAGTTTTGTTGAGATCGGTGCGGCAGTTACAGCGCGGGCCACAGATTTCAACATGAACAACACGGATACGCCGTCGGATGGCGTTATTACCGGATATGGCGTGATTAACGGCGGCCTTGTGTATGTATACAGCCAGGATGCGTCCGTTTTAGGCGGATCCATGGGTGAGATGCATGCGAAGAAGATCATCCGGATTTACGACATGGCAATGAAGATGGGTGCTCCGGTTATCGGGCTGGTGGACTGTGCCGGTTTAAGGCTGCAGGAAGCCACAGACGCGCTCAACGCGTTCGGCGATTTGTATCTGAAACAGGTGATGGCCTCCGGCGTTATTCCCCAGATCACAGCGATATTTGGCAGCTGCGGAGGCGGTATGGCTGTCGCGTCGGCACTGTCGGATTTTACTTTTATGGAGAGCGGCAAAGCGAAATTGTTTGTGAATGCGCCCAATGCGCTGAAAGACAACGATGCGTCCAAATGCGATACAGCTTCAGCAGCGTTCCAGAGTGAAGAGGCGGGAATTGTAGATGTGACCGGCGGCGAAACAGAACTGATCGCCAGGATCCGGGAACTCGTTTCGCTGATTCCGGCTAACAATGAAGACGATCTTTCTTATATGGACTGTGACGATGACCTGAACCGTGTCTGCGCAGATCTGAAGGACGCCGCAGCGGATCCGGCAGTCGCACTTCCCATGATCTCCGATTCCGGAATTTTCTTTGAGACAAAATCGACATATGGAAAAGACATGGTGACCGGATTTATTAAATTAAACGGCAATACGGTGGGAGCGGTGGCGAACCGCGCCGCACTTTATGATGAGAACGGTTCTCTGGTACAGGAATTCGGACCGGAGCTGTCTGCGAGAGGCTGCGAGAAAGCGGCGAAATTCGTGAAGTTCTGTGACGCGTTCAATATTCCGATCCTGACGCTGACCAACGTGACCGGTTTTAAGGCGGCGAAATGTTCTGAAAAACGGTTGGCAAAAGCTGTGGCGGGGCTTGCCTACGCTTTTGCGGACGCCAGTGTGCCGAAGGTAAATGTGGTGACCGGCAAGGCTTATGGAAGCGCCTGCGTGGTTATGAACAGCAAAGGCCTGGGTGCGGATTATGTCTATGCATGGCCTGACGCGCAGATCGGCATGATGGACGCAGGCATGGCGGCAAAGATTATGTATCCGGATGCGGGTGCGGATTTGCTGAAAGAAAAGGCAGAAGAATACGCGGGGCTTCAGAACCATGTGGAATCCGCCGCGAGAAGAGGTTATGTGGATACGGTGATCGAAGCGCAGGATACCAGAAAATATGTTATCGGCGCGTTTGAGATGCTGTTCACCAAGAGAGAGGACCGGCCGGCGAAAAAGCACGGAACGGTTTAAAGCGGGGTGAAGAGGATGAAACATTATAAAACAAAAATATTCACCGTCCTTGTCCTGGCAATGACGGTAGCAGGAGTGACCGCGTGCGGACAGAACGCTTCTCAGAATGCCGTTACATACAATGAAGCGTATCTGGATTCTGTAGCGGACTTCCTGATTGCCAACTGGGCAGGAATGTCCGAATCAGAGATTGCTTCTATTTCGGAGCTGGATGCTGATGACGCGCAGGCGCTGATTGACGCCAATGGACTTCCTTTTGAAGCAGACGCGTTCACTACCGGTTTCAGCGCCTATGCAGGAGTTGCCGAAGATCTGGGCGCTTATGTGGATACGGTCGAATACAGTACGCCGGTGGTCAGCGGTGACGAGATTACGCTGGACGTGGAGGTACAGTATGAACACCGCACCGCGGACATCAGCCTTGTATTTGATGCGGACAGCATTGTACAGTCGGTGGATGTCAGTCCCCATTATACTATGGGAGAGATCCTGTATAAAGCGGTCATGAATACCATCATAGGTATGGGAACCGTGTTCCTGGTACTGATCTTCATCAGCCTGGTAATCTACTGTTTTAAATTTATCCCGGCGATTCAGAAGAAATTCGGCAGGAAGAAAAAGAGCGGGGACGCAGAACCTGCGGCTCCGGCAGCTCTGGAACCGGCATCTGCGGCGGCAGTGCAGGAACCGGAAGAAGAACTTGCGGATGATACAGAGCTGGTGGCAGCCATTACAGCGGCCATCTGCGCATATGAAGGAACTTCCGCAGACGGATTTGTAGTACGTTCCATCCGGAGGGCGGACAGAACCTCCTGGAACAGAGCTTGAGATATAGGAGGATATAAAAATGAAAAATTATACCATTACTGTAAATGGAACTGTATATGATGTGACTGTAGAAGAGAATGTTTCCGGAAGGGCTCCTGCACCGGCAGCCCCGAAGCCTGCGCCGAAGCCGGCACCGGCTCCTGCAAAAGCGGCTCCCGCACCGGAAAAACCCGCTCCTGCACCGGCAGGCACTGCCGGATCCAAAGAAGTGACCGCCCAGGTTCCCGGGAAAGTATTCAAAGTACCGGTATCGGTGGGACAGGCCGTGAAGAGGGGAGAGGCGGTCATCGTTCTGGAAGCTATGAAGATGGAGGTTGACGTGGTGGCTCAGGAAGACGGGACGATCGCCAGCATCAACGTGGCGGTCGGAGATGCTGTGGAATCCGGAGACGTGCTGGCAACCATGAACTGACTGGATGAAGCGCATGAATAAATCATTGGAGGTTACGACATGAGTTATATTGCTGATACTTTAGGGAACCTCGTGCAGCAGACCGCATTTTTCAACCTGACCTTTGGAAACTTCATCATGATCATTGTTGCATGTATCTTCCTTTATCTGGCTATCGCCAAAGGGTATGAACCCCTGCTGCTGGTGCCTATTTCTTTTGGTATGCTGCTGGTCAATATCTATCCGGATATTATGCAGGCTGCCGAAGAAACGGCAAACGGCACAGGCGGTATGCTCTGGTATTTCTATAAACTGGACGAATGGTCCATTCTGCCGTCCCTGATCTTTATGGGAGTAGGTGCAATGACAGACTTCGGCCCGCTGATTGCCAATCCCAAGAGTTTTCTGCTGGGCGCGGCCGCGCAGTTCGGTATCTTTGCGGCGTACCTGGGAGCTATGGCGATGGGATTCTCTGACCGCGCGGCAGCGGCGATCTCCATTATCGGAGGCGCGGACGGCCCCACATCCATATTCCTGGCCGGGAAGCTGGAACAGACTGCGATTCTGGGGCCTATCGCGGTGGCAGCGTATTCTTACATGGCACTGGTGCCGATCATTCAGCCGCCTATTATGAAGCTTCTGACAACGGAAGAGGAGCGCAAAATCAAGATGGAACAGCTTCGTCCGGTATCTAAGCTGGAGAAAATTCTGTTCCCGATTATTGTTACCGCAGTTGTCTGCCTGATCCTTCCGACGACGGCTCCGCTGGTCGGTATGTTGATGCTTGGAAATCTGTTCCGTGAAAGCGGAGTGGTTCGCCAGCTTACAGAGACTGCGTCCAACGCCATGATGTACATAGTGGTTATTCTGCTGGGAACATCCGTAGGAGCGACTACCAGTGCCGAGGCATTTCTGAACTGGGATACTCTTAAAATCGTAGCTCTTGGTCTGATCGCATTTGCTTTCGGAACTGCTGCAGGTGTTCTTTTCGGACGCCTGCTCTGCAAGGTAAGCGGAGGCAAGGTGAATCCGCTGATCGGTTCGGCAGGCGTGTCTGCGGTGCCTATGGCGGCCCGCGTATCACAGAAGGTAGGATCAGAGGCAGATCCCACAAACTTCCTTCTGATGCACGCAATGGGTCCGAACGTGGCCGGGGTGATCGGTACCGCAGTGGCGGCCGGTACGTTTATGGCTATCTTTGGTGTGATGTAAATAAGTAGGAGGAAAAGATCATGACAGAAATCGCAAAAAAACCGATTAAAATTACAGAAACCATCCTGCGTGACGCGCATCAGTCCCTGATTGCCACTCGTATGACGACGGAGCAGATGCTGCCGATCCTGGATAAACTGGATCGGGTAGGATATTATTCTCTGGAGTGCTGGGGAGGCGCCACTTTTGACTCCTGTCTTCGCTTCTTAAAAGAAGATCCATGGGACAGACTGAGAAAGATCCGTGATAAGGTGAAAAATACAAAGCTGCAGATGCTGTTCCGCGGACAGAATATTCTCGGATACCGTCCGTATGGAGACGATGTGGTAGAGTATTTTGTGCAGAAGTCTATTGCCAACGGCATCGATATTATCCGTATTTTTGACTGTATGAACGATCTGCGCAACCTGCAGACAGCGGTAAAGGCAGCCAATAAGGAAAAAGGACATGCGCAGGTGGCGCTGTCTTACACGATTGGCGACGCGTATACGCTTGAGTATTGGACTAATATTGCAAAAGAGATTGAGGAAATGGGAGCGGACTCTATCTGTATCAAGGATATGGCAGGTCTTCTGCTTCCGTATACGGCAACAGAGCTGATCAAGGCGCTGAAAGAGACTGTGAAGATTCCGATTCAGCTCCACAGCCATTATACATCCGGCGTGGCTTCCATGACTTATCTGAAAGCAGTAGAAGCGGGCGTTGACGTGATTGATACGGCTGTCTCTCCGTTCGCTCTTGGAACTTCTCAGCCGGCAACAGAGGTTATGGTAGAGACCTTCAGAGGAACTCCGTATGATACCGGTTTCGATCAGACGCTGCTCTCCGAGATTGCAGATTATTTCCGCCCGATTCGTGACGAAGCTCTGGACAGCGGTCTGCTGAATCCGAAGAACCTGGGAGTCAATATCAAGACGCTTCTGTATCAGGTGCCGGGAGGCATGCTGTCGAACCTGACTTCCCAGCTGAAAGAGCAGCATGCGGAAGACAAATTCTATGATGTGCTGGAAGAAGTTCCCCGCGTTCGGGAAGATTTAGGCCAGTGTCCGCTGGTAACGCCATCCTCTCAGATCGTAGGCACCCAGGCTGTGTTCAATGTGCTTACGGGCGAGCGTTATAAGATGGTTACCAAAGAAACCAAGGATGTGCTGCTTGGCAAATATGGCAAGACCGTCAAGCCTTTCAATCCGGAAGTGCAGAAAAAATGCATCGGCGACGAGGAAGTCATCACCTGTCGTCCTGCGGATCTGATCGGAAATGAGCTCCCGAAACTGGAGTCCGAGATGGAGCAGTATAAAGAGCAGGATGAGGATGTTTTGTCCTACGCGCTGTTCCCGCAGGTTGCAACAGAATTCTTCAAGTATCGGGACGCGCAGAAAACAGGGGTGGATGCCGCGGTGGCAGATACCAAGAACGGAGCCTATCCTGTCTGAGAAAAGACAGCGATATAAGTGAAAACGGGAGGATGCCTTTGCAGGCTGTTTAAAGCCTGAAGGCACCCTCCTTTTTATGGGAAGGGAAAAAGCAGATGGCGACACTTGCGATCGTGGGCGGCGGAGCCGCCGGAATGCTGGCTTCGGTCTTTGCCGCAAGACGGGGACTGGAAGTCCATCTATATGAAAAAAATGAAAAGACAGGGAAAAAATTATATATTACCGGGAAGGGCAGATGCAATCTGACCAATGCCTGTTCTATGGAAGATCTGCTGGAAAGCGTCAAGAGCAATCCGAAGTTTTTATACAGCGCGTTCTACGGATTCACCAATCAGGATGCCATGGATTTCTTTGAGAAGGAAGGACTTGAATTGAAGGTGGAACGCGGCGGCCGGGTATTCCCGGTCTCCGACCGGTCCGCGGATGTGCTTGATACACTAAGGCGTTCCATGAAAAAGGCAGGTGTCCATATACACCTGCACAGCGAAGTAAAAAAACTCCGCCAGGAGCCGGACGGCAGCTTTGTGCTTGAATTCTCCGAAGGGGCGAAAAAAGAGGCGGACGCTGTATTTGTAGCGACCGGCGGGGTCTCTTATACAAGCACCGGATCCACCGGAGACGGATATCGTTTCGCGGAAGACTTTGGCATGAAGATTGTGTATCCATGCCCTTCATTGGTACCTTTCAACGTGCGGGAAGAATTTGTAAAAGAGCTGCAGGGGCTGTCTCTGAAGAATGTATCCATTCAGATTGCAGACGGAAGAAAAGTTCTGTATGAAGATTTTGGAGAGATGCTTTTTACACATTTCGGCGTCAGCGGACCCCTGATCCTTACGGCCAGCAGCGTCTGCGCGAGAAAACTGAAAGAAAAGGAACTGAAACTGACCCTGGATCTGAAACCGGCGCTGTCGGAAGAGCAGCTGGATGCAAGGATCCTGCGGGAGTTTGAGAATAACCGGAACAGGCAGTTCAAGAATGTCCTTCCGTCTTTCTTCCCCGCCAAGCTGGTCCCGGTGATGCAGAAACTGTCAGGGATCTCGGCGGATAAGAAGATCCATGAGATCACGAAGGAAGAAAGATTCAGGTTCCTGCGTCTGATGAAGGGGCTGGAGATGACAGTCACCGGCCTTCGGGGATATAATGAAGCGATCATTACCAAAGGAGGCGTGTCCGTCAGGGAGATCAATCCTTCTACTATGGAGTCAAAGAAAGTGCCGGGACTCTTTTTTATCGGGGAAGTGCTGGACCTGGACGCGGTGACCGGCGGATTCAATCTTCAGATCGCCTGGTCGACGGCGTATGCGGCGGCGAATGCCGTTAAAATGTGATTGCATAGAAAATGCAATTCGGATATAATGTATCGAAAAGAAAACAGGAACAGGTGAAAGGTATGAGTTATCAGATCGCGATCGACGGCCCGGCGGGAGCCGGGAAGAGCACTGTGGCCAGGGCAGTGGCAAAAAAACTTGGTTATATTTATGTGGACACCGGTGCCATGTACCGTGCCATGGCTCTGTATCTGCTTCGTCTCCACATTTCTTCGGCTGATGCGGACAGGATCAGTGAGGCCAGCCGTGATGCTGTGATCAATATTGCCTACGAGAACGGTGTGCAGCAGGTGTTTTTGAACGGAGAAAATGTCACGGCGTATCTGCGGACAGAAGAAGTAGGAAATATGGCGTCCGCTTCTTCCGTGAATCCGGATGTCCGCAGAAAGCTGGTGGAGCTGCAGCAGGATCTGGCCGCCAGAGAGAATGTGGTGATGGACGGCAGAGATATCGGTACGTGCGTTCTGCCGGATGCCGATGTGAAAGTATATCTGACCGCCACTACGGCGTGCAGGGCCAGGCGCCGGTACGACGAACTTGCCGCAAAAGGCGAAAACTGCGATCTGGCCGCGATAGAGGCAGATATCAGAGAGAGAGATGAAAGGGATTCCAACAGAGAATACGCACCTCTCCGCCAGGCGGATGACGCAGTGCTCATCGATTCTTCGGATCTTACTATAGAGGAAGTTATAGAAAGGATACTGGCTTTATGCAGGTAAAGACAGCAAAGAGCGCCGGTTTTTGTTTTGGAGTACAAAGAGCGGTGGATACGGTATATGAACAGGCGGATGCAGGATATAAACCGATCTATACGTATGGCCCTATTATTCATAATGAAGTGGTAGTCCGTGACCTGGAAGAAAAAGGAGTACACGTTTTAAACAGCAGGGAAGAGCTTGAACAGCTTGCCGAAGGCACTGTCATTATACGGTCTCATGGAGTAGGAAAAGAGATCTATGATCTGATTCAGGACAAAGGACTGATATGCGTGGACGCCACCTGCCCGTTTGTGAAGAAGATTCATCGTATTGTGGAAAAAGAAAGCGCGGCGGGAAGGCATATTATTATAATCGGAAATGACAGACATCCGGAAGTGGAGGGAATCAAAGGATGGTGTCACAGTCCCGCAACTGTGATTGAAAATGCGCAGCAGGCGGAAACTATCGGCATTTCAGAAGGAACCCCGGTGTGTATTGTTTCCCAGACGACATTTAACTACAAGAAATTTCAAGATTTAGTTGAAATTCTGGATAAAAAGAGGTATGATAGACTTGTTGTAAATACAATATGCAATGCGACGGAAGAGCGTCAGACAGAAGCCCGCCAGATTGCAGGAGAGGCAGACGCCATGATTGTAATTGGCGGCAGCCACAGTTCAAATACACAAAAGCTATTTGAGATTTGTAAAAAAGAGTGTGCGGATACTTTCTATATACAGACGGTTCACGATTTGAATTTAGAAGTATTACGATCTACTGGGCTTGTAGGTATTACAGCAGGGGCTTCCACCCCAAAGAAAATAATTGAGGAGGTTCAAAAACACGTGGCAGATTTAAGTTTTGAACAAATGCTGGAAGATTCATTAAAAACTATCAGAACAGGAGAAATCGTAGAGGGCACGGTCATTGATGTCAAAGAAGATGAGATCATCTTAAATATAGGTTATAAGTCCGATGGTATCGTATCCAGAAGCGAGTACACAAATGTACCGAATGCCGATCTTACTGCGATGGTTCATGTGGGAGATACCATGGAAGTAAAAGTTCTGAAAGTGAATGACGGAGAAGGACAGGTTCAGCTGTCTTACCGCAGAGTGGCTGCGGAAAAAGGAAGCAAGCGTCTGGAGGAAGCCTTTGAGAACAAGGAAGTACTGAAAGCAAAGGTGTCTCAGGTTCTGGATGGAGGACTGAGCGTAGTTGTAGATGAGACGAGGATTTTCATTCCGGCCAGCCTGGTATCCGATACGTATGAAAAGAATCTTGGAAAATATGCGGATCAGGAGATTGAGTTCGTCATCACCGAGTTTAATCCGAAGAGAAGAAGGATTATCGGAGACCGCAGACAGCTTCTGGTTGCCAAGAAGGCAGAGATGCAGAAAGAGTTGTTCGCACGTATCCATGAAGGTGATGTGGTAGAAGGAACTGTGAAGAATGTGACGGACTTCGGCGCATTTATCGATCTGGGAGGAGCGGACGGACTGCTTCATATTTCCGAGATGTCCTGGGGACGCGTAGAGCATCCTAAGAAATTGTTTAAAGTCGGAGATAAAGTGAAAGTCCTGATCAAGGAGATCAAGGATTCCAAGATTGCTCTCAGCATGAAGTTTGAGGATTCCAATCCGTGGCTTACAGCGGATGAGAAGTATGCGGTTGGCAACGTAGTAGAAGGTATTGTTGCGCGTATGACAGATTTCGGTGCGTTTGTAGAACTGGAGCCGGGTGTGGACGCATTGCTCCATGTATCTCAGATTTCCAAAGAACATGTAGACAAGCCGTCTGATGTTCTGAAGATCGGTCAGGTGATCACTGCGAAAGTTGTAGATTTTAACGGCGAGGACAGAAAGATCAGCCTGAGTATGAAAGCGCTTGAGAACAATGAAGCGGAATCCGATCAGGAAGAAGAAACCGAAGAATAATCAGGATAACTGAATAAAAGAATTGTGCAAGGAGGACATGCGGAGCTGATCTGTATGTCCTTCTGTTGGTGTTAAGGGTTCGTCCATTTTTTCACAAGCAGGAAGGAAAATTGTTATGGCATTATTGACATTTAAAGGCGGCGTGCATCCATATGATGGAAAAGAACTGTCCAAAGACAGGCCTATCACGCCCTGTCCGCCGAAAGGCGATCTGATCTATCCTCTTTCTCAGCATATCGGCGCTCCGGCGCTCCCGGTGGTGAAGAAAGGCGACCGGGTGCTGGCAGGACAGAAAATCGCGGAGGCGGGGGGATTCGTATCTGCGCCCGTGTATGCTTCTGTATCCGGAATTGTTAAAAGTATTGAGTCTCATATGACTCCTTCGGGAAACAAGGTCGATTCAATTGTGGTAGAGGATGACGGGATGTACGAAGAGGCTGCGCCATTTCCGGTAAAACCTCTGGCCGAGATGAGCCGGGACGAAATGATCCAGCTGATCCGGGAGGCCGGAGTGGTTGGCCTCGGAGGAGCCGGATTCCCTACTCATGTAAAGTTGTCTCCGAAAGAGCCGGACAAGATCGATACGATCCTGGTAAACTGTGCGGAATGCGAGCCGTATCTGACTTCGGATTATCGCCTCATGATGGAACGGCCGGAGAAAATCATCGGCGGGCTTCAGGTTATCTTAAGTATTTTTGACCGGGCGGCCGGGTATCTCTGCATCGAAGACAATAAACCGGAGGCTATAGAGATACTCCGGAAAGCGTGCGAGAATGAGTCCCGTATCCAGGTGAAGGTATTAAAGAAGAAATACCCGCAGGGAGCCGAAAGAATGCTGATTTATGCGGCGACGGGGAGAAAACTGAATTCGTCCATGCTTCCCGCGGATGTGGGTTGTATCGTGGACAACTGCGATACGGTCTGTTCGATCTATGACGCGGTTGTTCTGGGCAGACCGCTGCTGTCCAGGGTGGTGACGGTATCCGGCGACGGAGTCGTAAGCCCGGGAAATTTTGAGTGTAAAATAGGAACGAACGTGAATGTGATTCTGGAAGCGGCAGGCGGCCTGAAAGAAGGCGCGGAAAAAGTGATCGCCGGAGGACCAATGATGGGAGTTGCCATGTTTGATCTGGATGTACCGACAGTAAAGACCACATCTGCGATCACCTGTTTTCTTCATGATGACGTAAAATCATCGCCGGTGACCGCGTGCATCAACTGCGGCCGGTGTGTGAAAGCATGCTCAGAAGGCCTGGTTCCCGCAAGACTGTCCCAGTTCGCGGAGAAGGGAGATCTGGAGTCTTTTGAAAAATGGCACGGTATGGAATGTGTGGAATGCGGATGCTGCAGCTACGTCTGTCCGGCGAAAAGGCCGCTGGCGCAGATGATCCGCAATACAAGGCGCATAGCCATGGCAGAACGCAAGAAGCAGGGAGGAAAATAGAATCTATGAACGACTTGAGAAATGTGTCATCATCTCCGCATGTGAGAGCACAGGAGAGCAGCGCGGATCTGATGCGGTGGGTGCTTATCGCGCTTTTGCCCGCCTCTTTGTTTGGAATCTGGCATTTTGGCCCGAAAGCATTGTTTTTAATCGTGCTTACGGTGCTTGTCTGTGTGGCGGCGGAGTTTTTATATGAAAAAGGTATGCATAAACCAGTGACGATCACCGATGGCAGCGCGGCGGTGACGGGACTTCTGCTGGCGCTGAACCTGCCGGTAAGCGCGCCCTGGTGGCTGGCGGTTCTGGGCGGTGTTTTCGCCATTGTGGTGGTGAAACAGCTGTTTGGAGGACTGGGTCAGAACTTTATGAATCCTGCCCTGGCAGCCAGATGTTTTCTGTTGATATCTTTTGCGGCCAGGATGACGGATTTTGCATATGACGCGGTATCCGGCGCGACGCCTCTGGCAGCCATGCGGGCCGGAGAAAGCGTGGATCTTGTATCCATGTTCGTGGGAACCACAGCCGGGACCATCGGTGAGACGTCTGTGATCGCGATTCTGCTGGGAGCCTTGATCCTGCTTGGGAAAAAAGTCATCAGTATAAGGATTCCGGGCATCTATCTGTTCACATTCGTGATTTTTATTGCGCTGTTCGGAGGTCACGGACTGGATCTGTCTTATCTTGCGGCTCAGGTATGCGGAGGAGGACTGATGCTGGGAGCCTGGTTTATGGCTACCGATTATGTGACAAGTCCGATCACGCCGGCCGGTCAGATCGTATACGGCGTCTGCCTGGGCCTATTGACCGGCGTGTTCCGTTGTTTCGGCGCTTCGGCGGAAGGAGTTTCTTATGCGATTATTCTTTCCAACCTTCTGGTGCCTCTGATTGAACGGGTCACGATTCCCGCGGCCTTTGGGATCGCAAGGATGAAAAGGGGGAAAAAGGCATGAACAGGATACTGAAAAACACCCTGATCCTGACGGCGATCACCGTGGTATCCGGATTACTGTTGGGATTTGTATATGAACTGACAAAAGAACCGATTGCACGGCAGGAGGAGCTGGCAAAGACGGAGGCTTACGCGGAAGTTTTTCCGGATGCGGATTCATTCCGTGAACTGGAAGATCTGGAAGGCGCCGCTGTGTACCTGGCTTCCACAGAATATAGCACGGTGGAGATCAACGAAGTGGCAGAAGCATGTGATGCTTCCGGAAATGTTCTGGGGCATGTATTCAATCTGACGACGCCGGAAGGTTATGGCGGAGATATCCAGCTGACGGTAGGAATCCGGAACGACAAGACGATTCTGGGCATCTCTTTCCTCTCCATCAGCGAGACCGCGGGACTGGGCATGAACGCGGACACGGAAGAATGGAAGGCTCAATTCCGGGGAATCCAGGCGGATGAGATCGTGTATACAAAAACCGGGAAGAGCGCGGAGGGTGAGATCGACGCGATCAGCAGCGCGACGGTCACTACAGGCGCGGTGACCGGAGCGGTCAACGCGGCGCTTGGTCTGGCAGATTATTATGCGGAACAGGGGGTATAAGATATGAGTACGGCTATGGAACGTCTTTGGAACGGGATGGTGAAGGAAAATCCCACTTTTGTACTGATGCTCGGCATGTGCCCCACGCTGGCCGTGACGACCAGCGCCATCAACGGAATCGGTATGGGGCTGACGACGACGGTGATTCTTGCGCTGTCAAATCTGATGATCTCCATGCTCCGGAAGATCATTCCGGATGGAGTCCGGGTACCGGCTTTTATCGTAGTAGTGGCGTCTTTTGTGACGATTGTACAGTTCCTGCTGGAAGCGTACATCCCGTCTCTAAATGACAGTCTGGGACTTTATATACCGCTGATCGTTGTAAACTGTATTATCCTGGGACGCGCGGAAGCGTACGCGTCCAAAAATCCGCCCGCGGCGTCTCTTTTTGACGGGATCGGTATGGGTCTTGGATTTACGATCGGTCTGACCAGTATCGGTATTATCCGTGAACTGATCGGTGTGGGAACGATCTTCGGTTTCCAGATACTGCCGGAATCTTATGAGCCGGTGTCCATTTTCGTCATGGCTCCCGGAGCGTTCTTTGTACTGGCGTTTCTGACCGCGGTACAGAACCGGGTGAAGATGAATCTGGCGAAAAAAGGTAAAGATACTTCGAAAATTCAGAGCGGATGCGGCGGGGACTGCGCCGCCTGCGCGTCCGGATGCGGCAGTATGACGGGACAGGGAGGAACGAAAGCATGAGAGAATTGTTATTGATCGCCATCGGATCAGCGCTGGTCAACAATGTGGTACTGAGCCAGTTTCTGGGAATCTGCGCGTTTCTTGGCGTGTCCAAAAAGATCGATACGGCGGCCGGTATGGGCGGAGCCGTAGTATTTGTCATTACACTGGCATCTTTTGTGGCCAGTGTACTCTATGAGTTTTTGCTGGTGCCTACTCATACGGAATATTTACAGACCATTGTCTTTATTCTGGTTATCGCCTGTCTGGTTCAGTTTGTGGAGATGTTCCTGAAAAAGACGATGAAAGGACTGTATGAGGCGCTGGGCGTTTATCTGCCTCTGATCACCACCAACTGCGCGGTGCTGGGTGTGGCGCTGACCAATGTGCAGAGCGGATACGGAATCCTGACCAGTACGGTAAACGGCTTTGCTGTGGCGACCGGGTTTTTGATCTCCATCGTCCTGATGGCGGGAATCCGCGGAAAACTGGAATACAGCGATATTCCGCAGACCCTTCAGGGATTTCCAATCGTATTGGTGACGGCCGGGCTGATGGCGATTGCATTCTGCGGATTTTCCGGGATGATATAGGAGGCGTGCGATGAGTATTACAGGAATTATCATTGCCACCGTAATTGTCGGCGGCGTGGGCGTATTTATCGGTCTGTTTCTGGGAGCGGCCGGTGAAAAATTCAAAGTAGAGACAGATGAGAGAGAGGAAGCGGTCCGGGAACTGCTTCCGGGCAATAACTGCGGAGGCTGCGGTTATGCAGGCTGCGACGCCATGGCCGCGGCGATCGTCGCCGGAGAGGCTCCGGTGAACGGATGTCCTGTGGGAGGAGCGCCGGTGGGAGAGAAGATCGCGGCTGTCATGGGTGTGGAGGCCGGAGAGACGAAGAAGATGACCGCGTTTGTCAAATGCGCGGGTACTTGCGGGATTGCTCCAAAGGCATACGAATATTCGGGAGCAGACGACTGCCGTTTTGTGAGCATGATGCAGAATGGAGGCGACAAGGCCTGCGCGTACGGATGCCTGGGATATGGCTCCTGTGTGAAGGCCTGTGAGTTTGACGCAATCCATATCGTGGACGGCGTGGCCGTGGTGGATCCGGACGCCTGTAAGGCCTGCGGCCGGTGCGCGGCTGTCTGTCCGAAGAATCTGATCGAAATCATTCCGGCGGAAGGCGTGTCAAAGGTGCGCTGCGCGTCCAGAGATAAAGGAAAAGATGTCATGAAGGTCTGCAAGGCAGGATGTATCGGATGTATGAAATGCACGAAGGTATGCGAAGCCGGCGCCATCACGGTTGAGGGCAGTCTGGCGCATATTGACTATGATAAATGTACCGGCTGCGGGAAATGTAAAGAAGAATGTCCCAGAAAGATTATTGAGTAATCCGGGAAGGCAGAGGATTATAAAGATATGATCGGAACCATTGTGAACACCTGTACGATCCTGGCGGGAAGCGTGATCGGAAGTGTGCTGAAAAAAGGAATTCGAAAAGAACAGCAGAACGCTCTTTATACAGCTATGGGGCTGGCCGCCACGGGACTGGGTATCAATGCGGTGGTCCAGAATATGCCGGACAGCAATTATCCGGTATTGTTTATCGTGAGTCTGGCCCTGGGAAGTCTTCTGGGAACAATGCTGGATATCGAGGGTCGTTTTAAAAAGCTGACGGACCGGCTGTCCGTGGGAGAACTCAGCCGGGGCCTTTCTACGGGGATTCTTTTATTCTGTATCGGCACTCTTTCGATCCTGGGGCCGATTCAGAGCGCGCTTTATGGAGATCATACATATCTGTTCACCAATGCCACGCTGGATTTTGTGACTTCCATGGTATTGGCGTCTACCTACGGGATCGGGATGGCGCTGTCGGCGGGCGTGCTTTTCTGCTGGCAGGGCCTTATCTATGTATGCGCGCTGGCGCTGGGGAATTTCATGACGGCGGACATGATGACAGAACTGTCCATCGTGGGAGGATTCCTGATCGCCAGCTCAGGAATATCGATCCTGAATATCAAAGACTGCAAAACCATGAATATGCTGCCGTCTCTGGTGATACCCGTGGCGTTCTGCTGGGTGATGGGGCTTTTCTGAGATATTTTGAAATAATATATTGTTTACGGCTTCAGGCGGTTCAGCAGGTGTGTAACCGCAAACATCAGTGTTTCATAGTGCATATAATCCAGGATGTTCTTGTCCACAAAGATCTGCAGGCTTGCGGGGAATTCTTCGTCGGACTCCCAGAAGCGCAGACAGACGGGAAGAAAGGGAAACAGATCCAGTTCATAGGCCACGTCGCCTCTTTCGATCTTTTTCCCGTGTAAAGATTCACATGCGAGGGCAAGAGCATCCTTTTTCCTGTCAAAATATTCTCCGGCGTTCTGAAAAAAATTACTTCCTTTGGATAAGGATCCGCCTTGAACAGAAGATAAGCTGCCTATATTTACCCATTCATGGGAGAGATGGCAGTGTTTTTTGGAAGAGCAGAGCACGTCGTAGATGGTCATCGCTTCATTATAATCCGCATCTTTTTCGGTCCGGAAAGCGTCTTCGGACCAGGTTATTTTCCCGCTCAAACGGTCAATGCGGTATTTCCGGCATACAAAATAAATATAGAGATAGTTTTCGTCATGCTCCAGATTGAATTTGTGTATCATGGCGTTCTGGTCGTACCGCAGAAACTCGCCCGCCATGTCGTTTTTCATTTTTTCATAATTGGAAATTTTCTTTTGTTGTTCCATAGTTACTCCTCCGTGATATTATTGGCGTCTTTTTTGGCGTCTTTGATACCGTCTCTGACTGCCGCTCGAATTATCCAATATAGAAGTACTAATATAATAATGATTACACCGATCAAACCCATACGAATACTCTCCCTGTTTTGAGTGAAAACATATAATTATTGCTGCATTGCTAAATCTATTATATAACTGCAATTTGCTTTTGAAAATAGATAATGTGGAAAATAAGGTGATAAACTATGTTATACGGAACCGGATATTACTTCCAGATACTGGAAAGCCAATGAACAGTATCTTTAATAAGAGCAGACAAAGAATTATATATGGATCCGTTTTTAGATATTAATGGTGTAAAATGCAGGTTTTATGCAGCCTGCAAGTACTTTTTTGATTATTCAACTGTCAAACCGGATCGAACATACGGTTGCAGTTTTTCTTCCCCCGTGGTATGATTTTAAAGAATCGAAAAGGATAAGGACGAAAAATATGATTGCATTTTTGAGAGGCACGGTGGCTGATCTGACAGAAGGCAGCGTGGTATTGGATGTAAATGGCGTGGGATATGAGGTGCTGGTGCCGGGACAGCTGATCGATATGCTGGAAGGTGTCGGTCAGGAACTGAAGCTGTATACATATATGCAGGTGAGAGAGGACGCGGTGGCGCTGTTTGGTTTTCTGACCAGGGATGATCTGCAGATGTATAAGATGCTGATCGGAGTAGGCGGAGTGGGGCCAAAAGCGGGCCTTAGTATTCTTTCTGCACTGGGAGCGGATGATCTGCGTTTCGCGATTCTGGCGGACGACGCCAGGAAGATCTCGAAGGCGCCGGGGATCGGAGCGAAGACGGCGCAGAAGATCATCCTGGAACTGAAGGATAAGCTGGATGTGGAAGAAGCCTTTGAGAAGAAACTGGCTTCTGAACAGAGTTCGCCGGAAGCGTATGCGCTGTCCGGGAACGGAGCGGTACAGGACGCGGTGGAGGCGCTGACTGCTCTGGGATACGGAAGTACGGACGCCTTGAAGGCGGTACGGCAGGTGAAGC
Source organism: Lachnoclostridium sp. An196 (assembly GCF_002160135.1). Classification (GTDB taxonomy): domain Bacteria; phylum Bacillota; class Clostridia; order Lachnospirales; family Lachnospiraceae; genus Hominiventricola; species Hominiventricola avistercoris. The sequence goes on along the minus strand of NZ_NFJZ01000006.1, from coordinate 30,364 downwards.
CGACGGAAGACATGGATGCGGAGGCGATCCTTAAGGAAGCGCTGAAACGGATGGCTTTCTGACAGAGAGAAGAAACGGGCAGGAGAGTTGGACATGGAGAAGCGCAGGATTATCACTACGGAGGCGGCGGAGGAAGACATCCGCATCGAAGGAAGCCTCCGGCCCAGGAGCCTGGATGAATACATCGGACAGGAAAAGGCAAAAAACAATCTGAAGATTTATATAGAGGCAGCCAAAACCAGAGGCGAGCCGCTGGATCATGTGCTGTTTTACGGCCCTCCGGGTCTTGGCAAGACGACCCTGGCAGGGATCATTGCCAACGAGATGGGCACGCACATGAAAGTGACCAGCGGCCCGGCCATCGAAAAACCGGGGGAGATGGCGGCGATCCTGAATAATCTGCAGGAAGGGGACGTTCTCTTTGTGGATGAGATCCACCGTCTGAACCGGCAGGTGGAGGAGGTGCTGTATCCGGCCATGGAGGACTATGCCATTGACATCATGATCGGGAAAGGCCCTTCGGCCAGAAGCATTCGGCTGGACCTGCCGAAGTTTACTCTGGTAGGCGCCACCACCAGAGCAGGGCTTCTGACGGCTCCGCTGAGGGACCGTTTCGGAGTCGTGCATCATCTGGAGTATTATACTGTGGGAGAACTGACCACGATCATCCGCCGGTCGGCGGTGGTCCTGGGAGTGGAGATCGATGAGAAAGGAGCGGCAGAGCTGGCCAGACGTTCCAGAGGCACGCCGCGCCTTGCCAACCGTCTTCTGAAGAGAGTACGTGATTTCGCGCAGGTAAAATATGACGGCAGGATCACAGAAGATGTGGCCATGTTCGCGCTGGATCTTCTGGAAGTGGACCGTCACGGACTGGATCAGTCCGACCGCATGATCCTGCGCACGATTATTGAAAAATTTGCCGGCGGGCCGGTTGGGCTGGATACGCTGGCGGCAGCCCTTGGAGAGGACGCGGGGACGTTGGAAGACGTCTATGAACCATATCTTTTGCAGAACGGATTTCTGAACCGCACGGCGCGGGGACGGGTGGCGACGGAAGAGGCCTACCGTCATTTGGGGATTGCTTTTCCGGGCTAAACCGGTATAATATACATAGAAACGGTCCCGAAGGGCCAGACCCGGAACGGAAGGAAAAGGGATGATATGGCAAAGAAAAATACGGCCGATGTACTGATAGGCGGAAAGGTATATACCATCAGCGGATATGAAAGTACGGCGTATCTGCAGAAGGTTGCCGCCTATCTGAATGAGATAGAAGAACAGGTATCCGGTATGGAAGGGTACCGCCGTTTAAGTTCGGAGGAGAAGCAGCTTTTGAAGAATATGAATCTGGCAGACGCTTATTTTAAAGCCAGCGATGCCAGAGATCAGCTGGAAAAGGAGATTGAGCAGAAAGACAAGGAGATCTATGGTCTGAAGCACGACCTGATCGACGCCGAGATGGATAAGGAAAAGCTCCAGAAACAGATTCGGGATCTGGAAGCCCGCCTGAAGGATGAGGAGAAAAGGCAGAACCGTCTGGCTCAGTCTGCGGCGAATCGGAAGCTGAACAGACCGGAACAGAAATTATAGATAGATACTACAGCAGGCCAGCTCTTTTACGCGCTGGCCTGTGATGTTCGTGCAGAAGGATGAGAGTATGGAAGAGAGAGGACTGGAACTCCTGGCCCCGGCGGGTTCTTTAGAAAGTCTGAAAGCGGCCGTTCAGGCAGGAGCGGACGCTGTTTATATGGGTGGAACCCGTTTTGGCGCGCGGGCTTACGCGGAGAACCCGGGAGGAGAAGCCCTCCTGGAAGCGATTGATTATGCCCATTTATATGGAGTGAAGCTGTATCTGACTGTCAATACGCTTCTGAAGGACGCGGAGCTGGAACAGGAATTATACGAGTACCTGCGGCCCTGCTATGAGAGGGGCGTGGACGCGGTGCTGGTTCAGGATATGGGTGTGCTTGCCGCCATACGAGAATGGTTTCCGGACCTTCCGGTGCACGCCAGCACACAGATGAATCTGTGCGGTTCGGGAAGCGTCCGTCTGCTTGAGGAGGCCGGGGTCAGCCGCGCGGTGCTGGCCAGGGAACTGTCCCTTGCGGAGATTGCCCGGATTCATCAGGAGACGGGCATGGAACTGGAAACCTTTGTGCATGGCGCGCTTTGCTACTGTTATTCGGGCCAGTGTCTCTTCAGCAGCATTCTGGGAGGCAGGAGCGGGAACAGGGGGCGCTGCGCCCAGCCATGCCGCCTGTCCTATGAGGCTCTGGATCATGGAAATCCGGTCTCCGGAAAAGCAGTAAAGCCCCTGCTTAGTCCCAAAGACATCTGTACGCTGGATCTGATTCCCCGGATCGCCGAAGCGGGAGTGTATTCTCTGAAGATCGAAGGACGCATGAAACGGCCCGAATACGCGGCCGGAGTGGTACGCATCTATCGGAAATATATAGACCGTTATCTGAAAGACGGAAAGGAAAAGTACCGGGTGGATGAGGCTGACCGGCGGGAGCTTCTGCGTCTGTTTAACCGGGACGGTTTTTCCGGAGGCTATTATGAACAGCACAACGGGAAAAATATGATGGCGCTTTCGGACCGGCCGGCAAAGGACGCGGAGAAAAAAGCGTATGAAAAATTGATCGGCCGTCTGCGGGCGGCTTATGTGGAGACGGAGAAAAAGATCCCGGTCAGAGGGACGTTCCTGGCTGCTGAAGGGACTCCGCTGACTCTGCATGTCCGGGGACGCGGTGCAGAGATAACTGTTGAGGGAGAGATGCCCCAGGTCCCTAAAACCCGTCCGATGGAGGAGGAACAGATCTGCAGACAGCTTATGAAGACAGGAAATACTCCGTTTGTCTGGGAGGACCTGCAGATCCGTATGGAGGGACCGCTTTTCATCCCGGTGCAGGAACTGAACCGGATCCGGAGAGAAGCGTTATCCGGATATGAAGCAGCGCTCCTGGCGCACGGGAGAAGGGCAGCGGGTAAAGCCCGGGAATGTATAAATCCTCTCCGGCGTCCGGTCCCGGCAGAACGGACGGCTCTCCATATTTCCGTGGAGACGGAGGAACAGCTGGGAGCAGTGCTTTCCGCGGCAGAAGATCTGAGACGGGACAGAATCCCGCTTACGGCTATTTTCCTGGAGCAGGAGACCATGGAAGAATATATGTCAGAGCTGACGGAGAAAGTACACAGACAGGGTCTGGAAGCATGGACGGCTCTGCCGCACATCTTCCGTATGGGGACGGAGAACCGTTTTTATAGACATCCGGAACTCTGGAACGGGGCATACATGGACGGTTTTCTGGTCAGGAATCCGGAAGAGTATATGTTTTTGAAAGAGAACAGGGCGGACGGCAGGATCATCCTGGATCACAATGTCTATACCTGGAACCGACGCAGCCGCCGGTTCTGGAAAGAACAGGGCGCGTGGATGTTTACAGATCCGCTGGAACTGAATGCGGGAGAACTGAGGGCAGTTTCCGGTGAGGACAGCGTCCGCATGATATATGGGAGATATCCCATGATGGTCACGGCGGGATGTCTGCACCGGACTCTGGACCGGTGCGGGAATAAGCCGGAGGTCTGGACGTTGAGAGACCGCTATGCCAAAGAGTTCCCGGTGAAAAATTACTGCAGGGACTGTTATAATATCATATATAACAGCCAGCCGCTCTGCCTGCTGGATCTGGAAGAGAAAATAAGAGGAATCGGCGCGTTCCGGCTCAGCTTCACCACAGAGGGAAAAGAACAGGTATCAAAAGTCCTGGATGCATGGATGAAGCGGGAGCGGCTGGAGGCGGAGATAACCAGAGGACATTTTAAACGGGGCGTGGAGTAAACAATGGTAAATATTATTACCGATCTTGCAAAATATGTCATGATAATATTACTGGCAGTCTTTACGCTGCTGGGATTCCGGCTCGTGCGGGGGCCGGAGGAAGAAAAACGCGCCGCTCTCTGGGTACAGGATTTTCTACTGTTTGCGCTGCATTTCACAGGGAACGCAGTGTTGTTCCTGAATACGGAGAATAAAGAGCTTCTGTATTTTTACGGGATGCAGCTTCTGGCATTTCTGATATTTCTGCTGCTGCAGAGGATCGTATATCCCAGATCGGATAAACTTTTGAATCATAATCTGCTCTTGCTGCTCAGCGTAGGTCTTCTCATGCTGTCGCGGCTTTCCTTTGACCGGGCGGAGAGACAGTTTCAGATCGCCGTGCTGGCAGGAGGACTTACTTTTCTGATTCCGTGGATCATTCGGAAGGCGGGAAGGCTCCGGGAACTGTACTGGGTTTACGGAGCGGGCGGACTGCTTACGCTGATCGCCGTGCTGATTCTGGGCAATACGGCTTTTGGAGCCCGGCTGTCTCTGACGATTTACGATGTGACGATACAGCCGTCTGAATTTGTGAAGATTCTGTTTGTCTTTTTTGTTGCCGGTATGCTCTATGAGACACAGGATCTGAGAAGAGTCGTGATCACTACCTGCGCGGCGGCGGCCCATGTTCTGGTGCTGGTTTTGTCCAGAGATCTGGGCGGCGCTCTGATATTTTTTGTGACTTATCTGGTCATGCTTTATGTGGCGACGAAACAGCCGCTGTATTTTCTCGCCGGTTTGGGCGCCGGATGCGCGGCGTCATTTGTGGCATGGCGCCTGTTTTCGCATGTCCAGGCACGCGTGCTGGCATGGAGCAATCCTTTTGCGGTGATTGAAGAGGAAGGATATCAGATTGCTCAGTCTCTGTTTGCCATCGGAACGGGAGGATGGTTCGGTATGGGTCTGGGGCAGGGGATGCCGAATAAGATCCCTGTGGTGGAAGAGGACTTTATTTTTTCTGCTATTGCCGAAGAGATGGGGATTTTGTTTGCTGTTCTGCTGGTGTTTGTCTATCTTTGCTGTTTTTATATGATTTTGAATATTGCCATGTGTCTGAAGGATGCCTACTACAAACTGGTGGCCCTGGGCCTGGGGACATTGTTGATCTTCCAGGTGTTCCTTTCCATCGGCGGCGTGATTAAATTCATACCGTCTACGGGGGTGACGCTTCCGTTCATCAGCTACGGGGGAAGTTCTCTCCTGAGTATGTTTGCGGTCTGGGCGATTGTACAGGGAATGTATCTGAAACGCGGCGATGAGGTGGCTGAAAATGAAAAGGAAAAAGGAAAAGGGCAAGGCAAAAAGAACTAACCGGGAATACACAAATGTGCTCTGGATCATCACAGGCGTTTTCGTGCTGATGGTGGGATATCTGGTCTGGTTTCAGATTGTGGACAGCCGTGATGTGATCAACAACCCATACAACGCCAGACTGGATACTTTTGAGGAAAAGGTGGTCCGCGGTAATATTCTGGCATCAGACGGTCAGATCCTGGCGTATACCCGGGTGGAATCGGATGGAACGGAGAACCGGATCTATCCTTTCGACTGCACATTTTCTCATGTTCTGGGATACGCTGACTATGGGAAAACCGGGATCGAAAGCCTCGGAAATTTCCAGCTGCTCACATCCAATGCTTATTTCATTGAACGGTTCCTCAATGAGCTGCAGGGCGAAAAAAACATCGGGGACAGTCTGGTGACGACGCTGGATGTGGACCTGCAGACCGCGGCCCACGACGCGCTCAGTACCAGAGAAGGCGCTGTGATCGTGATCGAACCTTCCACCGGGAATGTGCGGGCGCTGGTGTCCAAACCGGATTATGATCCGGGCACGGTGGCGGAGAATTGGGAGGAACTGAGTACCTCTGAGGACAGTATCCTTTTGAACCGGGCCATGCAGGGGCTTTATCCGCCGGGTTCCATATTTAAAACAGTTACGCTCCTGGAATACCTGCGTGAACATAATATGGACGAAGACTTTTCGTTTACCTGTACCGGCAGTGTCGGCGTGGGCAATTCTTCCATCAGCTGTTATCATGGAAATGCTCATGGAGACCTGGATTTGAAAGAAGCGTTTGCAAAATCCTGCAACAGCGCGTTTGCCGATATGGGAAGAGATCTGGATGTGGAAGAGCTTCAGAACCTGGCTTTCCAGCTTTTGTTCAACTCCGATTTGCCGTTGTCTTTTCCATACAGCAGGAGTTCCTTTTCTCTGGAAGAAAATGATACGGAAGCCATAAAGATGATGACAGCTATCGGACAGGGAGACACGCTGGTGACGCCTATGCATATGGCGATGCTGGCATCTGCTGTTGCAAATGACGGAGTATTGATGGTTCCACGTTTCCTGGATCGGACAGAGAATTATACTGGACAGTTGGTGGAGCGCTATTCTACGGAGACTTACGGAGCGCTGATGACGCAGGAAGAGGCGCAGGTCCTGCAGGAATATATGCGGGCAGTCGTTGAGGACGGCACGGCTTCGGCGCTTCAGAGTGACTCTTACACGGCTTCCGGTAAAACCGGCACCGCAGAATACAGCAGTGACAAGAGCAAAAGCCACGCATGGTTTATCGGGTACGTGACTGGCAGCAAGCCGGATCTGGCGGTCTGCGTGCTGGTAGAGGAGGCGGGGTCGGGCAGCGAATACGCGGTTCCGATCGCAAAAAGAATATTTGACGCATATTATGCGGAGTAAGGAGCAGTTATGGGACTTCCTGTTGCATTTATAAAAAATATGAGAGAGATCCTGGGAGAGGAGGGGCTGGCCGAATATCTGGACAGCTTTGAGAAGCCTAAGTTTACCGGGCTTCGGGTGAATACTTCCAAGATTTCCGTGGAAGAGTTTCTGCGCATCAGTCCGTTTAAGCTGCGCAGAGTTCCGTGGACGGAGAATGGGTTTTATTATACAGAGGAAGATTCGCCCACACATCATCCCTATTATTATGCAGGGCTGTATTATATCCAGGAGCCCAGCGCCATGGCTCCGGCGGCTGTCCTGCCGGTGGAGAGAGGGGAACGGGTACTGGATCTGTGCGCGGCTCCCGGAGGAAAAGCCACCGAACTGGGCGCGAAGCTGAATCATACGGGACTTCTGGTAGCCAACGACGCCAGCGCCTCCAGGACGAAAGCGCTTCTCAAGAATCTGGAAGTATTCGGAATCCCGAATCTTCTGGTGACCAGCGAGATGGGAGACCGTCTGGACCGGTATTTTCATGAGTATTTTGATAAGATCCTGATTGACGCGCCGTGCTCGGGCGAGGGCATGTTCCGCAAGCAGGCCCATATGATCCCGGCGTGGGAGAAACAGGGGCCGGAAGTATTCGCGAATATGCAGCGGGAGATCCTGCGCCAGGCGGCAGAACTGCTGAAACCGGGCGGGACGATGCTCTACTCCACCTGTACTTTTTCAAAGCTGGAGAATGAGGGCAGTATAGACGGATTCCTGGCAGAACATCCGGAATTCACACTGGAAGAGATCCCCCGGCAGGAGGGTTTCTGTTCCGGCATGCCGGAACTGGTGGGAAGTCGTTTCCCGCTGGAGAGATGCGTCCGGCTGTTCCCTCACAAGATAGATGGGGAAGGCCATTTCCTGGCTCTTCTGAAAAAAGCGGGAGAGAAGATCCCGGGCGCGCCGGAACCTGCCGGCAGACCCGGCAGGATTCCCGCGGAGCTGGAAGCTTTTTTACAGGATGTATCGATGCCCATGGAACTGTCCAGGATTGTGGTCAAAGACACAAAGGTATTTCTGATGCCGGAAGGAGTGGGACGGTGCCCAGGGCTTCGGTTCCTGCGTTCCGGACTGTATCTGGGCGAGCTTTTGAAGAAACGCTTCGAGCCCAGCCAGGCATTCGCCATGGCGCTGAAAAAAGAAGAATACGCTTCGGTGATTGATCTTTCCGCAGCGGACGACCGGGTCATCCGTTATCTGAAGGGGGAGACTCTGGAGATCGAAGACGGCGAGAGTTCCAGGCCGGAAGGCTGGCAGCTGGTCTGCGTGGACGGTTATCCTCTGGGCTGGGGAAAACTGATCCGGGGAACTCTGCGCAATAAATATTTCTCCGGATGGAGGATGAACGCATGATGCGGCTGGACAGATATCTGTGCGAGACCGGTTTTGGTACCAGGAGCCAGGTGAAGGCCCTGTTGAAAAAAGGACTGGTGCAGGTAGACGGAGAGATTGTAAAAAAGGCGGAACTGAAGATTGACGAGGAACGGGCGCAGGTGTTCTGCGGCGGAGCGGCTGCGGTTTATCAGAAGTATATCTATTTGATGATGAATAAACCGCCGGGAGTGCTTTCTGCCACGGAGGACCGCCGCCAGAAGACGGTGCTGGATCTGGTGGAGGAGCCTGTCCCGGACGGGATTTTTCCGGTGGGCAGACTGGATAAGGATACAGAAGGACTGCTTCTGCTGACCAATGACGGGGAACTGGCACACAGACTGCTGTCTCCCAAAAAGCATGTGGATAAGATCTACGAGGCAAGGGTGGAAGGAAGGGTGACAGGGGAGCATGTCCGCCGGTTTGAAGAAGGTCTGGAGATCGGAGAAAAGAGGCCGACGCTTCCCGCGGTGCTTGAGATCCTGTCATCCGGGGAAGAAAGCCGCGTGCGCATCACGATCCGGGAAGGAAAATTTCATCAGATCAAAAGAATGTTTGAAGCGGTGGGGTGCCGGGTTCTGTGGCTTAAGAGATTGTCCATGGGAAGCCTTCAGCTGGACGGGAGTCTGGCACCGGGAGAGTACCGGGCGCTGAGACCGGAGGAGACAGAACGTTTGAAGGAGCAGACGGAATGAGAGAAGATTTTCTGCCTGTGAACCGGGCGGATATGGAGAAACTTCATATAGAACAGCTGGATTTTGTCTATATTTCGGGGGACGCTTATGTGGATCATCCGTCTTTTGGCACGGCGATCATCAGCCGGCTGCTGCAGGATCATGGATATACGGTAGGGATCATTCCCCAGCCGGATTACCGGGACGTGGAGAGCATCGCTGCCCTGGGCAGGCCGCGGCTGGCGTTTCTGGTGTCTGCCGGGAACATGGATTCCATGGTGAATCATTATACCGTGGCGAAAAAGCACCGGAAGACAGACGCCTATTCTCCGGGCGGCCAGATGGGCCGCCGGCCGGACCGGGCAGTGATCGTCTACTGCAATCTGATACGCCAGGTATATAAGGATGTACCGGTGATTGCCGGAGGCATCGAGGCGTCTCTGCGCAGACTGGCTCATTATGATTACTGGTCGGATTCCCTGCGCCGTTCGGTTCTTCTGGAGAGCGGGGCGGATCTGATCTCTTACGGGATGGGAGAGCGGTCGATTCTGGCCATCGCGGAAGCGCTGGACGCGGGGATCGCGGTCCGGGATCTGACTTATATCCCCGGAACAGTCTGTAAAGTCCGTTCTCCGGAGCAGATCAAGGACTGTATCCTGCTTCCGGACTACCGGGACATGCAGAAAGACCGCAGAAAATACGCCGAGAGCTTTTATATCCAGTACTGCAATACGGATCCGTTCCTGGGAAAACGTCTTGCAGAGCCGTATTCGGACCATTGCTTTGTAGTGCAGAATCCGGCGTCAAAGCCTCTGTCCACAGAAGAGATGGACGACGTGTACGGGCTTCCTTATCAGAGAACCTGGCATCCCATGTATGACGAGGCAGGAGGCATCCCTGCCCTGGCGGAAGTAAAATTCAGTCTGACCAGCTGCAGAGGGTGTTTCGGCGCCTGTTCGTTCTGCGCGCTGACCTTTCACCAGGGGAGGATTGTCCAGGCCAGAAGCCATGATTCTCTGCTTCGCGAAGCCGGGATTATGACGCAAGAGCCGGATTTTAAGGGATATATTCATGATGTGGGAGGCCCCACGGCGGATTTCCGGGGACCGGCCTGTGAGAAACAGGGAACGAAAGGAGCATGCCCTGGACGCCAGTGCCTGTTTCCGGAACCATGCCCTCGTCTGAAGGCGGATCATGAAGATTATATCGCGCTGCTTCGGAAACTGAGAGCATTGCCCGGGGTGAAAAAGGTCTTTATCCGCTCCGGCATCCGTTTTGACTATGTGCTGGCAGATAAAAAGGGCCGTTTCCTGGAAGAACTTTGCCGCTATCATGTGAGCGGACAGCTGAAAGTGGCGCCTGAGCATGTGTCGGACAAGGTGCTTGCCTGCCTGGGAAAACCAAAGCATGCGGTCTATGAGGAATTTGCCGCGCGTTACCGGAAGATGAATGAAAAACTGGGAATGAAGCAGTATCTGGTACCGTATCTCATGTCTTCCCATCCGGGAAGCACCATAAAAGAGGCGGTGGAACTGGCAGAATACTGCCGGGATCTGGGCTACATGCCCGAGCAGGTGCAGGATTTTTACCCGACTCCGTCCACGATCTCTGCCTGTATGTATTATACGGGCCTGGATCCCAGGAACATGAAACCAGTGTACGTGCCGAAGGATCCTCATGAAAAAGCCATGCAGAGAGCGCTGATCCAGTACCGGGATCCAAAGAACCGGCCGCTGGTGGAGGAAGCCCTGAGGAAGGCGGGCCGTACGGATCTGATCGGTTATGGCCCCAAATGCCTGCTCCGGCCTGCCGGGAACGGACAGAAAGCCGCCGTTTATGGGAAAAAGCAGGATGGCAGGAGAAAAAAGAAAACAATCCGCAATATTCATCGCAGGAGCAGTCAGAAATGAAAAAATTACAAAAAGGAACTTACGGATATCTGAATCAGAATAAAAAAAGAGCCTGGCTCAAAGCGTTTTTGATGCTGCTGGGGCCTTTTATTCTTTTGATCGCGGGATGGGCGGTGAACGGCACGCGCCTGAACGTGGTCACGGTGATCGCGGTGGTCCTGTGTCTTCCGGGCTGCAACCAGATCGTGCACGCCATCGTCTCCAGCCGGTATCATTCCATAGACCGGACGTTATACGAGGAGACGGAAGAGGCCCGGGGCGCCTGCCCGGCGCTTTACGAAAATGTGCTGACCAGCTATGAAGAGACGTATTATATAGACTGCCTGGTGGTTTCGGGACGGGACGTGGCCGGATACACCAGCGACCCAAAGACGGACGCGAACCGGGCGGGAGAACATGTCAAAAAGACGCTGAAGGCCAATTCCTATAAGCAGAATGTGAAAATCTTTACGGAGAAGAAGGCATTTCTGGAGCGTGTGTCCGTGATTGCAGGGCATACGCCGGAGGAGGTTCCCTTTAAAGGAGACGACCGGTATCCGGGGCTTTCCAGGGATGAGATCATACAGAGTCTGATTACGGCAATTTCTTTGTAAGGGCGGGATTATGAAACAGATATTGATAAAGGAGAACGATGCGGGGCAGCGCCTGGACAGGCTGCTTGGAAGGTATCTGAAGGAAGCGCCGAAGAGCTTCCTGTACCGGATGCTGCGTAAGAAGAATATCATCCTGAACGGGAAAAAAGCGGACGGCAGTGAACGTCTCTCTCCCGGAGACGAGATCAGAGTATTTTTTTCGGATGAGACCTGGGACAAATTCGCCGGGAAGCAGGAAGATACCGGGAAGGCAGAGTTTCCCCGGGCAAATCTGGATATTATCTACGAGGACGAGCATGTGCTGCTGGTCAACAAGCCGCCCGGCATGCTGTCCCAGAAAGCGAAAGCTTCCGATATCTCCCTGAATGAATATGTGCTGGGATACCTGCTGCGCGGCGGGCAGTGGAAAGAATCAGATCCTTTCCGGCCTTCCGTCTGCAACCGTCTGGACCGGAATACCAGCGGGATCGTGGTCTGCGGGAAATCTCTGCCGGGACTTCGGGTCATGTCCCAGGTCCTGCGGGACAGAAGCCTTCACAAATATTACCGCTGTCTGGTCAAAGGAGCACTGCGGGAAGAGCAGTATCTGGAGGGATACCTATGGAAAGATCCGGCTGCCAATCGGGTGCGGATCCTGGACAAGGAGCGGGAAGGGGCACAGTATATTGCCACAGAATACCGTCCGGTGGGGCGGGTCCGCGAAGACACGCTTCTGGAAGTATGTCTGATCACCGGAAGATCCCATCAGATCCGGGCGCATCTGGCTTCTACCGGCCATCCGGTGGTGGGAGATACAAAATACGGCGATCCGGAAGTCAACGACAGATACCGGAAGGAATATGGACTAAAGAGCCAGTTTCTGCACTCTTTCCGCCTGGAGCTTCCAGAACTTCCGGCTCCGTTGGAAGCTCTGTCCGGCAGGGTGTTTGAGGCGGAATTCCCGCCTGTCATGAGACGGATACTGGACAAGAAGGGAACATAAAAATATTATGTCAACTTGGAATACCAGAGGACTCCGGGGATCGACTCTGGAGGATATGATCAATCGAACCAATGAGCGTTATCGGGAACAGGGGCTTGCTCTGATCCAGAAAGTGCCTACGCCGATCACCCCGATTAAAATCGATAAAGAGAACAGGCATATCACGCTGGCATATTTCGACCAGAAAAGTACGGTGGACTATATTGGGGCGGTACAGGGGATTCCGGTCTGCTTCGATGCCAAGGAGTGTCATGAGAAGACTTTTCCTCTTCAGAACGTGCATGAGCATCAGATGGCATTTATGAGGGACTTTGAAAACCAGGGAGGAAAGGCCTTCCTGATCATCCACTATACCTCCGAGCAGCGGTTTTATTACCTGCATATCCGCCAGCTTCTGAAGTTCTGGAAAAGGGCGGAGGAAGGAGGGCGGAAGAGCTTCCGGATGGAAGAACTGGATCCGCAGTATTTCTTTGAATCATCCAAAGGATATCTGGTTCCGTATCTGGAACCGCTCTGCATGGATCTGGAGTCAGAAGTTGACAACTGACGGGGCCATGGTATACAATACTGATGCTGGCTTTTTCATAGTAGCACTTTACCATACGAAAGCATCGAGAGACAAGGAGACTGACAGGAATGTATAATCAGATTCTGCATACGCCGGAAGGCGTTCGGGATATTTATAACGGGGAATGCCGGAGGAAAAAATATATTCAGGAGTCGCTGTGCCGGGTACTGCAGAGTTACGGATACGAGGATATCCAGACGCCTACTTTTGAATTTTTCGACGTGTTCAGCCGGGAAGTAGGGACCGTGCCGTCAAGAGAATTATATAAGTTTTTTGACCGGGAAGGCCACACGCTAGTGCTTCGTCCGGATATCACCCCGTCCATCGCCAGAGCAGCGGCAAAATATTTCACTGAGGAGGATATGCCGGTCCGTCTGTGTTATATGGCGAATACATTTATCAACCATTCGGATTATCAGGGCCGCCTGAAAGAGACGACGCAGACCGGCGCGGAGCTGATCGGGGACGGCAGCGTGGAAGCGGATGCCGAGATGATCGCCATGGTGATTGAATCCTTGCTGGCGGTCGGCCTGGAAGAATTCCAGGTCAGCGTGGGCCATGTGGGCTTTTTCAAAAGTCTTCTGAAAGAATCCCATCTGGATGAAGAGATGGAGCTGGAACTTCGGGAATACATCTCCAACAAAAATATATTCGGCGTAAGGGAACTCCTGGAGCCTCTGCCGGTGGCTGCGGCGCTGAAGGAATCCTTTGCGGAGCTGCCGAATCTGTTCGGTTCCGCGGAAGTGCTGGAGAGGGCAGAGCGGTGCGCGGTGACAGAGGATGCCAAACGCGCCACGGAACGTCTGAGACGGATCTGGGATCTGGTATCCTGCTATGGATTTGAAAAATACCTGACTTTTGACCTGGGAGCCGTGAGCAAGTATAAATATTATACGGGCATTATCTTCCAGGCATATACTTACGGAACCGGAGAGCCGGTGGCCAAGGGCGGCCGTTATGACACGCTGATGGATCATTTCGGCAAGCCGGCGCCTGCCACCGGATTTGCGTTTGTGGTGGACCGGCTGATGAGCGCGCTGTCCAGGCAGAAGATCGAAATAGATACACATATCCCCAGAGCGCTGATCATATACCGGGCTTCCCAGGCGGAAAAAGCCATCGCGAAGGCGAGAGAGCTCCGCAGGGAAGGAGTCGCGGCAGAACTGGTGCAGGAACGCATAGGCAGAGATTACGCGTCCTACGCAGAAAAGAACGGGATCCAGGATATAATCTTTATAGAAGGATAGAGGACTGTATAGTATGAGATATTTGACATTTGCCCTGTGTAAAGGGCGCCTGGCGAAAAAGACCATGGAGCTGCTGGAGAAAGTGGGCATTACCTGCGAGGAGATGAAGGACCCGGATACCAGAAAACTGATCTTTGTAAATGAAGAGAGAAAACTGAAATTTTTCCTGGCCAAAGGGCCGGACGTACCTACTTATGTGGAATACGGGGCGGCGGATATCGGGGTGGTAGGAAAAGACGTGATCCTGGAAGAAAACCGCAGAATGTATGAGGTTCTGGATCTGGGATACGGAAAATGCAGGATGTGCGTCTGCGGTCCGGAATCTGCCAGGAATCTGCTTAAGAAACAGGAACTGATCCGGGTGGCCACCAAATATCCGCACATTGCCAGAAATTATTTCTATGACCAGAAACACCAGACAGTGGAGATCATCAAACTGAACGGTTCCATAGAACTGGCGCCTATCGTAGGCCTGTCGGAAGTGATCGTGGATATCGTGGAGACCGGATCTACGCTGAGGGAGAACGGACTGAAGGTTCTGGAGGAGATCTGCCCGCTGTCCGCCCGCATGGTGGTGAACCAGGTCAGCATGAAGATGGAAAACGACCGGATCGGGAAACTGATCCAGGAATTAAAAGCGGTACTATAGGAGGCGGACTATGCGGACAGTAAAACTGGATGATACAACGAAAAAAAATCTGCTGGACACTCTGTTAAAGAGAAGTCCGGGCAATTACGGAGAGTATAACGATACGGTCACGGAGATCGTGGAGCGGGTGCGCACGGAAGGGGATCAGGCGCTTTTTGAGCTGACCCGGAAATTCGACTGGGACGGGATCGGAGCGGCCAATGTGCAGGTGACGGAAGAAGAGTTTCGGGAGGCGTATGAGAAAATTGACAAGAGGCTTCTTGAAACGATTCGGAAATCTCTGAAAAACATCCGTGAATATCATGAAAAACAGCGTCAGTACAGCTGGTTTGACTCCACTCCGGAAGGGACGATTCTGGGGCAGAAGGTGACGCCGCTTCGGGCGGCAGGCGTATATGTGCCGGGCGGAAAAGCAGTGTATCCGTCTTCTGTGCTGATGAATATAGTTCCGGCAAAGATTGCCGGGGTCAGCCAGGTAATTATGGCTACGCCCTGCGGCAAGGACGGCAGGGTCAATCCGTCGGTTCTGGTAGCTGCGAAAGAGTCGGGAGCAGACGCCGTATATAAAATAGGCGGCGCGCAGGCGATCGCCGCCATGGCATTCGGTACGGAAAGTATCCCCAAAGTTGACAAGATCACAGGCCCGGGAAATATTTTTGTGGCACTGGCGAAAAAAGCTGTATCCGGGTATGTGGGAATCGATTCCATCGCCGGTCCCAGCGAGATTCTGGTATTGGCGGATGAGACTGCCAATCCCAGGTACGTAGCGGCAGACCTGCTTTCTCAGGCGGAACATGACGAGATGGCCAGTGCGATTCTGGTGACCACCAGCGAGGAGCTGGGCAGAAGAGTGTCCGAGGAAGTGGATGAGTTTGTAAAAGGTCTTTCCAGGAAGGAGATCATCCAGAAATCCCTGGACAATTATGGCTGGATTCTTCTGGCGGATTCGCTGGAAGACGCGGTGGAGACGGTCAATCTGATCGCTTCCGAACATCTGGAGATCGTGACGCGCAATCCCTTTGAAGTCATGACGAAGATCCGCAACGCGGGGGCTATTTTCCTGGGAGAATACAGCAGCGAACCTTTGGGAGACTATTTTGCGGGGCCGAACCACATCCTTCCAACCAACGGAACGGCGAGATTTTTCTCCCCGGTGTCTGTGGATGATTTCGTAAAGAAATCAAGTATTATTTATTATTCCAGAGAGGCGTTGGAAAAAGCACACGAAGATATTGAATATTTTGCGAAGCAGGAGCAGCTCACGGCGCATGCCAACTCTATCCACGTGCGCTTTGAAGAGCCGGGAAAGGAGGTATGAGATGGATCGCAGGGCGACGATAGAGAGGAATACCAAAGAGACCAACGTCAGTGTGACCCTGAATCTGGACGGAAGCGGAACCGCGCAGCTGGATACAGGGATCGGTTTTTTTGATCATATGCTGGACGGATTTGCCAGACACGGTTTTTTTGATTTAGCAATAAGCGCGGACGGAGATCTGGAAGTGGACTGCCACCATACCATCGAGGATACCGGGATTGTGCTTGGAAAAGCCATCAAAGAGGCAGTAGGAGACAAAAAAGGAATCCGGCGTTACGGCAGCTGCATCCTGCCGATGGATGAAGCGCTGGTACTCTGCGCCGTAGATCTTTCTGGCCGTCCTTACTATGTGTCCAATGTGGAGTTCCCGTCACAGAAGATCGGAGACATGGATACAGAAATGGTACGGGAATTCTTTTACGCCATTTCCTACAGTGCGGAGATGAACCTGCATTTCCAGATGCTTTCGGGAAGCAACAGCCATCATATCTGCGAGGCTATGTTCAAGGCATTTGCGAAGGCGCTGGATATGGCGGTTTCCATAGATGAGAGAATCACAGGTGTATTATCAACGAAAGGCAGTTTGGAATGATGAAAAAAAAGTATCTGGTTCCTGTAATGCCTCTGCGCGGAGGCAGGGTCAACGGACAGGACGGCGTAAAACTTGCAGAATTTTACAGTGATAACGGAGCGGACGCAATCCTCCTTTTTGATTTGTCCGAGTCGGATGAAGAGCACGAAGCAAATATCGGACTTATGAAAGAGATAACGCGCGCGGCGGAGATCCCGGTCTACGCAGGAGGACACATCCGCCGTACAGAGGATGTGAAGAAAATCCTTTATGCGGGGTGTGAAAAAGCTATTTTGAATTATGGCCGGGAAAGCAATGTGGACATGACGGATGAGGTCTCAAAGCGGTTCGGCAGGGAAAAGATCGGTTTTTCCATTGCGGATGAGACGCAGCTCACCAGAGAACTGGATGAGAAAGGAAGTCTGATTCTGTGGTCCGGATCGGATACCCATTGTCCATATACAGGAGAACTGCCTGTGATCAGCGTCAGCTCCGCTGCTACAAAAGATGCGGTCATTAATGTGCTTGCCAATAAATGGGCAGCAGGGATCGCCAGTATTTATTTTTCCACAGAAGTGGCGGATTTTATGGGATTGAAAGAAGAAGCGGCAAAGCGGGGCCTGGAGATGAACGTTCTGGAGAGCAGCATTCCATGGAGCGAGATGAAGACGGACGCGGACGGACTGGTTCCGGTCATCGTGCAGGACTACCGGACATCGGAAGTTCTGATGCTCGCCTATATGAACGAAGAGGCGTTTCAGACCACGCTGCGTATCGGAAAGATGACATACTGGAGCCGCAGCCGGAACGAACTCTGGACCAAGGGGATGACCAGCGGCCATTTTCAGTATGTAAAGTCTTTATCTATAGACTGCGACAATGATACGATTCTGGCCAGAGTCAGCCAGATCGGCGCGGCCTGCCATACGGGAAACCGGACCTGCTTTTACCGCGATCTGGTAGAGCGGGAGAATGAAGGCAAGAATCCGCTTCATGTACTGGAAGACGTGTATCATGTGATACTGGACCGGAAAGTGCATCCCAAAGAAGGTTCCTACACCAACTATCTGTTTGACAAAGGAATCGACAAGATTTTGAAAAAGGTAGGAGAAGAAGCGACGGAGCTGGTGATTGCCGCCAAGAATCCGGATCCGGAAGAAGTAAAATACGAGATGTCGGATCTTCTGTACCATGCCATGGTTCTGATGGCCGAGAAAGGCGTGACCTGGGAAGATATTACCGAAGAGCTGGCAAACCGTTAGAAACGGAAGGCATGTTTTCTTCCTCCGCATCATAAGATACAACAGGAGGAGGAATGAAGATGGGTGCATACAGAGAACAACTTCTCAGAGAGACATACGGCGGACGAAGCGATCAGATCTACGGACATCCCGTGGAGGAGACTCCGTCCCGGACGCTTGCTCTTTTTAAACTGAAATTTATGATATGCCTGCTTTTGTTTGCCGGATTTGCGTATCTGAGCTTTACAGGCGGAAGTATTTTTCATATAACAGCTGATGAGATTGTGGAAGCGGTGACGGACAATGATCTGCAGACGCGGCTGTCCGCATTTGCGGAGTCCTGGAACTGACTCTTTACGAGCGGCTGTCCAGATGATACAATAGACAAAATCAAACTGGAAAACAGAGGAAAAAAGTATGGAATTGTTGGAGAGAAGAATCCGGGAAGACGGGATCGTAAAGAAAGGGAATGTGCTGAAGGTGGATAACTTTCTCAATCATCAGATGGATATCGATCTGTTCAATGAGATGGGGAAAGAGTTCCGCAGGCTGTTCGAAGGAAAGACGATCAACAAGATTTTGACTATCGAAGCGTCAGGGATCGGGATCGCATGTATCGTCGCTCAGTATTTTCATGTGCCGGTGGTCTTCGCGAAAAAGACACAGAGCATCAATATCGACGGAGAGGTTTACAGTACCAAGATCGAGTCTTTCACCCACAAGAGAGTGTACGATGTGATTGTCTCCAGAAAATATTTGGGGCCGGAAGACCATATCCTGATCATCGATGATTTCCTGGCCAACGGCTGCGCGGTAAGCGGCCTGATCGATATCATCGAACATGCCGGCGCTACGGTGGAAGGAATCGGGATCGCCATCGAAAAGGGTCAGCAGATCGGCGGACGCATGCTCAGGGAGAAGGGATATCAGGTGGAATCCCTTGCCATCATAGACAGCATGGACGATGAGACCGGGGAAATCCGTTTCCGTCATGAAAAATGATAGGTAAAAGAGTGCATGAAAGATGACTGGACAGTCAAAGCATGTGCTCTTTTTATTTTGGCAGACAATAAGTTGTTGTCAAGGCGGTCTGACTGGTGGTAAAATAGCATCAGAAAATACGTGAACAACTATTCACAAGGTAGAACAGGAGGCAAGCCATGGCGTACAACGGATTTGCGATTGACAAGTATCTGAACGCGGAAGAAGTGACCAGACAGCTGGACGAGCTGATCAAAAAGCCGGTCTACTCCATCCGCCCGGATAAGCTGGACGATTACGTGGAGAACTATTTTGAGAAAAAATGCGCGAAATCAAAAGAGATGATCGAGAAAGCCAAAGAGGTGATCCCCGGAGGTGTGCAGCACAATCTGGCGTTCAACTATCCTTTCCCCATCGTGGTCAATAAGGCGGAGGGAGCGAAGCTCTACGACATCGACGGGAACTGGTATTATGACCTGCTGCAGGCGGGCGGCCCCACGATCCTGGGCAGCAATCCGCCGGAAGTGCGGGAACGGGTCATCGATCTTCTGAATACCTGCGGTCCTTCCACAGGACTGTTCCATGAATATGAATATAAACTGGCGAAGAAGATCTCGGAGATGGTTCCTTCTGTACAGAAGTTCCGTATGCTGGGGTCCGGCACCGAGGCATGTATGTGCGCGGCCAGAATCGCCAGATTAAAGACCGGGAAAAAGAACATCCTGAAGATGGGCGGGGCTTACCACGGCTGGTCGGACCAGCTGGCGTACGGCATCCGTGTGCCGGGCACGAAAGGACTTATGTCCAAGGGAGTACCCGGGTTCGTATTCAGGCATACAGATGAGTTCTTCCCGAATGACCTGGAAGATCTGGAGAGGAAACTCCAGAGAAACCGTCTGTCCGGAGGCACGGCAGCCGTCTATATCGAGCCAGTGGGGCCGGAGAGCGGGACCAGGCCGGTATCCAAACGTTTTATCAAAGGCGCAGAATATCTGGCGCATAAATACGGGGCGCTTCTGATTTT
Source organism: Lachnoclostridium sp. An196 (assembly GCF_002160135.1). GTDB lineage: Bacteria > Bacillota > Clostridia > Lachnospirales > Lachnospiraceae > Hominiventricola > Hominiventricola avistercoris. Next base: position 10,618 of record NZ_NFJZ01000006.1, on the reverse strand, counting down.
TGACGAAGTGGTGACCGGATTCCGCATCGGGCCGGGAGGCGCGCAGAGCTATTTTGACGTGGATCCGGATCTTACAATTTTCGGAAAGATTATTGCGGGAGGATATCCTGGAGCAGGCGGAGTCGGCGGCCATGACGACTGTATGGCATACCTGGGCGCAGGGCTCGACTCTTCCGGAAAGAAAGTGTCCAAAGCCATGTGCGGAGGAACGCTGGCGGCGACGCCGATTTCCTGCGTGGCAGGATATTACACGCTGTGCGAGATCGAGAGAACCAATGCCTGCGAGAAAGCCGGGCGAATGGGCGACCGTCTGACAAAGGGACTGCAGAAGCTGATCGAAAAGCATCATCTTCCGTTCGTGGCGTTCAACCAGGGTTCTATCTGCCATCTGGACAGTGTGGGAACCATGCATTTTGTGGTGGACTGGTCGAAGCCCTGGACGATTCCGGAGGTGTTGAAGCAGACCGGCATCCGTCAGAAGGAAATGGAACACATGGGAGCCGCTTACATGGCGGAGGGGATCGTGACGCTGGCCGGTTCCAGGCTGTATACCAGCGCGGCATATACCGAAGAGATGATCGACGACGTGCTCGCTCGTTTCGACAGAGTCTTTGAAAACTGTGGACGCATCGACGTCTGAGCACAGCAGACATACAGCAGGGGAGGTTATAGAGATGGCTTATACAGAAGAAACTGCAAGAAATCTGGTGACAGAGTCTGCCAGGAAACTGCTCCGTACCGGACTGGTGGCAAGGACATGGGGCAATTTAAGCGCCAGGATATCTGCCACCCAGTTTGTCATCACTCCCAGCGGGATGGGATATGAGCATATGAGGCCGGAAGATCTGGTGACGGTGAATATCGAGGACTGTTCTTACGACGGTCCCCGGAAACCGTCCAGTGAAAAAGGAATCCATGCGGCTGTTTACAGTATGCGCCCGGAAGTGAATTTTGTCATTCATACCCATCAGGAGGCAGCTTCTGTCTACGGAATAACAGGCAGGGATCTGACGCATATAGATTCTGAACGGCTGGGAACGGAAGTTCCCTGCGCGCAGTACGGCATGCCGTCCACGAAGAAACTTAAGAATGCGGTAGTGGATGTGCTGCAGGGTTATCCGCAGACCAAAGCTGTGCTTATGAGATATCACGGCGCTCTTTGTATGGGAACGGACGAGGAGGACGCGTTTCTTGCCGCCAGAGAACTGGAGCGGGTCTGCAGGGAGCAGATCGGACTTCTTGGAAATAAGAACCGGGAGCAGCTTCCTCCTGCCCGTGATTACGGGAGAAGCATACGCAAAGACAGACGATTCTGTCTGCAGCTGAACGGAGAGAAAAAAGTCTACTGGCTGAACAGGCTGCCGGATGACCTGCCGGAAGAAGCGGCTTTCCATGCGGAGATTTACCGGCATACGGACGCAAAATATATCCTGTGGGACACCAGCAACGCAGTGCGCAGAGTGAGCCGGAGCGGAGAAGATTTTTCTCCCTATCTGGAAGATCTGATTCAGATCGCGGGGACTACGATCCGCTGCGCGGACGGCCATGATCCGGCGGGCGCGGCGAAAAAGCTTGCGGGCAGAAACGCAGTTCTGATCCGCGGGGAAGGAGCGTTCTGTACCGGCAGGACAAGAGACGACGTGGGGGCAGTGGCGGCCCTTTTGGAAAAAGGCTGCAGAGCGGCGCTGTTCGCGGAAAACTTTCCGGAATGTAAGCCTCTGGGCAGACTGGACGGCCTGATCCAGAGAACGGTCTATGTGAACAAATACTCCCGGAAGAAGGAGAGGTAGTCCGGATGCATGAAAAGCTGACAGAAGCAAAACTCGCGGAGATCCTGGAAGCAGGGATCCATGAGTTCGCGGAGAGGGGCATGGAAAAGGCCAGTATGGCGTCCATCGCCGGAAGAGCGGGCATCAGCGTAGGGGTACTGTACAAGTATTATTCGGATAAAGAGAGTTTTTTCCTGGCCTGTGTACGCCGCAGCGTGGGCAGGCTGGAAGAGGCGCTGAAGGAAGTGCTTGTCCGGGAGGATAAGATACTGGGGTACGCGGACCAGGTGATCCGCATACTGCAGAGGCATGCGGCGGAGCACGGGGATGATATCCGCATGTATCACGAGATCACATCCGTCAGAAACAGCCGCTGCGCGGCGGACCTGGCGGAGGAGATCGAGAAGATGACGGCAGGACTATATACAGACATTATAGGAAAAGCGCAGAAGAACGGGACTGTCAGAGAGGACATGGATCCCGGGACGGCTGCGTTTTTTTTCGATAATCTTCTGATGATGCTGCAGTTCGGACTCTGCTGTGATTATTACAGGGAACGGTGGAAACTGTACTGCGGCGGGGATCTGCCGGAGGATGATATGGTCAGGGAACAGCTGTTAAGATTTCTGGAATCCGCGTTTACATTTTCCAGGGAGGATGTTCCCCATGAGGGAGGAAAATGAAGATATGATTTATGTGCTGGCTTACGATATCGGAACGACAGGCGTAAAAACCTGTCTGTTCCGTGTGGATGATACGATCACGCTGCTGGCAGGCGTGAGCAAAGGATACCGTCTCTATATTCTGGAAGACGGCGGAGCCGAACAGGATGAAGAAGAATGGTGGCAGGCAGTCTGCGATACGACAAAGGAACTGTTTGCCGGGACAGAAGTGAGACCGGACGAAGTGGCAGGGATCTCTTTCTGCTCCCAGATGCAGGGGCTGGTGCTGGTGGACAAGGATGGGAAGCCGGTGCACCGCCCTATGAGTTATATGGATCAGCGGGCAAAGGCTGAGATACGGAAAGGCCTTGCTTACGGTCCGCAGATCGCCGGAGCCAATGTGTTCCGGCTGCTGAAATGCCTGCGCATCACCGGAGCCGTGTCCACCAGCGTCAAAGATCCTATGTGGAAATATAAATGGATCGAAAATCATGAACCGGAGAACTTCCGGCGGGCAGACAAGTGGCTGGATGTAAAAGAGTATTTTATCCGCCGGCTGACCGGAGAATGCGTCATGACGGAAGACTCCGCATTCGCGACGCTGCTCTATGACACCAGAAAAGGGAAAGAAGGGTGGAGCGCAAGTCTCTGCCGCATGTTCGGCATTCAGATGGAGCATCTGCCGCGCATCATCAGATCTTCCGACCGGGCAGGATCCCTGACCGCGCAGGCGGCGGAGGAACTGGGGCTTCCGGCGGGCATTCCGGTCTTTGGAGGAGGCGGGGACGCTTCCCTGATCGGCGTCGGCTCCGGGTGCGTGGGCGTGGGTGAGACGCATATCTACTGCGGCACCTCCGGATGGGTCGGTACCGTGACAGACCGGCAGATAGTGGACGTCTCCGCCATGATCGCGGCGATCGTGGGAGCACAGACCGGAAGATATAATTATTTTGCAGAGATGGAGACAGCCGGGAAATGTCTGGAATGGGTAAAAGACCATCTGGCGCTGGACGAGATCGGGATTTATCTGAAGAAAGTAGATGTGTCGGAAAGCCATGAGGCGGTATACCGGAGCCTGTACGATTATATGACCGAAGTGGTAAGCCAGGTGCCGGAAGGCTCCGGCGGCGTGATATTCACACCCTGGCTGCACGGAAACCGCTGTCCTTTTGAAGATCCGGCTGCGGCGGGCATGTTTTTCGGCATCCGCCTGGAGACGGGAAAATCAGAACTGATCCGCGCGGTGCTGGAAGGCATCTGCTATCATCTGCGCTGGATGCTGGAGTGTGAAGAAAGAAAAGTAAAGACTTCCTCTGTAATACGGTTTGTTGGAGGAGGCGCTTTGTCCCCGGTGACTTCTCAGATCCTGGCGGATATAACGGGACGTACCATTGAAGTAGTGGAGAATCCCCAGAATGTGGGCGCCGTAGGCGCGGCCGCTGTGGCTGCCGTGGGACTGGGCGCCATCGGGGATCTGGACCGGGTGAAAGATTTCATCCCTGTGTCCGGCCGCTTTGAGCCGGATCCGGAGAAAAAGAAGATCTATGATAAATACTTCGACATCTTCAAAAGACTGTATCAGAGCAACAAGAAAAACTACAGGAGGCTTTCTCAATGAGCAATGTCAGGCATAAGGAGCTTTTGCGCTCGCTGAAATTTTTATTATTTTCTATCTCTGCGGGAGTCATTGAGATCGCGGCCTTTTCCCTTCTCAATGAACTGACCGGATGGAGTTACTGGCCCTGTTACCTGATTGCGCTGGTACTGTCGGTGCTGTGGAATTTTACACTGAACCGCAGATACACGTTCCAGTCTGCCAGCAACGTGCCGGCTGCCATGATTAAGGTTTTTGCCTTTTACTGTGTGTTTACGCCGGCTTCCACGGTACTTGGCAATTTCCTCGTGGAAAGCCTGCACTGGAATGAATACCTGGTAACCGTCATCAATATGGTGGCAAATTTTACCCTGGAGTTTTTGTATGACCGGTTCTTTGTGTTCCGGGACAGCCTGGATACCAATGAGCTGGCGAAGAAGCATTAGTATGAAATTTTTATTGGAAAAGGAGAGCAGCGGTATGGTTGAAATTGATGAGAAAAAATGTGTGGGATGCGGTCTTTGCGCCAAGGACTGTCCGGCGGCGAAGATATCGGTTCATGACGGAAAAGCGGTCTACACACCGGAATGTATCCAGTGCGGCCACTGCGTGGCTGTCTGCCCGAAAGGAGCGGTAAGTATTCCGGAGTACGATATGGCGGATGTGGAAGAATATGATGCGGAAACATTTTCTGTCGCTCCGGAGAATTTTCTTCACGCGGTAAAATTCAGAAGAAGTATCCGTAATTTCCGCGATAAAAAGGTCGAAAAAGACTGCATGGAGCAGATCCTGCAGGCCGGAAGATATACTGCCACGGCGAAGAACAGGCAGGCCTGCCGCTTTATCGTGATTCAGGAGGAACTTGACCAGTTTAAGGACCTGCTCTGGGATCAGGTTCTGGAGATGGTGGAGAAGATGAAAGCGGAGATGCCCCATTATGCTGCGCTGTTTAAATTCATGCACCGCAGACGGAGCAGGCACCCGGAGGATGACGGATTGTTTTTCAATACTCCCGCCTGCATCATGATCGCCGCGGATAACGCGCTGGACGGCGGGCTTGCGGCAGCCAATATTGAAAATATGGCGGTTGCCAAAGGACTGGGCGTCCTCTACAGCGGATATCTGACCCGGATCATAAAAGCCTGTCCGGAACTGGAAGAGTGGCTTGGAATCCCGGATACGCCTCTGGTCTGCTGTATGCTGATCGGATATCCGGCCGTATCCTATAAGAGGACAGCCCCCAGGAAAAAGGCGGATATTGTGTGGAGATAAGGGATATGGATATAAACATTTTTTATTTTCGTTAAAATATTACATAAAACATTTCTTATTTTCGTTAAAAATACAAGGTATACTTTTCTTGTTTTCGTGATATAATGCTTTTAAAAGAAACGGAGTGTATATAAAGTGATTTTTAAAAGGAAAGTATACGATAAACTTTTGGAATGGAAAGAGTTGTCTGCGGGTTCTTCGGCCATATTGCTGGAAGGAGCAAGGCGTATTGGTAAAACTACAATCGTAGAAGAATTTGCCAAGAATGAATATGATGATTATATGATCCTTGATTTTGCCAGAGAGAGCGAAGATATTCGGAATAATTTCACAGAAAACATAAATGACTTGGATACTTTTTTTCGAAATTTGTTCCTGCTTAAAGGAAGAGCGCTTCAGGGGAAAAAGTGTGCCTTGATTTTTGATGAGATTCAATTGTTTCCTCTTGCCAGACAAGCAATCAAATATCTGGTGGCGGATGGAAGATATGAATATATAGAGACAGGATCTTTGATCTCAATCAAAAAAAATGTAAAAGATATTCTGATCCCATCAGAAGAATATCGCATCAAAATGTATCCGATGGATTTTGAAGAATATCTCTGGGCATTAGGAGATACTGTTACAATTCCGATCATTCAGGATGCATTTAAAAGGAAAAAGCCATTAGGAGACAGCATTCACCGAAAAGTCATGAAAAATTTTCGTACGTATATGGCGGTAGGAGGAATGCCTCAGGCTGTGGAAGCTTTTGTAAACGGCAGAACTTTTGCACAAATCGATTTTATAAAAAGAAATATTCTGGATTTGTACGAAGAAGATTTGAAAAAATACGATGATGAAAATAGAGAAAAGGCTTCCGTCATATATAAAACAATACCGGAACAGCTGGAAAACAAAAACTCACATTTTAAATGGTCTTTAATAAATAAAAATGCGAGATTCCAGAATTACATGGATGCGGTCAGTTTTATCTCGGAGTCGATGATAGGAAATGAATGCATTAACGTTACAAAACCAGAAGTTGCGTTGGAGTTGTTCGCGGATAGAAGTAATTTTAAATTGTATATGGGGGATACAGGACTTCTGGTAACCAGAATTATGCAAAACCGGGACGACTTAGATGAAGATCTGTATAAGTCCTTGATCATTGACCGGTTAGGAATTAATCAGGGAATGATTTTAGAAAATATGGTTGCTCAGATGTTGAGGGCCGCCGGATATTCATTATATTTTCACGAATATCTCTACAAGCCGGATGGATCAGCCATGGAAAAAAAGTACGAAGTGGATTTTTTGGTGGTAAAAAAGAAAAAAATATGTCCGATAGAAGTCAAATCTTCCAATTACCTGTCCCATAAATCTTTTGATTATTTGGTAAAGAAATACCAGATGAAAATGGAAGACAGGTATATCATATATACCAAAGATCTGAATTATCAGGATGGTATTATGTATATACCTGCCTATATGACCATGCTGATTTAAAAAGCGAAAAGTTACTCCGTCCGCAGCGCCGTCACCGGGTCGCTCATGGCCGCTTTTCTGGAAGGGATCAGTCCACCCAGAAGCGTGAGAAAGACGCTCAGCGCGATCAGGATGACTGCGTATCCGGCGGGCAGGAACGCATTGATGTTGTCAGTGCCTGCCAGGTGATGGATCAGCGCATTGCCGGGGATCAGCAAAAGCAGCGTCAGTCCGATGCCGATCAGTTCGATAATGAAAGTCTCGGCGTTGAAGACCTGGGAGATATTCCCTTTGGAAGCGCCGATGGCCCTGAGGATCCCGATCTCCTTTTTCCGTTCCAGTACGCTGATGTAAGTGATCACCCCGATCATGATGGAAGATACAACCAGGGAGATGGCCACAAACGCGATCAGCACGTAACTGATGATATCGATGATATCTGTGACGGAGGACATCAGAGTACCCACCATGTCCGTATACGTGATCACCTGATCGTCCATTCCTTCCGCCTCCATGCGGCTGTTGTATGCGCTCAGGATCTCGGCTACATGTTCTTTGCTGTCAAAGTCGACCGGGTAGATGCTGATTTCACTCGGATTATCAAAATCCACATATCCCAGTGAAGCCAGATTGTTCTCCCGGGTAGCGCCCTGGGCGGAGTTCATGCCAATGTCCTCTATCAGATTCCGGAAGACGAGACAGGACTCCCCATGGTATTTCTTCATGGATACGGACAGTCCCGTATGGGATGGATGACGACTCCGGACGGCCGGGAAGGCTGGTCTGACATGTTCCTTCGGATGGGCCACAGTGTATTTCTGATCGACGAGCCGAGAAGAGGAGAGGCAGGAGCGACTTCTGTCAGCGGAGAGATCAGTACAAAGACACTGGACCAGAGATGGTATACACAATTCCGTATCGGCCGCTGGGAGAATGGAGAATCTGTTCCGAATGAAGGATCGCAGTTCCCCAATGATGAAGAATCTTTGGACCAGTTCTTCCGTCAGATGACTCCCGATACCGGTATGACATCGGATATGGGCGCCGACTTTGACAACGAGACAGTGGCGAGAGCCGTGGCGGCGAAGATCGATGAAGTATATGACCGGACAGGAAAAGATTCCATACTGGTAACACACTCCCAGGGCGGCAACTGTACGGTTGTTGATCTGCCTGAAGAAGGTATCACCGGAAATGATCATTTCATGTTCCAGGATCTGAATAATGACGTAATTGCAGAACACATAGAGAACTGGATCCGGCAGAACGTGTAAATGATAGATACCACGGACTTTTTCCGGCAGGGCGGACATAGCCATTTTTACACATCTTACTTTGATAATTGATAGAATTTTGTCGTTTTTTTGAGTTTAGCCCTGCCAGAAACTGGCCGGTATTCTATACCTAAAAGGTATTGTTTATTATGAAATTTAAGTATTAGACGCGGCAGTCATGGCAATTTATATTATTAATGGCAGGGTCTGAGAATTCAGACACCAGGAATGAAAGATATAAGGAGTGACTGCACATGAAATCATTTCTGCATGATATATTCTGTGGAATCTGGCAGTGGTTCGCACGCCTGAATGACCGGATATTCCGCGGAAACGCGGACTTTTCCGGATGGGTGTCCCAGGAAAATGCCGGATTCTCCCAGGACCACGGCAATCAATATCAGCCGTCTACAGACGCGTTGGTACGTATCCTGAAAAGATATCCGATCAGCCAGGAGGACCGCATCCTGGATATTGGCTGCGGGAAGGGAAAGGCCATGTATCTGATGAGCCGTTATCCTTTTGGCGCGGTCCGGGGATATGATCTGTCAGAAGCCCTGACCAGGACCGCCAATGATAATTTTCACAGGCTTGGAATAGAGGACCGCTGTCAGGCGTTCCAGGCAGATGCGCTGGAATTTCAGGACTATGACGAATATAATTATTTCTATCTGTTTAACCCGTTTCCGGAGGAAGTATTCCGTGTCATGATCGGTCATCTTATGGACAGCCTGAAACGAAAGCCGAGATCCTGCACGATGATCTATCTGCATCCGGTATGCCATGAATATATTATACAGAATACTCCATTTAAGCTGACCTGGAAGAAAAAATCATGGATCGACTGGTTCGATTATTATTGCTATTCCTATACTGTGCCGGAAGAACAGTGATTTTGACATAAATCGACGCTAAATTGAAATTTTAAATTCCAGTGCAGAGGTAAATTCCACCATACTTTATTTTTTGCTGATTTTGCAGGAAATTTTTGAGCGAAATCTCCTGTTTTCTGCTATAATTAGCTAAACTCATCGAAAAATACTTGATTTCTGGGTATGGGAAACGGACCGCTGAAAAACAGTGTGCGAGACTGAATTCCACCGGCCACATCTAAAAAATGTGAAACGTTTACTTCCAGTCTGACAGCAGGTTTCGATTAGTTGATTAGTGGTTAAAGCGGATCAGCTTAGGCGTCAGGTTTACCTCATCCGGGGCAATCGGCCTAAGCTGAAATGCGTTTAAGACCTCTTCTCCAAGTGTTTCCAAGGCGACGCTGTATGGCGTCCTTCCATCCAGGCTTTCCCTGGGTGTGGAATTGATATGGTTTACGATCAGGTTTATGTCCCATTGTGTAAGGAACTCAAAACAGGTTCCCTTTGGCAGAACCATCCGGAGCATCGTATGTGCCTGTTCCAGCCCGCCTTTCTGCCCGCTCTGCATCGGGTCACAGTAATAAATGCTGGAACGCTGTATTCCGTTCACGCCGGTTTCCAAAGCATCCGGATCACCAAATTCAGAGCCCCGGTCCGTCAGGATATATTCAAACACGGAAGCGAATTCATAGGTTCCCATACGCTTTTCCAGACGGTCAAAAACAAGGCGGACAGCGCCTTTCGTACATCGGTTCATCAGAAAAGCAAGGAAGAGTTTTTCTTTGGTGAAAAACATGGTCAGCAAGGTCTTTTTTGATTCCCTGGAAGAATGGACCGTATCCATTTGGACATAGCCTGTAAGGGCAAGGGAACAGAAGTCACGATATAATCGGTTGGTAAAGACTGTCCTGTCCGTGATCTGTGTTTTATGGCACTTTCTTGGTTTGAAATGGGCTTTCCGCTTCAGATCTATGTTCCTTGCCGTAAAGAGCCCCTGGTCAAGATACGAATACAGGGTGCGGACGGACATATCCAGCTCCGGGTGGTTTGTCAGGATATGATAGGGGGACTGTCCCTGTTCGATCAACGGGGAAATGATCTGATCCTTTTTGTGAAGCTCCCGTTTGGTCATGTTGATCCCTGTTCTGGAATCCCGGAGTTTTTCCCGGTATTTCCTGTCAGCGAACCTGGCGTTATAAGAGTATTTGTGGGCAATCGTGCAGTGATTGATTTTTTTCGTACAGCCGTTGCAGACATAGGGAGCCCGGTCAAGCCTGACGCAGTGCTCTTTCTCAAAGTCTCTGCAGGTTTGGTTGCAGGTAGGACAGGATGCGCATTTGATTCCGCACAGGATAATCTTTCCGCAGGCGTTAGTCTTCTTGCAGTGATAGCGGTGGATGCAGAAGTTTTTGGCATTATAGAAAGTCCCTTTGTGATACCAGTCTGAGAGACGGTGAGCCCTGATTTCTTTAGAGATCGTGGTAGGATCCTTACACAGGAACCTGGCAATATCCTTAAAGGAAGTGCCCTTATTCAGTTCGTTTTCGATATAGATACGGTTTTCAAGGGTAAGGTGTTTTTGGTTACCAGGAATATATTTACTCATGATGAGCCTCCTTCTACTGCTGTCAGAAGGAGAGATAACCATACCATGGATGTATGAAAGAGTAAATATCAACTGTGCAGAAGTAAACGCTACTACCCGTAG
>NZ_NFJZ01000005.1 GCF_002160135.1 Lachnoclostridium sp. An196 | reverse complement strand
ATTATAGCAGAAAACAGGAGATTTCGCTCAAAAATTTCCTGCAAAATCAGCAAAAAATAAAGTATGGTGGAATTTACCTCTGCACTGGAATTTAAAATTTCAATTTAGCCAGCCGCATTAAGATAATCTTAAAATGACCGCTGTAACGATTCCGAGAAGAATCAGAAGGAGTATCAGACCGCTTCCCCAGTAAATCAGAATATTCATACGGTTGGAAAATGCTCTTTTTTCTCTGAGCCAGCGCAGTATTCTGGAAAAGAATAACAGCAGCAGGAAGAAAAAAAGGAGCCAGATCACAAATCCAATGACCGCATAGGAGAAATATTCTGAGGAAGAGACCGAGCCTAATGTCCAGAAGACATAGATGAAAGCGATGGCCAAAATCCCCACGGTCCAGCAGGTGTTCTTCCGACGGACTGTTCTCCAGTCGGCAGAGGGCAGTGTTCCGGCTGTGGAGAGCGTTATATCTGCCCGGCGCTTCCAGCTCAGGAAACTTCCGATGGTATACCCGGATGCGCCAAGCAGCAGTAATACGCAGAGCCCGTTGACATTCAAAACCGTACCCTCCCGGTAACAGGCGAGCAGATTCGGGAGCGCGATCAGGCCAAAGAGAACAGCTATCATCTTGCTGTTGCTGCCTTCGGCCTGGATAATGTGCTGGCAGCGCATCTCGGGATCTGTTTCCACATCGGCCACATCGGGATCTTCTGTGCGGAAAACATGAAAATATCCGCTGTAACCGACGTAATCCCAGCCGGCTTCTTCACAGAATTCCCGGTATCCTTTCTGCCCGGGAGTCTGGTTGGATGCGTAGACGCTGGGGCGTTCCATGATTTCCACGCAGTAACGGACAGGATGCGGGGGACAGGATGTGAAATGCAGGAATACATTTCCTATCTTTTCCAGCTTCCAGCCCTGCAGGGCCATGTCTTCCAGATAGTTTTTCAAAGCATCCGATTCATGTACCAGGAAATTGATCATTACATATTTCTTACTCATTTGGTTTTCCCTCCTTTTCTGCCAGATAAGGCGTGCCGTCCCGTATCAGTGTCTGCAGACGCTGATATTCTGTCTTCAGCATCTGCCGGCCTTTTTCTGTGATGATATAATAGCGTTTCCGGCCTTCGCAGCCGGTCTGGCGGATCATCTGCTGTTCTTCAAACCGGGCGAGAAGTGTGTAAAGGGTGCCCGGACCGATCCGTATGCGCCCTTCAGACAGTTCGATGACCCGTCTGGAAATATCTGCGCCGCACTGTTCTTCCCAGAGAGAGAGCAGAATATAATACATCTGTTCACTGAGGCTCTGGAATTGTTCTCTTGCCATGTCATCCTCCTACTTCTTTTAACAATATCGATATTCGATAATAAAAGTATAATATCGAATATCGATATTGTCAATACCATTATGAAATCTTTATAAAGCAGGTGAAGATCTGATTGCCCGCAGATGTGGCATGTGTTAAGATGGTATCTAATCATGGGACAACAGGAAAGGATAGAATACAGATGATAAATTTGGACAGACATATATATGAAGGGCGGCCGGCGGATACCAGCGGGCGGCTGGAAAAGGAAATCCGTACTTATGATCTGCTGGACGAACTGGGGATCCGTTATCAGAGGGTGGATCACGAGGCCGCCATGACGGTGGATGACTGCAGGGGTGTAGATGAACTGCTTGGGATCGACATCTGCAAGAACCTGTTTCTGACCAACAGCCAGAAAACAAAATTCTATCTGCTGCTGATGCCGGGAAAGAAACGTTTTGTTACCCGGGAGTTCTGCGCGCAGATTCATTCACCCCGGCTTTCTTTCGGGAGTCCGGAACTGTTGGAGCGGACTCTGGATCTGACGCCGGGATCGGTAAGTATCCTGGGGCTGATGAATGACAGCGAAAAACAGGTGCAGCTGGCGATTGACAGGGAAGTCTATGAGGAACCATATTTTGGGTGTCATCCCTGTATCAATACCAGCAGTCTGAAGATGGAATCCCGGGAGATCTGGGACAAATTTTTGCCGGCAGTGGGACATGATCCGATCTTTGTGGATCTGAAAGGATAATGGAAGTAAGGGGCGGAGGATAGAATGCATAAAAAACAATATCTGGGAGCGGCAGCGCTTGCGGCAGTTCTCATAGCTGCCTGGTCTCTGACACAGTGGATGGGAAGGGCGGGACGCATAGACGACGGTTTTAAAATCACAGCGCTGCCGGTAGGCAAGGCGGATGCCCTGATCCTGCAGGAAGGTGACACCGTGGTTTTGATTGATACCGGGTATGAGGATAATAGCGCATATCTGCTGAGTGAACTGCAGAAAAGAGGAATTGACAGTCTGGATCTCCTGATGATCACACATTTTGACAAAGACCATGTGGGAAGCGCTTCCTATATTATGGAACAGATGGAAGTGGAATCTGTATGGATGCCGGACTATGAGGGAGACCGGGAAGAATATACAAAATTTCTGGCATGCCTGGATGGGTATGAGAATGTGGTGCGCGTGACAGAACCATTCCAGGAACAGCTCGGGGAACTGTCTTTTACCATATATCCGGCGGAAGATCCGGAAGAGATCCAGGATACAGATGGAGAATATGATAATGACATGTCCCTGGTGGCAAGCGTGACATATGGCGAATGCCGCTTCCTGTTTACCGGAGACATCGAGAAGACCCGGATAGGGCAGATGCTGGATACAGAGGCGGACTGGACGCATGACTGGATCAAGATGCCTCATCATGGAAGATATCAGAAGGCATTGCAGGATCTGCTCGAAGCCGTGCAGCCTTCCTGGGCGGTGATCTGCTGCTCGGAGGAAGAACCGGCAGAGGATAAGACGCTGGAACTGCTGGCAGAAGAAGGCGTATCTGTCTGGGACACGTCCGAACAGGCCGTGGTGACAGGATGCGACGGGAGCAGGATCAGTGTGTGGGAGGAGTGAGAAAATTGTTGCAAAATTCCATGCGCTGCATTATAATGCATTTAAAAGTAAATATTGCGACGGGGAGCTGGCTGAAGCCGGCTGAGAGGAGACTGAGTGGTCTCGACCCAGAACCTGATTTGGATAATGCCAACGTAGGGAGAGATACCGGAAAATGACTGGGGACGCCGTTGGCGTCCCCGTTTTTGTATGGGCGTTTGTCCAACAGGAGGAAGAGAGGAGAATGGAATATGAGAACAAACGATGCAACGAAAAGGATTGCCCTGGCTGGAGTGCTGACCGCGATCGCGGTGGTGGGGAGCATGCTCAGCTTCCCGGTGGCAGGCAGTAAATGCGCGCCGGTTCAGCATATGGTCAACATCCTGGCGGCAGTGACACTGGGACCCTGGTGGAGCGTAGGCATTGCTTTTGCGGCAAGCCTCCTGCGGAATATCCTGGGTCTGGGAAGCCTGATGGCATTTCCCGGCAGCATGGTAGGGGCGCTCTGCTGCGGATTGATGTATATGGGTACCAGGAAACTTGCTCCTACCTGTGTGGCGGAAGCGCTGGGTACGGGGATTCTGGGAGGAATTGCAGCCTATCCGGTGGCAAAATTCCTCATGGGAGCAGAACCGGTAGGCCTTTTTGTGTACGTAGTGCCGTTCCTGGTATCTACAGTGGCGGGAAGCATTCTTGCCTTTGCGCTGATTACGGTTCTGGAGAAAGGCGGAGTGTTCCGGCAGATCATGGGAACGCAGAGATAAGATGGAGAGAAAAGAAATACTTGCGAAACTTCATCTTGTGAGGCCGCGGATCCATTGCCTGACGAATCCGGTCACCATGCAGGATGTGGCGAACATCCTGCTGGCGTGCGGAGGAAGCGCGATCATGGCGCAGGATCCGGAGGAAGCCGAAGAGATCACGGCAGAGTGTCATGGAACACTGCTCAATACAGGAGTTCCGGACAGAGAAAAGTTTCTGGCCTGTGTGAGAGCAGGGCGGAAAGCCAATGAACTGGGACATCCGGTGATCCTGGATCCGGTGGGGGTGGGCGCAAGCCGCTTCCGCCGGGATGGATTAAGGGAACTGCTGAGTCAGGTAAATCCGTCGCTGATCCGCTGCAATCAGGGCGAAGCATGTACGCTTCTGCACCTTCAGCGCGGGGTGGCAGAGGGAGTGGAAAGCGGGATAACACTGGATATGGACGGCCGGAAAAAGGTTGCCGAAGAACTGGCCCGGGCCTACAGCTGTACGGTGCTGGTCAGCGGAAACCAGGACGTAGTGTCTGATGGTGAGAGGACAGAAAGCATAAGCGGCGGTGACCGGAGAATTGCCAGGATTACAGGAGGCGGCTGTATGCTGTCCGCGCTCTGCGCCATGTTTGCTTCCGCCGGCACAGCGGCATATGAAGCGGCTCGGGAAGCAGGACGGATCTGGAAAGAAAGCTCCGAGGCGGCGGGACAACATATAGATACGGCAAAAGAAGGGATGGGAAGCTTTCATCAGTATTTGTTTGATGAGGCGGACCGGATCTGCCGGGGAGAGGAGATTCAGACAGAATGAAGATAGGATCAGAGAAACTTCGATTGTATGCGGTGACAGACCGGAGCTGGATGAAAGAAGGAGAGACGCTTGCAGGGGTCCTGGAAGAGATGCTGGACGCAGGAGTAACCTGCGTACAGCTTCGGGAGAAAACTCTGGATGACGCGGCTTTTTTGTCAGAGGCAAAAGCAATAGGAGCGTTGTGCCGGAGATATGGCGTACCATTTATCGTCAACGACCGTCCGGATATCGCGAAGGAGGCAGGAGCCGACGGCGTACATGTGGGGCTGTCGGATATGGGGATTGAGAAAGCAAGAGCCTATCTGGGAGACGGATTTATCATAGGAGGAAGCGCGCACAATGTGCAGGAAGCGCTGGCGGCACAGGCGGCAGGCGCAGATTATATCGGCTGCGGAGCCGTATTTGGAAGCAGTACGAAAACAGACGCGACAAACCTTTCTCTGGAGGAACTGCAGGCCATCTGCAGAGCTGTAAAGATCCCTGCCGTGGCCATTGGAGGCATACGGCTGGACAACGTACAGAGACTGAAAGGGAGCGGGATTGCCGGCGTGGCTGTGATCAGCGGGCTATTTGCGGCAGAGGACAAAAAAGAAGCGGTACGGAATTTCCTTGATTCGGAAAAATGTTTTTAATAATTTGAGGTAACAGTTCAGGACGGCGGGAAAAAGAGGGCAAGAAGATGCCGTCCTGAACAGATACAATTTGGGAAAAGATACCGCTGTACACAGCGGATCTCTGCCCGGCACGGGCAGAGCGGCCGACTGGGGGCACCACTTTTGGCCGCTATAGAAAATCATGTTGTTTTAAAAGGAGGATTTATATGAAAACAGCATTGACAATCGCCGGAAGTGATTCCAGCGGAGGCGCCGGCATCCAGGCAGATATCAAGACGATGACCGTTCACGGTGTATATGCCATGAGCGCGGTGACCGCCCTGACTGCCCAGAATACGACCGGCGTGTATGGAATCATGGAGGCAGACCCGGAGTTTCTGGCGAATCAGCTGGATTGCATTTTTACAGACATTCGTCCGGATGCGGTAAAAATCGGGATGTTGTCTTCCGGGGAGATTATGAAGGTGGTGGCAGAGAAACTTCGCCGGTATGAGGCGGAGCATGTGGTTCTGGATCCGGTAATGGTATCCACCAGCGGTTCCCGCCTGATGCAGGAAGAAGCTGTCCAGGTCATGAGAGAACAGCTGTTTCCTCTGGCAGAAATGATTACTCCCAATATTCCTGAGACGGAAGTCCTTTCCGGGATGGAAGTCCGGAATGCGGAGGATATGGAGAAAGCGGCGGCAAAGCTTCAGAAATCCTGCGGCTGCGCGGTTCTCTGCAAAGGCGGTCATCGGGTAAACGACGCCAATGACCTGCTTTGCATGGATGGAGGGATGCGCTGGCTTCCCGGAAAAAGAGTGGACAACTCCAACACCCATGGAACAGGATGTACTCTGTCCAGCGCCATTGCCAGCAACCTGGCACTTGGTTACAGCCTGGAGGAATCCGTGAGGAGAGCGAAGGCATACCTTACCGGAGCCCTGGAGGCAGGACTGAATCTGGGAAAGGGATCCGGTCCGGTCAACCATATATATGGTCTGAGATGGGAACCGGCTATGTGAATATAATTTTTACCGAAAAGGAGAATGGAAATGGAACAGTATACAACACAGATGGATGCGGCAAGGAAAGGGATCGCCACAAAAGAGATGAAAATTGTGGCGGAAAAGGAAAAGATGCCGCTGGAACAGCTGATGAAGCTGGTGGCAGAAGGAAAAGTGGTAATCTGCGCCAATAAGCGCCATACCTGTCTGGATCCGGAAGGGGTCGGCAGTATGCTCCGCACCAAGATCAACGTGAATCTGGGCGTGTCCAGAGACTGCAAGGACTACAATATTGAGATGGAAAAAGTAATGAGCGCGGTGAACCTGGGGGCAGAGGCCATCATGGATCTGTCCAGCCACGGCAATACGCAGCCCTTCCGTCAGAAACTGACCCGTGAATGCCCGGTTATGATCGGTACGGTTCCGGTCTATGACAGCGTGATCCATTACCAGAGAGATCTGGCCACGCTTACGGCGAAAGATTTTATCGATGTGGTGCGCCTTCATGCAGAGGACGGCGTTGATTTTGTTACACTGCACTGCGGAATTACGAGAAAGACCATCGATCAGATCCGGAAACACAAGAGAAAGATGAATATTGTCAGCCGGGGCGGAAGCCTGGTATTTGCCTGGATGAGCATGACCGGTCAGGAAAACCCGTTTTATGAATACTTTGATGAGATCCTGGACATCTGTGAACAGTACGATGTGACCATTTCTTTGGGCGATGCATGCCGTCCGGGATGTCTGGCGGACGCCACGGACGTATGCCAGATCGAAGAACTGGTGCGCCTGGGCGAGCTGACCAAACGCGCATGGGACCATAATGTTCAGGTAATGGTGGAAGGACCGGGCCACGTGCCGCTGAATCAGGTGGCTGCCAACATGGAGGTACAGAAAAGTATCTGCATGGGAGCGCCGTTCTATGTACTGGGACCGCTGGTGACGGATATCGCGCCCGGATATGACCATATTACCGGTGCTATCGGCGGGGCGGTGGCCGCCATGAACGGCGCGGCGTTCCTGTGTTATGTAACTCCGGCGGAGCATCTGGCGCTGCCGAATGTGGATGATGTGAAGCAGGGAATCATCGCTTCCAAAATCGCCGCGCATGCGGCAGATATCGCCAAAGGGGTTCCGGGAGCCAGAGACATTGACGACCGCATGGCAGACGCCCGCCGTAAACTGGACTGGGATGAACAGTTCGCCTGCGCGCTGGATCCGGAGACGGCGAAGATGATCCGGGACAGCAGAAAGCCGGAGGATGACCACAGCGATACCTGCAGCATGTGCGGAAAATTCTGTGCGGTGCGCAGCATGAACAAGGCATTGGCCGGAGAATATATTGATATCCTGTAACTGACTGTGGCCCCGGCAGATCGTATGTTTGCCGGGGCCGGTTTTTCCGGTCTAAAAACCCCCGGAGTGAAGCGGTATTCCGGATGCTTCCGACAGACGGGCCAGCCCCTCCGAGGCGATGGAGACGATGCTCTCCACATGAATGAAGTCCACGCAGTTTCGCCGGAAGAGAATATTAGACTGAGCCGGAAACTCGTCGTCTCCGTCCCAGAATAAAAATCGTACCGGAATACATGGAAATGCATCCAGTTCATAGCCCATATCGGAGATATTTAATTTCCGTCCCCCCAGAGACAGGCACGCCTGTTCTAACTCTTTTATATGTCCCGAAAAAGTTCCTGAAAATATATGAATGACAGAGCGCTGGAAAGCCGGGCCGAAAGGAGAGGCGTCTTTCAGGTCACGGAAAGGAATCCAGTCGTCCGGATCGGAGATCTTGTCTTTGCAGTACCAGAATAATGTATAGATGTTCAGTTTGGTGAACAGTGAGACAGGGATGTCACTGTCCAGGCAGCGGATGCTTCCGTCTTGAAGGCTGACCGCGTATCTGCGGTGAAAGTGCGGGATCATAAGCCGGGAGCCGTCAGAATAGATCCCGGGAAGTTTTTTTATCAGCGCATCAGTGTCTAATTGAAGAAAACGTTTCTGCCAGTCGGCGCACAGTGTTTCATAGTTGTCTTTTGAAATACTTTTTTCCATAGCATAGACCTCCTTGGATTTTCCTTTTTATTGTATCAGGACAGCAGCGGGAAGACCAGAACAAATGTCGAATTTTGAAGTAAAAAAAGCTGTCCGGAACCGCAGTATCCGACAGAGATTTTAAGGCCTCCTGCCTATAATGGGGATTACCATATGAGAGAGGGTGGCAAGTGTACTACGAAGTATATGCAGATGTGCTGTTCGTAAAAAACTTCTGGATGGATTTTCTGCTGCTGCTGGTCACGGCCTGGGCAGGACGGATTCCGATCCGGCTTCGGAGGATTCTGATGGCGGCTGTTCTGGGAGGCGCCGGTTCCTGTGTGCTCACTATAATGTCGGCGAAGCTGAATGGCGCAGGGTATTTTCTGGGGACCCTGATGCTGGCTGCAGTGATGACATGGGCTGCATATCCGGGCCGGAGATATCTGGGAGAACGCATATTGTCTGTGTATCTGGAAGGTCTGCTGCTTGGCGGCATGGTACAGTATCTGGAACAATTCCATAGACTGGCAGGTATCTGGTTCCTGGGTCTTGGCACTATGGCGGCGCTTCTGGTACTGGCAGGAGAAGCGTATCGGAAATACCGGCGTCATAAGGCAGCTTTGGCATGCAAGGTTATGATCAAGCATGGCGGCAGCCGGGTAGAGCTGGAGGCACTGTATGACACAGGGAACAGTCTGCGGGACCCGATATCCGGAAGGCCGGTGAGTATTCTGGAGAAAAGCGTGCTGCAGATGATCCTGCAGCAGTCCGATTATGAGAATCTGCCGAGAGTCATTCCTTACCGGACCATTTCACAGGAAGGCCTTCTTGAGGCGTATACCCTGGAAGAGATGGAGGTGGAGTGTCCGGACGGCATCCGGATATTAAAGAAGCCGCTGGTGGCTTGTATGCCGGGAGAGACAGGGCGGTACCAGATGATACTTCATCGTGACTTGCTATCCTCATAGAGGAGGCATTATGATTATCAAGGTGACGATTCCACATCAGATTCAGCTGAAGGTTGCTCCGCGGTTTAAGAGTATGTTTTTTTCCCAGAAAGGAGAAATACATTATATCGGAGGAGCAGAGATCCTGCCGCCGCCGCTTAACGCAGAGGAAGAGACAAAGGCGATTCTGGGACTGGAGACGGAACATGAACAGCAGGCGAAGACGACGCTGATTGAGCATAACCTGCGTCTGGTCGTATACATAGCAAAAAAATTCGATAACACAGGAGTAGGTGTGGAAGATCTGATCTCCATCGGGACGATCGGACTGATCAAGGCTATTAACACTTTTAAAAGGAATAAAAATATTAAACTGGCTACATACGCGTCCCGGTGTATTGAAAATGAGATATTGATGTATCTGAGAAGAAACAGCAAACTGCGGATGGAAGTATCGATCGATGAGCCGCTGAATGTGGACTGGGACGGCAACGAACTGCTTTTGTCTGATATTCTGGGAACAGACGAAGACATTATTTACCGGGATCTGGAGAACGAAGTGGAGCGAAAACTGCTGAAAAAGGCTTTGTCCAAACTTTCCAAGAGGGAAAAGACAATCATTGAACTTCGTTTTGGATTGAATCATCCGGCGGGAAAGGAGATGACCCAGAAAGAGGTGGCGGATCTGCTGGGAATCTCCCAGTCATATATTTCCAGACTGGAGAAGAAGATCATCGGGAGGCTGAAGAAAGAAATCGTAAAATACGAATAGAAAAAACAAGGACTGCCCTGAAAATGATCTGCGATTCAGGACAGTCCTCTTATTTGACTTATTTAAGATAGCTGCGCATGGTTTTCAGCGCGTTTTTTTCCAGACGGCTGACCTGCGCCTGGGAAATATGGATTTCTTCCGCTACTTCCATCTGCGTTTTGCCCTCAAAAAATCGGAGATTGATAATGTGATTTTCCCTAGGAGACAGGCGTTTCATGGCTTCGGAGAGAGACAGTTTTTCCACCCAGTTTTCTTCTTTGTTTTTTCGGTCGCTGATCTGATCCATTACATAGAGGGTGTCCCCGCCTTCTGTATAGACCGGGTCGTACAGACTTACGGGGCTCTGGATCGCGTCCAGAGCATAGACGATCTCTTCCTTTGGAATACCGACAGCATCGGAAATTTCCTGGATGGTGGGTTCCCGGGAGTTCTCTTTCAGAAGTTTTTCCTTGGCATAGATTGCTTTATAAGCGGTGTCCCGCAGGGAACGGCTGACGCGGATACTGTTGTTATCCCGCAGATAGCGGCGTATTTCGCCTACGATCATAGGGACTGCGTAGGTGCTGAATTTTACGTCCAGAGTGCAGTCAAAGTTGTCGATAGCTTTCATAAGCCCGATACAGCCGATCTGGAACAGATCATCCGCATTTTCACTGCTGGAGGAAAAACGTTTGATCACGCTGAGCACCAGCCTTAAGTTTCCTTTGATGTACAACTCTCTGGCTTCCATATCCCCTTTTTGTATCCGCTCAAAGAGCATTTCTTTTTCCTCATTCGTAAGAAGCGGAAGTTTCGATGTGTTGACTCCGCAGATTTCTACCTTGTTCAAAATCATTGCTTCCCTCCTGCCGTGTCACATTTAATAAAAGCATTTCCCAAAAAAATCTGGTTATGCAGAGGGAAATAAAATAATCAATGCCAGATTTTTCTTTGACTGAGAACATCTTCTGCGCAGACCTCTACCAATATAATGTCAGGACCGATCTGACAGATCTTATTCCAGGGAATGACGTATTCCTGATCCGGTCCGAGAAGTCCGCAGAGACGGAAGGGGCCGGGAATGACGATGGCGCAGATCCTTCCGCTGCATTCGTCGAAAATAAGATCGCAGATCCGTCCAAGTTTTTTGCAGTCGCACCGGTTGATCACATCTTTTTGTTTTAATTCACAGAAACGGATATGATTTTTCATGATTTGCCTTTTTTCATTATTGTATGCGGAAAGTTGCAGGGTTCATGAAAAGCAACGTATGATTGACAGGAAAAATGTTCCTGTTATATACTGATACAGATAAGGAGGATTCTAATGAGGTGTCCATTTTGCGGAAAAGATAATACCAGAGTGATAGATTCCAGACCGGCAGAAGACGGAAATGCGATCCGGCGCAGGAGAGAGTGCGATGTGTGCAGGAAACGTTTTACGACTTACGAAAAGGTCGAGATGATTCCTCTGATCGTGATTAAGAAAGACAACAACAGGGAGACTTACGACCGTTCCAAGATAGAAGGCGGCGTATTCCGCGCCTGCCATAAACGGCCCATTTCCGCAGACCAGATCAAGTCAATGATCGATGAAGTGGAAGCGGGAATCTTTAAAAAAGAAGCGCGCGAGATATCCAGCCGCGAGATCGGAGAGATGGTGATGGAAAAGCTGAAAGACCTGGATTCTGTTGCGTATGTACGTTTTGCATCCGTATACAGGGAATTTAAAGATGTAAATACGTTTATGGATGAACTGAAAAAAATGTTGGGATAGAGGATGACATGGACAATCTGATTTTAATTGGTTTTATGGGCGCGGGAAAAACGACGGTTGGGAAACTGCTGGCCCGGGAAAAGGGGCTGCAGTTTGTAGATACGGACGACCGGATCGTCGCCGAGCAGAAACAAAGTATCCCGGATATCTTTTCAAAGTATGGAGAGTCCTTTTTTCGCGATCTGGAAACGGATCTTCTCCGGAGAATGAAGGAGGATACCAGGCACTCCGTGATCTCCGTGGGAGGCGGGATGCCGGTCCGGGAAGAGAACAGGCAGCTCCTGCGCGCTCTGGGATGCGTGATTTATCTTACCGCGGAAAAAGAGACGATTCTGGGAAGAGTAAAAAGTGACGGCAGCCGTCCGATGCTGAACGGAGAAGATCTGGAACAGAGAGTGGAACGGCTGATGAGAGAGCGGGAGAGCAGTTACCGGAAAGCGGCCCATCTCTGCGTCCGGACAGATGGAAGGAATGTGCATCAGGTGGCACAGATTATCCGGCAGGAGACACGCCGGATTCTGGACGCCTGAAAAAACAGTTGAAATAATAGCCATTCTATTATAAAATAGTATAAACTGTGAGGATTATGCGTTCCTCACACAACGTAAGGAGGAAAACAGAATGATTTCAGCAGGAGATTTTAGGAACGGCATTACCTTGGAGATCGAGGGAAATGTTTATCAGATTTTGGAGTTTCAGCATGTAAAACCGGGAAAAGGTGCTGCTTTTGTCAGAACGAAACTGAAAAATATCATCAATGGCGGTGTAGTTGAGAAGACTTTCCGTCCCACCGAGAAATTCCCGGCGGCACGTATTGATCGCGTGGACATGCAGTATCTGTACAGTGATGGAGACCTGTTCCATTTTATGAATACAGAAACCTTTGATCAGATCGCTCTGAATGCCGACGATATCGGAGACGCTCTGAAATTCGTAAAGGAAAATGAAATGGTGAAGATCTGCTCTTACAATGGAAACGTGTTCGCAGTAGAACCGCCTCTGTTTGTAGAGTTGGAGATCACCGATACAGAGCCGGGCTTCAAAGGAGATACGGCTACCGGAGCGACCAAGCCGGCTACGGTTGAGACCGGCGCTGTCGTAAGCGTACCGCTGTTTGTAGAGCAGGGAGACAAGATCAAGATCGATACGAGGACCGGAGAGTACCTGTCCCGCGTTTAATACGGATATCAAAGATCTGAACGACATGTCAGGCGGTTTGGCCTCCGGGGCCTGGCCGCCTGATATTTTTCGCAAATTCAGGCTTGCAATCTGCAGGGGAATCCGGTAAACTGTATATCAGATATAAACATTCTTGTGCTTTCGCACACTGATTCCACAGATACAATTTCATATTGAGACGGCAGGGAAAAGAAAAGGGGTAATTATGACATACACACAATTCCTGGATATGCTGGAACAGGAGATCTGTCTGTTGGCGGGAGAAGAGGAGCATATTCACAGAGTACGTGTACTGAAGAACAACAGCGTGAAAATGGATGGCTTTTCCTGCTGCGTCAGAGGACGAAAAGAGCAGCCGACGGTTTACGTGAATCATTATTATTATGAAGGTATCCACAGAGGCGAGATCCGTAAACTGGCGCAGCAGATTCTGAAAGTGCAGAGGGAAAGCCTGCTGGAAAAAGGAAATGATCTTCTGCAGGTGCTGGAATACGAAAAAATGAAAGAACGGATTTACTACCGTCTGATCTCGCGGGAGAGAAATGAAGAACTGCTTCGGGATGTCCCGCATCTATTCTGGCTGGATCTGGCGGTAGTGTTTTATCTGAAAATCCCGGAAGAGATTATTCGCAACGCAACTGCGTTGATTCATAACAGTCATATGAAACAGTGGGGGATTGATCTGAAGGAACTGTACCATATTGCTGCAGAGAATATGGCGGAAATCCCGGTTATGTTGGAACCCATGGAGCAGCTGCTGGAGGGGTATGGTCTGGAAGGGAAGACCAGCGGTATGTATGTGCTGGGGATCCGGGAAAGGGAGTATGGCGCGGCTGTGATGCTGATTCCTGATGTGCTGCGCCGGTGTTTCCGGCAGATCGGGGAAGAGTTTTATGTGCTTCCCAGCAGTATCCATGAAGTGATCCTTCTTCCGGTCAGTTATTCGGGCAATCCGGCAGAATTGGAGGCGCTGGTAAAGGAAGTAAATGAGACCTGCGTAACCCCGGAAGACTATCTGAGCGGACATGTGTATCGTTATTTTTCTGATACGGGCGAGCTGAAAATATAAAAAAATTATAAATATTACGGATTTATTACAAAAAACATTTGCTTATTTCCTCAACTTAGTGTATGATAGTTGAGGTAATAAGCCATGCACCTGTAGCTCAGCTGGATAGAGCACGGGCCTCCGACGCCCGGTGTCGCAAGTTCGAATCTTGTCAGGTGCATTTTTCATATGCAAAAATGGCCGGCTGCTGTCGGCAGAGGTACACAATGATTATTTTGGCAGGAGGTTTGATATGGAACAGATGAAGTGGAAAGAGTTGTTTATGAAATACAAAGTTCAAATCGGAGTTGTTGTAGCGGTAATCCTTGTGGTAGCTGTGGCGGCGCTGGCAGGAGGCGGAAGCGCGGCGAACCAGGAAAGTACGGCTGAGGAAGCGGCGCAGGGCAGCGACGCGGAGACGACAGAAGACACAGCGGAAGCCGTGGAAGAAGAGCCGAATGAGCTGGAGGAGAATACTCATGCCTCTATTGAGCGTCTGATCGAGAGATACTGCGAATATATGGCGAGCGGAGATGTGGATTCTCTGGAAGCGATTGTAGACGTGCTGACGGATGAGGATAAGGCAAGCATACAGAGCCGCTCGGCGTTTATAGAAGCTTATGAGAATGTGACTTCTTACACAAAAGACGGTCCGGTGGAAGACTCCTATATTGTATTTGTATGTTATGACATGAAGCTGATTAATATCGAAACCAGCGCGCCGGATATTATCTGCCTGTATGTCGGCCCGAAGGATGAGAGCGGAAACCGCCTGATCCATTATGGAGATATTGATGAAAGCATGCAGGAATATGTGGCGGAGCTGGAGCAGGATCCGGATGTGCAGGCGCTTTACGACGATGTCCGAACCAGATACCAGCAGGCACAGGAACAGGATCCTACGCTGGCGGAATTTATTCAGAGAATCAGCGGAGAGCTGACGGAAGAATCAGCTGAGAGTCAGGAGACAACAGAGACAACGGAGACGGAAGAGACAGAGGAACCGGCTGAGGAGACTGCGGATACCGCCGAGGCAGGAGAAACCGCAGAATCTGCAGAAACGGCGGAGGAAACCGGTGAAGGAACAGTTCTGAACCGTCAGACACGAGTCGCGGAAAGCGTCAACATGCGTGCGGAAGCGTCAACGGATTCCGAGAGGCTGGCATTGATCTATCAGGGAGAGACTGTAACACAGATCCAGGCTTACGACAATGGCTGGAGCCAGATTGAATATAATGGGGTAACCGGATATGTTATGACCGAATATCTGGAAGGCAGTTCCGCTTCGGCGGATACCTCCGGGGAGGAACAGAGCGCCGGAACATCTTCCGAAAGCCGTCAGACGAGGGTGACGGAAAGTGTCAACATGCGCGCGGAGGCCTCAACAGATTCCGAGAGACTGGCGTTGGTTTATCCGGGAGAGACTGTTACACAGATTCAGTCGTATGACAATGGCTGGAGCCAGATCGAGTATAATGGGATGACCGGATATATTCTGACAGAATACCTGGAATAGAAAAGTAAAAAGCTCCATACCCTAGTAGCAACTACCAGGGAAAGGAGCTTTTTTATGTTATCAGGAGCAGACAGAGCCGTTTTAGATGAGAGTTTTCGAAACGCGCAGATGGGCCGGGAAGCGATCAACGCAGTGATCGGGAAGGTAGAGGATGATGATCTGGCATTAGATCTGAATCGACAGGCCTGCAAATTTGTGCAGCTGGAAGAGAAGCTGCAGAAGGAGTATCAGAAAGCAAAAGAGACGCCTCCGGAGGAAAAACTGCTTAACCGTACTATGTTGTGGGGAGGCATTCAGATGAATACGCTGCTGAATGCAAGTACAGAGCATCTGGCAGAACTCATGATCCAGGGAAATACCAGAGGAATTACAGATTTAATGAAGGTTGTGAAATCGAATAAAAGCGTTCAGAAAGAATATTATGAACTGGCACAGGAACTGATGGATTTTGAAGAAAAAAATATCGAAAAATTGAAGGCTTATTTGAAATAAGGCATGTTTTGCATTGACCGTGCCTGTCGGGAACGACCGGCCGGCGCGGCAATGGATTATTTACTTCTCTTGGCAAATTTGATAAGATGGTGAGGGAGGAAAACAGATATGATTCGTTTAAATAAATATATGAGTGAGGCAGGGGTCTGCTCCCGCAGGGAAGCGGACCGTTTGATCCTGCAGGGCCGCGTTCTGGTGGACGGGAAAACTGCACAGACCGGAATGCAGATTCAGGAAGGTCAGAAAGTGGAACTGGACGGAAAGCCCGTCGTGAAGAAAAAAAAGGAGCGGATTACTTTAATTGCAGTCAACAAACCTCGCGGGATCGTCTGTTCGGAGGTCAGCCAGGGCGGCGATCAGAATATTATAGAGTTTCTGGGATATCCCAGAAGGATTACATATGCAGGCAGACTTGACAAGGATTCGGAAGGGCTGCTTCTGATGACGGATGATGGCGATCTGATCAATCAGATGATGCGGGGAGCGAATCTTCATGAAAAAGAATATGAAGTCATGGTAGACAGGCCGTTTAATGAACGGTTCCTGAAGGATCTGGAAGCGGGGGTGTATCTGAAAGAATTGGACGTGACCACCCGTCCGTGCAGAGCGGAGAGAATAGGAAAGCGCAGATTCCGGATTATTCTGACTCAGGGGCTGAACCGCCAGATCCGCCGGATGTGCAAAGAACTGGGGTATCATGTACAGGAACTGAAGCGGGTACGGATTATGAACATTCGCCTGGGACATCTTAAGACCGGCGGGTGGAGGAATGTAACAGATCAGGAACTGGAAGAACTGCTGGAATTGCTGCAGACAGACAATACAGAGACGGAGGACTGACAGAATGGATAAACTGGCACGCATACGGGAGCTGACCGCCCTTTTGGGTAAAGCGTCCAAGGCGTATTATCAGGAAGACAGGGAGATCATGAGTAATTATGACTATGACCGTCTCTATGATGAACTGGCGGCACTGGAACAGGAGACAGGGGTAGTGCTGGCCGGGAGCCCTACAGCGGAAGTGGGATATGAAGCGGTGGACGAGCTTCCCAAGGAACGACATGAGAGTCCGATGCTTTCCCTGGATAAAACCAAGGACGTGGCGGCACTGGCGGATTTTGCCGGAGACCATGAGGTGCTTATGTCTTGGAAACTGGACGGCCTGACAGTGGTGCTGACTTATAACCAGGGAGAACTTAAGAAAGCCGTTACCAGGGGAAACGGAGAAATCGGTGAGGTAATTACCAATAATGCCAGAGTGTTCCGCAATGTGCCGCTTTCAATTCCATGTACTTCAGAAGTGGTACTGAGAGGTGAGGCAGTGATCCGGTATTCGGATTTTGAACGGATGAACGCGGAGATACCGGAAGAAGAGGCCAGATATAAGAACCCCAGAAATTTGTGCAGCGGATCTGTGCGTCAGCTGAATAACGAGATTACAGCACAGAGAAACGTATATTTCTATGCGTTTTCTCTGGTGCGCGCCGATGGGGTGGATTTTGAAAATTCCAGAGAGAGCCAGTTCCGTTGGATGAAATCTCAGGGATTTGATGTAGTAGAGTATAAAAAAGTGACGGGTGCAGGCGTTCCGCAGGCAGTGCGGGAATTCTCAGACGCGATTCCCGGGAATGATCTGCCGTCGGACGGACTGGTCTGCATTTATGAAGATATTGCCTATGGACAGTCACTGGGCAGTACGGCAAAATTTCCAAGAGATTCTATTGCGTTTAAATGGAGAGATGAGATCCGGGAGACTACGCTTGTCAGGATGGAATGGAGTCCGTCCAGAACCGGTCTGATCAATCCTGTCGCCGTTTTTGAACCGGTGGAACTGGAAGGGACGACCGTCAGCCGTGCCTCCGTTCATAACCTGAGTATCATGAAAGCGCTTAAGCTTGGGATCGGAGACCGGATCACGGTATATAAAGCGAATATGATCATTCCGCAGATCGCAGAAGATCTGACGGGAAGCGGCAATATCGAGATCCCGTCTGTCTGTCCGGTCTGCGGAGGGACAACCTGTATTCAGAAAACCAATGACGTAGAGTCTTTGTACTGTACCAATGCCGAATGTCAGGCAAAAAAGATCAAGGCATTCACGCTGTTCGTAAGCCGGGATGCCATGAATATTGACGGTCTTTCGGAGATGACACTGGAAAAATTTATAGGAAACGGATTTGTCAAAGAGTATGCAGACTTGTATCACCTGGACCGGTACCGGGACGAAATTGTTCAGATGGAAGGATTTGGAGAGAAATCTTTTCAGAATCTGATGGATAGTCTGGAACGATCCCGTCATACTACTTTGCCGAGGGTAATCTACAGCCTGGGAATTCCTAATATTGGCCTGGCCAACGCAAAGGTGCTTTGCCGGGAATATGGATATGATCTTGACAGTCTGAGGAGTGCGGGAGCGGAAGATCTGAGCCGTATTCCGGGAATCGGAGAAGTGATCGGAGCCGGAGTGGAGACTTATTTTGCCGATCAGGAGCACAATCGCTGGCTGGATGATCTTCTGAAAGAACTGGATATTCAGAAAGAAGAAACAAGCGGACAACCCAGGAATCTGGAAGGAATGACGATTGTTATTACCGGGTCGTTAAATTATTTTGAAAACAGGAACGCTTTGAAAGAAGCGATTGAAGCCAGGGGAGGAAAGGTAACGGGAAGTGTTACTTCCAAGACAGACTGTCTGATCAACAATGATCTGACATCCAATTCATCAAAGAACAAAAAAGCAAAAGAACTGGGCGTTGAGATCCTGGCAGAACAGGACTTTATGGATCGGTTCCTGAAATAATATACAGGAGGACTGACTATGGATGAACTGACAAAACTGGAACAGTTTCTGCCGAAAATCCTGGAAATCGGCGGTTCCCTGATCTGGGCGCTCGCCGTCCTGTTTATCGGGCTGAAACTTTTAGGACTCCTGCGTAAAATACTGCGCAGAGCATTAGACAGATCCAGCGTGGACACAGGAGTAGTTCAATTTCTGGACGCGCTGGTAAAAATTGTATCCTATGTAGTACTGGCACTGATATTGATGTCTCATTTTGGTATTCAGACGGCTTCTTTTATCACGCTTTTGGGTACAGCCGGCGTGGCAGTCGGTTTATCGCTGAAAGAGAGTTTATCCAATATCGCCGGCGGAATCGTGATTCTTCTCACAAAACCTTTTTCTGTAGGCAATTATATTCAGACCAGCGGAAATGAAGGCACAGTGGTGGAAATCAACCTTTTTGCCACGATTCTTCATACGGCGGACAACCGGAATGTGGTTCTTCCCAACGGAGCTCTTGCCAACAGCAATATTGTGAATTTTTCTGCCAATGACACACGCCGCGTGGATATGAGCGTGGGAGTGGCTTACGGCACAGATTTGAAAAAGGCGAGGGAGATTATAGAAGGAATTCTGAACGCAGACGAGAAGGTCCTGAATGATCCGCCTTACATAGTGGCTGTGGACAGTCTGGATGACAGCGCAATCACCATTCTGGTACGTCCCTGGGTGAAATCGGAGGATTACTGGGATGTGAAATGGAGAACCATGGAACTTTTGAACAATCGTTTGACGGAAGCCGGAATTGAGATCCCGTTTCCGCAGATGTCGGTTCATATTCAGAAGGGCTAGTTCTGCAATCTTAAACAATTGTTCATGAAAAGTTTATGGAAAATCCACAGAGAAAAAGGTATACTAGGAAGCGTATGCAGGGGTGAGATAAATGGATGTAAATGAGATCCTGGAGAATGTAAGATCCGGACAGATAAAGATAGAGGAAGCGGAAGAACTTTTAAAAAAACTGCCGTACGAAGATCTGGACTATGCCAAGATCGACCAGCATCGGAAGCTGCGCCAGGGATTTGAAGAAGTTATTTACTGCCAGGGCAAAGAACTGGAACACCTGATCGGCATCTGCCGCCGGATGGCGGGAGAGAGGATCAACGTTCTGGCGACCAGAGCGTCCGCAGAACAGGCGGAGTCGGTCATGAAAGAGCTGCCTGATTTTCAATATGATCCTGCGTCACGCATTCTGAAAGCCATATACCACGAGACTCCGCAGGTCGGCAAGATTGTGGTCTGTACCGGGGGAACCGCGGATATTCCTGTAGCAGAAGAAGCAGCCAGTACGGCGGAGTTTTTCGGGACCAGGGTAACGCGTCTTTTTGACGTGGGCGTGGCAGGCATCCATCGCCTTCTGAATAACATGGATGTATTTGAATATGCTAACTGTGTTATTGCAGTTGCCGGCATGGAAGGCGCTCTTCCGGGCGTAGTGGCCGGACTGGTGGACGTGCCGGTGATTGCCGTTCCCACCAGCGTGGGATACGGGGCGAATTTCGGAGGCCTTTCCGCGCTGCTGACCATGATTAATTCCTGCTCTAACGGAATTACCGTAGTCAATATTGACAACGGCTACGGAGCAGGTTATGTGGCGACACAGATCAATCGACTGGCGGTGAATGGACATGAAAAGAATCGGTAGAATTTTAACGAGCCGGCTGGTGCTGGTAGGACTGGCTATAATTCTGCAGCTGGCATGGTTTTTCTTTTTTATGGAGCGGCTGACCAGTTACTCCGTGTTTATCAACGGATTTTTCCGTGTGGCCAGCATCTTTGTTCTTCTTTACCTGATCCGCAAGGATGAAAGTTCGGCTTACAAGATCGCATGGATCATCCTGGTCATGGGTCTGCCGCTTTTTGGAGGCATCTTGTATCTGCTGATCGGCAACAAAAAGCCCAGCAAAAATCTGGCGGTCCATATGGCGGAAGTGAAAGGCGAGATGAGCGAGGAACTCGTTCAGAACGAACAGATACTGAAGGAGATAGAAGAGCATGCTCCGGATGTGGCGGGAAATATCCGCTATTTGGGTGAGTATGGTCCCTATCCGGTCTGGAAAAACACACAGGTGAAATATTACCCGGTAGGAGAAGCGATGTTCGCGGACATGCTCCGGGATCTGGAAAAGGCGGAACATTACATTTTCCTGGAATATTATATCATTGAAGAGGGGATTATGTGGAATACCATGCTGGAGATTCTGGAGCGGAAGGTCCGGGAAGGCGTGGATGTACGTTTGATCTACGATGATGTGGGCTGTGTGTCCAAACTGCCGTATCAGTATGCGCAGCGAATGAAAGAAAAAGGAATCAAATGTATGGCGTTTAACCGCTTCGTGCCATTTCTGTCAGTGGTAATGAACAACAGGGATCATCGGAAAATTCTGGTGATCGATGGTCATACCGCTTATAACGGTGGGATTAACCTGGCGGATGAATATATTAACGAAAAGGTCCGTTTCGGGCACTGGAAAGATACCGGCGTGCGGATTTACGGGGAAGCGGTCTACAGTTTTACACTGATGTTTCTGGAGATGTGGAACGCGTTCCGGGAACCGGATCTGGATTACAGTATCTTCCGTCCGCGCAGATGGCATACAGATTCTTTTGAAAGCGACGGTTATGTTGTCCCCTATGCGGACACGCCGCTGGACAATGAAGAGCTTGGAGAGAATGTCTATATCAATATTCTGAATCAGGCGAAAGATTATGTCTATATCGCTACGCCGTATCTGCTGATCAGCGATGAGATGGAGAATGCGCTCTGCCTGGCGGCGAAGCGCGGAGTGGATGTGCGCATCCTGATGCCGGGAATCCCGGATAAACCGGTGGTATTTTTCATGGCCAAATCTTACTATCCGCCCCTGCTGAACGCAGGCGTGCAGATCTATGAATACACGCCGGGGTTCGTCCATGCCAAATCTTACGTATGCGATGACCGGATCGCCACTGTGGGGACGATCAATATGGATTTCCGGAGCCTGTATCTTCATTTTGAATGCGGGACATTCCTGTACGGCTGCAGGGCGGTTTTGGACGTGAAAAAGGATATGGAGGACTGTTTTAGGCAATGCCATCAGGTGACATTCAGCGATTGCCGCCAGGGCCTTCTGGGAAATCTGTTTACTTCGGTGCTGCGTGTGCTTGCGCCGTTGATGTAGAGGGCAGTCCGTGCATGGACTGCCGGAAAAAGGGGATAACTATGAATGTGTTGTTTTTTTTGACGCCGAAAAGCGAGGTGGCTCATCTGCATGAGGAGTGGACGCTTCGCCAGGCTATTGAAAAATTAGAGCGCAGCGGGTATTCAGCGATTCCGCTGATCGACCGCCAGGGACGTTACATAGGGACGGTGACAGAAGGAGATATTCTCTGGACACTGAAAAAAAGATATAATATGAATCTGAAAGACGCTGAAAATGTATCGATCCTGACCGTGGACCGCAGAATGGACGTACGTCCGGTATCTATTGACGCTACCATGGAAGATCTGGTGCAGACAGCCATGAACCAGAATTTTGTTCCGGTGACCGACGACAAAAAGATCTTTATCGGAATCGTTACCAGAAAAGATATTATCAGGTTCTGTTACGATGCATATGTCAAAAATCAGAAGGAGGAAATGTGCTATGAAACTGGAAGAATTGCAGAAAGCCATGATTGAGGCCATGAAGGCGAAAGACAAGGCGAGAAAGGAGTCCATCTCCGTGCTTGTTTCCGCTGTGAAGAAAGCCGGCATTGACGCGGGATGCAGAGAGGATATCCCGGAAGAAATGGTAAATCAGGCTGTTTTGAAGGAGATCAAGACGGTGAAAGAACAGATCGATACCTGTCCGGCATCCAGAACGGATCTGCTGGAAGAATATCAGGCGAGATACGCGGTTATGAATGAGTTCGCGCCGAAACTTCTGAGCGCGGAAGAAGTAAAAGAAATTCTGACTTCGAAATTTGCAGAGGTGCTCGCCACAAAGAATAAAGGCATGATTATGAAGACGGTGATGGCAGAGCTGAAAGGCAAGGCTGACGGCAAGGTGATCAATCAGGCGGTTGCGGATCTGACGAAATAGGCCGGTATTTTTGTGAAAAAAGCAGTTGACAAACCGGATGATCCGGCATAGAATATAGAACAGAAAGAAGAGAAACCGTTGAGAAAGAAGAGTAAGCTTTCCGATGAAGTCACAGAGAGCCGCAGGCGGTGGGATTGCGGTATGGAGCGGATTGCTGAATGGACTTTCGAGGGCAGCCCGAAATGCGAAGAGTAGGAACTGCCGGGAACCAAACCCGTTATCAATGAGGAGCGTATGATAGTACGCGTAGAGTGGACGAACGTCAATTTGAGTGGTACCGCGATTATAGTAGATATTATAACCGTCTCAAGCAAATGCTTGAGGCGGTTTTTTGCATAGGGAACAAAGCTCTGCAAAAAACACTTCGCGGGGACCGCACTGCGGCTGCAGTGGGGATTGCTCCACAACCAGGTTTCTTCATTTCGAAAATTATTTTATATCATTGGAGGAATGAAAAATGAAAAAGAAAGCAGTGAGCATCTTATTAACCATGGCAATGACGGCGGCAGCGCTTTCCGGATGCGGAAGCACTGCGGAAGAAAGCACAGATTCCACGCAGAGCACGGAGAGCGCGGGAGACGAAGGGGCGTCCGCAGAGACGGAAGCTTCTGCAGAAGGCGGTGCCTATAAAGTGGCGGTTGTGAAGCAGATGGACCATGCTTCCCTGGACGAGATTGCAGACGCAGTCTGCGAAGAACTGGACCAGCTGGCTCAGGACAATGGGGTAACCATCGAGTACGAGGTTTATTCCGGCCAGGGTGACCAGTCCGTTCTGAACCAGATCGGAACACAGGTGATCGCGGACGGCGTAGATGCGGTGATCCCTGTGGCTACGCTTGCGGCGCAGGTGATGGCGGTCTGCGCGGAAGAGACGCAGACACCGGTGGTATATGCGGCGATCTCCGACCCGGAGGCTGCGGAGATGACAGGAATTGATTATGTGACCGGTACATCGGATGCGCTGAATACAGAGTTTATCCTCGACATGATGCTGGCACAGAACCCGGATGTACAGAAGGTAGGCCTGCTGTATTCCCTGTCGGAAGCAAATTCCGAGACTCCGATTGCGGAGGCGAAAGCATATCTGGATGAAAAGGGAATCGCATATGAAGAGATGACCGGCAATACCAATGACGAAGTGATCGCGGCAGCCAGCGCGCTGATCGCGGACGGAGTAGACGCGGTGTTTACGCCCACCGACAATGTGATTATGGCCGCCGAGTTGGCGATTTATGAAGATCTGGCGGAGGCAGGCATTCCGCATTACACAGGAGCGGATTCTTTTGTCCGCAATGGAGCTTTTGCCACCTGCGGCGTAAATTATACAGAGTTGGGACGTGAGACGGCCGATCTGGCATACGAGGCCGTAACCGCTGGTATGGAAGGTATGGAAGATTACTATCTGATGGACGGCGGCATTATCACCGTGAACACGGAGACGGCCGAGACACTTGGGATAGATTATTCTGTGTTCAATGATATGGGAGAAGTTGTGGAAGTGACGACGACCGAAGAATAATTCTCCGGAGTCAGGAAAGGATGAGAGTATAGTATGCTTTATGTAGTTCAGACAGCCCTGGAGCTGGGATTTATGTATGCGCTGGTGGCGCTGGCACTGTTCTTGAGTTACCGTATTCTGGATATTGCGGATCTGACCACGGACGGGACATTTGTACTTGGCGCGGCCGTTTCTGTGACGGTCGCCGCGGCCGGGTATCCGGTTCTGGCAGTATTTGCCGCATTGGCAGCGGGGGCGTGTGCCGGATTTGTGACCGCGTTTTTACAGACGAGACTGGGTGTCCCGTCGATCCTGGCCGGGATCGTAACGAATACCGGATTGTATACGGTCAATCTGATGGCGATGGGATGGAGTTCCAATGCGAGTCTTTTACGGCAGGATACCCTGTTTACGCTGCTGAAAGACACCGGTATCGGCGGAGACTGGTATGAAATCTTATTGGCCGGAGGGATCACGGTTCTGGTCTGCGTGCTGCTGGTCGCTTTTCTCAAAACCAGGATTGGTCTGAGCATCCGTGCCACAGGAGACAATAAGGAGATGGTGAGAGCTTCTTCTGTCAATCCCGCCCTTATGATCACGATCGGGCTCTGCATCGCCAACGCGATGACAGCTCTGTCCGGCGCGGTGGTGGCACAGTATCAGAAATCCGCGGATATCAACAGCGGAACCGGTATCGTAGTTATTGGCCTGGCATGTCTGATTATCGGGGAGACGCTGACAGGGAGAAGATCGGTGACGCGGGGAGTGATTGCAGCAGTGGTCGGAAGCATCATCTACCGTTTTATCTATGCGATCATCCTGACCACAAAGATTGTTCCGATCGACTGCCTGAAGCTGGTGGTTGCCATTATCGTGGGGCTTGCCATCGCCATGCCTACTCTGAAAGAGGGCGCGGCGTTCCAGAGACGGAAGATGGCCGCTTCCCGGAAAGGAGGACGCTGATATGCTGAGACTGGAGGATATAAAAAAGACGTTCAATCCGGGAACGGTCAATGAAAAATGTGCGGTCAACGGACTTTCTCTTCATCTGGAACCGGGAGATTTCGCGACGATTGTGGGGTCAAACGGAGCCGGAAAATCTACGCTGCTTAATGCTGTGGCAGGCAGTTTTTACGTGGATGAAGGGTCTATTCTGCTGGACGGAAGAGATATCACATTTATGCCGGAACATCGCAGAAGCCGGGTGATAGGCCGTCTGTTTCAGGATCCTCTGAAAGGTACGGCGCCTCACATGACGATTGAAGAGAACCTGGCGCTGGCATATCTGCGATCCTCTGAAGGGAAAGCTCCGTTCAGCCGGATATCCAGAAAAGACAAGGAATTTTTCCGGGAACAGCTTTCATTACTTGAAATGGGACTTGAAGACCGTATGAAGCAGCCGGTGGGGCTTCTTTCAGGGGGCCAGCGTCAGGCGCTGACGCTTCTTATGGCTACGATGGTACCGCCTCAGCTTCTGATGCTGGATGAGCATACGGCGGCGCTGGACCCGGGTACCGCGGAGAAAGTGTTGGAACTGACGAAGAATATCATCTCGAGAAATCATATTACCTGCCTGATGGTGACTCACAATATGCATCAGGCGCTGACGCTTGGGAACCGGACGCTGATGATGGACGACGGACGTATCATTTTGGATATACGGGGGGAAGAGCGCAAAAATATGACCGTAGCGGGACTCCTGGAGAAATTCCGGGTAGGTGCGGGAAAAGATCTGGACAATGACCGGATCCTTCTGTCGGCCGAAAAAGATTCGTGACCATACAGCCTCCTTTTTCATTTTTTTGAAAAAGGGGGTTGATTTTTTCCCGGGATACGGTATAGTAAACACAGAACATTCATGAAGTTCAAAGATTCAGGGGCATTCGCCCATGAGATTCCAATTAATTCATAACATAACAGCAGGACCGATCAGTATGGATATGTATTCTGTATGGGAATTTCCGCGCTTCCTGATCCTTTTATGCGGGCTTGTGATGATCGCGAAGGCTGATCTGAAAGAGAGGATCATTCCTAATCAGATGATTATGGTATTGCTGGCGATAAGAAGTATACTGCTGCTTCAGGAATGCGTTTTGTCGTCGGATACATGGACACACATTGTGCTGCCGGCCGTATGGGGAACACTTTCCGGAGGAGGCTTTTTCCTGATCTGCAGGGAGATTTCTCGGGGCGGAGTAGGAGCAGGAGATGTAAAACTGTTTGCAACAATCGGATATTATCTGGGAGGAAGAGTCTGGAACTCGATTTTATGCAGTCTTTTTCTGGCTTCAGTCTGGAGTTTGTGCCTGTTTTTGCGTGGAAAAGGAAGATGGAAAAAGAAGATTCCCCTGGCTCCGTTCGTGCTGGCCGGGACGGCTCTGGCGATGCTGCTTGAGACAGGAGGACAAGATGAGATATTTTATTTCCTGCTGTACCGATGAAGGAAGAAGAAAAAAAGGAAATCAGGATTCGATATTGGTACAGAGGGCGGTGAGCGGCCGGGAGCAGGCGGTCCTGGCGGTATTGTGCGACGGAATGGGAGGCCTGGACAGAGGGGATATGGCGAGCGCTTCTGTAGTGAAGGCATTTTCGGGCTGGATGGAAAAGGAACTTTCGCGTTTACGGTGGACAAGGAAGAAGAAGATCTTTCTTGCTTTGGATCGGGTTTTGAAAAAAGCGGATCGCAGACTGCGCGCGTACAGCGGCAGATACGGTCTTCGGATGGGTACGACAGCCACGGTTTTACTGCTGTTCCGGGGAATGTATTATATTGCGCACGTGGGAGACAGCCGTGTCTATGAGCTGGGGAAAAAAGCGCGGCAGGTTACTTCCGATCAGACGCTGGTGGCAGAGGAAGTGAAGAGAGGACTTCTGACAGAAGAGCAGGCAGGAAATGATCCAAGACGAAATATATTGCTGCAGTGTGTCGGGGGGAACGGCTGCATCCCGGAACATATCTGCGGTACGGTGAAAGAAGGGGCGGTATATCTGGTCTGCAGCGACGGATTCTGTCATGAGATCAGTGCGGAAGAGATGAAGGACACATTTTGTCCGGAGCAGATGCAGGACGAGGAAACGCTGGAAGAGCGGTGCAGGATACTGGTGGAACGGAATCTGGAACGGGGCGAACGGGATAATATCTCCGTGATTGCCATAAGGACGGAAAAGGAGAGGCGGAATGCTGGAAATCGGTTCGGTCATTGAGGGTAAATATAAGATTTTAGACGTAATCGGGAAAGGAGGAATGAGTACTGTTTACCTTGCCCTGAATGAAAGAGCAAACAAGCCTTGGGCCGTCAAGGAGGTGCGGAAAAAAGACTACGACAGCTTTCAAGTGGATAAAAAAGAGATCCAGATGATGAGAAAACTGCGTCATCCCCATCTCCCCAGTATTATCGATGTGATAGAAGGCGATGGAACTCTTTTGATCGTTATGGATTATATAGAAGGCCGGTCCCTGGAGGACATTTTGTCAGAATATGGACGTCAGCCTCAGGAAATGGTGATCGGATGGGCAAAACAGCTGTGCGGGGTGCTGTCGTACCTGCATTCCAGGAAACCGGCAGTTATTTACCGGGATATGAAACCGGCAAATGTAATGCTGAAACCGGACGGAAATGTGGTATTGATCGATTTTGGCGCTGCGAGAGAATATTGTCCGGGAAACCATGGGGATACGGTTTCTTTGGGAACCAGGGGATATGCGGCGCCGGAACAATACACAGAGACGGAACAGAGCGACGCCAGAACAGACATTTATGGACTGGGTGTAATGCTGTTCCAGCTTCTGACCGGGGAAAGCCCGTATCGGCTGCGACCGGTCCGGGAATACGTCCCGGAACTGTCAGCCGGCCTGGAAACTGTGATTCAGCGATGTACAAAACCCAGAAAGGAGGAACGTTATCAGTCCTGCGAAGAACTCCTCTATGCGCTGGAGCATTATCAGGAGATGGATTCTGAATACTGGGCCATACAAAAAAGGAAGCTGGTCTGTTTTCTTTTTCCAGTATGCCTGACAGCCGCTTTTATATTGGGAGCAGGTGTTTTCGGGGCGCTGGAAAGTCATGCCAGAGGCAGCACCTATGAGGCGTTTTTGCTGGCGGCGCAGAATTCCGCGACAAAAGAAGAGGAATTGAATAATTACCGGAAGGCCATTGATCTGAACCCGGCCGGAGAAACGGCATATCTGTGTCTTCTGAAGTACGGGTTCCTGGACGACGGAATTTTGACGGCGGAGGAGAGTGAAAGGATGCGCGGCATTTTGATTTCATATGGAAACGGAAAGCAGACCAATGAACAGATATTTCGTGAAAACAGAAGAGGATATGACATATTTTCTTATGAGGCGGGAATCGCGTATTTCTATAAATTTGAAGAAGAAAGCAACAAAAAGAATGCCCGTGGATACTTCAAGACTGCGTCGGAATCACGGACGCTGGAACAAAATCAGGTGGAAAGAGCGAAACGTCTGTATCAGATATCTGATTATTACGCGCGGATAGGGATCGTGGACGAAGCGGGAGACGCATCGATTACTTACCGGGAGTATTGGGAAGATCTGACATCACTTTCCGAAGGAAATCTGGTGGCAATGGATAATGAGAGAACCGCGCTTGTGATATATGAAGAACTGGTCAGTCAGATCATATCCAGAACACCGGAATTTATGGATGCCGGAGTGGAGAAAGAAGAGATGTTGGATCAGTTGGAGCATGTAAGAGATCATTTGAATTCGGATTTTTCCGGAAGTCCGAAAGATGGGATTCGGGAAGAGGAAATTCCGGATCTGCAGGAGGACATAGAGACAGCGAGGCGAATGGTCTGGTCCGCTTACGGCCAGGAGGGAAAGTATGACTGAGATGACAGAATATGTGGAACTGTACCATATGATATCTCGGATCTGCCTGGCAGGCGCTGGTTTTTGCTCGGCGGCCGCCGCGTTTCTTTATATCAGAATGGATATGAGAAAAGTGCTGAGATTCTTCTATGTGAGTCCGGGAAAGAAAAGTGCGTCTTATTGTGTGGACAGAGAGATCCTGATCGTTCACACGGACGAAGTCGTATAGGGAGGGGGAAGAGAATGTACAGCCTGAGACGAAAGAAAGCATTTGCAAAGGCTTTGATGTCAGTGGTACTTATTGCCGGGATATGGTATTGCAAGGGACTCCCGGCTGCGGCAGAAGAGATACAGGTTCCGGAAGAAGAACCTGTACCGGATCCGGAGATCATGCTGCCGGCCGTAAAAGAGATAGAGATCTCTCCGGCTCCGAATGAAAACGGATGGATCCGGGAAGATATAGAGTTTACAGTTACCATAGCGAGTGAAGAAATGCCATATCTGGAGTACAGAAAAGAGGATGAGACAGAATGGGTCCGGGAAGAAGAAGCGGAGGTTTCGGACGACGGCTGCTATGTGTTTACTGTTATGGAAGAGGATGAGGAGTATGAGGGAGCGTATTATTTCCGGGCAGGAGACGCGTCAGGAAATGTGTCGGAGGAAACTGCCTATTCTGTAAAAAAAGATAAGGTCGTGCCGCAGGCGGACGGTATTCTGGCAGAGTACGTTGCTTATGGAAAAGAGGGGAGTCCCGTACAGTACCCGAAAGGTCTGTTTGCAAAAGAGGATGGACTGGAAGATTACATATTTGGAAAGGAAAAGATCCAGGTAACGTTGTACTTTCCGGATGAGTTATCCGGAGTAAAAACGGTACGGTATGAATATGGAGGAACCGAGGGAACGGCGGAATGCCTTTTCACAGAAGAGTATGATGAAAATTATTACTCTGTGGTCTCCTTTCCGATTGAAGCGGAGACCGAGGATACGCTTAAGATCCTTTCAGTTGCGGATTATGCGGGAAATGTGGCAGAACATGAGGATGGTTCGGCTGTGGCAGAGGGAGCGGCCACGCTGGTAATAGACCGCACAGCGCCCGAGGTACAGGCGGAATATCCCCAGTGGGACGGGTATAGCAATGAAAAAGGCTACTGCAGGCCGGAGGACGGAGAGATATCGGAAACGGTCAGGCTGATATTTACAGAGACATATTTTCAGGTACAGGAAGACATATTTGTCTATCCCGGGATCGCGGTGTATCAGAACGGGGTGCCGATAGTCCCGGAAGATTTTGTGAAATGGGGGGAATTTTCGGAGGGACAGGTCGAGGCGGTGATCTGTTTGCCGTATCTGGAAGGGCAGGAGGCAGATTATCAGATCGGTGCAGTCTGTGAAGACCGTTCCGGGAACAGGCTGGAATGGAAAGGAGAGCTTACGCTGGACGACAGAGCCCCGGAACTGACCGCTTTTTCCGTCACGGGAGAGTCTGACCGGAAGACGGTCGATGGAATCCCGGTATATCAACAAGGATGTGTGAAGATCCTGTTTTCGGTAGATGAACGGGAAGCGGACTGGAATCCGGACAGAGTGTCGATGACGGTCAGCCATCGTGCTTCGGGAACTCCGGCGGCGTATGTAAGGGGAGAGGATCTGGAGTGGAGCACGGAAGGACAGGTTCATCAGGCAGAATATGTGTTTGAAAGCCAGGCGGAGAGCGTGCCGTCTGAATATGTCGCCGAATTATCTTATCTGGATCCTGCCGGAGCGGCTTTAAGTCTGTCGGAGGGGAATCTGGAAGAGCTGAAAGCGGCGGGAGATCTCAATGGATCCGGGGCCTATGTCAGTAAAGCTTTTATCCTGGACGAAAAGGAACCTGTGCTGAAGGTTGCGTATACCAGGGCAGAACGGCTGGTTCTGGATGAGAATATCGGAAGAGAATATGATTTACAGGAGCAGGAACCGAAAGAAGGATATACGGCTTATTATGATGGAAACATCACAGTATCTTTCACGCTGGAAGAGGACTATGCACTTCCTGTACGGAACGGGGACGAAATGACCGGACTGGGAGATTACGAACTGTCGGTCCTGGAAAAAAGCGGCGCGGCCTGCAGTCCGGATATAGAGTGGAATCAGGAGGGGAACCGCTATGAGGGAACATTTACTTTGGAGGAAGAAGGCAGTTATGTCGTTTCCATGAAATACAGGGACGCTGCGGCCAATCAGGCGGCGTATGAAAGTCCCGTCCTGGTGCTGGACCGCACGCCGCCCCGCATTCATCTGTCATATGCGGATCTGTCTATGGAAGAGGTGTCCTCTGAAGAAGGCTTTTTTTCCAGACCGGTCTATTTAAAAATACAGGTGGAAGACGAGCATGTGCGCAGCCGGGAGCTGTTGGATGTCCTGAAAGGAGCAAAGGCGGCGGACAGCCGGGGCAGAGAGATACAGGAGCATGCTTTGGGCAAATTCCTGGAAGACGCGGATCCCGCATGGATGGATGAAGAAGGACTTACATGGTATCTTCCGCTTTTGACGGAAGCGAACTATGAGATCACGGCAGGATGTGAAGACCTGGCGGGCAACAGATCGGAATATATCTCTGTGAAAAATACGGTGGATCTGACAGAACCAAAGATCAGCCTGACCTGGAGTACGGAACCGGCCGGATTTCTGGACGCGGTAAATTACCGGGATCTGGGATATCTGTTTGCGGACAGGAAGATGACTCTGTCTGTGACGGCAGAAGATATGACATCGGGGATCCGCAGGGTCTGTTTCTTCATTACAGACGAAGAAGGGAATATGGAGGAAAAAGAATATCTCAGCGAACCTTCTTTTCAGGAAGCACATGAAATCACAGTTCCTGTAGGGGGACAGGATTTCAGAGGAAGTATCCGGGTAGAGGTATACGACTGGTCCGGAAATATGGGATCGCGGGAACACGGACATGTGGTGGAGAGTGAAGAAAGACATCGGAACAGCGGAAAGATAGAGATAGAAACACTTACAGAGCCGGGCAGGACAGTGGACGGTACCGCCTATTATAATACAGATATAGATCTGCGTCTGCGCCTCCGGGATGAGTGGTCGGGGATCAGAAGCTACGCGTATCTGGGTGGACATACTTTGTCAGGGTCGGCTGACTATGCGAAAGAAGCAGGAAATGATCTGAAAGAGGAGCCGCGGGAAGACGCAGTGTGGGAATATTCGGAGAGGATGACTTTGTCCGCGGCAGCCAACAACGAAAATAATGTTCAGGTGTATGCGGAATACACGGACAACGCAGGACACATGGAGCAGATCGTACAATACTATAATATCGACGTAACAGCGCCGGAGATTATGGTGGAATATGACAGGAATGAGCCGGCGGACGGCCGTTTTTACAACCGGACCCGGACGGCGACAGTCACGGTAAAGGAGCGGAATTTCCGGCCGGAAGATGTGGAGTTCCACATTACCAGTACAGACGGAGTTATGCCGGAGATCAGCGGATGGACTTCATCCGGAGAGGGGGATAATATGATCCATGTCTGTACAGTCACATTTTTTGCGGACGGGGATTATACTTTTACAGCCGGGTTTCAGGACCTGGCAGGAAACAGGGCAGATTACAGCCGGGTAGATGAATTTACGATTGACCAGTCAGAACCGGTTTTGACGGTGACGTATGATAATAATGAGAGCTGCAACGGTTATTACTACTCAGAAAGCCGGAGGGCGGTGCTGGAGATTCAGGAACATAATTTTGCCCCGGAACAGTTTCAGGTGTATGTTACTGCCGACGGGACTCCCATATCGGGAATATCTGCCTGGAACAGCGAGGGCGACCGTCATACGGCAACGGTGCTGTTCGAAAATGATGCGGAATATACGCTGGAGGTATCAGGGGCAGATCAGGCAGGAAATTCTCTGGAGGTTTATGGAGCCGATCATTTTGTCATAGACCGTACGCCGCCGGTCCTGGAAATCAGGCAGGTATCCCATCATTCAGCCAATCAGGGAGAAGTCACGCCGTTTATTCAGGCAAAGGACAAGAATCTTGATTTTGAGCGCTTTGATATTTCCCTGGAGGGATACAGGAACTTAGAACAGGAGATCAGAGGTGACAGAGGAAGAAATACAGATGGGATGTGGATACAGATGGAAGATTTCCCATATACGCCCGAAACAGATGATCTGTATACTCTGCGGGTCACAGCCTCCGATCTGGCCGGGAATCGGAGCGAGACAATAGTTGCTTTTTCAGTAAACCGTTTCGGGTCTGTCTATACACTGGAGGGATGGACAGATGCTTATTATATTAATGAAGCGCAGGATATCCGGATTACGGAAACAAATGTGGATACGCTGGAATTCAGAGAGATCACCTGTAACTGGAACGGAAACCTGAAAACGCTGGCAGAAGGAGAAGATTATACAGTCCGGGAGAGCGGCTCGGCGGAAACCTGGAAGCAGTACGAATATGTCATAAGCCGCAGCAACTTTGAAAAGGAAGGAATTTACGCGGTAACGGTCTATTCCGAAGACCGGGCAGAAAATGTTTCCGATAATCAGTCCAAAGGCATGACATTAGCATTTGCGGTAGACCGGACAAGCCCCAGCGTCCTGATATCAGGAGTGGAAGACCGCGGAAAATACCGGGAG
This sequence comes from Lachnoclostridium sp. An196, assembly GCF_002160135.1. Taxonomy (GTDB): domain Bacteria; phylum Bacillota; class Clostridia; order Lachnospirales; family Lachnospiraceae; genus Hominiventricola; species Hominiventricola avistercoris. The sequence continues at coordinate 208,424 of NZ_NFJZ01000005.1, read as the reverse complement.
AACAGCCGCGAGATCACGATAGATATACAGGACAATATCTGCCTGGCAGAAACTGCAGTGATCCTGGATGGAGAGAAAAAGGTATTTTCGGCATCGGAGGTGGAAAGCCGGGATGGAATCCTCATCATTACGGCGCCGGCGCGAAACGGCTGGCAGACTTTGCGGGTGACGGCACGCGACGAGGCGGGGAATGAGTTTGTATCGGATGAAATGCGGTTCCTGGTTACATCGGATATCCTGATACAGTTTTTTATGAATAAGCCGCTGCTTCTCGGAACAGCAGGAGGAATTCTGGCGCTGACTGCCTGTATATGGCTCATCCTGGCAAAAAGAAATGGGGGAAGTATGTGAGAGGGGAATTTTACAGCTGGATTATACTGACGTTTGCCGCTGTGGTAATGGCAGGGATTCTGGGTGCAGTAATCGCGGCCGGTCTGATCACTCGCAAAAAGAAAAAATATTATATGCCCACGGGGTTTCATGCCGGAAGTCAGCTGGGGGCAGTATACGCCAGACCTCCGGAAACGGTTCAGGATACACAGACCAGCGTGCTGGGTGAAAGCCCTGCGGAAACAGGGTGCCTGGATACAGGCTTTGCATGTCCCTGCGCCATGCTGATCCGCAGAAAGACAGGGGAACGCTCGGATGTGAAACGGCCGCTGTTCCTGATCGGCAAGGAGAGGCAGCGCGCGGATTTTTGGATTGCGGATAATGAAGCGGTGAGCAGAATCCATGCGGGGATTGTCTGCAAGGGAGACGAATATTATCTGATAGACCGGAATTCCACAAACGGGACTTATCTGAACGAGAGGAGGATAGAATCCGGACAGGAAGTGCTGTTAAAGCCGGGGGACCGGATAAAACTGGCGGATGAAGAACTGGATTTCTGGTTGTAAAGTTTGGAGGGGATAGTATGTCCGGAAGCATGCTCATAGCGTATGGGGCGGAGGAATGTCAGGAATTTACTCTGCCGGAACCGGAAATAATGGATCATAGGATTCAGCTGAAGGGGAAGGTGTTGGGAACGGACCGGGGATTGACCGTTTTGTTAAAGTCAGATGGGAAGAGATGGTATCTGGCGAAGGGACGGGAGTATTCTTTGCTTCGGCAGGAAGGAGGTGAAAGAACAGAGGCCCTGTTGGAAGACCGGCTGCTGCTTTGCCTGAAGAGCATGGAAGGAGGGCAGGTATTTCTTTTGTCAATCGACTGCAATGAAACATATCCGGTAATGAAAAAATATGAACTTCCGGGTGCCGGCAGAATACAGATCGGCACGGATGAAGACAGCGCGGTAAACTATCATTTTGGAGATTACATTTCCGGAAAACACGCGCAAATATTCAAAAAGCAGAATCAATGGAGAATCTGTGACAGCAGCAGGAACGGAAGCTGGCTGAACGGGGAAAAAATAACAAAGGAGGTGCCTTTAAAATTCGGGGATCAGGTTATTATATTCGGGCTTCAGATTATATGGCTGGAAAAATATTTTGCTCTGGGCGTCCGGTTCGGCGAGTGCGAGTTAGATGAAAAAGTTCTGCGGCCGATTCTTTATAAGAAGGAAGCGGAAAGACCATGCGCGGAAACAGCCCCGGATAAAGGGCCGGAGAGAATGTATTTAAAACGCGCGCCAAAAAGAATATTGACGTTTTATACCGACCGGGTAGAAATAGAGGCACCGCCGGCCATATCCCAAATGAAAAAACGGCCGGCATATTTAACGATAGGTCCAAGTCTGACCATGGCCGTTCCGCTGCTGCTGGGATATTTTCTGACCGCTGTCGGATCCGGAAACCGGTTTTATCAGACTGCAGGAATTCTGACCGCAGCAGCCTCGGCATTAACCGGCGCTTTATGGGCGGCTGCAGGATTAAGATATGCCGGCAGACAGGAGACAGAGGAAAAGAGGATACTATGGCAAAAATATGAAGCCTATTTAAGGCGTATGGAGAAGTTTCTCCAGCAGAAGCAGGACTATAACAGAGAGGTTCTTTTTCATAATTATCCGTCAGGAAAAGAATGCTGCCGGATGGATGGACATGACTGCAGGCTTTGGGCCTGCAGCACAAAAAGCGGGGATTTCCTGCAGGTTCGGGTCGGCACAGGGACGGTTCCTTTTCAGGCGGAGATCCGTGTTTTGGGAACGGTATCTGCCTGGGAGCAGAACGAAATGGCGGAAAAGTCATTTCAGCTTAAGGAAAGATACAAGGTGCTGCATCATGCGCCCGTTACCGTAAGTATTTATGAAAAAAGCATGCTGGGGATTATAGGAGGTGAAGGAAAAAGGGGATGTTATGGAATTGTCCGCAGTATGATAGCACAGATTGCGGTAAGCAGCTGCTATACTGATGTGAAAATGGTGTTTATACACGGAAACGGGCCGGACGATTACAGGCGCTGGTCGTCTGTCAGATGGTTTCCGCACGTGTGGGATGAGTCCGGCGAGGTTCGTCTGTTGGCAGAAGATAAAAGCCAGATGGGAGAAATCAGCTGCGAATTGTCCCGGATTTTCCGCATTCGGGCAGAGGCGGGAGGAAAAAATCCTTTGCCCCATTATATTTTGTTTGTGGACTGTCCGGAATTGTTGGAGGGGGAGCTTCTGGAACATTTTGTAATGAATCCGAAACCGGAATATGGACTCACCTCCATCCTTCTGGCAGAGAGGTATGAGGATTTGCCGAATGCCTGTGAGTATGTGCTCCGGAACGACGGCAGGGCGGCGGAGATTTTCGATATCCGCGGAGAAGAAGAGAATAACAGCCTGGTTTTTGAAAGCGTGGAAGAAGAAGATCTGGACCGTCTGTCCAGAGGTCTCAGCGGGATTCGGCTGGATGATGGAGTGGTCGGGAATAAAATCCCGGATACGGCAGGTTTTCTTGAAATGTATGATGTATGTACTGCAGAACAGCTTCAGATCGCCCGGAGGTGGAAAGCGGGACGGAGCGCTGAAAGCCTGCGTATCCCCGTAGGAATAGGGAAGGGAGGCAGACCATGTTTTCTGGATCCTCACGAAAAATACCATGGCCCTCACGGTCTGGTAGCGGGGATGACCGGATCTGGAAAGAGTGAACTGCTTCAGACTTTGATTTTATCCCTGGCGGTTAATTTCAGCCCTGAAGATGTGGCGTTTCTGGTCATCGATTTTAAAGGAGGCGGGATGGCGAACCTGTTTCGCGAGCTCCCTCATATGGCGGGCCAGATTACCAATTTGTCCGGCAATCAGATACAGAGAGCCTTGTTGTCCGTGAAAAGCGAGAATTTGCGAAGGCAGCGTATTTTGGCGGAACACGGAGCAAATCATATCGACCGTTATATGAGGTTGTATAAAAAGCATCAGGTCGAAGAGCCGCTTCCCCACCTTTTTATCATAATAGACGAGTTCGCGGAACTGAAAAAGGAGGAACCGGAATTTATGGCAGAACTGATCAGCTTGGCGCAGGTGGGAAGAAGTCTGGGAGTGCACCTGATTCTGGCGACTCAGAAACCATCGGGCACGGTGGATGAACGCATCTGGAGTAATTCCAGATTCCGGATCTGCCTCAGAGTCCAGGATAGACAGGACAGCAGAGATATGCTGCATAAGCCGGACGCCTCTTACATTACACTGGCAGGAAGAGCCTGCCTGCAGGTTGGAAACGACGAGGTATATGAGGAATTCCAGTCAGGATACAGCGGAACAGAATACATACCAGGAAAAGAAAGAGAAGGAGGCCGCGTGATCCTGATCGGGAAAAACGGAAGGGAGATACGGATATCGGGAGAAACAGGACGGAGGAAACGTGATATAAAGAGAGAAACACAGCTTCACGCATTGATAAAAGAAATCGCCGGGCAGGCTGAAAAAGAACATATTCCAAAAGCCCGGATTCTCTGGCAGCCGGTACTGCCTGCCCGCCTTGCGCCGGAAGATCTGGAGGGGCGGTGCAAGACGGAGGAGAAATCCGATACCCTGACAGCGATAATGGGATTGTATGATGATCCGGCCAGACAGGAGCAGGGAATTTTTAAAATCACATTTCCGGATGCCGGACATACGGCAGTCTGCGGTATGGCGGGAACTGGAAAAAGTACTTTTTTGAAGACCATGCTTTTATCACTGATCCGAAACCGCGATCCGCGGCAGCTGCAGTTTTATGTGCTGGATTACAGCGACGGTATACTGACAGTGTTTGACGCTGTACCGCACTGCGGAGGAGTTGTAACAGAGGAAGACACAGAAAAAACAGAAAGATTTTTCCACATGCTGAGGCGGATCATGGAGGAGAGAAAGCAGCTGCGAAAAAAGGAATGCGGCGGGAAGGAAAGGGGGTTGCCGGTTATACTGATAATTTTGGATGATTATCTGAGTTTTCAGGAGAAGACCGAAGGAAAATACGAAGATATGATTGCGCGGCTGTCCAGAGAAGGAGCCGCAAACAATATTTTCCTGGTAGTTACTTCTGCCGGGACCGGAAATGGGGGACTTCCTTTCCGAATCGTAGAAAATATCCGCACTGCTGTGTGCCTGGAAATGAATGATAGTTTTAAATACGCAGAAATGCTGCGTGTTTCGAGAGTCCCGGTGCTGCCGGAGAGGGGAATAAAGGGGCGGGGAATAGCATATGTGGACGGCAGGATTCTGGAATTTCAGACCGCTGCGGAAGGAGACGGTGAATACGTCATAGCCGGCGGAAGTTGGAATGGGGAACGGGCCAGGCAGATTCCTTTTATCCCGGCCAATCCGGTGTTTGACGATCTGAGCAGTCTGGAAGAATATCAAAGGCGAAAGGAGGACAGGAGATTCTTGCCGCTGGGGTATCTGGCAGAAGACGCATCGGTTTTTTCTGTGGATCTATGGAATACTTATTGCTGGATCATCCAGGGAAGAGCGGGAAGCGGAAAAAGGAATGTCATAAAAATCCTGATGCGTCAGGCAGCGGAGAAAAAAGACGCAAGACTCTGCCTGATCGATCTGAAGAACAGCGGACTTGTCGGTGAGGCAAAGAAACTGGGAGCAGAATGTCTGGAGAATGAGAACCGTATGTATCTCTTCTTTAAAGATACTGTGGAGGAGATCCGGGAAAGGAACCTGAAGAAACAGGAGCTGACCGCTGATGAAGCCGGACCGGATGAGATTGCGCGAAAGATGAACAGCATGTCTCAGATCTTTTTGTTTTTGCCGGATCTGGTTTCGTTTACAGAGGCTTCCGGCTGTGTCCTGGAAGGAAAAGGAAGCATGCAGGCATATTTGGAGAATATTACAGAGAAAGGAAAAAGCCTTGGGATCTACTTTTTTGCGGCTTTTAAACCGGAGGAGTATTCCCGGCTTGCCGGAAACAGGATCTTTCAAAATATGTGTTCGTACGGTACAGGAATACATATGGGTGGAAATGCGGGAGGGCAAAGGTTATTTTCGTTTCCTGACATTCCCTATCAGGAGCAGGGCAGATTTCTAAAGCCGGGGATTGGACTGTTTCCGTCTGCAGATGGAGAAACGAAGAAAATTATTATTCCATGGATGAGAAAATGATGCAGCGCACGGAAAGGGGGATAGAGATGATACTGGCGGAAATAGACGTGCCGGCTATGGGAAGCAAGTATGACGTACGCCTGGACGAGAACACACCGGTTGCTCAGATCCTCGAGGAACTTGGCTCCTTTCTGATTCCGGGAAAAGAAGAGCAGAATCTATGGTTGTGCAGCTATGATTATGAAAGGATTCTTCCTTTCGATAGGACACTTTGGCAGACCGGGATTGGGGACGGAGCCAGGCTGCTGCTGGTATGAAACGGTGGAAAGCGGGAAAAGAGATTGGAAAAGATATGGATAGAAGTTGACACGGCGGGATTGGAAAATGTGATTCTGGAATTCAGGGAATATGTGGAATATGCATGGAATTGTCTGGAGACTTTTTCGGAACTGTTAAACAGGATAGACAGTATATGGCAGGGGAAAGCCAGCCGGGCGTTTCGAGCAAGGATATGGCGGCAAAAATCGGATATGGAAAGCTGCCTGAAGGAGATACGCCGTTTTGCCGCCTGCATGGAATATGCGAAGGACGAGTATCTTCGCTGTGAGCAGGATAATAAAGAAAATCTGGAAGAAATTTAAGGCATTGGGGAGTCGGAATATGGGATATCGGGAAGAAATCTATGACGCACTGAAGGTGCAGCCGGAAACACTGATTCAGGGAATCTCCGAAGCAAGGCAGATCACAGGAAATATGCGGAATCTGCTGGGCGGGATGGAGCGCGCCGCAGAAAGGTCAGGGAGATACTGGAAAGGAAAAGCCGGAGATGAACACCGCGCTTATTTTTTCAGGCTGAAACAGAACGGAGAAAGAATCCTTTCCGGATTGGGCAATTCTATTGCTGACCTGGAGCAGATAACCGCCTCGTATACCCGGACGGAGCGGGCGGCGGCAGAACGGGTCGAGGTCCTTCCGGGGGATGTAATTCAATAAAAAAGGGGAAGAACATGAAATCATCGTCAGAGATTCGGATGGATTTTAAAAAGTCGGTACGTTATGCGGAAAAACTGGACAGACTGGCAAAAGGACTGAGAGAAGAGACGGGATATTATGAAACGCTGTCTTTTTGGGAGGGAGAAGCCGCATCGGTCTGGTCGGGAAAAGCATTGGCTCTGGAAAAAGAGATAGAGACCGGGGCAGAAGAACTGGAATACGCGGCAGATTCGCTCCGCCGGGCTGCGGAACGAATCTATGACGCGGAAATGCATGCATACAATCTGGCGAGAGAACGAAGATATTATGAGTAGCAGGAGGAATAGAAGATGGCTTTAATCAGAGTAACCGCATCGCAATTACGGGCGAAGGCAGAGGAATTATCGGGACTGAACCGGCAGTTTGAGACCCAGGCGGGGGAATTGGAGGCCTGTGAACAAAAACTGTCCGGCATGTGGGATGGGCAGGCCAAAGACGCGTTTCATCAGGCGTTTGCGAGGGACCGGATTCAGATGGCAAATTTTTCGTCTCTGATAGAGAAATATGTCAGCACTTTGCTGGCTGTCGCTGCAAAGTATGAGCGTGCCGAGAACGCGAATACACAGACGGCGTCAGCCAGAAACTATCAGTAGGAGGATACAGAAATGGAAGGTATTTTGAGAGTGACGCCGGAACAGCTGGAAGCGGCTTCCGGGGAATTTTCAGCAAAAGGGACACGGATCGGCAGTCTGACTGCTCAGATGACGCAGACGGTAGAAAGTCTGGGAGGTGTGTGGGAAGGAGAAGCCGCTCTGGCCTACGCGAACCGTTTCCGGCGTCTGGACGAGGATATACGAAAAATGGTCCGTATGGTGCAGGAGCATGCGGCAGATCTGAATGAAATGGCGAGAGTCTACCGGGAGGCAGAGAATGTTAACCAGGAAGAAATCGCTGTATTGTCCGGCGATGTGATTGTATGAGCACATTCAGAATAGATACGAAGGGCGTGCCGGGGAAGATGGATTCTCTGGCACGGCTGAGGAAAAAACTGACGGAGGGCGCAGACTTATTGGATCAGTATGTCTCTGAGCTGAATTCGGAGGAATTGTCCGGAATACGGTCTGTACTGAGAAAATTAAGTAAAAAACTTCAGACAGACGCCGAAGCCGTGAAAAAACTGGAGACGGGGCTGGAAGAGGCTGCAGGGAAGTATATGATTCTGGAAAACAGGCTGAGAACTCCGAAGCCGGCCGGGGAAAATCCGGCGTATGATGAAGAGGGAAACTGCGGAGGCAGCCAGCTCTCTCCGATGGCTTTTTACCGGGGAGAAGACGGGGAGATCCGTCAGGGGATACAAAGTATTATCAGATCCTATTATCCGGGGCTTGACGACAGGGGCACAGAAAAACTGCTGGCGGATCTGGAACTGGAAGGGTGCGGATATGTGGCGCTGGCAAACACATTGTTCGGACAGTATGCGGGTAGGGAAGAGCAGTTCCTGAAAGTGTTTGGATTCCCCATGTATGCGGGCACCGGAGAACTGAATTTTGAACTGTTGGTGACGGATCTGTACTGTTCAAAGGATAAGCGCTGGAAGACCGGTACCACCAGGGAAGAACGGGAAGAAATCTGGGAGGACTATCTGGAAGAGAAAGGAATACCGGTGGATGTGCGGACAGTGGAAGTAACAGCGGAAAATTACGAGGAATTATCCTGGGAGGGGGAACTGATCGTTGGGATTAATCCCTGTATTTTATTCGATTCTGACGGTAAAAAGGTGGTGGAGACAGAAGGAGGACATGCCATGACAATAACCGGTATGACCGATGACGGAATGTTTAAGGTATCCTCCTGGGGAATGGAATATTATATCATGCCGGATGATCCGGCATATGAAAGAATACAGTTTCAGCAGGTATGCTATTAGCCGTTGCTTTTTCCCCTTTTTCCGTATTATAATAAGTGCAGTATGAAAAAGAGAGAAAAAGGAGAATGCTTATTTTATGAATATATTGTTCGTGTCCCTTGGCTGCGATAAGAATCTGGTGGATTCTGAGATGATGCTGGGGCTTCTGGCGAAGAAAGGTTATGATTTTACAGACAATGAGACAGAAGCTGATGTTATCGTAGTCAATACCTGCTGTTTTATCGGGGACGCCAAAGAAGAGAGCGTCAATACGCTCCTGGAGATGTCGGAATACCGGAAAAGCGGACGATGCCGCGCATTGATTGTGACAGGATGCCTGGCGGAACGTTACAGACAGGAGATTCTGGACGAGATTCCGGAAGTAGACGCGGTGCTGGGGACTGCTTCCTACGACAGCATAACTGAAGCGGTGGAACAGGCGCTGGGGGGGAGGCATATGCTCCGCTGCGAGGACACCGGCCGTTTGGTACTGCCGGACGCAAAGAGAATCCTGACGACGGGAGGCCACTATGCACATCTGAAAATTGCGGAGGGATGCGATAAACACTGTACATACTGCATCATCCCTCATCTGAGGGGGCCGTATCGGAGCGTGCCCATGGAACGCCTGATAGAGGAAGCGGAAGAACTGGCAGGACAGGGTGTGAAAGAACTGATCCTGGTGGCGCAGGAAACGACTCTCTACGGCGTGGATCTGTATGGGGAGAAGAGCCTTCATAAACTGCTGCAAAAGCTGTGCCGGATTCATGGGATCCGATGGATACGGATTCAGTACTGTTATCCGGAAGAAATATATCCGGAACTGGTGGAGACGATGAAGGAGCAGCCGAAGATCTGCCATTATCTGGATCTGCCGATCCAGCATGCTTCAAATCGGATCCTGAAAAGGATGGGCCGCAGAACAACCAGGGAAGATTTGAAAGAGATTATCCAGGGACTGCGCAGGGAGATCCCGGATATTTGTCTGAGAACGACGCTGATCAGCGGCTTTCCGGGGGAAACGCAGGAAGACCATGAGGAACTGATGGATTTTGTGGATGAGATGGAGTTTGACCGGCTGGGAGTTTTTGCTTATTCGGCGGAGGAGGATACCCCTGCCGCTTCTATGGAGGATCAGATTCCGGAGAATCTCAAACAGGAACGCAGGGATGAAATTATGGAACTCCAGCAGGAGATCGCATTTGAAAAAGCAGAGGAGATGGTCGGCAAAGAACTCTGGTGTATGGTAGAGGGCAAGATTGCCGATGAGTACGCTTATGTGGCGCGGACTTACAGAGATGCACCGGATGTGGACGGATATCTGTTTATCCAGACGATGGAAGAACTGATGTCGGGAGACTTTGTGAAAGTACGTGTGACCGGCGCGGAAGAATATGATTTGATAGGGGAGATAGCAGATGAATTTACCGAATAAACTGACTGTGCTGAGAGTGCTGATGATTCCTTTTTTTGTACTGTTCGCGCTGGTGGATCTGGTGCCGGGCTGCAGCCATTATATTGCAGTAGCGATCTTTATTATAGCAAGCCTGACGGATCTTCTGGACGGAAAGATTGCCCGAAAATATAATCTGGTTACAGACTTTGGAAAGTTTATGGATCCATTGGCAGACAAGCTGCTTGTCTGCTCCGCTTTGATCTGTCTGGTATCCATGGACAGACTTCCGGCCTGGATGGTGATTGTTATTATCAGCAGAGAATTCATTATCAGCGGTTTCCGGCTGGTGGCGTCTGATAATGGAGTTGTCATAGCGGCCAGCTACTGGGGAAAGTTCAAGACTACTTTCCAGATGCTGATGATTATTGTACTGTTTTTAGATCTGGGAGGAATCTTTGATCTGATCGGACAGATTCTGACCTGGGCAGCCCTGATCCTGACGGTGGTATCTTTGGTGGATTATCTGGTGAAAAACAAGAGTGTGATACTGGAAGGGGATATCTGATATGCAGAAAGAACTGGATGAACTGTCCGGGCGTGTGATCCGGCTGCTGAAGAAAAAGACTATGACGGTTACGGCAGTGGAATCCTGTACCGGCGGGATGATCAGCTCATTGCTTACGGATATTCCGGGAGCATCAGAAGTATTTAAAGGGAGCTTTGTCACCTATTCTGACGAGACCAAGCACCGGTTTGTGGGAGTTGAAGAAGAAACGCTGAAAAAATATACAGCTGTCAGCGAGGAGACGGCCCGGGAGATGGTCCGGGGAGGCATCAGGATTGTTGGAGCGGATCTGGGAGTGAGCGTTACCGGCTATGCCGGGCCGGATGGGGGAGAGCGCGGCGAGCCGGCGGGGCTGGTGTATATTGGATGTGGCTCCGGGATCCGGACAGAGGTCAGAAAATTCTGCTTTCAGGGAGACCGCGGGCAGGTCCGGCGTCAGGCGGCAGAGGAAGCCCTACGGTTCCTGGAGGAATGGCTGCTGCGGCCGGAAATTGATTCTGAAGAGGAGCAGCATGCAGACGCGCCGGCAGAGACGGTCCGCATCAAATATTTCACAGATGAGATCGAAAAGCTGTGCCGCATTACGGAAAAATCCGACTGGATCGACCTGAGGGCGGCGGAGAATGTGGAGATGAAAGCGGGAGAATTCCGCCTGATTCCGCTGGGAGTGGCGATGAAACTGCCTGGCGGATATGAAGCCCATGTGATACCGAGGAGCAGCACTTTTAAGAATTTCGGTATTCTGCAGGTCAACAGCATGGGGCTGATCGATGAAAGCTACTGCGGGGATCAGGATCAATGGTATTTCCCGGCGCTGGCAGTGAGAGATACGGTGATTCATGTCAATGACCGTATTTGTCAGTTCCGCATTATGAAGCACCAGCCGCAGATTTACTTTGAAGAGACAAATCAGCTGTCGGAGACAAACCGGGGAGGTTTCGGCAGCACCGGAAAACAGTAAAACGGAGGAAAAAGACATGGCATGTACAATGTTCGGGGCGATCGATGTAGGAAGCTATGAAATTAACTTGAAGATCTACGAACTTTCTGCCCGCAGGGGAATACGGGAAATCAATCATGTAAAGCATCGGATCGAACTGGGAAAAGATACTTACGCTACGGGCAGAATCGGATCGGCAATGGTAGACGAGCTTTGTCTGGTCCTGCAGGATTTTCAGCGTATCATGAAAGAGTTTGGAGTGGAACAGTACCGGGCTTGTGCAACCAGCGCCATTCGGGAAACTAAAAATATGCTGATTCTGCTGGACCGGATCTATCAGCGCACCGGTATCCGGCTGGAGGTGCTCAGCAATTCAGAGCAGCGTTTTCTGGGATACAAATCCATAGCGTATAATTCAGAGCGCTTCCAACAGATCATAGAAAAAGGCACAGCTATCGTAGATGTGGGAGGCGGAAGTATTCAGATATCCTTGTTTGATAAGGACAATCTGGTTACAACACAAAATATAAGGCTGGGAACGCTGCGCCTGAGAGAGCGCCTGAGCGATGTGGCGCAGAGGACGATTCGTTATTCGGACGTGCTGGAAGAGATCATGAACAATGAGCTGCGGACATACCGCAGGCTGTATCTGAAAGACAGGAATATCCGGTATCTGATGCTGGTCGGAGATTATATCGACGGTATTAACCGTTATATTCATCGGGATAGCAGGGGAGATCAGATCTCCAGAGAAGAATTCATTACGTTTTACGATACATTTATGCAGAAAGATCCTAAGGTGATGATGGAAGAACTGGGGATTTCCCAGGAGAACAGTTCCCTGCTGCTGCCTACGCTGGTGATTTACAAGAGGCTTCTGGAAGAAACAGGAGCAGAGAAAGTGGTCACTGTAGGGATGGATCTGGGAGACGGACTTGCCTATGATTTTGCGGAGCAGCAGAAAATATTAAAATCTCCCCATAATTTTGAAAATGATATTATCGAGGCGGCCAGAAATATCGCGAAGCGTTATCATACCAACCGCAGTCATACACAGGTCATGGAAAAAATCTCGCTGGCTATTTTTGACAAGATGAAACAGGTTCACGGCCTGGGCAAACGGGAACGTCTGCTTCTCCAGATAGCCGTACTTCTTCATGACTGCGGAAAATATATCAATATGGCGCTGTCTTCGGAATGTTCTTACAATATCATAATGGCGACAGAGATCATCGGGCTTTCCCATCGGGAAAGAGAGATTGTGGCCAATGTAGTGCGTTTTAACAGCGGGCCGGTGTTGGGATTTGAAGAACTGGCGTCCGGATCAACATTGGAACAGGCGGATTACATGACGATTGTGAAGCTGACAGCGATTCTCCGTGTGGCGAACGCGCTGGACCGCAGCCATAAACAGAAGATCAAAGAGGTGCGTGTATCCTGGAAAGATCCTCATACGATGCAGATTTTTGTAGATACGTTGGAGGATCTGACGTTGGAACAGGCGCTGTTCTACGAAAAAGCAGAGTTTTTTGAATCCGTTTTCAGCATCCGTCCGGTGCTGAAAGCCAAAAGAGTATAGCGGGAGGACGACGTGGTGGGAAAAGAATACAAAAAACCAGAATATTTTGAGAACAGGGAACTAAGCTGGCTGGGATTTGACGAACGGATCCTGGGCGAAGCCAGGGATAAGGGAAATCCTCTATTTGAACGCCTGAAATTTCTCAGTATTACCGCCTCCAATCTGGATGAATTTTTTATGGTGCGCGTGGCTTCCCTGAAAGATATGGTCAATGCGGGGTATACGAAAAAAGATATTGCCGGGATGACTCCGCAGCAGCAGCTGGATGCGATCCATGACCGGGTTCATACTTTTATGAATACCCAGTATTCTACCTGGAAAAGGTCTTTGCTGCCGGGGCTGGTTCAGTGCGGACTGCATGTGGTTGAAAACCATGAGGAACTGAGTCCGGAGCAGGGAAGATTTGTGGATCACTATTTTATGGAGAATGTGTATCCGGTACTGACGCCGATGGCGGTGGACTCTTCCAGGCCTTTTCCGCTGATCGTGAATAAAACGCTGAATCTGGGCGCATTGCTGAAGAAAAAGGAAGAAAAAGAAGAGGTTCTGGAGTTTGCCACTGTACAGGTACCTTCGGTGCTTCCCAGAATCGTGGAGATCCCCTCCACTGAAAAAGGAGCAAGATCGGTAATCCTTCTGGAAGAGATCATTGAGCGGAATATGGCGAAGTTGTTCCTGAGCTATGATGTAATCTGCGTGCATCCGTACCGTATTATGCGCAACGCGGATCTGACCATTGATGAAGACGATGCTTCCGATCTTCTGAAAGAAATTCAGAAACAGCTGAGAAAACGCCGCTGGGGTGAAGTGATCCGTCTGGAGGTGGAAGAGAAGATAGACAAACGTCTTCTGAAGATCTTAAGGAAAGAATTTGAGATCAAAGAAGACGGCATTTACCGGATCAATGGTCCGCTGGATCTGACGTTCCTGATGAAGATGTACGGAATAGAAGGATTCGATGATTATAAAACGCCCAGATATATTCCGCAGCCGGTGCCGGAGCTGACCGGGAAACCGGATATTTTTGAAGAAATACGCAAGGGCGATATTCTGCTCCATCATCCGTATCAGACCTTTGATCCGGTAGTGGATTTTGTAAAAAAAGCATCCAGGGATCCCCAGACGCTGGCAATCAAGCAGACCCTGTACCGTGTCAGCGGCAATTCTCCTATCATCGCGGCTCTTGCTCAGGCTGCGGAGAACGGAAAGCAGGTGTCCGTGCTGGTGGAACTGAAAGCGCGGTTTGACGAAGAGAATAATATTGCCTGGGCCAAAATGCTGGAACGGGCGGGCTGCCATGTAATCTATGGTCTGGTAGGGCTTAAGACACACAGTAAGATCACTCTGGTAGTGCGCCGGGAAGAGGACGGTATCCGCAGATATGTTCATCTGGGAACCGGAAATTATAATGATTCTACGGCAAAGCTGTATACGGATATGGGACTTCTGACCTGCTCCGAGCCTATCGGAGAGGATGCCACGGCTGTGTTTAATATGCTGTCAGGATATTCAGAACCGGCCAGCTGGAACAAACTGTGTCTGGCGCCGATCTGGCTGAGAGACCGTTTCCTGGATATGATCCGGAGAGAGACTGCCCATGCGAAGAAAGGGGACCCGGCGCATATTATTGCAAAAATGAATTCTCTGTGCGATGAAGAACTGATTGAAGCTTTGTATGAGGCCAGTGCCGCCGGGGTAAAAATTGAATTGATTGTGAGAGGAATCTGCTGTCTGAAAGTGGGAATTCCGGGCGTCAGTGAAAATATCAGCGTCCGTTCGATAGTGGGAACTTTCCTGGAACACAGCCGGATCTATTATTTCCTGAATGGCGGACAGGAAGAGATCTATCTGTCCAGCGCGGACTGGATGCCGAGAAATCTGGACCGTCGGGTAGAGATCCTGTTCCCGGTGGAGAATGAACGGCTGAAAAAAGAAGTATTTCATGTGCTGGAAATCCAGCTGCAGGATACGATGAAAGCCCAGGTCAAACAGCCGGACGGCTCCTATGAGCATATCGACCGCAGAGGGAAAACAGCGCTTTGTGCGCAGGACTATTTTATGGAATATGCGAAAAGCCTGAACAGGTCTCAGGATGAGTCAATGCATGACCGGGTATTTGTGCCTGCGGAACCGATGGAGGAATAAAAAATATGACAGAAAAAAAGGTGCTTTTTCTGGATATGGACGGGACGACCCTGAATGATCAGCACGAGATTCCGGAAGATAATCTGTCTGCCATCAAGGCCGCATCTGAAGCCGGACATGATGTGGTCATCACGACCGGAAGGCCGGAAGCGAGCGCCAGAAATCTGATGAAAAAGTACCGTCTGGATCAGGCCGGATGCAGGTATATCATAGCCAATAACGGCGGAACGATACTGGATTATCGGACGGGAGAGATCCTCTTTTCCACCGGGCTTCCGCTTCCCTGGGTGCGGGAATTGATTCAGGAGGCGCGCAGACAGGATGTTTTTATCCAGACTTACGCCGGCGAAAAAGTGGTGGCGGAAAAGGAGAACGAGGGCCTGGATTATTATGCGAAGAAGAATGGCATGGAACGACTGGTGGTGCCCGATATTATGGCCGTACTGGAGAGGGAACCCGGAAAAGTTCTGCTGATTGACATGCATGACCGCAGACGTCTGGAGAAATACAAAGACAGTATGGAAGAATGGGGCCGTGACAAAGTAGAGATGTATTTCAGCAGCAGGGAGTTTCTGGAGGTGGTTCCGAAAGGGATCAATAAAGGGAATGCGGTCAGGGCTTACTGCGATATGTTTCACATACCGGCAGCCAATACGGTGGCGGCAGGAGACGAGCAGAATGACCTGCCCATGATCCTGGCGGCCGGCGTAGGCTGCGCGGCCGCGAACGCGGTGGACGAGGTCAAGGCAGGCGCGGACTATATCACGGAAAACGACAACAATCATTCGGCGGTGGCAGAGATTATAAAGAAATTCATGCTCTCATAGCCGGACGCGGAAAAGAGTGCGTTTCAGATCTTTCCAGCAGAACGGAATCAGCGGATAGAGATAACTGCGTCCGGAGAACGTATGACACCGCAGCAGACTGATAAAAAGGAAAACCAGACCGCCCAGGAAACCGGGAAGGCCAAATATCGCGGTCAGTATCAGGAGCAGGATCCGCATAAATTTGATTGCGTAACTCAGTTCATAGTTGGACTGCGAATAATTGGCGATGGTGACGAAGGCCATATAGAGCATGACCTCGGAATTGAACCAGCCGGAGTTGACGGCAAATTCCCCGATCACCAGGCCGGCGATGACGGACAGAGGCGTACTGAGCATGTCCGGCGTATGGATGGCGGCCAGTTTCAGTCCGTCTATGGCCAGTTCCAGCAGTAAAAACTGCAGGAGCAGCGGTACATATACAGTGTCGCGTACCAGAATAAACGAAAGCCATCCGGGCACCAGTTCCGGATGAGTCATCAAGAGCAGAAAAAGCGGCGTCAGGATCAGGGACAGAAAGGTGATCAATCCCCTGGACAGACGCAGGTATGTGCCCGTAATGGGCGGGAAATAATAGTCATTTGCCTCGTCAGTGATGGTAAAGAGGCTGACGGGAAAAATCATGGCGGAAGGAGAATTGTCCACCAGAACGACGACGCTTCCTTCCAGTATCGAAGCGGCCGCGGCATCCGGCCGCTCTGTAAAACGAAATCTTGGAAATGGATTATACCAGGGGCCTGGCAGAAGAAGTTCTGCCAGGCTTTCCTGGTTCATGGTCAGCGCGTCCGTATGGATGTCCTGAATCCGTTTTCGGAGCAGATTCAGGCAGTCTTCATTATCCTTCCCTTCCATGTAACAGAGGACGATGTCAGTGTGAGAACTGTCCCCTGCATTCAACATCTCCATATGAAGCCTGGAGGAGCGGATACGTCTGCGGATCAATGCCGTGTTAAAAACAATGGTTTCCACGAAACCGTCCCGGGACCCCCTGAGGGTCCTGTCTTTCAGCGGCTCCTCAACTCCCCGGGCAGGATAGGTACGGCAGTCGATGGCCAGGCATCCTTCTATGCCGGAAAGAAACAGACAGGCCACGCCGGACAGCAGATTTTGAACCACACGGTCCATATCTTCCAGAACTTCTGTCTCCACATAAGGAAGGAATCCGGCCTGAAAAGTCTCCGGCGAGGCGGGAAGGTCTTCCGGTTTCAGGCTGTAGAAATATTCCAGGATCTTTTCCAGAATCTCATCTTTTACAAATCCGTCAATAAAGAACAGGCTGGCGCGCTGTCCGCCGATGATCAGCCGCTTTTCCAGAATGTCAAAATTGTCGTCGATGCGGAGCAGGCGGCGGAGATTCGTAATGTCTGTCGTGTAGTCGTTTGATAATTTTTCCATAAATGCACCTCGGAGAGTAGTATGGCCGGGGAGGAGGGAAATTATGTATTTTGGTGTGTTAATTAATAGCATTAGCTCCAGCGCATCTGTAATCTTGGTACAAGTGCGCCGTTTATGCAATTTTTGAGGACCATTTTTAACCGCTGATTATATATTTCAAAAGTTGTGACCGGCACTCTTTTGTGCTATGATTTACTCTGATAAATCAAACGGAGGCACACCATGGAATATAAGACTTTGACGGGAGCTCCAAAACATATTTTCTTTGTGGAAGACGACTTAAGTCTGATTAACGGCCTGTCTTTTGCGATGAAAAAGCAGGGATATGAGATCTGGGTGGCCCGGACCTGCCTGGAGGCGGAAGGACTTTGGCAGGATGGGAAATATGATCTGGTCATTCTGGATGTATCGCTCCCGGATGGTTCCGGATATGATCTGTGCAGAAAGATCAGAGAGACTTCCGGAGTGCCTGTCATGTTTCTTACCGCGGCAGATGAGGAAACGGATATCATTATGGGACTGGATATAGGCGGAGACGATTATATCACAAAACCTTTTAAACTGGCCGTATTTCTGTCCAGAGTCAATGCGCTTCTGCGCAGAAGCGGCAACTTTCCCAGGAAAGATACAGAACTGAATTCCAACGGGATCAAGGTACAGCTGCTGAAGGGTGAGGTCAGCAAGAATGGAACGAAGATTGATCTGACAGCCAGTGAATACAAATTGTTGTGTCTGTTCATGGAAAATCCGGATATAGTTTTGTCATCGGAACAGATTCTAAGCAGACTCTGGGACCGCGATGAAAATTATATAGATAACAGCACTCTGACCGTCTATATCCGCAGGCTGCGTACCAAGATCGAAGACGATCCCGCGGATCCGCAGAACATAGTGACAGTCAGGCGTATGGGGTATAAATGGAATACCCGGCATCGGAGTCCATCATGAAAATATTGGCGAACCGTAAAATTAAACGTTTATTTTGCCGGGTACTGTTTTCTTTTGCGGCAGGTATTCTGGCAGCTGCGGCCGGAGCCGGCCTGGATCCGGAAAATGCCGTATGGTATCTGCTTTTCTCATTCGCGGGTGTTGGGGCTGCCGTTTTATGCGCCATGTACCTGTATTTCAGAGATCAGAGCAGAGTCATGGAGCGGTCCATATCTCAGATTCGCGCATATATTGCGGGAGATCCGGACGCGCGGATCGAATGTGATGAAGAAGGCGATCTGTACAGACTGTTTCAGGAAGTGAATTCTTTGGCAGCTATTCTGAACGCCCATGCCGAAAATGAAGGCAGGGCCAAAAAGTTCATGAAAGACACCATATCCGACATTTCACACCAGCTGAAGACTCCCCTGGCGGCGCTGAATATTTACAATGGAATCACACAGGAAGAAGCGGAAGATGCGGCTGCGGTCAGGGAATTTTCGGCTCTTTCCGAGCAGGAACTTGACCGGATCGAGACACTGGTTCAGAACCTGCTGAAGATTGCCGGGCTGGATGCCGGAACGATCGTGTTTGAAAAATCGGAAGAGAACCTTTCTGATATGATGGAACAGATAGGAAAACAGTTTGCTTACCGGGCCGAGAGGGAAGGAAAGAAACTGTCTCTCTCGGGGGATGATTCCGTTTTTCTCTTCTGTGACCGGACCTGGCTTGCGGAGGCGGTCAGCAACATTGTAAAAAACGCATTCGACCATACGGAAAAAGGAGATACGATCCGCATAGAATGGCGGAAATTTGCTTCCGTCGTCCAGATTGTTGTAAGCGACAGCGGCAGCGGTATCCATCCGGAGGATCTGCCCCATATCTTTAAGAGATTCTATCGAAGCCGATTCTCCAAGGACACCCAGGGGATCGGACTGGGGCTTCCTCTGGCAAAGGCGATTGTGGAGGCCCACAGCGGAACCATACAGGCAGACAGTGAACTGAAAGCCGGTACCGTCTTTACTATAGATTTTTTGGTTTCCTGACTTTGGCTGCTTCAGGGCATTTTTGACGATGCCCTGAAGCAAATGTTTTACAGCACTTCTAAAAGTTCCTCGTCATCTGTTTCTGGATGTGTTTCGATCACTTCAATGATATGCCGGATCTTGTCCTCCGGCTGTTCCAGTGCAGCTGCGATTTCGGGACAGGATTGACCGTTGCGTAGTTTTTTTCGTACTAAATTTAAGAGAAAAAGATTTTGGCCGTCAATCAGTCCCTCTTTCCTGTCATAATAACGTTCTTCCCAAGCCTGCATATATTTTACCCCCACTTTTTCATTTTGCTTTACATCCCGAACTCTGCGGTGGATCCGCCGTATACGCTCGCTGTCTGAGCTGTCTGCCGCTGTGTCTGTGGTGTTCTCCAGATAATGAAGGAAACTGACCAGTTCCGGAGAGATCTCGTCATCATTCGTTCCTCTGGTGTTGAGAAAGATCCGGAAAGCCCCATCCTGAAGGATACAGCCCGGTTCTTCCCGGCAGGCTGCCTGAAAGGTGTAGATATAACGGCCGTATCCGAACAGATCGAAAGGAGTGACCATGATCACATACGACTGATTCAGATCATTGTAGTCCGGCACACCCGGTTTCAGCAGCGAAGTATCGATCATGGACTGATAGTAACGGCTGCGTTTGGCCAGATCGGTCTGTTTTTTCTTCTGCATCTCTGTATTATAGATAGTTTTCTCTTCATCCATGGAAAATACATCCATGCGGATGGAGCGGACGGAAGGAGAGACCCGTAACTCCTTTTCCGTCTCGGCACGGCTGAGCAGAGGTATCTCCCGACCGAATATGATGGAAAGAAAATCCTGCTGTGTCTGCGCGTCTTCCATAACCTCGTCAAAAAGGAAGCGGTCTGTAAGGTTCAGGTCTTTTAATGGTACTATGTGTTTGAAATCCTGTTTCATTTATATACCCCTATTGTATCATAAAAACACAAAAATGAATAGTGAAATATAATGATTCTCCGGAAAGTATCTTTAAACTGTATAGAATTTTGAAACGGGAATCTTTCGGCGATCTGCCGTTGATTTATCTTTCAGACCAAGTAAGTATAGCATATGGCAGATGGGATTACAACACTTGTTTCTGCCTTATTTTCGTCCACTTTCACATTGTCTTTTCCCGCAAACCGTAGTACAATAAATCCTGAAAAGAACAGCCGGCATGGGAGAGAAGCGCATGTCCAGACAGTTTCCGATTTTTCTGGATATTTCCAACAAGAAAATATATGTCTATGGGGCAGGAAAGATTGCGTCCAGGAGAGTGATGACTCTGCTGGATTTTTCTCCGTGTCTGACGGTCGTGGCGCCGCAGGCGTCGCCGAAGATCATGGAAGCCTCGGAAGCAGGCATGCTCAGGTGGGTCTGCGAAAAATATGAGGCGGGGACGGTCCCGGAGGATGCTTTTATGGTGCTGGCGGCCACAGATGACAATGCCGTCAATGAAGCAGTCTGGCGGGAATGTAAGGGTAAGAGGATCCCGGTCAATGTATGCAGCGACCGCAGCCTGTGTGACTTTCAGTTTCCGGGGATCGCCATAAAAGACGATGTGGTGATCGGGATCAACGCCGGGGGCGCGGACCACCGGCTGGCAAGAGAGTGGACAGACAGAATACGAAAAGAGGTAGAGAAAGATGGATATGACGATCAGGCCGAGAAGGCTCAGAACGACAGCAAAGCTCAGAAAAATGGTCCGGGAGACCAGGATGGATAAGAGTTCCCTGGTATATCCCATATTTGTAAGAGAAGGGGAGAACATTAAAGAAGAGATTCCTACGATGCCGGGCCAGTACCGGTGGAGCCTGGACCGTCTGCCGGAGATCTTGACGGAGACAGCGGACGCGGGGGTAGGCAGCGTGATGCTGTTCGGCATCCCGGATCACAAGGATGAAGTGGGCAGCCAGGCGTATGCCTGCGACGGCATTATTCAGAAGGCCATGGCGAAAGCCAAGAAGGAAGTGCCGGATCTGTATTATATCGGGGATGTCTGTATGTGCGAATATACCAGCCACGGGCACTGCGGCATCCTGAAAGGTGATTATGTAGACAATGACCTGACTCTGGAAAAGCTGGCGCAGATCGCAGTATCCCAGGTGCAGGCCGGAGCCGATATGGTGGCGCCGTCAGATATGATGGACGGACATATCCAGGCCATCCGGGAAGCGCTGGATAAAAATGGATTCGTGACCACACCCATCATGTCTTATGCGGTAAAATACGCGTCTGCGTTCTATGGGCCGTTCCGCGATGCGGCGGGATCCGCGCCTGCGTTTGGCGACCGCAAGAGCTATCAGATGGATTACCATAACCGCCGGGAAGGCATGAAAGAAGCTCTGCTTGATATCGAAGAAGGGGCAGACCTGATTATGGTGAAACCGGCCATGTCCTATCTGGATATGGTGCGTGAGATCAAAGACGCGACAGACGTCCCCATGGCGGCTTACAGCGTCAGCGGAGAGTATGCGATGGTGAAGGCAGGGGCAAAACTCGGCTATATTGACGAGGATTCGATTGTATGCGAAATGGCGGCCTGCGCTTACCGGGCAGGGGTGGATGTTTATATGTCCTATTTTGCAAAAGAGCTGGCGCATTTCATGGATGAGGGGAGGATCGGCTGATGGGCAGATCGGAAGAGCTGTTTGAAGAGGCAGTGAACCTGATACCGGGAGGTGTGAATTCTCCGGTCCGCGCATTCGGGTCCGTCGGCATGACGCCCCGGTTCATCGCTTCTGCGGAGGGAGCTTATATGACGGATGCGGACGGAAAACGCTATCTGGATTATGTGGGCTCCTGGGGACCTATGATTCTGGGACATGCCAATCCCATGGTGCTGGAAAAGGTGATGGAAGCCTGCCGCAGGGGCTTAAGCTTCGGGGCGGCTACGGAAGCGGAAGTAGATATGGCCAGGCTGATCTGCAGCATGGTTCCGTCGGTGGAGATGGTCCGCATGGTGAATTCCGGTACGGAAGCAGTCATGAGCGCGGTGCGCGCGGCAAGAGGATATACAGGCAGGAATAAGATCATCAAATTTGAAGGCTGTTATCATGGACACAGTGACGCCATGCTGGTGAAAGCCGGGTCGGGAGTCATGACGGCCGGAGTGCCGGACAGTTCCGGAGTACCGGCGGGATGTACGGAGGACACTCTTTTAGCCGTTTATAATGATCTGGACAGTGTGAAAGATCTGTTTGACGCCTGGGACGGTCAGATCGCGGCGCTGATCGTGGAGCCGGTAGGCGCCAATATGGGCGTGGTTCCTCCCGCGCCGGGATTTCTGGAAGGCCTGAGGAAACTGTGTACAGAGCACGGCGCGGTGCTGATCTTTGATGAGGTGATCACCGGATTCCGTCTGGCCCGCGGCGGAGCGCAGGAGTATTACGGGATTCAGGCTGATCTGACCACTTATGGCAAGATTATCGGCGGAGGCATGCCGGTGGGCGCTTACGGAGGACGCCGGGAGATTATGGAAGTGGTCTCTCCGGTGGGAAAAGTCTATCAGGCAGGGACATTGAGCGGCAATCCGGTAGCCATGGCGGCAGGTCTGGCACAGCTGACTTATCTGAATGAGCATCCGGAGATCTATAAAGATCTGGAGAGAAAGGGAGAACTGCTGTACGGCGGTATGGAGAACCTCTGCCGTGAGCATAACCTGCCTTATCAGGTGAATCATGTATCCTCTCTGGGATGTTTGTTCTTCTCGGCGGATCCGGTAACAGATTACGCAAGCGCGAAAAAGTCGGATACAAAAGCTTTCACAGAGTATTTCCGGCAGATGCTGGAGAGCGGCATCTATATCGCGCCTTCTCAGTTCGAAGCTATGTTCCTGTCTGCGGCGCATACAGACGAAGAACTGGAATTTACACTGGAAAAAATGGCTCAAATACTATTAACAAAATAGCAAAAATATGTTAAAATTTCTATAGCTATGGGCGGACAAGCAGCCGCCATATGGGAGGAACAGCCGGACATGGATCAGAAAAAATATGTGGCATACGTAGGGACCTATACGCACGGGAACAGCAAAGGCATCTATATCTATGACCTGGACGTGGAAAACGGCCGTGTCGAGGAGAGAAAGGTCGTACCGATCAACAATCCGTCTTATATCAAAAAGTCTCATAATGGCAAATACCTTTATTCCATCGCGGATGAAGGCGTCAGGTCCTTTAGGATTCTTCCGGACGGGGATCTGGAACCGATGAACAGCGCGTCGATTTTTGGTATGAGAGGCTGTTACCTTTCCACGGACAAGGAAGACAAGTTCTTGTTTGTGGCGGGCTGGCATGACGGAAAGGTGACCGTGATGCGGCTGAAAGAAGACGGTACCATCGGAGAGATGACAGACGAGGTCTTTCACAAAGGACTGGGCAGCGTAGCGGAGCGGAATTTCCGTCCTCATGTAAACTGTGTGAATATTACGCCGGATCAGAACTATCTGTGCGCGGTGGATCTGGGCGTGGACCAGGTGAAGATATACAAGTTCAATCACGATACAGGCAAGATCAAGCTGGTGGATATGCTCCGCTGCGAGCAGGAGAGCGCTCCCCGGATTATCAAGTTCAGTCCGGACGGGAGGTTCGCGTATCTGATCTGTGAGCTGAAGAATTATATCAGCGTATATTCTTATACCGCAGGACCGAGAGGCCCCATATTTGAACCGGTGCAGACTATTTCCACGCTGAACAACTATCATTCCGCAAACAGCGCCGCCTGTGTGCTGCGGTTTTCCAGAGACTGGAAATACGTTCTCTGTTCCAATGCCGGAGACAACAGCGTGGGAGTTTTCAGCGTAGACAATCAGAGCGGGAAACTGGAGAAGATCTGTATCCTGCCCATCAGCGGGGACTATCCGAAAGCTGCGGATTTCTTCCCGGACAACCGTCATATCATGGCTTTGAACCATGAGTCTAATACTATGACGATCTTCCGGGTTAATTATGAAGAAGGCTATTTCAGCCTGTGGGGCAAACCGCTGAAAGTGGAGACGCCCAACTGCATTCTGGTTTCAGAGACCGGAGAAGTATAAAAGTCAGTAAAGCTGCCCGGCAGCGTTACCACAATATACATTTATAAAAGGAGAATGAATATTATGAAATTCATTGTTGAAACATCTGCTCGTCACGTACATGTAACTCAGGAGGATCTGGAGACTCTGTTCGGCAAGGGCTATGAGCTGACCAAGAAAAAAGACCTGTCTCAGCCGGGTCAGTTTGCCAGCAACGAGAAAGTAAAGATCGTAGGAAGCAAGAAGGAACTCACCGCCTCTATCCTCGGACCGGTACGTCCGGAGACCCAGATTGAGCTGTCTCTGACCGATGCACGTTCCATCGGCGTAGCTGCCCCGATCCGTGAGTCCGGCGATGTGGCAGGTTCCGGCGCATGTAAGCTGGTTGGACCTGCAGGAGAAGTGGAAGTAAAGGAAGGCGTGATCGCCGCAAAGCGTCATATCCATGCAACTCCGGAAGATGCGGAGAAACTGGGCGTGAAAGACAAAGATATCGTATCCGTGAAGATCGATACCGACGGCAGAAGCCTGGTGTTCGGCGACGTAGTAGTCCGTGTGAGCCCCAAATATGCTCTGGCTATGCACATTGACACCGATGAGGCAAACGCCGCAGCATGCGCCGGCGAAGTATACGGCGAAATCGTAAAATAGACGCGAAAGCATTGAGCAGTGCCTCCCGGTCAGAGGGAGGCCCGGATGCAAGCAAGCTTGCATCTGTGACCGGACGCTGGACAGGAGATAGGGCGAAAGCCCGTGTGCCGCCCGGCGGCACAAAAAGAATATAGATAGGGAGATACATAAAAATGAAAATTTTAGTGATTAACTGCGGAAGCTCTTCTCTGAAATATCAGCTGATCGACATGGATAATGAGTCCGTCGTTGCAAAAGGGCTTTGCGAGAGAATCGGAATCGAAGGTTCCAAGCTGACCCACAAAGCAACAGGCAAAGACGATTATGTAGTAGAGAGAGAGATGCCGACTCATGTGACTGCGATCGAGATGGTTATGGAAGCCCTGCAGGATCCGACTTACGGCGTGATCAAGGATACCAGCGAGATCGCTGCAGTAGGACACCGCGTTCTGCACGGCGGCACTACCTACAGCGATTCCATTATCGTTGATGAGGATGTGAAGCGCGTAATCAGAGAGTGCTTTGATTTGGGACCGCTGCACAATCCTGCAAATCTGATGGGTATCGAGGCATGCGAGAAGGCTATGCCGGGCACCCCGAATGTGGCGGTATGGGATACCGGTTTTGGCATGAAGATGCCGGAGAAAGCATATATGTATGCAATCCCGCATGAATATTATGAAAAGTACGGCATCCGCCGTTACGGCTTCCACGGGACGAGCCATCTGTTCGTATCCGGTGAGGCGATCAAATTCGGCAACCTGGATCCGGAGAAAGCCAAAGTCATTGTATGTCACCTGGGCAACGGCGCCAGCGTATCCGCTTCCATCGGAGGAAAATGCGTGGACACTTCCATGGGTCTGACTCCTCTGGAAGGTCTGATCATGGGAACCAGAAGCGGCGATATCGATCCGGCAGTCGTACAGTTCATCTGCAATAAAGAAGGCAAGGATGTAAACGAGGTTCTGAATATCCTGAATAAAAAATCCGGCGTGCTTGGCATGAGCGGCGGCATTTCCAGCGACTTCCGCGATATCGAGAAGGCTGCAGCCGAAGGAAATCATCTGGCGGAAGTAGCGCTGGAGGCATTTGTATACAGAGTAGCAAAATATATCGGCGCTTATACCGCAGCCATGAACGGCGTGGATGCCATCGCATTCACGGCAGGCGTAGGTGAGAACGATAAGAAAACAAGAAAGAATGTCTGCGATTATCTGGGATATCTCGGTGTGAAGATCGATGATGAGGCAAATGACGTACGCGGCGAGAGAAGAGTTATCTCTGCTCCGGATTCCAAAGTGAAGGTTATGCTGATTCCGACCAACGAGGAGCTTGCGATTGCAAGGGAGACCCTGGCACTGATTAAGTAAAGAAAGTGCTTGACATCCCCTCATGCGATGTGTATAATGTAACAAGTGTGAATTCTGAGAAAAGCATAGAGGAGGTGTAACCTGTGTCTATTTGTCCCAAAAATAAATCTTCCAAAGGAAGAAGAGATAAGAGAAGAGCGAACTGGAAGATGAGCGCTCCGAATTTAGTAAAATGCAGCAAATGCGGTGCTCTTATGATGTCTCACAGAGTCTGCAAGGCCTGTGGTTCTTACAACAAGAAAGAGATTGTTGCAGTTGACTAAGACTAAAAACAAATCGGGAGTCTGCGAAAGCAGGCTCCCGATTTTCGTTAAAGCTGTGGTTTGCCCATACAGTAGGTCTGGCGGACATTATAGTCCTGCTCCAGGACCGCCAGATCTGCATCCATACCGACTCCGATCGCACCTTTCCGGTCGGCCACTCCGATACACCTCGCAGGGTTGACGGTACAGGAATTGATCGCATAGTTGAACGGAACCATGGCCTCTTCCACCAGGATGCGAAGTCCCTGGTTAAGACGCAGCGTGGAACCTGCCAGTTTGCCGGAATCCACAAGATGCGCGCTTCCGTCCGGATAGATTTCGATCTCGTTGCCGCCGAAGAGATAATGGCTGCCCACAGGCGTGCCTTTCGCCATCAGCGCGTCGGAAACCATGACAGCGTAATCCGGTCCTTTACACATGAAATAATTGTTCAGAGCCGCAGGGGTAGAATGACAGCCGTCGCAGATGATCTCGCCGTACATGGTCCGGATACGGTAAGCGGCACCAACCAGTCCGTTGGCGCGGTGATTGAACGGGGACATGCCATTGTAAACGTGGGTCATGGAACGGGCGCCGTTGGCGTATGCCATGACCGCCTGCTCATAGGTGGCTGCGGAGTGGCCGATGCTGACCGTGACTCCGTGTTCGGAAAGATAATGGGTCAGGGCGAAATCCTCGTCTGTTTCGGTGGCCATGGTAATATAGCGGATGTGGCCTCTGGCCGCTTCCTGGTAATGGCAGAACTGTTCAATGGTCGGTTTGACGATGTACTGTTCCGGCTGAGCGCCTTTGTATTTCATATCCAGATATGGCCCTTCGAAATGGATGCCGAGGATTTCAGCTCCTTCATAGCTGCTTTCCATAACTTTTGCCACATTGGCAACGGCAGCGGTCAGAACCTCTTCGCTTTGTGTGATGGTAGTGGCGAGAAATCCGGTTACACCTTCAGAGACGATGTTTTTTGCCCAGCGGCGCAATCCTTCTTCATTGGCGTCATTGGTGTCAAATTCATAGGCGCCGTGGCAGTGGATGTCCAGAAATCCGGGAACAATGCGCAGGTCTCCATAATCAATATCTGCGGGCCTGCTTCCGTATGGAAAGATGCCGGTGATCTTTCCCTTCTGAATCTCAATAACCGCTTCGGTGAACTGGTCTGCAATCCACACTTTTTTGCTTTGAATCCGCATAGTAAACCCTCCTTGTTGTATGTACCCTTATGATACCAGAAAAAAGCCGGAAAGGATATGCCGTTTGAAAATATTTTGAATGAAAAAGTATTGACTTCATGATATGGTTTTCGTATTATGATATAGATAACAAGGAGGAATAAGGATGCAGGAGCTGGTCAGAGTAGCAGTGGACGCCATGGGTGGAGATTATGCGCCGCTGGAGATTGTAAAAGGCGCGGTAGACGCCGTAAACAGCAGAGATGACATCAAAGTATTTCTGGTAGGCCGGGAAGAAGCAGTGCGTGCAGAGCTGCAGAAATATCAATATGATGCTTCCCGGATTGAAGTGGTGAATGCTGCCGAGGTTATCGAGATGGCGGAACCGCCGGTGCAGGCAATCCGATCCAAGAAGGATTCGTCCATTGTGGTAGCTATGAAAATGGTGAAAAACGGTGAGGCAGATGCTTTCGTAGGCGCGGGAAGTACAGGCGCCGTACTGGTGGGAGGACAGCTGATCGTAGGAAGAATCAAGGGTGTGGAGCGCCCGCCTCTGGCTCCGCTTCTGCCGACGGAAAAAGGAGCTTCCCTTCTGATTGACTGCGGAGCTAACGTGGATGCAAGACCGTCCCATCTGGTACAGTTTGCCAAGATGGGTTCCATTTATATGGAACATGTAGTCGGCATCTCCAATCCGCGTGTGGCGATCGTGAACATCGGGGCGGAAGAAGAGAAGGGCAATGCTCTGGTGAAAGAGACATTTCCTCTGCTAAAGGCGTGCGATGACATTAATTTTATTGGAAGCATCGAGGCACGCGATATCCCGTCAGGGTATGCGGATGTAATTGTCTGCGAGGCTTTCGCGGGCAATATCATTTTGAAACTGTATGAGGGTGTGGGAGCCACGCTGATATCCATGGTGAAAAAGGGCATGATGAGCAGTTTTCGGAGCAAGATCGGAGCGCTTCTGGTGAAGCCGGCGCTGAAAAAGACTCTGAAACAGTTCGATACCAGCGAACACGGCGGAGCGCCGCTGCTGGGATTGAAAGGACTGGTAGTCAAGACCCATGGAAATTCCAAAGCGCTGGAGATCCGCAATTCCATCATTCAGTGTGTGACTTTCAAACATCAGCAGATCAATGAGAAGATTAAAGCCGGAATCGGGGAAAAAGAAAGTTAGGAAGGAATGAAAGCATGGAATTTGAAAAATTAAAAGAGATCATCGCGGAAGTTTTGAATGTAGACGCGGATGAAATCACGATGGACACTACATTTGTGGACGATCTGGGAGCAGATTCCCTGGATATTTTTCAGATTATTATGGGCATCGAAGAAGAGTTTGACATCGAAATTTCCAATGAGGATGCGGAGAAGATCGTATCGGTCGGGGATGCAGTAGAGCAGATTAAAAATGCAATAAACTAGATGGATACCCGCAGCTTGCTGCGGGTCTTTCATATTACAGAAGGAGAGTTCCATGAAGGAGAATACGCTTCTAAAAGAACTGGAAGAGAAGATCGGATATCGGTTTCAGAATCCGGCTCTTCTCACACAGGCTATGAGCCACAGCTCTTATGTAAACGAGAGACATA
The DNA here is from genome assembly GCF_002160135.1 of Lachnoclostridium sp. An196. Classification (GTDB taxonomy): domain Bacteria; phylum Bacillota; class Clostridia; order Lachnospirales; family Lachnospiraceae; genus Hominiventricola; species Hominiventricola avistercoris. The sequence goes on along the minus strand of NZ_NFJZ01000005.1, from coordinate 179,240 downwards.
TGGGTAAGCTCTTATCCAATGAGCGGCTGGAATTTCTGGGGGACGCGGTACTGGAGCTGGTGACCAGCGAATTTTTATATATAAAATATCCTCAGATGCCGGAAGGAGACGCGACGAAGACCCGCGCGAGCCTGGTGTGCGAGCAGAGCCTGGCACTTTGTGCGAAGGAGATCGGCCTCGGCAGATATATCTATCTGGGAAAAGGAGAAGAAGCCGGAGGAGGAAGAGAACGTCCGTCTATCACTTCAGACGCATGCGAAGCGCTGATCGGCGCAATTTATCTGGACGGTGGTTTTACTAGCGCAAAAGAATTTATTCTGAAATTCATACTGAATGATCTGGAAAATAAAAAACTCTTTTATGATAGTAAGACCATTCTTCAGGAGCGGATCCAGGCATGTCACGCGGAGCGGCTGCACTATGAGCTGATCCGTGAAGATGGGCCGGATCACCGGAAACTGTTCGTAGTACAGGCCCTGCTGGGCGATCAGGTAATCGGCGAGGGCAGCGGGCGGACCAAGAAGGCGGCGGAGCAGGCGGCAGCCTACAATGCATTGACAGAAAATGGCAGATAGAACAGGAATGGGTGCATGTATTTAAAAAGTATCGAGGTGCAGGGATTCAAATCCTTTGCAAATAAAATTGTATTTGATTTCCATAACGGGATTACAGGCATCGTGGGTCCTAACGGTTCAGGAAAAAGCAATGTGGCCGACGCGGTGCGCTGGGTGCTGGGAGAGCAGCGCGTAAAGCAGCTGCGCGGAGGCACCATGCAGGACGTTATATTCTCCGGTACAGAGAACCGGAAGCCGCTGAGCTATGCTTTTGTATCGATTACGCTGGACAATGCGGATCATCAGCTTCCGGTAGCTTATGAAGAAGTAACTGTCGCCAGGAGGTTATATCGGTCGGGGGAAAGTGAATATCTTTTAAATGGATCTGTATGCAGGCTGAAAGATGTACAGGAGCTGTTCTATGATACAGGTATAGGAAAAGAAGGCTATTCCCTGATCGGTCAGGGACAGATCGACCGGATTCTGAGTACAAAGCCGGAAGAATCCAGAGAACTGTTTGACGAGGCGACCGGCATCGTCAAGTTTAAAAAGAGGAAAAAAACCGCTGAGAAAAAACTGGAAGATGAACACCAGAATCTGCTGAGGGTCAGCGATATTTTAAGCGAGCTGGAGAAACAGCTGGGACCGTTGGAGCGGCAGGCGGAGAAGGCCAGAGAATACCTGAAAAAAAGAGAGACTCTGAAGAAATATGAAGTCCAGGCTTTCTTGATGGAAATGGAAAGTATCCGGTCGCAGGTGCAGAAGCTGGAAGCTGCAGAGACGACTGCCCGAAACGATCTGGCAGAGACCACGCAGGCATTTGAGAATACCCGGATAGAGTACGACAGGATCGAAAAAGAGCTGGAGGGAGTCGAGCACAGGATCGACGCCGCCAAAGAAGAAGCTTCCGCTGCCCGTGTGGAAAAACAGCAGTTAAAAGGCCAGATCGCGGTGCTGAAAGAACAGATGAAATCTGCCCAGTCCAGCGGCAAACATTTTCGGGAGCGGATGGAAGGGATCGAAGCCGATCTTGCCGGACGCCGGGAAGAAAAAGAACGGACCCTTGCGGAAAAAGAGGATCTGGATCTGCAGCTCTCCCAGGCTCAGAAGATACAAAAAGAGGCGGAAGAGACGCTGGCGGCCATCCAGCAGCGGCTGTCCGACTGCCAGACCAATATAGAAAACAGTAAGAATGAGATTATTTCAGTGCTGAATCAGCGCTCTTCCATCAAAGGAAAGATTCAGCGTTACGACGCCATGGCGGAACAGATCCAGATCCGCAAGGCGGAGGTGGATCAGAAGCTGATCAAGATGAAGAGCGAAGAGATGGGACAGGAGGAACTGCTGTCGGAAGAACGGGAGAAACTTCGCGTCATTCAGCAGGAACTGAAAGAAAAGAATGAGGAACGTGCCGGGATCGAAGGACAGATCGCGGAACTGCAGCAGCAGATCACGATCTGCCGGAAACGCGTGGAAGACGGACAGACGGTCTACCACCGTGAGGCATCGAGGCTGGAATCCCTGCAGAATCTGGCAGAGAGATATGACGGTTACGGCGGCAGTATCCGCCGGGTCATGGAACAGAGAGAAAAGGTGCCGGGGATCTGCGGTGTGGTGGCGGATCTGATCCAGACAGAGCAAAAATATGAGACTGCCGTGGAGACAGCCCTGGGCGGCAGTATCCAGAATGTGGTTACCGAAGACGAAGAGACGGCCAAGCAAATGATCCGGTTCCTGAAGCAGAACCGGTACGGACGGGTGACATTCCTGCCTCTGACGGCGGTCAAGCACCCGCCCTCTTTCGGCCAGCCGCAGGCGCTGAAGGAAGAAGGCGTCATCGGCCTGGCACATACGCTGGTCAGGTCGGAGGAACGTTACCAGAATATTCTGGCGCAGCTTCTCGGAAGAACCGTGGTGGTGGAGCACATCGACCATGCCGTGGCTTTGCAGCGAAAATACCGTTACAGCCTGCGTATCGTGACGCTGGAGGGAGAATCTCTGAATCCCGGAGGTTCCATGACAGGTGGTTCTTTCCGCAGCAACAGCAGTCTTTTAAGCCGGAACCGTGAGATCGAAGAACTGAAAGGAAAGGCGGAACGCCTGAAAAGAGAACTGGAGGACACCAGGAAAAAGTTGGTGGAGCTTCAGAACGAGAGAAGCAGATGCTATTCCATCCTGGATCAGGGGGCGGCTCAGCTGCAGGAAATCCGGGTGAAAGAAAATACTGCCAGGATGAATGTGGAGCAGCTGGAGGAGCAGAAGCGATCGTCCGGGGCAGGGATGGAACAGCTCCAGAAAGAAAGTCTGGAACTGGAACGTCAGAGCGGAGAGATCCGTGAATTGAAAGAAGCGAACCGGAAAGAACTGAAAGACTCGGAAGATATGGAGAAAGCACATACTTTCGCGGTGGAGACTTATCAGAAACGCCTGGAAGAGGAGCAGTCAAGGGAAGAAGAAGCGTCGAAACTGGTAGAGACCTATCATCTGGATACGGCGTCCTTACTTCAGAAAGCAGAGTTCAACAGGGCCGGCCTGGAGCGTATCGAAGGAGAACTGGAGAAGCTCCTGCATGAGAAAGAGGAACTGTCCAGGAATGTGCAGCAGGCGGAAGAAGATACGAAGAGCAGGGAAGAAGGCGCGTCGGCTCTTCAGGAGCGTATGAATGAAATCGATGAGCGAATCAGCGCCCTGGAAGAAAAGACCGTACAGCTTCAGAAAGAAAAAGAAGAACAGACTGCCTCCCATAAATCTTTTTTCGGCAAAAGAGAAGAATTGTCTGCCCGCATGAATAATCTGGACAAGGAACTGTTCCGGATAGGCAGTCAGAAAGAAAAACTGGATGAAAATTCCGAGACGCTCATGAATCATATGTGGGAAGAATATGAGTTGACCTATAACGCCGCGCTGCCGCTTCGCGATACCGCATATGCAAGTCTTTCCGAACTGAAGAAAAACTGCGGTACCGTAAAAGAAGAGATCAAAGAACTGGGCAATGTGAATGTCAACGCCATTGACGACTATAAGGAAGTGTCGGAACGCTTCGCATTCATGGACGGCCAGAAGAATGATCTGCAGGAGGCGGAAGCGGCGCTGAAAAATGTGATTCAGGAACTGGACGGAGGCATGAAAAAACAGTTCCGGGAGCAGTTCCAGCTGATTCAGAAAGAGTTTGACAAAGCGTTTAAGGAACTGTTCGGAGGCGGACGGGGCACGCTGGAGCTGATCGATGAGGAAGACGTGCTGGAATCAGGAATCCGCATCATTTCACAGCCGCCCGGAAAGAAACTGCAGAATATGATGCAACTTTCCGGAGGAGAAAAGGCGCTTACCGCCATCGCCTTGTTGTTCGCGATCCAGAATCTAAAGCCGTCGCCTTTCTGTCTTCTGGATGAGATAGAAGCGGCGCTGGATGATTCCAATGTGGTGCGCTTCGCGAAATACTTACATAAACTGACTGAGCATACACAGTTTATTGTGATCACGCACCGGCGTGGCACGATGAATGCGGCTGACCGCCTGTACGGAATCACCATGCAGGAAAAAGGAGTGTCCACTCTGGTATCCGTCAGCCTGATAGAAAATGACCTGGACAAATAGGAGGTGCCTTTTATGGCTGAAGAAAAGAAAGGCTTTTTCAGACGTCTGGCAGATGGCCTGACGAAAACAAGAAATAACATCGTATCCGGCATGGATGCGATTTTCAGCGGATTTTCGGATATTGACGATGATTTCTACGATGAGATCGAAGAGATCCTGGTCATGGGCGACATCGGGATCAACGCCACTACGGCGATTATCGAGAACCTGAAAAAGAAGGTAAAAGAACAGCATATCAAGAAGCCGGAAGAGTGTAAGCAGCTGCTGATCAACAGTATCAAGGAGCAGATGCAGGTGGGAGACACCGCGTATGAATTTGAGCACAGGACTTCCGTAGTGCTGGTTATCGGTGTCAACGGCGTAGGAAAAACCACTTCCGTAGGAAAACTGGCCGGAAAGCTGAAAGACCAGGGACGAAAAGTGATCGTGGGAGCGGCGGACACCTTCCGCGCGGCGGCAGGGGAACAGCTGGCCGAGTGGGCGAACCGTGCCGGCGTGGAGCTGATCCGCGGAAGTGAAGGCGCGGATCCCGCTTCTGTGGTTTACGATGCCGTCTGCGCGGCAAAAGCCAGAAAAGCGGACGTACTTCTGATCGATACGGCAGGACGTCTTCATAATAAGAAAAATCTGATGGAGGAATTGAAAAAGATCAACCGCATCATTGAGCGGGAGTATCCGGAGGCGTACAGAGAGACGCTGGTAGTGCTGGACGGCACCACAGGGCAGAATGCTCTGGAACAGGCGCGGCAGTTCGGCGAAGCGGCGGACCTGACCGGCATTATACTTACAAAGCTGGATGGGACGGCCAAAGGAGGCATCGCCGTGGCGATCCAGTCGGAGCTGAATGTCCCGGTGAAATATATCGGGGTCGGAGAACATATCGACGACCTGCAGAAATTTGACGCAGACGCATTTGTGAACGCTCTGTTTCTGTCGGACGACGTGTAGAGAAGTATATATGTCTATGACGGAGAACGGTTCAACATAAGAAGGGCGGTTCCGCAAACCCGCCCGTACAGCAAGGGAGAACAAACATGATGACTTTGGAAAAATTTGAAAAGGCCTGCGAAGTAGTGGGCCGGGTGACGACAGAAACCCATCTGATGTACAGCCAGTATTTCAGCGACCAGTCCGGCTGCAAAGTGTATCTGAAGCCGGAAAACATGCAGAAAACAGGCGCATTCAAGATCCGCGGCGCTTACTACAAGATCAGCACCCTGACAGACGAAGAGAGGAAAAAAGGCCTGATCACGGCTTCGGCAGGAAATCATGCCCAGGGCGTGGCCTATGCCGCGAAACAGTACGGCTGCAAGGCGGTCATTGTTATGCCGACGGTTACACCGCTGCTCAAGGTGAATCATACCAAAGAGTACGGGGCTGAAGTGGTGCTTTATGGAAACGATTATGACGAGGCGTGCGCGCATGCTTATGAACTGGCGAAAGAGCACGGATATACTATGATTCATCCTTTTGACGATCTGGACGTGGCTACCGGACAGGGAACGATCTCTATGGAGATTTTCAAAGAGCTCCCGCTGGTGGATTATATTCTGGTGCCGATTGGAGGCGGCGGACTGGCGGCAGGCGTTGCCACGCTGGCCAAGATGCTGAATCCAAAGATCAAAGTGATTGGTGTGGAACCCGCCGGAGCCAACTGTATGGAGCAGTCTCTGGCAAAAGGAGAGGTGGTCTGCCTGCCTCACAGCAGTACCATCGCGGACGGCACCGCGGTGAGAGAACCCGGCAAGAGTATCTTCCCGTATATCCAGAAAAACATCGACAGAGTGATCTCTGTGGAGGACGACGAACTGGTCGTCGCGTTCCTGGACATGGTGGAAAATCATAAGATGATCGTAGAAAATTCGGGGCTTCTCAGTGTGGCGGCGCTGAAACATCTGAATGCGAAAAACAAAAAAGTGGTCTGTATCTTAAGCGGAGGCAACATGGATATCATCACCATGTCTTCGGTGGTACAGCTTGGACTGATTCAGAGAGACCGGATCTTTACGGTGTCGGTGCGTCTTCCGGATAAGCCGGGCGAGCTGGTGAAAGTGGCTTCAATCATCGCTCAGGAGCAGGGCAATGTAATCCGGCTGGATCATAATCAGTTTGTGAGCACCAACCGTCTGGCTGCAGTAGAGCTGAAGGTAACGATCGAGGCTTTCGGAACAGAACATAAAGACCGGATCATCGGCGCGCTGGAAAAGGCCGGATACAGCCCGAAACAGGTAAGGACGGTTCTGTAAACAGAGACTTAGGAGGAAAGATGCGTTTGGAAAAGAAGAGTGGAATGCGGATCAGAGCGGCTCTTTTGGGGCTGGGAACGGTAGGCGGAGGCGTCTACAAACTGATGCAGAGAAGAAAAGAGGAACTTCCGCTGAGGATTCATCAGGCGGATCTGGACATCAAAAAGATACTGGTAAAAAATCTGACAAAAAAGAGAGAAGGAGTTCCTCAGGAGATTCTGACCGACGACTGGGAGAGTATTGTGAACGATCCTGAGATCGATATTGTGATCGAACTGATGGGAGGCATAGAACCTGCCCGTACCTATATCCGGCAGGCGCTGGAAGCGGGCAAACATGTGGTGACCGCCAACAAGGACCTGATGGCGGAATACGGCGGAGAGCTTCTGGACCTGGCGGAGCTGCATCACTGTGATCTGATGTTCGAGGCCGCGGTGGGCGGCGGTATTCCGATTATCCGTCCGCTGAAAGAGTGTCTGGAAGGAAACGAGATCACGGAAGTCATGGGAATTGTCAACGGAACCACCAACTATATTCTGACCAAGATGACTCGGGAAGGGATGGATTTCGCGGACGCGCTGAAAAAAGCGCAGGAACTGGGCTATGCGGAGGCAGATCCTACCTCTGATGTGGAGGGTCTGGACGCCGGCCGTAAAATGGCGATTCTGGCTTCTATTGCATTCCATTCCCGAGTGAAATTCGACGACGTGGAAGTGAAGGGGATCACAAAGATCACCGCAAAGGATATCCGGTATGCGAAGGAATTCGGATACACATTGAAACTTCTGGGCGTGGCGAGGAATACAGGAGGCGGAATCGAGGTGGGCGTATTTCCGATGATGATTCCGTCCAGCCATCCGCTGGCCAATGTAAACGATTCATTTAACGCCGTATTTGTTCACGGGGACGCGGTGGATGACGTGATGTTCCAGGGCAGAGGCGCCGGAGAATTCCCAACTGCCAGCGCGGTGATGGGCGATGTGGTGGCCGTGGCGCGCAATCTGGTGTACGGATGCTGCGGAAGACTGGGCTGCGGCTGTTACCGGAGTCTTCCGATCCGTGATTCCGGAGAGTCCAAGCACAAATATTTCCTGAGACTGGTGGTGGAAGACCGTACGGGCATCCTGGCCGGCGTGGCCGGCGTGCTGGGCAACAACGGAGTCAGTATTCATCAGGTGCTTCAGAAGCCTGCGGTAAACGGCGTGGCAGAACTGGTGGTTGTGACCGATCAGGTAGAAAACCGTCATTTGAACGACGCGCTTGTGATTTTTGAACAGATGTCCATGATCCGGGAAGTGGCGTCGGTGATCCGCGTATATACGGTAAAAACACAGGAAAACTGAACGAATGCCGCGGTGGCGGATATTCCCTGCGTATTTACGGCAGAATCGGGCATGCTTTTTGTGTGTGGTTCAGAAAGGAGAATGCCAATGGAAATCCCAAAGATTACCGGAGACCATTTTCAGGCTGAAGTGACAGGCGCGGGGCGTCCGGTCCTGCTGGAGTTTTATCAGGAAGGATGTCAGGCCTGCGAAGCACAGCTCCCGATTCTGGAGCAGGCGGCAGAAGAAGCCTGCGACGTAAAATTCTGCCGGGTGGATGCCGGGGAAGAACCGGAACTGGCAGACAGATACGGCGTGACGGAATTCCCTGCCATGCTGATCCTGAACGGGGAGAAAATTTTCCGGAAAGTTACAGGGCGGCAGACGTTGGAAACCGTGCTGGAATATCTGGAAATGTAATATACGAAGTTTGAAGTAGGGCTGCCGCAAAAACGCGGCGGCCTTATTTCGGCCGCGCGGCAAGAAACCGCAGGGCCGAATGGGGAGAGAAGTATGACAGAACAGAAGCTTTTAAGCCTGGTGCGCCAGGCCGTGGAAAGATACCGGATGGTTCAGGCCGGCGATAAAATCGCGGTGGGCGTATCCGGAGGGAAGGACAGTCTGACGCTTTTGTACGCATTGTCGAGGCTGGCTTCTTTTTATCCCGAGCCTTTCTCTGTCTGCGCGGTCTGCGTGGATCTGGGGATGGAAGGCGCGGATTTTGCGGGCATAAAAGAATTTGCCGGAAAACTGGATGTGGAGCTGAAGATTGTCGCCACTCAGATCGGACAGATCGTGCTTCGGGAACGTAAAGAGAGCAATCCATGTTCCCTGTGCGCCAAGATGAGGAAGGGAGCGCTGGTGAAAGAAGCGCTGGATATGGGATGCAACAAGATCGCCTATGCGCACCACAAAGATGATTTTGTGGAGACCATGCTCATGTCCCTGATCTTTCAGGGAAGGTTCTACGCTTTTCCACCGGTTACCTGGTTTGAGGATACCGGTCTTCAGATCCTGCGTCCGCTGATGCTGGCGGAGGAAAGGCAGGTACGGTCATTCTGCCGGAAATATGAGATCCCGGTTATGAAAAGTCCCTGCCCGGTGGACGGGACCACCAGCAGGGCGTACGCCAAAGAATTGCTGGAGCAGATCTGCATGGAACATCCGGGCGCGAAAGACCGGATGTTCCATGCGCTGACAGAGGGAAAGATCGAAGACTGGCCTCCGGCATTTTCCGGGAATCAACGGGGGAGGAAAGAACGCAGTTCTTCGTAAATCTCCGGCGTGGCGGCCAGAATGCAGGAATTGGCCAGGCAGGAGACCGGACGGGCGTTCCAGTCGGTGATCCTGCCGCCTGCTTCCTCGATGATCAGGGAAGCGGCCGCGTAATCCCAGGCTTTCAGGTTATACTCCAGGAAACCGTCCACCCGTCCGGCTGCCACGTAGCAAAGATCCAGAGCGGCGGAGGCGCTTCGCCGGAAGTCCGCCGTATGGATGAATATGTTCCGGAATATAGGAAAGAGCATATCCGCTTTCTCTTTCTCGTAAGGACTGGATCCGAAAGAGATGATACAGGTGTCAAAGGCATCCCGGTGAGAAACTTTGATCGGCACGCCGTCCAGCCAGGCTCCCTGTCCTCGGACAGCGTGAAAAGTCTCTTCGGTAAAAGGATTGTAGACGACTGCCTGTACCATTTGTCTGTTCTCATAGAGTCCCAGAGATACGGCGCTCATCTGATAGTCATGGATCAGGTTGGTGGTGCCGTCGATGGGATCCAGTACCCAGTAGGAGCCGTCGGGCGTAAGATCCCGGTTTTCCTGTTCTTCGGAGAGGAGGCGTGCCTCCGGGGATTTCTGCGCCAGTTCCCTGCGAAGATATTCCTGCACGGCAAAATCTACCTTTGTCACATAGTCTGCGGCGCCTTTTACAGTGACCGAATGCGCCATGTCTTTATCCATGATAATGTCTTTGGTGCTGTGCACCAGATCGATCAGTTCTTTATGGTTCATAAAAATCTCCTCCTAAATATCGTATTTTCTTCCCAACTGCCAGAAAGCGACGGCGCTGGCGGCGGCCACATTCAGAGAATCGACTCCGTGTGCCATGGGGATACAGATCGTGTAGTCGCATCCTTCGATGGTGGCGTTTTTAAGTCCGTCGCCTTCTGTGCCCAGGATGACGGCAAGCTTTTCTTCCTTCATGAGACGCGGATCATCGATCCGAATGGTCTCGGAGCGCAGCGCCATGGCGGCGGTCCGGAAGCCCAGATCTTTCAGAAGATGGATACCTTTCTCAGGCCAGGCAGGCGAGCGGTCCAGGAAAGTCCAGGGAATCTGGAAAACCGTCCCCATACTTACACGGACGGCTCTGCGGTACAGCGGGTCGCTGCTGTCCGGAGTGAGAAGTACCGCATCCATATGCAGAGCGGCAGCAGACCGGAAAATGGCGCCCACGTTGGTGGGATTCATGACATGCTCCAGGACGGCGATCCTTCCGGCATTTTTGCAGACATCCTCGACCGACGGCAGGGACCTGCGGCGCATGGCGCACAGCATTCCTCTGGTCAGGGGAAATCCGGTGAGCTGCTTCAACACTTCAAACGGCGCGGTATAGACGGGAACCTTATCAAGACGGGAAAGAATCCCCATGGTCTGGGGATCGGAGGCGTTTTCTTCCATCAGTGCCGATATGGGAATATATCCGGCGTCCAGGGCCCGTCCGATGACCCGGGGACTCTCGGCGATAAAGAGACTTTCCCCTTCCAGGTTTAAAAGCTGCCGTTCCGATAACCGGGCGTAGATATCCAGTTCCGGCGCGGCAAAGTCTGTGATTTTGATCTCATTTAACATGCGTATTTCCTTATTTTAGAATTTCAATCTCTATAATCTCGTCCAGCGGAATCCGGGTACCGTCCGCCATGACTACTGTATTTTCGAAGGGCAGGATCTTCTTCACCTGCCCGGAGAGAGTCCGGTAGGAACCGCCCTCCTTATGAATATCCGGAACGAACCAGGTAAAAGCGGCAGAGGGCTCTTCGTCCAGTCGTTCCTGCAGGAGCATGATCTTTTCATTGAGAAGATCCGCTTCTGCCTCATCCAGTTCGATGCGCCGGTCCGTGAGTCTGGCAGTCTCGCGGATGGCCGCGCTGTGTCCGTTCAGCGCCGAGAACGGAGCGAACTGCGCGGCCCGGTCCCGCATGGACATATGCGGATGAACTGAAGATACATGGTGAGGAAGCCGGATGATGTCGTCGTACCGGCGGGAATCGTCGGATCCATGCTGCATAGAATACTCCTTTCTGAAGGCCTGCGTCATGCCTTGTGACCGCCGATCTGCTGGTTGCGCTCCACGGCGGTTGCGCCTTCTTCCAGATTGATGCCCTTTAAAATGGCGTTTTTGCCGAACTTTTTCTGGATCTCCAGCACTGCTTTCTGCATCTTCTGTTCCCGTTCCAGTATGCGTTCTTTTTCTTCCCTTTCTTTTTGCAGGGCTTCATAATCCGTGAAAAGATCCATCTGCTCATAGGTTTCTCCCACAGACACAGAGGAAGCGGATACGATGCGGTTGGCGGAAAGGCTGAGCCTGCGGACCAGCAGTTTCCGGTTTACGATGCGGTCAAAAAGGGCTGTGGCCGCGTCGGTCATCAATATCGAAGAGGAAGTATGGCAGTCCAGATTGGCAGTCCCGTGGGCGTGCTTGGGGATCCGGCGTCCGTAACGGTCTACGGTCACTTCTCCCTGATACTGGTTCCGGATATTCGGATCCGACAGGTTTTCTATGTCGTAACCGATCGTCAGGACCAGCTGGTCGGTGACAAGTCCTTTGTCCACCAGATTCAAAGCCAGAGAGTCTACCATCTCCCGGAGGACCAGACGGGCTTTATCAAAGGAGTAAGGACATTGAAGCACCTGTCCGGAGACGATGCTGTTTGTATCCGGTTTATAGGATTTGATATCGGCCAGGGTACAGGGTTCCCAGCCCCAGGCATGGTCGATCAGCAGTTCCGCATTTACACCGAAAAGCCGGTAGAGCAGTTCTTCATTATAATAGTCGGCATCAGAACCCAGGGAACACCGGGCGATATCCCCCATGGTATAGAGACCGCATCCTTCCAGTTTCCGGGCATATCCCCTGCCTACCCTCCAGAAGTCAGTCAGAGGACGGTGTGACCACAGCATGCGCCGGTAACTCATTTCGTCCAGCTCCGCGATGCGTACGCCGTACCGGTCAGGCGCGATGTGTTTTGCCACGATGTCCATGGCGATCTTGCAGAGATACAGATTGGTGCCGATCCCGGCGGTGGCGGTGATCCCTGTGGTCTCTAAAACATCCCGGATTATTTTGACCGCCAGTTCCCTGGCGGTGAGTCCGTAAGTTTTCAGATACTGGGTGGCATCGATCATCACCTCGTCGATGGAGTATACATGCATGTCTTCCGGGGCGATATATTTTAGATAGACGTTATAGATCCGGGTACTGTACTCAATATAATATGCCATGCGCGGAGGCGCTGTGATATAGGATACTGCCAGGGAAGGGTCGGACTTCAGCGCGGTGTCGTCAAAGGATTCGCCCAGGAACCGTCTTCCGGGCGCCTGCCCTCTGCGTCTGGCATTGACTTCCTTCACTTTCTGTACCACTTCAAAAAGCCGGGCCCGGCCGGAGATGCCGTAAGCTTTCAGGGACGGGGACACTGCCAGACAGATCGTCTTCTCGGTCCGGCTTTCGTCCGCCACGACCAGGTTGGTCGTAAGAGGATTGAGCCCGCGCTCCATACATTCCACAGAAGCATAGAAAGACTTCAGGTCAATGGCGATATAAACATGTTCTGACGGCACGGCGCATTCCTCCTTTCTGTATACGGTACTTATTATAATAATGTGCGGGGAAAGTTTCAAGGGAACTTATCCGGGAACAGGGCTGAAAAATGCTTGTAACATCTCTGAGAGCGTAGTATAATATACGAAAAGTATCAGTTCTGGGAGGAGTGCGGTACGCCGTATCGCCAGTGTCTAGGTTCACACACAGAGATTATCCCGTAGAACACTTGGCGGCTGATACTCTTAAAAATACGGGGATATAGCTCAGTTGGGAGCCCGGTTGAAGCGGTAAACAACCCCCGTACAGGGAACATAAAAATTAAACATCACAATCTCTCTTATCTGGGGGTATAGCTCAGCTGGGAGAGCGCTTGAATGGCATTCAAGAGGTCAGCGGTTCGATCCCGCTTATCTCCACCATCACCAAGAGATTGTGAACGAAAACCTCACTTCTTCGGAAGTGGGGTTTTTGCTTTATGCAGCGATGGCAACGATGTCCATGCCCATGCTGAACTGCTCAAAGTCAATGTTAAAGTCGATATGCAACTTGTAGTCCCGGTAGACCTCCACCCGCTTGATAAGGCAGTTGACGATCATTTTCTTTGCCTCCATGCTGGCGGTGTCGTACATATCAGCCCAAGAGATAATGTCATCGTATTGGGCGTTCAAGTGTTCCAGCACAGCCTGTCCTTCGTCATAGGCCAGTTGCGCCGCCTCAAGCTGCTGCTGAACTTCGAGACATTTTGTCTCACAGTCAGAAATCAGAGAGCCGAGCAAGTCCTGCGAAAAAGCACTTTCGCCGCGCAGGGATTTAATGACCTCGGCCTTCAGCATATTCAGCTCGGCAGATACTTTTGTATGTTCGGCCCGGATGCTGCGGAGCAGCGCTTTCCGTTCCTCCATCTTTTCTTTGTATCGGATATTGACGATCTCACTTTTGGGGACAGCTTTCATACGCTCAAAGATCTGTCGCACCACCTTATCAATGATGCCGTCAAGGGTATGTGCCGTGTACCCGGTCTGACCGTCACATTCCGTTTGCTTGCGGGTTTTGCCGTAGCAGATATACCGTACACGCTTTACAATGCGGTTTGGATCGTCCTTGCAGGGATAAGCCTTGCCGTTTGTGGTGAGTGAGAGCCGGGAGCCACAATGACCACAAAACACATTCCCGGCCAGCAGGGACTGGCCTCGGGTGTTGAGAGGAACACGGCGCTCCTGTTCGGCAGAATTGGCACGGGAAGTGCGGATATGCTGTGCGGCCTCAAAGAGTTCCGGCGGGATAATCTGCAAGTGCAGCAGCACTTGGGATCGGCTATCGCCGCTGCGGAGTACGCCGGTATAGGTGAGGTTGCAGATGATACCCCGGATGCTGGCGTGGTGCCACATCTTACCCGACCTTGCCCGATACCCGAGCTTATTCAGATAGGTGGCGATCCGCTGGGCTCCGTAGCCCTCATGCACATACTTGTCAAAGATAATCCGCACCACAGCGGCCTCGGCCTCGTTGACAACCAGCTCATAAACCTCATGCTTTCGCTTGTTGAAGCGGCCACTTTTTACGAGATCGTAGCCGTAGGGAGCAAGCCCGCCTTTGAAACCGCCGTCCTCGACAAGCTGGCCGAGGGCGGTTTTTGTGCGGATAGAAGTCTTTTCGCTTTCACCGTCAGCTTGCCAGAAGCGGATATAGTTGGTGAGTTTGTCGGTGTGGGTATCAAAACGCTGCTCACCCTCTTGGGTACTCCATACCCGGATGCCGTTCTTGACAAACCATTCCACCACAAAGGGCGTTTCGTCAGCGATACGCCCGATGCGGTCAAACATGAACACCAGCAGAATATCGAACTTGCCCTGCTTGGCCCGTTCTTTGATGATTTGGAGTTTGTCGCGGTTTTCGGCCCGTACCTTGTGGCCGGATACGCCGTCCTCCTGTTCTTCGTGAACAATCGTCCAGCCCATCTTTTCACAGAAGCGGTGGCACTCTCTGCGCTGCATGGGGATGTCGGCTTGGCTTTTATCGTCATAGTCCACTTGCTTGTCGGTGGACACTCTATACAAACAGTCAACGCGAGTTCCGATAAGAATGTTATTTTCCATATTGATCCGTCCTTTCATTTGTCATAAGGGCAAACCAAAAGAGCGAATCAATACGCGGGAGATATGAACTTTTCAAGGTACATAGGGGCTACCCCCACTATTATTATCGCTCCGATTGGGGTGGATTGCAAGGATGTCGCCGTGGGTATGCTTGGCGGCATTGTTGGCAAAAGAGGATAGCAAAATCTGTTTCACATGGCCGAGGGCCGTTGTGTTTCTGCTATCGGCAAAGGTAGCGGATATTTGATAACCGTCAATGGCGAAAGTGGTTAATTCTCTTGTGCGCTCCATAGATGACCTCCTTCACAAATGGCGTAGAACTGATTGATCCCCGTTGTCTGTTGGGGAAACACGAAAAGGCGGCACCCGCGATTGGGTGTCGCCCTTTTGCCTTTCTCCACATTGGGACAATTTGTCTCGAAGTTAGAATAAGGAGCGCCGCGCTCATTTTCTTGGCCCGTCATAAGACAGCTATACTCGGCGCGACGCTCCTTGCTGGGGTGGTGCGGCAGCTCCGGGGGACAGGCTGCCAGCCTGTCCACTCGCGGATCGTGGCCGTGGGGTGGCAAGTCCCCACTTGCGGCGTTGGTGTGGATCGCTCGTCCTCCGTGTTGGAGAAGTCCTGGCGCACCCGCCGCCCGGCTCCTCGCACTATGCCCGGAGCCGCCGCTATTCAGTTGTGGAGAGGATCAACTCCTCTCATATACCAAGGACATTTGGAAGATGTTTTTTAACCCCCTACATCAAACATTTTGCAAATATTTTTTCATGGACTTCAAACCCTGCTGGATAGATTTATGTACGGCGGCCACGCTTACGCCATCGGCCTCGGCAACCTCAGTCATGCTCTTGCCTTCAATGATACAGGCATCAATGCGAAGCCCCTGCGTTTCGGGCAAAGTGTTCAGCGCGTTCCACAGATCGCAGAAACGCTCCATGCGCTCCAGCAGCTCCTGCGGGGTCGGCTCGGAAAGGCAGGCAGAGTATTCGATCCCATCATCACAGTCGAGGGAATACTGTGCCTTATTGCGGATTATCCGCCGCTGGTAGGCAGCCTCATACAGCTTGTCGGCCCGCAGCTCGGCGGCCACTTCATCGGAAACTTCGATATATTCATCATGGGTGTGCCAAGAGTAAAAGTCCTTCAGATTGATAGTAGTCATTATATTTTCCTCCGTTCAGATTTTTGTTGTGGGTGGACGATCTGAACGGGGGATGGCGGGGATCGGCAGCCGGGGCCGCCCCTGCCTACCTCGGGACAACTTGTCCCAAGGTGGGTATAGAAAAACGCGCTCGCATGGCGTGATGCCACACAAGCGCGTGAAATGACATTATTCTTAATGTACTGGCAAATTTCGCGTCCAATGCCGGACTTGCCCGGAGGGGGAGCTACGCTTTTTTTAGCTGGTGAAGATCATGCGTACTATGAAAAAGCAAAATGAACACGACGATCCCTCCTCGGAAACCGCCGTGTTCCTCATAAAGTCGTCGTATAACGCGGCGGCTTTAATTGACAGCCGCCGAAAACAAAAGAGCCGATAATCCGCGCCTGAGGGCTAACGGGTTATCGGCTCTGCGTCTGTGCGTCTGGCTCTGTGATAACTAAAATCTTAAATTTTTCTACGCTGATTAAAGTTTCTTGTTTGCATTTAGGACAAAACAAAGGAAAGTTTTTCAGCTCAGTATCTAACCGCAGCTTGATACGAGTTTTACTGTTACAGACAGGACATAGCAGCCACTCGAAGCTATCCATATCGTTCATTTCAAATTTCCCTGAGCGTCCAAACTTTTTGAGCTGTGATAACAGAACCAATCGCAATTATCATAGCCAATAGGAAGAACGAAAACTGTATTCCACTTATTGCCACTGTGTAAACATCGAAGAATTTTAATGGCGTTAAGCAGTACAGCATTGGAGCTTCAAGATATTCGGCGGTGATGCTGATGCCATAAAAGAGCAATAATATTCCCGCGCCTATCCGAACAGCCCCTTTATAGGTTCTCGTCAGGCTGGAGGCCAGAAGCGTGATTGCAAACAAAGTCAACCCTGTCAAAAACAGGCCCAATGTGGTGGTAAAAGCAGCGTTTCTTTGCTCTAAACCGCCTAGCGGTAAAATGGCGGTAAAATAATTACATAACCCGCTGAATACCGCAAGTGCAAGCAAATTACATACACAGGCAACTGCTTTGGCACAGACAACCTTGTTGCGACCCACTGGTTTTGTAAATAGATATTCTGCCGTTCCCTGCGCCTGTTCTTTCGCTACACACGAAACACCGAGATAGACCGCATAGCTGTTGGTTAGCATCGTGACCCAATAATACATACAGCCATACCAGCCCAAAGCAGAAGTCAGATCACCGCTCACACCAAACATAGCTTTCAGAATTTTCGGAAAATTCGATATTAGCCCTGTCAGCTCATTGAGGCTTTCCTTTAGTGACAAATACTCAAAGTAAGCGAAGCCACACAAAATCAAGACAATTCCCATCCAGATCAGCAGTAGTTTTCTTGTTAAGCGCAGCTCGTTTTTCACTAACGCCTTCATTCGTTTCCTCCTTTACACAGCCAACGCAATATCCCGCTTCAAGATTTTCCAGTATGCCAGCAGCGCAAACCCAAACAGCAGGAGCAGATACCAGAGCATATAGTCCCATGAATAAGTTCCAGCATTGTGGATTTCCGCTGGACTGAAAAAAGAAAACGGCGATAAAAAGCCGATTGCCCGGATATTGACAGTCCTCGAAAAAGAAGTGATACAATATTCCACAAACACAACCAATCCGGCTGTCAGAAGTGGGGAACGATTATTGGGGTGAAATATTCCAACCATCAGTCCCAATAGTGCAAAAAAGAGGGAGATGAGAATAAACGAACCTGCCACCAAGAAAAATTCCCCGATGGGAAATCCGAAACGGAACAGAGTCATCGTTAGAAATGAAGTCGCCAGATAAAAAATCCCTGTTACACATATTCCGGCAAGCGCACATAGCAGCTTTCCCATATAAATCTGTTTCCGTCCACAAGGCTTTGTGTATAAGTATTCAGCCGTATTTCCCGTACACTCTTCTGTATGTAACGACAGCCCCAAGTGCATCCCGAAAATCCCCCCTGCAACCATAAAAAAGCCTGTGAGGAACGAGTACATACCAAGTGGCTCCATCAATAGCTCCAGAGAAATACCAACCGTTTCAAAAAAGCCTCCCTGTGTAAATTCCACAGGCAAAGTTTCCACCGTTTCAATCATGCCATAATACACTGGCGTCATGGAGAAGATACAGACCGCAAGAGTTGCGGCCCAAATCAGAATATATTTTCGTTTTCGTTTCCATTCAAATCGAAAAATCAACATAACGACCTCCTATTCGTAGTAGTGGAGGAATACTTCTTCCAATGACGGTTCCTCAATTAAAATATCCTCCAGCTCCAGCCGATGAAGCTGGTTCATAATCATCATAACTGGTCCGCTGAACATAAAGGATACAGAAGTCTTGCTCTTGTCCCACTCTAAATTAGCCGTACCGGGAACAGAAAAGAAATCCTCTGGAATGGCGCTTTTTGCTGTCAGCGAGATTTTCTTGTATCCGTTTTCCCGCAGTTCCTTCATGGATTGAACACTGATCAGCTTCCCCTCCCGCAGAATGGCTACACGGTCACAAAGTCTTTGCACCTCACTCAAAACGTGGGAGGACAGAAAAATGGTCACACCTCGTTTGTTTTCTTCTTTCAGAATATCATAGAAAGCCTGCTGGATGAGCGGGTCAAGGCCACTGGTAGGCTCGTCCATAATCAGCAACTTCGGAGAGGGTAACAGAGCCGACACAATGCCAACTTTTTTCTTGTTCCCTAAAGACAAATCGCCAATTCGCCTGGATAAGTCTAAATTCAACCGCTCCGCTAATTCTTCCATCCGGCTGTGGGCATTCACACCATAGAGTTCTGCTGTGTAGAAAAGCATTTCTTTTACTTTCATATTGTTGTAGTAACAGTTTTCGCTGGGAAGATACCCCACATCCTTTGCGATACGGGCGGGCTCCCGACTACAATCTAACCCAAAGATAGAGGCTCCTCCGTTGGAGGGTTTCAGCAGGCCCATTAGAGTACGGATTGTGGTAGATTTTCCTGCTCCATTGGGGCCAATAAAGCCGAAAACCTCGCCTTGTTCAACAGTAAAGCTAATGTTTTCAATTCCTCGATGTTTTCCATAGCTTTTTGTAAGTTCGTTTAGGACAATTACCGGCTTGCTCATGGCAAATATTCCTCCTTGTAAAAGTTGTGTTTCAACATATCTAGGATGTTTCGAAACTCTTTCATCATGCTGTCATAATCCACTCCACTTTCCAACTGAACGGACATACCCTTTGCAAGCATCATAAGCATCTGAAACACTAATTCTGCATCCTCCGGGTGTCTGAATTTTTTATAATCCCGCTCATGCAGAACAAGCGATGCGATATATTTTTCATTTGCTTCTGAAAATATGGCACTTTTCAATTCAGGCGTTGGTTCCACTGCCACACTTGCAATAAACGACGCAATATGCGGGTGCTTTTTTAAGATTTCCACTTTCATAACGCTGGCTTCCCATACACGGTCAAAGAAATCCGTAGTTTCCTCCAATGCACTCGTGTTATAGGCTTGCTTCATTTGGGCAGCGCAGTAATCAAATAAATACTGGTAAAGTGTCTGCTTATTTCCAAAATACTGGAATATAGACGCCTTTGAGATACCTGCCGCTACCGCAATATCATTGATTGACGTTTTTTCATATCCATGTCTTGCGAAACAGGCAAGCGCCGCATTACGGATTGTTGCCTGTTTCTCCTGTGAAAGCGCTAAAAATTTTTCCATTACTATTCTGCTCCTACAAATAACCGAATCGGTTATTTGTATACAGTGTAACATAAATAACCGAATCGGTCAAGACGTTTTGCGCTATTTTGAGAGGAGCGCACAAATGGCAAGCAGGGCAAGTGTAGCCACACTTGCTATTTTTGCATCCCGTGGGGGCTGCAAAAACGCTTGTTGGGGAGCCTCCCCAAACCCGGCACTTTGGGACAAGTTGTCCCGAAGTCTGTTGTCTGCGTCACCGTTGCTTATCGCTCCTGTTCCTTATTTTTGCGCTCGTCCGACAGGCCGAGCAGATGATCGATATTCGCCTTGACCGCCACGGCCTCCCGCATTTCCTGCTGGGCCGCCCGGTACTCGGCATAGAGGGCTTTTTTTCGCGCTGCAAGTTTGCGGCGTTTTTCTTTTAGCGCGTCCATCTTCGGGAGCTTTTCACCGTCCAGCAGCTCATTGAGTGCCGCCTTCGCTGCCCGGTAGTCGGCCAGCTCCGGGCCATGCTCGGCCAGATATTTCTTGCTGTACCGGGCCGCCTTGTACCCCTCGAACACAGGCCGGGACTTGGCGTACTGCACCACAGCCTCCATCAGCGCGGAGGTTTTGGCGAGGTCAGCCTCGGTCTGACGCAGTTCCCCGGCCAGCGCATGAAACCGCTGGGCCGTTCCGTCAGCTTGCGCAGCGAGCTGGTCATACTCGGTGAGCTGGTGCTCCTGCAAAAACATGAGGGCTGCTGCCATCTGTTTGAGGTTATACACCTTGGCCCACCGTTCATAGGCCGGGCCTTTGCCGGAGCGCAGACGCTCCTGTATATCCACAATGAGATTGACACGCCTGGGCGTGGGAGCCGCCGCATCGTGGATATGCGGGACGGGTCGTTTCCCGGCAATCACGGCTCGAATGTTCTCGGGATCGTAACCTTCCCCAAGGGTGGATGCCCGGAGCCGCGTTGCCCGTTCCTGTCCGGGAACAAGGAACGAGATCACACCGCCGCGCCCATGCTTGACCGCATACCCGGACTCCGCCATGAGCCGCAGAAAGTCGGCAAAATCGGCGGGGCCTTTTGCGAGAGCATCGTTGATGGCAAGGCGCAGCCTTTCTTTATAAGAGGGCTGGCGCTCGGCTCCCAGCCATGCCCCATAGTGAAGAAAGCGGCCCTTGCTATGTAGCTTGGGATTGAGGATCACGGACAGGTCATTTTCCAGACACACCCGATCCGAGAGCCGCCGCACAGCGCGGGCCGAGCCGATGAAATCCCGGAACTTCCGGGTACAATCCAGCGAAGTAGAATTGTAGTAAATATGGTTATGGATATGCTGGCGGTCTGTGTGGGTGGCAACGAAAAAGGCGTACTTGCCCTTCGTCCAGCGCATCGCCGTTTCGTAGCCGATGCGATTGGCCTCCTCCGGGGTAATCTCTCCGGGCTTGAACGCCTGCCGGATCTGATAGCACAGCACATCGGCATCCCGGCGCTGCTCCCGGCCCGTGACAGCCCGGTACTTTGCCTTGCTTAACAGGAACTCCGCATCGGCGGTCATGTGGTCGCAGGCATAGGAAGAAATCAACTCGCCACCCTGCGTCTTATCCGGGTTTTGTCCGTATTCAAACCGATCCTTCAGCGATTGCGCGATAGTTTCTCCCTTGCTGATTTTGTGCTTTTTGAGATAGGTCGTTGCCGTAGGCAGCCCTCCTTCCTGTAAGAAAAACGGCGGCTGTGTTCAGCCGCCGTCATGCTACCTTGGGACAAATTGTCCCGAAGTATCAGCCTGTGATGAAGCCCCGCAGAGCAAAGTTGAGATTGTGCAGCTTATCCACCAGCCACTCCGCGATGGCCGGGATGCCATAGGGAGAGATCAGAAACGCAAGGACAAGGAACACGATCCCGCCCAGCGTCTGGCCGCTGATGAACAGGGCCACGGCAAGCAGGGTCAGCACCACACAGGCCACAACGAAAACCGCAGTTGCCATACAGAACAGAAAAGACACCACGGCGGCCAGAACGGTGAGCACCACCACAAAGGGGGCGGCAAGGATTTTCAGAACGATCATAAGCGGCTACCTCCTGTAAAAGTTGATGGGTTTCCTCCTACCAATATTATAACTCCGCCCATATAAGCAAACAAGGATGTCGATGGCCGGGCTACTTTGGGACAAAATGTCCCAAGGATTATATCTCAATGATGCGAATTTCCTTTTCGTTTGCCTGTGCAAAACGAATGGTGTAAAAAGTGCCGCCCGTGGATCTCCCGTCATAAACGGCAATTACCCGATCCGAGGAAAGTACCATGTAGCGGTTGCGTTCATGGTAGCATTGGCGATTGGATTTTTCAGACTGAACATACACGCGATCACAACAAGCAAGCAATTCTTGAAACAAGGGAGATTTAGCATTGATACGGTTTCGATATGGGAGCGCGGCCTCCAACTGCAAACAGCTATTTTGTTTCTTTTCCGCTGCAACTATGGCGGCAAAAGTGAGATCAACACCATCGGCAAACCCGGAGATAAAACGGGTATATCCCGCTGCAATCGCAGCCAGCACTTCTTTCCGTAGTGCTTCTTCCACATACTGCTCCTTGCCGACTGGCACATCACGATGGCCTGTTACACAACAAGTTTTCTCTCCCATTATCCAAACCTCTTTTCTGAAATTGCCCCGCCTTGGTATGGGCAATATTGCCTATCACGCTTTAGGTCAATTATAGGCAATAATGTTTATATAAGCAAGCGTGAAAGGAGGTAGGCCGGATGATCTCATACGCCCCATTGTGGGAAACTATGAAGCGCAAAAATGCAACCACATACACTTTGCAGGTCAAAGGGGAGATCAGTAGCTCCACGGTGCGTAGGCTGAAAGCGAATGAATCCGTTTCTACCAACACGCTGGATGCCCTTTGCAGAATACTTGATTGTGAGCTTGACGACATAATCGCATATTTGCCCGATGAAACAGAATAATGCGGGGAGCAAGGTATAAACCTGTGCTCCCCGCGTTTTGTTATAGCTCCACCACCTCCGACAGCTTTTTAATCAGAACGGACAGCGGCCCCCACAGGTCTGCATAGTCCTTTTGCAGCGCAGCGATCTCCGAGGGGTAGATGCCGTAGGTATTGGCATGGATCGCCACTTGGTTGAGGTTGTTTGCACACCGCCGCTGCAAGGACACCAGCTCCCGCACATCCGCAAGATCAACATGGAGCACATACCCATTGAGGGCCATTTTCCGCATATATGCTCCCATATTTTGAATACCCGCCTCGGCCATGCGCTCATAGATCAGCTCCTGCTCCTCGGGCGTTACCATGACATTGAGATGGACGCAGCGACGGCGCTTTTTCGTCAACGCTCCTCGCGCTCCCTGCTGCGGCGTTTGGGCGGGATCTCCCGCACCTTATCCAGCGGCTTTTCCTCGGGCGGGAGCACCGGGGCCGGGCCGTTGTTCAGAATACCGTCGATCATATTATAGTTCTGCTCGGTGGTGAGTTCCGCGCTTTTCAGCGGGTCATACTTTTCGGGCATAGCGATCCTCCTATCTGTCGCCCCTGTCGGGGGTAGTCTTTTTCGGGGCAGCGCGGCCCCGGTCAGCCTCGGCCAGCTTTGCGGCCTCTTTCATCTGCTGGGCAATCGTGCGGGGCTTGACCTCCTGCACCTTATACATCCGCTTGTAGTCGGCGGCTCGATCCTTGAAATCCTTTTGAGCCGATGCCTCGTCTGCGTGGTAATGGCCCCAATAATAATCCCGCCGCCCGTTCTCTTCGGCAAACTGCCATGTGACAAAGGGAGCCGGGACTTTGGGGTTTCCATGCTCCGCGATGGCAAATCCCCGTTTGTTGTCAAAGAGAACGGACTCGCGGATCACATATCCGGCGTTTTTCTCCACGGTACACCTCCTTCAAAAAGTGGAAAGTATTTTGCGAAAACAGGGGTGGGGTATGAAATGATACACCCCACCCCACAAGCGGCCCCGAAAAGCCTTGATACAGGCGGTTTTTTCGGGCCTAATTTTCCACGGGTCAGCGCCTTGTTTTACGCATATAATCCCGCTTCTGTTTTCGCAGGGCAGTAGCGGAACAGGCCGCAGAGCAATACCGTGTCCGGCCATCCGGGAGGAAAGGTCGCCCACAGATCGGGCAGGGCCGCGTTTCCGGGACCGGGCCTTCGGCGGTCAGCGCCGCCTCCAGCACCGGATCATTGGGCAGAACGGCATCCCGGAAGTAGCGGCAGTAGGCTCCCGTCCAGCATTTCCCCAGCATATAACAGGGGCCGTCCAGCGGTAAGCACCCATACTCCCGATCATAGTTCGCACACAGGGAAAACACCAGCTTGCGGATCGCCCTCTTTTCCTCGCGGGTCAGTTCCCGGCTCATACCTCGTCCTCGTCCCAAGGGGGCGTATCGTCCTCGAGATCGTCAAAGGCATCCAGCTCGTCCCCGTAGTCCTCCTCAACCGCTTCTGTGGCCCGCTGCTGCTTGGGGCGGTAAACCTTGAAATACCAGCCAGCACCGCCGCCCACGGCGGCAATCGCCAAAATGAGCAGGATCGTACCCATATTGCCGTCTGTGTCCTCGGGCTGCTCCGGCTCGGGATCGTCCACAGGCTCGGTGTCCTCCACCGGCTCGGGCTCCACGCCCACGCACTCGGTCATGTTGGTGGCGCATACGGGGCAATCGGTGTTGATGGCCCCGGCCATGCACTTATCCGTACAGGCACAGGCGGGGACTTCCATCCCGGCGGCTTCCATAGCAGCCAGCAGATCGGCCTCGTCCACAATGCTGAAAAAGTATGTTTCGTACTGTTCGCCGTCCTCGTCCACGGGCTTATCGTAGTCAATGACGATATAGAATGTATTGCCGCCGCTGGTCTGGACGGTGATAAACTGCTTGTTGGTGTGCTCGTCATAGAGCAGATCGCGGGTGACAAGGTTGCCCTCGTCAGAAAAGCCTACCCCCGGCTCGGTGGTGGGGGTAGGCTCCTCCAGCCCTTCCCACTGGTCGGTAGGCTCGATGTACTCGTCACCGCCCCCGGCATGGGCCGTCACGGTAAAGCCGCACATGAACACGGCCACGCAGAGCGTCAGTAAAAGAACACGCAGCTTTTTCATTCCGCAGCCACCTCCTCGGACTTCGGGACATTTTGTCCCAAGGTTTTCCCGGCCCGGAGCTGCTGGAGCACCAGCGGCAGCTCCGCGAGAGGGATGCTCATGCCGCGCACGATGTCCACGATCTCGCTGTTTTCAGCCTCCACCTTGCGCTGTTCCAGTTCTTTCAGTTTGGTCTGCTGTTCCGCGATTTTGGCCTTGACCTTTTCGATCTCGGCTTCGATTTTCGCGCTTTTCGTAGTTGCCATAGATAACCTCCTTCACGATAACCGCCCGTAGGCGTAGAAATGAGACTGCCAGTAGCTTGTGTTGAGATTGGCATACCCGATGGGATCGCCACAATGGAGCATCCAGCCATCGCCCACATAGATACCCACATGGGAAACGCCGGGGGTATCATAAGTCCCGGTGAAGAACACCAGATCGCCGGGGCGGGGTGAGCTGGTGCGGCGGCTGATGTTATACAGCCCCTGCGCCCCCAACCGCCCAAAGTCCCAGCCGCATTGATTGTAGACATAGGACACGAAGCCGGAGCAATCAAAGGATGTGCTGGGCTTGTACCCACCCCATACATAGGGATAGCCGATATATTTCTCGGCCTCCTCCAAAATGGCGGCAAAGGTTTCGTCGGCCAAATACGCCTCCGGGATCTCATGCTCCACGGGATCGGCGGTGTACTTTGCCACATAGGGGGACGATGGAAACAGGTCTGGACGGTTGCCCAGCGCCGACATATACAGGGCGTACCGGGAGAGCTGATCCTCGCCCATAATGTAGATGGGCAGATGGGACAGGTTGAAGTTTTCCAGCGTCACGGTGCAAATGTAGTAATCGTAATAGACCCGGTATGTGTCGGTATGGGTGTTGCCCTCTTCGTCCGTCCATGTGTCCGTTTCGAGGTAGTAGCGGCGCTCCGTCACCACCGTTTCCGTCAGAATGTACTGCTTTTCAAAGAGCATTTGCAGCGTTCCCTGTACCTCGTCCACCGTCCACGCCCCTTCGTGTATGGCGCTGATAATAGACAGCAGCACATAGGGATCGTGTTCAATGTCATCCAGCTCAAAGTGGTATTCGTCATAATCGTGAGTGCTTTCGTAGCTGTCCAGATAGTCTTGCAGCTCGGCCTCCAGCCCGCAGTAGGCGGCCTCGGCCCCGCGCAGATCGGCATCCTCGGCGGCATAGGTGGACGCGCCGATGGCCCCCACCACGCCGTTGCCAATCGTCACCGCAGAGGACATACACGACTGCATGAGCACCAGCAGCAGAAAACAGGCAAGGAACAGCAACACCCCCACAGGATGCCGCTTGACAAAGGCCACGGCCCGGGCCGCCAGCTTTTCCGTTGTGACCGCCGTTTTCTCTGCGGCCTTGGCCGTCTGCTTTGCAGCCTCCCGCGCTTGCTTTGCGTATTGCCGCTTGATTTTCTGCTTTTGGATATACCGGGACACCGCGCCGCCCTTTTGCATTTCCGGGTGGGCCTCCACCGTGGCCCGGTACTGATAATCCGCCGTAGCCTTGATGTGCCTGGACTCGGCCTTTTGCACCGCTTTGGCCGGGTGCTCCCGGATTTGCTTTTTTACATACCGGGATGTGGAGCGCAGGGCGGCCTCACCGACCAGCTCGGATCGGTGGGCGCTTTCGGTGCCGACATTCTCATGCTCTACCTCATATAGCTTGCCATGCACATACCCATGAACGGTTGCACCCGCCGCCCGGCCCGCCTTTTTCACGGGGCCGGACTTTTTCGGCGGTTTCTGCTTTGCCAGCTTTTTCTTGGCCTTATCCAGTTGTTCGCCGCGCTTTTCCATACGCAGCTTGGACTCGGCGGTTTGCTCCTGCTGGCTTTTGGCTCTAAACTTGCTTTTGGGGGACTTTGGGACTTTTTGTCCCGAAGTGGCCCCGCCCTTATTCGTCCTTTCGCTCATGGGCCATATCCTCCGGGCGGGTGGTCAGCAGATTGTAAATCTCACCCTTGGGGAAACGATCCACAAACGGGATGGTCACGGAGCCGTAGAACAGCAAACCCTCGCCGGAATTGCTATGGGTGATATAGGAGAGCTGATGCTCGGAAATGCCGAGCTGCTTTGCGAGGATCGCCCGGTCACTTTGGGCCTGTGACAGCAGGATCATAAAGTCGGTGTTATCCAGAATGGCCTCGATTTCCCGGCTTGCCAGCAAGTCCTTCACATTCTGCGTCAGCGCCGAGGGGACGCAGCCCTTTTTACGGAGCATCTTCCACACGGCCACAAAGTAGCTGGCCGTCAGCGGATCGCGGAGCAGAATATGGAACTCATCAAAGTAGCACCAAGTAGCAAGGCCCTCGGCATGGTTGGTGTTGACAGCCGATGTGACAAACTCGTTTGTAATGTGCATGGCGATCTTGCGGAGGTTTTCGCCCATGCCTTTCAGAACGATGCACACCACACGGGCATCCGTCTGGACATTGGTGGGGTGGTTGAACAGGTTGAGGGAGCCTGTGCAGTAGAGCTCCAGCGCCGTTGCCACACGCCGGGCCTCCGGCTCCGGCTGTTTCAGCAGTTCCTCATACAAGTCCTGCAGCAGCGGCATATCCCCGCTACCGATCCCCAGCGCCAGCTCCCGGTAGACCAGCCGCACACAGCGGTCAATGACCGTCTTTTCGATGGGCTGCAAGCCCTCCTTGCCGCCCACGATCAACTCGCACAGGGACAACAGGAAGTCGGCCTTCATGGACAGGGGGCTGTCCTCGTCATTGGTGGATAGCTGGATGTCCATAGGATTGATATGGTTGGGGCTGTCCGGGGCGATCTCGATGACCTGTCCACCCAGCCGCCTCACCAGCGGGGCATATTCGCCCATCGGGTCTACCACCACGATCCTGTCGCTGGTGGCAAGGAACACATTGATCAACTCTCTTTTTGCCGCAAAGGACTTGCCCGATCCCGTGGAGCCGAGGTACATTCCGTTGGCCGATTTCAGCTTTTTGCGGTCAGCCATGATGACATTATGGGAAAGGGCGTTCATGCCGTAGTACAGGGCCTGTCCGTCCATACGCAGCTCACGGGTCATAAAGGGAATAAAGATCGCCGTGGAGCTGGTTGTCATACCGCGCTGGATCTCAATGCCGTTGTACCCCAGCACCAGCGAGGACAGGAAACCCTGCTCCTGCTGCCAGTCCAGTCTTTTCAGAGCGCAGTTGTATTTCTGCGCGATGCCGGACACGGTAAATACATCGTTTTCCAAACGCTGGCGGCTGGGCGCAAGGTTGATGACGGTAAAGGTCAAAAGGAACATTCGCTCGTTGCGGGATTGCAGATCGGCCAGCAGCTCTGCCGCATCCTTGGAAAAGGTAATGAGGTCGGGGGGCAAAATCTCCATATCGTACCCGGCCCGGACAGCCTTTTTCTGTTCCTCGGCCTTCATGCGTCCAATATCGGAGATTTTACCCTTGATGGTTTTAATGGCCTTGAGCTGATCCACCGTCTGAACATGGAGCGTCACCGTCAGCTCGGCATCCAGCTCCAAGATTTCAGCCAGCAGCTTATCCGACATTTCCGACGCCAAAATCTGCAAGTAGGACGCAGCTCCCCAAGACTGGCCCACCCGGAATGTACGGCTCTGCCGGAAGTCGAAGCTGTCCGGGGCAATAAAGTCTTTCGTACCCATGCCAGTTCTGGGAATATCCTTCCACGCAAATCGGAAAGGCTCCCGACTGCCGGGGTGGAGCTGCCCATGCAAGGCGGCCAGCCGATCCCGGCCATCGAGGGGCCGGGACTGTACCCCCAGCCGCTTGAAGTTGCCCATCACATCGGCCTCTACACGATCCAGACGGGGCCGGGCCTCGGCCACGCTGCCAGCGGGCAGACCAAAGGTGATGTATTTGGAGCGTTCAATGCCGTTGTTGCTTTTGGCAATCTGGCCTTTGAGCATATCCACGAACTCGCCCCGGATGCTGTTGAACGCATCCTGCTGGGCCGGGATATTCACCTTGTAACGGTGGGTAGACCGGGAACGCCGATTGACGAAAGAAAGCTGGAACGGCAAGGAACTGTCAAAGTAATTGAGGAATGAGCTCCAGCCGCCAAAGATAGCAGTCTGATCCTCGGTGGACGCAACGGCATAATTGATGTCCTCATATTCCACCGTTTTCGTGTAAAGCCCGCCGGGGAGCTGACAGATGCCGTCCGGGTGCATCGCCACATAGGGGATCGTCTGCTGGGCAGACACCACGGCCCGGCGCTTACTTGCCTTTGGCTTGCTTTTACTTTTTGTTTTCTGCAATAGGCTCCTCCTTTCCTGTGAATGACGCATAGATGTTCTGCGTCTTGTAGGGCCTCACACCGGGCCGCAGAAACCGGGTGTTGAGGATGTTTCGCAGCACCTTTTCAAAGGGCAGCCCGTCTTTTTCATACATGGCCATCATAAAGGCCGGGAGCATGATCACCAGCATGACGAACAGCGCCCCGGTGTTGCCGATGGCACCACGGGAGAGCAGATAGGCCGGGACGCCCACCGCCGCGCCGATGCCGAAACAGACAAGCTGGCGTTTGGTGAGGTTAAAGGCGATTTTCGTTTTGATTTTGGATAGGTCGTTGGGGACATTTACATAGGGCATCCGTCACACTCCTTCCTTGGGACAAATTGTCCCGAAGTCCCGGATTGTCGGCTCCACCTCGTTGCCCCATACATCCCAGCCGGGCGGGGTCTGACGGGCGAACAGCTCCACACGGGGCAGATCGCCCATGAGGGAAATAATTTTGTCCCTCGTTTCGTCCGGCTTTTTGCTATGGGCCTCGATGGGAGAAATGATAAACTGGTGGACATCGGCGGCCTGCCGTTTGGGGTGGCCCCGTGTGGCAAGCAGACAGATCTCCGCGTTGCCCCGCGTCCAGAAACCCAGCCCATAAAACCAGCTATCGGCCTTCTTGTTCTTTTTCAGCCACACAAAGGCCACGGATTTATAGTTGAAGCCCCACGCCTTAATGAGCCGCAGGGCCTCCGGGAGCTGCGGGAATGTTGCCCACATGAAAAGTGCGCTGTCCGGGGCCGCAATCTCGGCCACAGGCAGCGCACATAACTCGTCTATGCTCATGGTGGGGTAATGGTTTTCAGCCGCCCCCTGTACCTTGCTCCGCTGGTACTGCCAAGGGGGATCGGCATAGATGATGGAATATCCTCCGATATTGTCACACTCCTTTCCCGCCCCCGGCCACGGCCAGCCGCGCCTGTTCAATGCGTTCCACGGCGGGGCCGTAGAACACGGGGGCATTTTCAAAGCAGATGAAGCGGCGGCCTGTGTTCAGCGCGGCAACGGCAGTTGTGCCGGAGCCGGCGCAGATGTCAGCCACCACCTCGCCCTCGTTGGTATAGGTCTGAATGAGGTACTCGCACAGCTCCACAGGCTTTTGTGTGGGGTGGATCGTGTGCGACACCGTAGGCACAAAAAGGACGTTGCTGGGATAGCGTCGCCCATCGCTGGACTCGGTGCCGACCCGTTCAAACTTGCCATAGTTGGGACTGCTCCCGCTTCGGGCATGGGTTTTGCGGTACGGCTCCCCATAGGTGAACTGCGGATTATATACCGGGGGCTTTTGGTAGAACACCAAAATGTTCTCGGACTTTTTCAGCGGGGCGCGGTTGGCATTGAGAAAGCCTGTTCCGCGCTCTTTGTACCATATCCACTCATAGCGGAGCATGGCAAGGTTGGATGCCCCCAGCACCTTATCATAGGGGCATTGGGAAAACAGCAGCACCGCGCCGTCCGGCTTGACCGCCCAGCGCACCGCCTCCCAAAACTCGATCAGCGGCAGCGGCACATCCCAATAGTTCCGGGTCGTGCCGTATGGGGGATCGGTCAAAAGCATATCCACCGAATGACGGGGCAAGGAGCGCAAGCCCTCGATCCCGTCCATAAGGAACAGGCCGCTGGGCTCCAACACCCGGCCATCCGGGGCCTTTGGGACTCGTCGGCACAAACTCCGCTCTGCTACTTCGGGACAATTTGTCCCGAAATCCGCCCGCTCCGTTGCGCCTCCTCTCCCCACAAAGTCTGCCGACTTTGCGGGGTACCCCTTGTTTTCCAAAGTGGTTTTGTTCATGGCGTTGTCCTTTCTTAATGCGCGCCGAATATGCTCTTTGCCACCGAGCCAGTTTTGAACAGGGTGAAGCACAGCAGCACCGTATAGCCGATGCAGCTCCAGATCGCCCCGATGGGATCGCCGCTAGTGGCAATACCCTGTACCAGCACCGCATAGATGGCCACGCACACAAGGATCAGCAGACCTTGGAAACCGACAGCAAACAGGGACTTGATATAGTTCTGGCCCATACTGCCAATTTCACGGTTGGAGAGCGTAGCCACGGGTATGGGGGCCAAGCTGGTGAGCAGATATATTTCAATCATGCGCCCATAGACGATGACGAAAATAATAATGTTCAGCGCAAGCATGGTAATGTGAATGAGGAACGACTGGAGCCACAGACCCAGCAGGGGGCCGACTTCCATCGCCTCCAAGGTAGCCTCCAGATTATCCAGCATGGACGCGCTGATGTCGGTGGAGCCGCGCACCAGCCCTGCGGCGTTGGCAATCACGCTCTGGGACATATCAAATACCGCCATGACGATATTGAATGTATTGGAGAGAATGAGAATAGCCGCCGCCGTTTTGAAAATCCACTTGAAGAAAATCCAGTAGTCCAGATCGTGTAGGTTGTTCTTTTCGATAATGAGCTGGATCAGCTCATAGGTGGCAACAAAGGTTAAAATCAGACCGGCAATCGGCAGTATCACCGTTTCAGAAAGCTGCCGTATGAGGGAAAAGACCCCGGCGTTCCAAGCCGCCGGGGTCGTCCCTACTTGCACCGCAATCTCTCCGACACGGGTATTGACCGTATCAAAAAGGCCCGTGAGGTTGCCCATGATACCCTCAATCAGCAGCCCTTTTATCCAGTCTGTAAGCCAGTCGGTGAGAAATCCCATAAGCTAAACCCTTAAAACAGGGAGGACAGCAGGGGGATCAGAGTGGTGCCGAGCACGATGATGCCGCCGCCAGCCATGAGCTGCTTCATACCCTGGCTCTTCGCGCCGGGGTTATCGGAGCCGTAGCCCTCCAGCAGGTTGACAACGCCCCACACGCCAAGGCCAGCGCCGAGGGCAATAACGAGGGTCTGCAAAGTGTTGATGGCAGAAGCGAAAAACTGCATATATTACTCCTTTTCTCCGGGCTATACCCGGCCATGAAAAAAGCCGCCCCGTGTAGGGCGGCAGCGTCCGTACCTCGGGACTCGTCGGCACAAACTTCGCTTTGCTACTTTGGGACAAAATGTCCCAAACTCCGCACGCTCCGTTGCGCCTCCTCTTCCCACAAAATCGCTGATTTTGCGGGAACCCTAAAAGCCCAAGGTTTTATACAAAAGCGTCTGGATCGTCGAGGTCGTCATAGTTGAGGATGTCCTCGTCCTCTTCTGTGAGCGCCTCGGCGGGCACATCCACTTCGTACACCTCACAAGCCTCGTTGGGGCCGGGCCGCCTGCGGCGGTTTATCAGCCTGTCGAGGTTAAAGGCGTTTTTCTTGTCGGCCTCAGCCGTAAACTTGTAGTTGGGGTGTTGCTTCAGATCGTATTTGCGGGAATAGAACGGGGGCAGGCCCCGGAGCTGCAAGATGCACCGATCACCGGGCATTGTGGCAAGCTCGCTGGGGGTCATCAGCTCCCGGCCCAGCCGCTGGATGTTTTGGCTGTAACTTTCGGACTGGCCCCGTGTGCGGCCATCCGTCTGCATGGAGATCGTGGACTTGCCCAGCCAGTTTTCCGATATTTCCTTGATAGTGCTGGCCTCGCGGCCACCGAGGAATATCACGCTGTCCATGTTGCCGAGGATCGTTTCCGCATTTTTATCGTAAATGGCCTTGCATTGAGCAAGCTGCTGATAGAGCAGTACAAGGCTCACCTCGCGGGAACGAATGACGGCCACCAGCTTTTCCAGCCCCGGCACTTGGCCCGTATTGGCCGCCTCGTCCCACAGGACGCGCACATGATGGGGCAAGCGGCCCCCATGCACATTGTCGGCCCGTTCACACAGGAGATTGAACATCTGCGAAAAAGCGAGAGCGACCAAAAAATTGTAGGTGCTGTCCGTATCGCTGATGCAGAAAAATGTTGCCGTCCGTCTGTCACCCATACGGTCAAGTTCCAGTTCATCGTAGCTCATAATCTCCCGGAGCTGGGGGATGTCAAAGGGAGCCAGACGAGCACCGCAGGAAATCAAAATGCTTTTGGCCGTCTTGCCGCTGCTTAACTTGTACTTTTTGTACTGCTTCACAGCAAAGCAATCCGGCTTTCGCTTTTCCAACCCGGCAAACATATAGTCCACCGCGTTCATAAAGTCCTCGTCATCCTCCTTGACCTCCATGCCGGAGATCATGTCCACCAGCGTATTCATATTGCGATCTTCCTCCGCGCCCTCGAAAATGATATAGCCCAGCAGGGCGCAGTATAGGAGCGTTTCGGCCTTCGTCCAGAACGGATCGCCCTCTTTGCCCTCGCCCTTGGTGTTGGAAATAAGGGCATTGACGAACTTTAGGATGTCGGACTCGTTCTTGATATACGCCAGCGGGTTATAGTGCATGGACTTGGAGAAGTCGATGCTGTTGAATACCTTGATTTTGTACCCCCGCTTTTGGAGAAAGCTGCCCACTTGGGACAGGACGCCGCCCTTCGGGTCTACCACCACGAAAGAGGAATGGGCCTGTAAAAGCTGGGGCGTGAGCCAAAAGCGGGTTTTGCCCGAGCCGGACGATCCGATGACACAGGTATTGAGGTTTCGGGCGTTGGCCGGGATCTTGGGCCGGGTGTTCATGGTGAGAAACTCCGTCCCGGTCAGAATGACATTGTTTTCAAACTTGGGATCGACAAAGGGCTTGATGTCCTTTTCGTTTCCCCACCGGGCCGAGCCGTACTCCTCGTCACGCCGGAACTTCTTGGCTTTTTTACTTTTCATGTGGATGAACAGACGGAACGCCACGGCTCCCACGATACCAACCAGCCAGTCAACAGGGTTTAGCCCCGGCGCGAAATCGGCAAAGGCCGGGCCGATAGTCTGGCCGATCCCCATCACTTTTGTTAGGAAACCCGCACCAGCGGCCAGCCGATAGGCCGTACTCAATTTGAGGAACGCCCAGCCGATGAACACATACGGGATATTGGGAATGAGGAATTTTCGGAGCTTATCTGTTTTCATGCGCCGCCTCCTTCACACGCTCCCGCTGTTTGGGCTTTTCACGGGTGAGCTGATCTCCGGCCCGCTTGATCTGATCCCGGATGGGGATGCGCCTGGACTTGGACTTGTTCAGCACCTTTTTGGAATACTCCGAGAAACAGGCGGTCATGGCATCAGCCTGTCCCGCCTTGAAAAACAACAGGTATTTGTCCGGGCCTGTCTTGTAAAAGGCATAATCCACATTCCACTTCCGGGCCACCCGGTCAAAACTTTTGGTATCGCCGGACAGCTCCAGACTGTTGGTAGACACGCCATGCCGCATAAGTTGCTTGACCGTCTGTTTGCCGTGAGGGATCTGCCGGGCGCGGTGTTCTTTGGCGATTTTGCGCCCCACAGCGGCCACCACATAGGCAAGGCTCCGCGCCGTCAGCTTACTGGCCCGGACGGAAACTGCAACAGTACGCCGGGAAATATCTTCTTCTATCAGCTATGCCGCCTCCTTTCTCACCTCGGGACAAGTTGTCCCAAGGTGGGGTTATCGTTCCGTATGGCCCAGCGTGGGCCGTTTCCGTTCCCCCTCCAGCGAGGAACGGTCTATAATTTCCTTGAAAGCTGACATCTGCTCCCGGATGGACAGCTTGGGCATGGAGAAAACGCGGTGCTCGTCGGGAATGTCATCCCGGCCCGTGTAGTGCTCTATAAAGCTGCTGCGGTTGTCGGCCACATATCCACCGGGGGCATAGTGGCCGCCGTCATTGATCCGCACATCCCGCCCGTATGCCTCATAGTCGATATAATCAATGAGGTGTTCCGGGACTTCCACACCGCCGAACTCCAGCACATACATACGGCCCAGCTCCTCGTCACTACGGACACCGGAATAGAACTCAAAGCAATCCAGATTTTGCGTGAGGTTGATTAAGTCTTTTACGCTACCTGTGTATTCGCCAGCGTCTATGACCGCCTCAAACTTTTCTATATCGCTCTGATCCATTTCCGACAGCAGCGCGGCCAGATAGTTGAGCTCGTCAATGCTTTCATATTCGCCCAAGTGCTCATGCAGCCCCAGTACATCGCCGTCAAAGCTGGTTATGAAAATCTCCTCATACCGTATGCCGTCCACGCCGATGCGCTTTAAGAGGGACTGTACCTCCTCCGCCGTGGTGGGAAATTTCAGCGTTTCGCCCACAAGCTGCCCCTCGGCATATTTGCCGAGGTTGGTAATGTAGGCTTCCAGCAGGGCCGCCATATCAGCGGCGGCCCTGTCCCTTGACCGTCAAGATGCCCTCCAGCGTGGTTGCCGTGATACCCAGCCGCTGGGCAACAGCAATATCGTTCTTCATAGCCTCGGTGACGGTATGGCCGCACACCACCAGCACATGAGAGCGTTTGAGCAGATTACGGGCCATGTCGATCCCGCTTTTATGCTCCTCGGGAATGGCATCATTGAGGAACAGGGGATGGAACAGCGTGGGGCAGATGGGCGAAAAGCCCGCCTCATACACGCTGCGGCAATACTGCGCCGCCTGTTTTGCGTTTTCGGCATCGCTGCCGCACCACGCAGCGGTGATATATGCGAGGGGTCGTTTCATTGTTAAAACCTCCATTCAATGAAAAAACCTCGGGACAAATTGTCTCGAGGTTACAGGCTCTTATCCGTTTTCTTTTCGGGCTTGCCCAGCTCGGGGGGCTGCTTGGCCTTCCAGTCATCCAGCAGGGCCATGATCTGATCCTTCATCTGACGGGGGGACTTGTCCTTGCCGAAATACTTTTCCAGTTCCGCGCTATTGATAATCACCTTATCAACCTCCTTCTTTTCTTCCATCAAAATGCCGTCGATCACATCGCCGTTCAGCTTGCCCTCTTGATCCAGCTTGCGGAGCCGCTGGGCTTGGGATAGGGACGGAGAGGACTGCTGGCCCTCAATGGACACGGCGATATACTTCTGATGTTTGGGCCGGATAAAGGAAATCTCCACGGCGGGGGTAAATGCCAGCTTTTTTTCGTCCAGCATTTTCTGCAAATCCGGCACCAGCTCGGTCAAGCGGATATACCGCTGTACCTGTTTGTAGTTCATGCCGTTGCGATCACCCACGATCTGCGTGGAGCGTTTACCCGCCTCCTGTGCGTCCTCACCGGGACGAGCGCCTTGGTGCTTGATGGCCTCCACCTGCATTTTCAAAGACTGTGCCTTTTCCGTGGGCAAAATCTTTTCGCGGTGGCGCAGGTTGTCATCCGTCATAGCGAGGATGGCCTCGTCATCGGTCATGTTACGGACAATACAGGGCATATTCACAAACCCGGCCAGCTCGCTTGCCCTCTGGCGGCGGTGGCCCGCGATGATCTCATACCCGCCATCCTCGGTGGGGCGCACCAGCGCGGGCTGGTTTACACCACTTGCCCGGACGGACTCCACAAGGCCCTGCATCTCGGCATCGTCACGGACACCAAAGGGATGGTTTTTGAACGGGCGCAGCTCGGACAGATTGAGGTAGACAATTTCCTCTTTTTCTGCGCGGGTAGCGTCACGGGGCGCGGCGGGCTGCTCCGGCGCGGCAGGGGCGGGAGCCTCCTGCGGATTGGGTGCAGCATTTTCCGGGGCAGCCTTACTTTGGGACATTTTGTCTCGCGTGGGCGGCTTGGCCTTGTCGGGGGCCGCCTTGTCAGCCTTTGCCGGGCGGCCCTTGCTGGCCTTGGCCGCTGCTTTGTCCTTCGACTCCGTGGTTTTCTGCTTGGGAGCCTTTTCCTTCGGGGCCTTGTCCTTTCCGGCCTCCTCACGGGCGGCGGCGAAATCCACCACCTTGCCAGAGGGAGCAGGGGCAGGATCACTCTTGTCCGGGGTGGCAGTCTGCTTGGCCTCCTTGTCGGGCTTGAGCGGCTCGGGAGCCGCAGGGCTGGGAGCCTCCGGGACGGTGGGCTCCGCCTTTTCTGCGGGAGCTGCCTTTTCAGCCGGGGCGGGATCTGCCACAACGGGCTCGGCCTTGCCGGGAGCAGGCTGCTCCTGCGCGGGGGCCGTGTCAGTCGTTTCTGCCTCGGGGCCGATATTCTTTTTATCGTCTGCCAATGTCAAACCTCCTTTGTCTTGAAATGAAAAAAGCCAGCCCGATGGCTGGCAGCAGATAAGGGACTCCTCCTTTCAAGTTGTGGTGTATGAAAACGCCGCCCATAGTCTCACTCGGGCGGCGTAATGCTCAATATGAAATTGTTTTAGAATAAATACCTTGCTTGACAACTCGGATTTAATTTTAGATTAGATTTTTTCGCGGTGGCCTTCGTTCCACATTTTTTCATCGACATCGGCCATCATCAGCTTTAACAGGATGTCCGACATACTTTCACCGTTTTTATCATAACGGGGCTCCACGATAAAAACGCGATTGCCGATCTCATATCTTTGCGGCTCACCAGCTATATATTCTTTCTCCATACTCAACACCCCCTTTCGCTATGGAACAAGGAAATTATACCATGCGAAAAGGGAATTGCGGTATCGAGCTTGTTTTCAAATTTAGTATTGATATGCGGTCTGGCCCCAGCTATAATGAATTTCAAGAAAAACGCCGATGGTTTTGCGGCTTTTGGTGGGGTGTCCCGCGTATTGAACGCTCTATTGGCCCGATTTAGAGGGGTATGTAACCGATCTAACCGGGAGAGCGCTTGAATGGCATTCAAGAGGTCACGAGTTCGAGTCTCGCTATCTCCATTAGTGCAAAAGATACAAAAACACCGGCCGTTTAAAAACAACCGGTGTTTTTGTATACGTCATTTCATCATCAGAAAATTCAGCGATCCCGCCGGGTTTTCCGTCCCTTTTTCCAACAGAGAGATCAGTCCGAGGATGGTCTCTTCTATTTTCCCAGGATCAGATGGAACCAGTGAATTGTCTAATTTAACAGTCAGTACGATCAGTACGATCTCGGCCAGTGCGGCGGGATAGTCGAAATGGATTTCTCCCTGCTCAATACCCTGACGGATGATCTCGGTCAGTACAGGTTTCATTTCTGAGATCAGATGTTTCATATATTTCTGGCGGATAAATGCGTCTTCCTTTGCGTCCGATGTCTTGGTCTCGTCCTGGGCACGAAACTCAGTTGAGGAGTTTCTGCATGCCTGGAAGATCATGGCCATTCGTGTGAAAGGCGAAATGCTGGTTTGTTTTGCAAGATTTTTTGCTGTTTCCAGCGGTTTTTCATAATTCCGTTCTACCAACGCGTCTACGATGGAATCTTTGGAGGGAAAATAGTAATAAATGCTTCCTTTCCCGATTCCGGCCGTCTGAGCGATTTCACTGACGGAAATATTCTGTATGTTTTTATCCCCCAGAAGAGTCTGGAGGGCATCCAGAATCTGGTCCTGTTTTGTTTGGTTTTGCAAGTCGTTCACCTCTTCTGTAAGTCTCCGCCGCATTACTGCGATATCCCTAAGTATAACATGGCACAATGAGGTGCACAACTGGGAAAACTGCCGGAAAAATCGGGAAAACAAACGATAATTTATATGCCGAACAAATTGACCGGCGGTCGAAAAAGTGGTAAT
This sequence comes from Lachnoclostridium sp. An196, assembly GCF_002160135.1. Lineage (GTDB taxonomy): Bacteria > Bacillota > Clostridia > Lachnospirales > Lachnospiraceae > Hominiventricola > Hominiventricola avistercoris. The sequence continues at coordinate 140,931 of NZ_NFJZ01000005.1, read as the reverse complement.
GTATCAGTGTGAATAAATCGACTGATGGTCGAAAAAAGAAAAAGGAAGAGAAAGATGAAATACGCGGATTTTTTTGCAGACATTAAGAGCAGATTTATGGAGGCGGATGTGAGCGACATCCACGAACATTTGGCATACCAGTTTAACATTACAGGGGAAGCCGCAGGGATTTTTTATGTGGAAGTAAAGGACGGAAAACTTTATGTGGAACCGTACGAGTATTATGACCGAGATGCCATGTTTACCGGAAGCGCTGAAACTTTTATGAAGATAGCGGAAGGAAAACTGGATCCGGTTGCGGCAGTAGGGCTGATGAAACTGAAGGTGGAAGGGAATATTGACAAAGCTCTGCGTTTCAAGGAACTGATTGACAGTAAAAGAAAATAAAGAAAGAAGGCAGGGAAGATGAGGAAGACACTGATAAGAAGTATTGCAGCGCTGCTGGGGCTTCTGACAGTCGCTGAAGCCGGGGGATCCGCATATTTTTATCGAAGAACCATGAGACGTAACCGGTTAAGTGTGGATCGGACAATCAAAATGTCCGGAACAGACTGGAGTAAGTATGCAGGCCTGATGCAGGAACGTAAAGAGTATATGATGGAGCAGCCCCATGAAGAGGTATGGTCCAGATCGAGGGATGGTCTCCGTCTTCACGCTACTTATTTTCCAAATGGAGACAGTAAAAAGATTGTGGTATGCCTGCATGGATATACCAGTCAGGGAATGAGCGATTATATCGGACTGTCAGATTATTATCTGAAGCGTGGATACGGCATGTTCTTGCCGGATGCCAGGGCTCATGGACAAAGCGAGGGGGAGTACGTGGGATTCGGATGCCTGGACCGGTATGATCTTATGGGCTGGCTTCAGTGGATTATCCGCAGGTGCGGGGAAAATGTGGAGCTTTTGCTTCATGGTACTTCTATGGGGGGAGCCACGGTGCTGATGGCAAGCGGCCTGGAACTGCCGTCTCAGGTGAAAGGAATTGTTTCTGACTGTGGATTTACTTCTCCTAAGGAAGTGTTTACGCACGTGCTTCACTCGATGTATCATCTTCCGGCTTTTCCGATGATCCAGATCGCCAGCTTTGTAAACCGCAGAAAAGCCGGATATGGATTGGATGACTGTAACGCGGCCAGAGAGGTGCGCAAAGCGAAAGTGCCGATTCTTTTCATCCATGGCAGCGAGGATGGTTTCGTGCCGTGCAGCATGTGTGATGAAATATATGAAAACTGTGCTTCGCCTAAAAAGAAACTGATTGTAGAGGGTGCGTCCCATGCAGAAAGTTACTATAAAGCTCCGGAGACATATGAACATGCTCTGGACGAATTTATCGGAGGTATCATAAAATGATGAAAAAAAGAAAAGGATATCCGGTATATCCTCTGACTGCCGCACAGAAATTTCACTTTTTCTATCAGAATTTCTGCCCGAAAAAAGAGGTGCTGAATATTGGAACCAGCCTGACTATTGGCGTAGATCTGGATTTTGGGGAACTTAAACAGGCGATTTACAAGGCCTATGAGCGCTGCGATTCCATGAGACTTCGTTTTGCCCACGACAAAGAAGGAACGTATTATCAGTACGTAGTGGATAAAGAAGAGAGGGACATTGAATATGTAGATTTTACGGGGAAGACTATGGAAGAAGCAGAGGAGACGATGAAGGCGTGGACCAGAGTGCCTTTCAAACGTGATGATTCTCCGATGAACCGTATCGTGATGATCAAGACGCCGGACGGTTACCAGGGGGTATACCTGCTGGTGGATCATATGACCATGGATGCTCAGTCTTTGATCTGCTTTTTGAAAGATATTATCGAGCTTTATTGCAACGCAAAATATGAAGGCGTACCTTATCCGAAGGATATGGCATCTTACATAGAGCAGGTGGAGAAAGATCTGGCGTATGAGGCGGGCAGTAAAGCCCAGGCGAGAGACGCGGCATATTTCCAGAGACTGATAGAGTCTTCTGAACCGATTTATAACGGTATCGACGGGCCGGAGCTGCTGGAGGCCGAGAGAAAAAGAAGCGGGAATCCGGATGCCCGTGCAGCCATCAATGTATCTGACTCTGTGGATTCTGCTCTGGATATTTTTCATCTGGAGGCAGAGCCTACAAAACGGCTGATGGATTTCTGTGAGAAGTATCATGTGTCATTGGCCACGCTGCTGCTCATGGGTCTGCGTACTTATTTCCAGAAGATGAACGGCAATGATGATGTGTCCATCAATACAGCCATTGCCAGAAGAGCGACGGTCAAGGAGAAAAAGTCCGGAGGAACCAGGATTCATTCCTTCCCGTTCCGCACGATTATATCTCCGGATCATACTTTTCTGGATGGAATCTATGAAATCCGTGATCTGCAGAACGAATATTTTCGTCATGCAAACTATGATCCGGTGGCATATTTTGCGTATCGCAGCAGACTGTATCCCAATCCTCAGGGACAGACCTATGAACCCATGTCTCTGACCTACCAGCCTTTGACGCTGAAAGAAAAAGGGCTGGATCAGCTGGGGGATATTCAGTATAAAACGAAATGGTATCCCAACGGCGCCACGACTCAGGCCATGTATCTGACTGTGATGCACCGTCCGGAAGACAACGGGCTGGATTTTAATTTTGAACATCAGGTGAAAGCCGTTTCCAGAGAGAAACTGGAATATCTTTATTATTATCTGTGCAGGATCATGTTCAAGGGCGTAGAAAACCCGGATCTGAGCATCGGAGAGATTATTAAACTGGTATAGGGAGGAAGAAAAAATGTTTGATCAGTTGGTGAATATAATCTGCAATTATGTGGAGGTGGAACCTGAGAATGTCCGTCCGGATTCCCGTTTTATGGAAGATCTGGGATTTACTTCCTTTGATTTTATGAGCATGCTTGGAGAACTGGAAGACGAATTTGATGTGGAAATCGATGAACATGAGGCTGCGGATATCCGTACGGTGCAGGAAGCGGCGGATTATCTGGAAAAATTAAAAGCAGAGGAGTAAAGGAGAGAGCGCATGCTTTGTTCAACGATTCGGGAGATTCTTGTAAATACAGAGAAAGTCTATGGACCGGAAGACGCGATCCGGTATAAGATAAAGAAAAATATCATTGAGACAAAAACCTACAGTCAGCTGAAGCAGGACAGCGAAAGTTTTTCCTGCGCACTGGAGGCGCTGGGAGAAAGAGGCAGCCATATAGCGGTGACAGGAGCGACTTCTTATCCGTGGCTCGTCACCTATTTTGGAACGGTAAACAGCGGAAGCGTGGCGGTGCCGCTGGATGTATCTCTTCCTGCTGAAGATCTCTGTGAACTGATAGACCGGGCGGATGCCACGGTACTGGTAGCGGATGAACTGCGAAAGGATCTGATGGAGATTGTAAAAAGCCGGTGCCCGAAACTGCGGTATTTAATCTCCATGCAGAAAGAAGAAAGCGATGAGGAAACTTTGTCTTTCCGGCAGCTTCTGCGGGAACATGAAGGTGTTTTCGGGTACGAACCGGAGCCGGACAGTCTCTGTACCATCATGTTTACATCGGGAACCACGGGAAAGAGCAAGGGCGTCATGCTTACACAGCGGAATCTTGCAGAAAATGCCACCTGTCTGGATATGAAGATCCCGCCGAGGACGGTGATCCTTTCGGTTCTTCCCATTCATCATGCCTATTGCCTGAGTATGGATATTCTGAAAGGAATTTCTCTGGGATCGGTAATCTGTATTAACGATTCTCTGCTTCGCGTGGTGAAGAATATCAAGCTGTTTCAGCCTAATATGATCCTGATGGTGCCATTGATGATCGAGACCATGGCGAAGAAGCTGGAAGAAGTATCAGGACTGCCGCCAAAGCTGGTAAAGTGGCAGGTGTTCGGCAAACAGTTTCATACTATCTGCAGCGGCGGAGCCTATCTGCCGCCGGCCATGATTGATTTGTTTGACCGGTATGGAATCACGATCCTTCAGGGGTACGGTATGACAGAATGCTCCCCTGTGATCAGCACTACCGTAAGCTGGAACATTCGTAAAGAATCTGTAGGTCAGCTGCTTCCCAACTGTGAGGCAAAAACGGTGGACGAAGAGCTCTGGGTGCGCGGCAGCAGCGTCATGATGGGATATTATAAAATGCCGGAGGAGACAGCTCAGACCCTGGAAGACGGCTGGCTCAAGACCGGAGATCTGGGGTATGCGGATGAGGATGGATTTGTCTATCTTACCGGCCGTAAGAAAAATCTGATCATTACCAAAAACGGAGAAAATGTGTCGCCTGAGGAACTGGAAAACAAAATTGGCGAACACCGCCTGGTACAGGAGATTCTGGTACGTGAGAAAGACGGCGTAATTGAAGCAGAAATCTATCCGGATTATGATTACATAAAAAAGAAACGCATCAAAGATGTGTCCGCCGCCCTGCAGCAGGTGATTGATGAGTACAATCAGGGCGCACCGGCGTACAAGAAAGTATACAGCCTGAAGGTGAGGGAGACAGAGTTCGAAAAAACCACGTCAAGGAAAATCAAAAGATTTTAAAGGATCTTCTGTTCTGCGGGCAGGATCACGGATACCTGAAAATGATCGGAAAGCGTCTGGAATCGGATTTGTCCGTCCAGACGCTTTACTACTGCCCGGACGGATTCTGTACCGATGCCTGTTCCATCGTGCTTTCCGGACAGGTATTTCCCATTGACTGTATGGATTTTGTTGGAAAAAGTATTTTCCACACGCAGGTAAAATTTCTGATGTTCATATGCGGTCTTCAGATGTATGGACGGAGCCGCAGAATCAGAAGAGAGACAGGCTTCATATGCATTTTCCACCAGATTGCCGAATAAAATAGTCAGATCGGTGTCGGAAAAAGGAAGTTCCGGGGGGAGTTCAGCCTGAACTGTAAAATGAATATGATTTTGCTCACAGAGCTTTTTATAATACTGCAGGATGGTGTCTACCATCAGACAGCGGCATAAAACCGTGCGTTCTTTAAAATGCAGCCGGGACTGATATTCTGACAGATACTTTTGCGCCTGAGAAAGCCTGCCCTCCTCCAGAAGTGTGGATATGACAGTCAGGTGATGACGCTGATCGTGCCGGATACGGACCGTCTCTTCAATCTGGCTGGTCAGCTCCTGATAATGAGCTTTCTGAATGGCAAGCTGCCGGGAAAGCTGACGGTACGATTCGGCAAAGGACTGGTGAAAAGAGTAGGCCCGAAGAATATCCGCCGCCAGCGCACAGAAGATGAATACAACCAGAATCTGTATTCCCAGTTCAGGAAACCATCCCCCGTAAACAGGCTCGTAGACAGGCAGCAGACGATCCCATAGGAAAAAGGCGCTGTATGCGGTGTTCCCATACAGAAGGATCCGGCTCTCCGGATGCCGTTGAAAAATTCCCCAGAAAGAAGCAGCTAAGAGATAGGCTGTCGCCAAGAGTTTAACTGCCGCCGAAAACCAGGAAAATGTCTGCATGACAGAGACAGTCAAAACGGGTGAAAGCATGCCGTATGCAAGCGCAAGGAGACTGAATGCAAGAGAAACTGTCTGGCTGACACAGATACAGACGCGGGGCGGCATACAGATACGGTTTTGGATCGTTACGGCAAGAAATATCAGCAAATAGCCGCAGAAAATTTCCAGCCCGTACCAGGGAAATATGGACAGTTTAAAAAGATGAATCAGCGGATAGGAGGTATATCCCACCGCGGCAAGACATAAAGCCGCGAAAAGCAACGCGTTTGTATGATGCATTCGAAACGCCGCGCCAAGCATCAGACCAAAAAGAATCAGGATGAAAATATCCCAGGAAGCTGCGGACAGGGATTGCATGATCCGGTAATGAAAGACAGCCTGTAATGTGCCGAATGCCGGAGGGTATACCATGCCGCTGTAAAAATGAGTATAATTGCTGACAGCCAGGATCAGACGCACATGTCCGGAATCATTTAAATGAACAGTACGGATCTGGGTTTTGGGCGTGTAGGTTTCGGGATCAGGATCGCCGGTCTGCAGAACCAGACGGTCATTGACGTAAAACCGGTACGCGCTGAAGATTTCAGGAAGCTCCAGGGCGTAGTCTCCAGTTTCCGGAAGCCAGAGATCCAGCACCCAGGTACCGCATCCAAAAGGGGTTTCCCGGGTACCCATACGGTCAAAACGGGTAAAATCTCCGATGCTGGTATAAACCATATATTCTTTCGGCGCGCCGTCGTTAAAATCTTCCGGTCCCAACAGCGTATCCGGATAGAATGCCCATCCATCGCGCAGAAAACGCAGAGGATATGTTTCCTCCGTTTCCTGCGTCAGATCCAGATATCCGTTTTCCGCCTGCGGGGCCGGGTCTGTATATTTATTGTTGAGGAAATACAGCGTAATACAGACTGCCGATGACAGCAGGAAGCTCAGAATAACCCAAAAAACGAGACGGATTCCTCTATGTACCATCATGACTTCCTCCCCTTCCTGTATTTCAGCAGACGCAGACAGATACTTCCGGTCAGAAGCAGCGCGGAAGCAGAGACTGCCAGGAATATATCCGTTGGAAATGATATGTCCGCAGACTCCTGAGAAAGTCCGGATGAATCCGTGCCGGTTGACTTTGTTGCTGTTTCAGGAGGCAAAGCTGCAGACTGTTCCTGAATTGTGAAAGTCCCGGTTTCTCTGATCTGGAAAGTCCATATGCCGGTTTCGGGATCGCAGACGCCTTTTGAGACTGTTTCGCCGGATTCATTGAGCAGATCCGCGGATGATTCCGCTGCTGATGGCTGATAAGGCACCATCAGAGTGACGGCAGGAATGTGATCGATGGAACTGCCGTTAATCAGAAGCTGTAAATCAAAAGAAGTGTCGCTGATCCACTGCAGCCTGACATTCAGCAGATCAGAGTCTTCCAGTGACAATTCGGACAGAATATTGTCCGGGAAAATGACCAAAAGTCCATCTTCGGAAATACGCAGACTGCCGGAACCGCTTTCCAGCAGTCTCTGAATCTGAGATACTGTAAAACCTTCCCCGTTATCGGAGTCCGCATCGCCGTCTGCTTTTTCGGAAGAACCGGCGCCGACTGCGGAATGGATGTCGGATTCGGAGTAAGATACGGAGTCCGGGCTGCTGCCGGGAGTTTCGGAGGATCCGTTATTGCCATTGCTGACGGCATTGTCATGATCGCCGGATCCAGATCCCTTTCCGCTGTTCTTTCCCGGATCAGTATCAGGCTCGGAGGCGGAAGATCCGGTGGAGCCAGAAGGTCCAGACGGCTCGGATGGCTCAGAAGGTTCGGAAGGTTCTTCGGACGGATCCGAAGGAGGCAGTTCTTCCTCCGGAGAGTTCGAAGGACGGTTGCCGTCTGTGTCTCCGCCGTCCCGGTCCCCGCCTGTATAGGCGTAAGAAACGGAAGTGCCATCGTTGATCACATGGACAATAACAGAATGCTGAATGCCGTCGTACAGACAAAAGTAATAGTTGCGATTTAATACCAATGTTTCCCGGGATATAAAAAACAATCCGTTGGACGTGAAAACAGCTCCCTCATCCGGATACGGCTGAAAAGCGGAGAAGGAAAGGTCGTCTTCCGAGAGAGCTTCATCGCTTTCCAGATAGTAAACCTGTACTTGGGGATAATAATCTGCCAGATAGGAAAACTGTACAGAATCCGGGAAAATACTTCGAATCGCAAGCTCAAAATCTGCGGGACGGCTGACTTTAACACGAATTTTCAATGTCTGCAGATCTTCCGACAAAATAACAGGAAAAGGATTTGATTCCGATGCTTTCAATTCTGCGGTGATGATGTAGTCGCCGGGTACAGATAAATCAAGGGCGCTGGTATCAAAGGAGACCAGTTCCAGGCGGGCTTCGGTCCCGTTCGAATCATATCCGCAGAGGCGGCTGCTTAAATATTGCTTTAAAATATTGAAGCTGTCTTCCCATTCTGCCGCTCCGTCTGTGGGAACCAAATATTGTCTGTCAACTATCTGCTGATTAAGAAGAGAGGTAATTATGACCGGCTGGGAAACGTCGTTGATCTGAACCGGAATCGTAAATTCCCGCAGAACACCTTCTGCGAAACAGTAGTTTTCAGGAGCCAGGATTGTAACAGTAACCGTATAGTTTCCAGCCACTGAAAAATCTGCGCCATGGCTGTCCAGAGAAATATCAAGAGGTATTTTGGTGTCCGTATGATCTACATACCCTCTTACTATAGTAGATAATACGCTGGACAGATTATCCAGAATCAAATCAGCCTGAGTTGTATCATAGTTTTCCTCGCGCCAGGACTGAAGCGCTGTTTCGTTGAGAATACCGGTTATGTAATGCTCCGCGGTACAGGATGCTGTGTCCGGATCTTCTGCCGCTGTTTCCGCAGCAAGTGCCTGTGCAGAATCTGATGCCCATAAAACTGAAAATATCAGAAGGATAATCAAAAGTAATTTTTTCTCAGCCTTCATTTTGCACATCCTTTTCTATGACAAATGATCAAATTGATAGTCCATATAGGTATCGTTGACAGATGCATAAAGTCTTCGGCTGACAGGAAGCCGATCTCCGTTCTGCATCAAAAAAGAATCTTTCAGCAATTCTTTCACATGATGAAGATTTACTACGATTCCCCTCCCGCAGGTCAGAAAACGGGAATCTGTGAGCAGCGGAGCTACGGTCCGCGAAAAGGTGTGTCTTGCGGAAAGACTCAGGATCTCATTTTCCAGATGAAGTTCTACAGATTTTCCTGCAGACATGACATAGAGGATTTTTCCGTAAGGAATTTCCAGATTTTTTTTGTTGATGGAAACAGTCAGCCTTTTCCTGATCCGGTCAGTCTGCTCCGTGCACAGTTTTAATATCTGCTGTACCACCTCTTCTTTGACGGGTTTAAGCAGATACCGGAAAGCGTTGACTTCATAGCCTTCATAGACATAGTCCGGGCTGTTAGTGAGAAATACGACAAAGCAGTCTTTGTCTGTTTCACGAAGAAGACGTACTGCTTCCATGCCGCTTGTTCCGCTCATAAAAATATCCATGAAACAAAGATCAAAAAGTTCAGGTTCAAAACTTTTTAAAAATGTGTCTGCGCTGCTGTATTCATTTATACTGATTAAAAGATCAGATTTTCTGGCAGCCTGCTCTAACAGACCGCGGAGAAAAAAACGTTCCTCCAGATTGTCGTCAATGACCGCAATATTCATAGATGCCTCCTTGACGGGGCGGCATTTTCCGCCTCATCTTCTTTGATATCATACATTAATTAGCGGATTCAATCAAGTGGCGGATCATTTTGCTGCCGGGAGCTGCGGCGCATGAAAATTGAAACTCCGGAGGATTTCGTATATAATACTAACGGAAAAATATGCGTGGACGAAAATAAAAATTGGAAGGCGGTGGTGGAATGGAAGAATATATATCCATCCGGGAAGCAGCAGAAAAGTGGAATGTATCGGAACGAAGAGTGAATCAATATTGTTCTGATGGACGTATATTGGGCGCGCAGCGGATCGGAAGATCCTGGGCTATTCCCGCAGGAGCGGAAAAACCGGGAGATCCACGGAAAGTACGGCTTCAGACAGAGACAGGAACTATTGATCCTTCCGGCGGACTGTGGAATGATGTTAATCTTATGCCATTGATGAACACGGCGTTTGTTCCGGGATGCTGCCGGCAAACTGTGGAGAGAATGGACCCGGGCCCCCGGAGGGACATTGCGCTGGCAGAATACCATTACTTCAGCGGACAAGCGAAAGAAGCAGCGGAAGAGGCAAAAGCTTACCTTACCAGTCAGGATATGGGAGCACGGCTGTCTGCCTGCCTCATCTGCGCTTATGCGAATCTTTCTTTAGGGCAGATCCGGCAGGTGCAGCTTGCGCTGGAAGAATTAAATACATCTCTTGTCGCTGCGGGAAGAAAGGCACCTCAGTTTCGCGCGGCTGCAGCCTTTGTTACGGCTGCCGGAGCGGTGCTGCTTCATCTGCCTCTGCCTGAGGAACTGCCGGAGATAGAGCGTTTTCTTCCTGCGCTGCCTTACGGCCTCAGGGCATTTGCGCTGTATGTGCAGGCGCATTATCTCTATCTGAAAGAGGAATACAGCCACAGCGTCGGAATCGTAGAGGCCGCTCTTGCCATGGGGGCGGCAGACTATCCGATTCCCTGCATTTATCTGCATTTGGTGGCGGTGATGGATTATATGAGCCTGAAACAGATGGAAAGGGCGAAAGCGCATCTGCTCTCCGCATGGGAGCTGGCCCGTCCCGATGATCTTATCGAGGGGTTCGGAGAGCATCACGGCCTTTTGGGAGCAATGCTGGAAGCGGTTATCAAACCGGAATGGCCGGAAGATTTTAAAAGGATTATTGATATTACCTACCGTTTCTCTTCCGGATGGCGTAGAGTTCACAATCCTCTTACGGGACATGATGTCGCTGATGACCTGACTACCACGGAATTTGCCATAGCGATGCTGGCAGCCCGGAACTGGACCAATCAAGAAATTGCCGAACATCTGAATATTTCAGTGAATACGGTGAAAAGTCATATCTCTGAGGCGATGAAAAAACTAAATGTGGAGAAACGGAAAGAACTGAAAAAATATATGCTGCAATAGTGGCGATGCCTGCGGGGACTCCGCAGGCATCATCCATTTTGGAGGGCGAAACGGGTAATAGTATTTCGTTATGCTTTTCGATATAATATTGACACGATATTACATGCAGCGGCAGGACGACGGAGGAGTATACCGGCAGAAAGCAGAGATAATGAGAATCAGAGATGGTTTGGCAGTTTACTTTACCATTTGGGAAACATTGTGAGCCGCTTGGGCAACATCGCTTGTCTTGAAATTCCCGAACTGATATTCTGTAAACAGTTTAAATTCACGACAGCAGGGGAGCGGGGGACATGGCAGGAGAGACGCGGGAAGAGATACATATTGAAAATCGCAGGCTGATGGGACAACTGGACCGTGACCTGAAAAGGTATGATATTATTTACCTGCAGGCGCCGTCCGGATGGGGAAAGTACACGTTCCTGCAGGATTATCGTGCACATGTAAAGGATTACCAGGTTTACTGGCTGGAAGAAGAGAAAGATGAAGAACTTTGCCGGTCCTCGCGAAATACATGCAGAAGGGGAAGACTGATTATTATTCCGCGGCTGGAAGAGTTCCGGCGGCGGAGCATAAATGCGGACATATGGAAATTATTGGAGGAGAGGAATACAGAGGATCGTTTCCTTTTTTCTTCCGAGCTTCCGGTTCCGGAGGACATGCTGATTCACGTGGCCTCCCGCAGTCTGATTACCTACGGGGTCCGGGAATTGAGGCCGTCCAGGGGGGAAGTAGGCGAATATTTCCGGAAGAAAGGACTTCCGCTGGACGATGAGACGCTTTTAAAGATAGAAAAAGATTTGGACAATAGACCATTATGTATTTATATGCTTGAAAATCCGCTGCGCAATTCCCACAGAGGTTATACCAGGGCGGTTCTGGAACAGTGTCTGGAAGATACATTTAGCTATCTGGATGTAACCCGTTTCCGGGCTTTCCCTCTGGGAGTTCAGGAAGGACTTTTGGAATTGTCCTGTTTTGAAGTGCTGACGCCGGAACTGCTGGAATATATGCTGAAGATTACACATCCTGAAGCTGAGCAGCTGCTCCGGTATCTGCTGGAATGCGGAAGCGTGATAGAACCCTGTGGAAAGGACTGCTATCGTTTTTCTCCTTTGTTTGGAACCTTTTTGAATCGGATTATTACGAAATATCTGGATTTGGAGGAGCATCTGGATCTCTATCGGAGAGCTATGACTTATTTTAAAGAAAAGAAGGATGAACTGGCCGCGCTCAGATTTGCTTCTTTGTTAAAGGATGAAGAACAGATGGCAGATCTCCTGAATCGCTTTCTGGAACACCATGCTTCTTATACAGATTTTGTTCTGTTGGAAGATTATTTTCTGAAAATTTCTCCGGCCTATATCCGGCAATATCCCAGGCTGATCTGTGCAGGAGCCATGTTGGAGGCAATATTGGATAATCTGGATGCGGCGGAGAAATACGAACAGTATCTGACGGATCAGATGGGAGAGTACGAGGATGGCAGGTATTTAAAAGAACTTCAAAAATGCTGGATTTATCTGAAGATATGCCGTCCGGGGCCGGTAGACAGCGACAGTTTTTTCCTAAATATGAAAAAGATGCGGGAATACTGGATGGAGGCGGGATGTTCCTGGATAGAGGATTTTATGCCCAATCAGGTATCCATTCTGCACGGGGACAAGGATTACTGTGAATTACTTGCTACAGGCCGGGTATTGTTTCAGGAAAAAGAGGAAGAACCCAAAAAAGAACTGGAAAAACTGTTTGGAAAACGGGCGAACGGACTGATCGGCTATCTTTTGGCAGAGCTGTACTATGAATATAACCAGCTTGACCGTTCGCTGAATGAACTATCCAAAAGCATGTCGGAGTCCCGGATGGGAGGAAATGAGCGTCTGATGCATATGTGCGGCGTACTGCTGGCAGATCTTCTGACTGCCAGAAATCAGGCAGAGAGCGCCGATGTATTCCTTCTCCGGCAGATGGATGAAGAGAAAGAAGACGGCTTATACTATGAAAATTTTCTGGCGCACCGGGTCTACTATGATCTGCTGCGGGGCGACAGGGAACGGGTAGACCACTGGATGAAAGAACATGCTCCGGATGAAAGCGGCCGTTTTTATACTTTTTACTATAATCGCTATCTGATGAAAGCCCGTGTCTACATATGGGAAGAGAAATATATGATGGCAAGGCTGATCCTTCAGTCGCTGAAGCAGTTTGCGGGAACATATGGCATGTCTTATCTGGGAATACAGATACGTATTCTGGAGGCGATCGCCTTTTACCGGGAAGGAAACCCGTCCTGGAAGGAACCCTTGTCGGAAGCTTTGAAACAGGCGCGCCGGTATAATTTTATCCGTGTATTTGCGGATGAAGGAGGCGCGGTGTATGATCTTCTCAGGGAGATATCTCCGCAGGACGCGGGAGAAAACGACGCTTATTTCCGGTCGATGTTATCGGCAGTGCGCGCGCAGATGCTGCTTTATCCCAGATATTTGAAGAAGAAAGAAGGACCGTCCATGCAGGCTTTTTCCAGCTATGAGATGGATGTGCTGCGTCTGCTGGCGCTGGGGGAGAAGAACTCGGAGATCGCGAAAACTCTCTGCGTCTCGGAAAATACGGTGAAGTATCATTTGAAAAATATTTATCAAAAATTGAATGTGAGCAACCGGAGCCAGGCGATCAAGCTGGTGTCGGAGTATCATTTGATCTGAGAGACAGGAAGGACTGCCCGTTCGGGTAGTGCGCTTCCTGTTTTTTTGTGGGAAAATTTAAAACAGAGAACGTGTGAGGCGGAGGGGGTGCGGCCTTGGAGCATGAACAGGAGTTTGAAGGGAAAAAACTTGCGCATTACCGGGAAACTATGGACCGTCTGACGGCAGCAAGCCATGTGAAGGTAGAATATTTCGCGGAACATCAGAAGATCGAAGGATATTATGAAGACCGTATGCCGGAGAGACTCTTCGGCTGCGACCGGCTGATGAAGCAGGATAATCTGTTCGGCACGATCCAGCTGGGATACAATCCCAACAGGGAGCGGACTTTTCTGTTCGCCAATCTGAAGACGTCCCGGTATGATACGGTGGCAAGCCGGTATCAAAAGGAAATGCGGGAATACCGGATGCGTTCCCTTCTGAAGGGAGATAACGAAAACCGTGCCTATGTATCCCGCAGAGACGAGATGTCGTCCATCCTCATCGAGAAAAAGGAACGTAAACCCTGGTCGATCCGTTCGGTGAAGACTTATCTGAGCCGGGTGAATATGGAGACAGCCGCGAAACTTTTGCCGTTTTTTTCCAGAGAGGAAGAAAGCGAAGAACTGAAAAATCTGTATGGACGCAGGAAGGAGATTCAGTCGGAGATCCGTTCTCTGCGCAGCCGGGAACGGAGTATGGGATTTACGCAAGAACAGGAGCAGAAAGAAGAACTTCAGAATATGAACACGGAGATTCGTTTCCTGCGCCGCGAGGCCACGGACAGTCTCATGAAGGAGAGCCTTCTTCAGACAATACTGGTTCGCAAAGGAGCGGCAGCGAAGGCGTTTCTGCGCCGGATAAACTATGCCTTTGATTTCCAAAAGAAAGATATTGACGAGTATTATCGGGAACGGAAAAAAACATTGGAAGAGACGAGGGCAGAAGAAGAGGCAGCGGAAGGCGCACCGGAGGATGAGGAATGAAAAGATTAGATATGGATGTCTTCCATAGCGAGAAAGAATACTATGAAGCAATGTTTCTGTGCGTGCGCGGATTTGCGGAACATTATATCCGGACATCGGTAGAAGCGGCGGAAAACGGGCTGTTAAAAAGAAACGGGGGAGTGCCTGTTTACCGGGAAGAAATATTTTCTCTGCTGAAGGACAGCAACGGAGATGACGAGGACCTGAATACGTGGAGGAATCGCTTTCTTGCTTTTCGGGAATGCGGAAGAAGGAGTCTGCGCAGCGGAAGTATAATCGCACCGGAATATCTTTTCTATATTTTTGGTTTGGATGATTTTGAGTCGTTTCTTGTTTTGAATGCGTTAGTCTGTGAACTGGATCATAATATGGGACTGCTGTATGCAAGTCTGACAGAAAAGATCAGCGGCAGAATGCCGACATTTAGTCTGTGTATCCGGCTTTATAGCGGACAGGCGTCAGAAAGGCAGAGACTTCAGCAGCAGTGTGTGGAACAGTGGGAAAAGCTGGCGCTTTTGTTTGCGGGGCTGGATGATATATATGGTGTTCCGACTACGCAGATCCTGGAGGGGTATTTTGAATCGGAGCTGAAGCTGGATTACAGGATTATGGCTTTCCTCCAGGATATGGACAGCATAGACGGCGCGTTGGAAGGTATTGTTCAATATGGTACGGCCAAAACGGCAGGAAAGGAGCTGCTGATCCATCAAAAAGCGGCGGAGTGTCTGGATCGCATCTATGTGCGCGACCAGGATCATATGGCAGTCTTTCTGCATGGAGAATTTGGCGCAGGAAAGAAATTTCAGGCGGAAAAGTTTTGTGAAAAACATGGCAGACAAATTCTTTTCGCAGACAGCAGCCGTTTGCCGGAAGCTCCGGAGACATTTCGGAAAATCCTGAAAAGGATTATGCGGGAAGCTATTTTGCAGGGAAATGCGGCGGTTTGTGTTTATGATCTGGAAAAGGATCGGGAAGAGGACAAAGTAGACCATAAATTAACAGAAAAGGTTCTGTGGGGACTTCAGTCCTGGAATGGAATGCTGTTCCTGACTTCCAGATACAGATGGAACCTCCGTATTCAGGAAGGAAGCCGCAGAATATGGAAAATTTCTTTGCCTGAAACAACGACGGAAGAGCGAATTGTGCTTTGGAAAACCTGGCTGAGGGAAGAGGAGATCCCGGAAGGGATGGACGTGGAATTTTTTGCCGATAAATACATATTATCAGCAGGATGTATCCGTACCTGTGTGGATGAGTACCGGAGCAGGCTTTGGCTTGAGGAAAGCGGGCCGCAGGAGCGGTGGCTGATGGAAGCATGCAGAAGCCAGCTGGATCACCGGCTGGGAAATGACGCGGTTCGTATCCGGGCGCAATATACATGGGATGACCTGGTATTGCCGGAACCGCAGAAAAAGATGCTGAAAGATGCGTGTGATCAGGTCATCTATCATCATCAGGTGTATCATCGCTGGGGATTTGAGGAAAAACTGGCTTATGGAAAAGGTCTTTCTCTGCTTTTTTACGGACCTCCGGGAACCGGCAAGACAATGGGCGCCCAGGTGATCGCCAACGTGCTGAATCTGGAACTCTACAAAGTGGATATGGCGGGCGTACTGTCCAAATATGTAGGGGAATCGGAGAAGAAACTGGGAAATATATTTGAACAGGCGAAAAAAAGCCAGAGTATCCTGTTCTTTGATGAGGCGGACGTTCTTTTTGGGAAAAGGACGGATCAGAAAGATTCTAACGACAAATATGCAAACGCGAGTACGGCATATCTGCTCCAGAAAATCGAAGAGTATGAAGGAATTATCATTCTTGCTACAAATCTGCTGCAGAATTTTGATAATGCTTTTTTGCGCAGATTTAAGTTCATCATTGAATTCCCGTTCACGGACGCAGTCCGGCGCAGGGAAATCTGGGAGAAAGTTTTTCCGGATCATGTGCCGAAAGAGGAACTTGACTTGGATTATCTTGCGGAAGAAATGAAATTCTCCGGAAGTCAGATCAAAAATGTGGCGGTTGCGGCTGCATTTTTGGCAGCAGGAGAGCAGGTCCCGGTGGGAATGAAACATATCCTGACGGCAGTTAAAAGAGAGATGGCAAAGACAGGGAAAACATTAATCCCCAAGGATTTCGGACCATATTATTATTTGATGGAGGAGGAATAGACATGTGGCCTTTTGGAAAGAAAAAAGAAAGAGTGCAGCCAGATTCACAGGGAAATACGACACAGAATCAGCAGCAGAATGGACAGACACAGACATCTGCAGGCAACGCTGCAAGGGCTCAAAGTATTTCCAGGGAAGAGCAGGAGAGACAGGCCGAAGAGGCCCGGGCGCTTAATCAGCTGAATGCGATTCCGGGGATGGTGAAGCAGCTGAAAGGGGCTGCTGACCGGCCTGCGTATGACCGGCTGATGGAACAGTTCAGAATCAGTTCCCGGGCGGCAGGATCAGCGCCTTCCGCGGCCAGTGCGAAGGAAAGGGCGGAGGAAGCGTTGAAAGCAGCCAGCCGACGGATCGGAAGGGCAGAGATTCAGAACAGTCTGAAAAATATCGTGGTTCAGCTGTCCGGATATAACAAAAAAGAAGATGATGGCAGTTTTAAAAACAGCGAACGTACGCTGGAAAATCTGCATGCCCGGATACAAAGCGACGGCATGGAGAGCGATAAGGGTATCAGCAGACTGTATGCCAAAGCGGTCAGCGACAAAGAAAAGGCCAAACAGCGTATAGACCGGGATAAAAAGCATAAGATGGCGGATCAGTACAGGAATATGGAGACGAGGCTCCGGGAACTGAACCAGAGAACGGATCTGAGAGCGGATGAAGCGCAGTCTCAGCTGGCCAGTTATGAATCCCAGCTGCGGGCGCTGGATCAGCTGCGCAGAAGTGAGTACGCGCTGCCGTCAGAAAATATTGATAAAGCGAAAGCGGCGGTGGAGGCTGAGATTACTTTGCTGAAAGGAAAGATACCCGGCGCCTCCAGGCAGAAAAAGCTGGATGAATATAGTACCCTGATCGCAGGAAAGAAGGGAAGTTCACTGGAGCAACTGATCGGAAAAGTGAAAAATATGCAGGAAGGAACAGGTTTTCTGCCGGGCGCCACAGGACAGACACAGCCGCAGGCACAGAACCAGACGCAGACACAGCCGCAGGGGGGCAGTTCCGGCAATAAGACCGTGGGAGAGGTAATGAAGGAAAAACTGCGTTCTCTTCCCTCTACCGTCAAAACATCTGTACAGGAGGCTTTTTCCAGTTGGAAGGCGGGTCTGGAGACGGTCTATGACAAATTAACCGGTGCTTTGGATACAGGCGGCGGAGCCAGCGGAATCGGAGCGGATGCTTCGGATATACAGGATATGGACATCGTAGTAAGGGATCTCCTGGAAGCGGATACCAGCGACGCAGGACTGACGGCTGCAGTTCTCGGAGGAGTCTCTACAGTTATGAAGACGATTAAAGGTATAGTTAGTATTATACAGTTCTTCAGGAGAAAGAGCGGGCAGACGGAGGCTCCGATTATAGACAGCCAGGAAGGATGGAAGATGGCGAGAAGCATCATGCATGAACTGGTTGATATTATTAGCGGTTTTTTTGGGGCGTTCGGACCATGGTCAAAAATGATTCCGTTTTTTAATTCTATTGCAGGTCTGTGTACGGATGGGGCGGCTATGATTGTGGATGTCATGGATATGATCACCAGTTCGGTTCATGTGGAACAGATGCGCCGGGACCGCAACCGTATCTATAACCGGATACAGGAAAAGAAAGTGAAATATTCCAGTGCGGGCAGGGCGACCGACGCAAGAGCGGAAGCGGCATATACGATAGATGAAAAATGGTACCATCTCAGGGGGACGGATATAGATGCCAAACGGAGGGCTCTGATGGAAAAAGTGGCGGCGGATGATCCTGCTATACAGAGAGTCGGACGCGCGGATCTCCGCTCCCGGAACGACAGTTACGCCCGGAACGCGCAATATGGGCTTAGCACCAGGATTCAGAACATCCGGGGCAGCAGCGCGGAAGAAAAAAGTAAAAAGCGTGAACTGGAAGCTATGGAAATGATGGAAGAGTACCGTGAAGTGGATAAGTCTCATAAGAAGATGGTAAAAGCCCTTATGCATAATCTGGAGAGCATAGGAACGGGAGCGGCCTCCATCGTCGCTAACGGATTGAAGCTGTCGGGAGAAATCTGCTGTCTGAGCGCGGTGGGAGCGCCGGTAGGCGCGTCGCTGATTGCGGCGGGAATGGCCACCGGACTTGCCGGAAGCAGCTATGAACAGGCGAGGGAACTGGGTTCCGGTACATATAAGAAGATTCGGACTCTGATCGGGACGGAGGATAATAAAGCGACGACCCGTGAGGATATGGCGATCTCTATTGTCGAGCGGATGACGGAAGTAGGAAATTCTCCGGTCATGGGCACCGACAATAAGTTTCTGGATAAACCGGCTCTTATGGCGACAGATGCGAAAGCGGTGATCCGCCAGGGACGGAACGTAGAACATCTGCATTCGGTGCTGCGCAGAGGACTTGATGCCAAAATGTCGTCTTTGGTCAAGGCTCCGGACAAAAGCAGGCTGAAAGAAAAGATTGCCGGAGCATTCGGACAGGATGACTGACGGGAGGACTGAAAGTATGAGTTTTACAATTGAGGAAAAGACAGAAGAGTTTGAAAGACTGAAAGAGTTTCTTGACAGTGTGGAGATTGCTGCAGAGATTCTTCCGCCGGGGAAACTGACAGAGGAGCCGTCTTTGCTGGTATGCCTGCCAAGCGTGGAAGATGCGGGGAGGGAAGGGGAGATCCGGCCTGAGGATCTGCATGTGGCAGCGGGATATTTTCTGAATCTGGATGACACAGAGCAGAGACTGACAAAATATCTGATTTTCTATACACAGATTGAAGCGGAATTTTCCAGCATGAGTGACCTGGAGATCCTGACACTGATCAACCAGCTGAATCGAACCGTAAGGGTGGGTCATTATTTTTATGGGAAAGTCGACGGCAGCGACGCTGCCGTAGTACAGTACAGAACCACAGTGGCGTGCGCGGACGGAGAACCGTTTGATGAAGGCGTGATCGGAGATACCATTGTCGAGATGGGAGCCGGTTATGATATTGCGAAAGAGACGTTTACCCGCGCAAACAAAGACCGGGAAACTGCCGCGGAAGAAAGGTAAAAAAGATGAACTACACAGAAGTACTGAACCGCAGAATCAAAAAAACAGGCATGGATTTTGCCAGAAGCCGCTCGGACGCGGGCACGCGCCGGGAGGTACTGGAACGCGCCCTTTCGGAGATCACGGAAGAGGCGGACCAGACCGGGACATTCCTGCCCTGGACGGAAGCCCTTTCTTTACTGGAAGCGGATTCGGTGGAGCGGGTACTTCTGTGCGCGCTCTGGGCGCTGAAAGCTGCCGGGGAAGCAGGGATGGAGATGGCTGCTCTGCGTTCCACTCTTACAGAACTCCAGGAAGGGGCAGCAGGGAGCATGGACCGGCTCCCGCCATGGATCCTGGTGGACGGCGGTTATGCCGCTTTGTCTCCGGTAGTATATGGATGGCTGGAAGGCCGCGCGCCGGATCTGCCGGAGGGCATGCGGCTGTATTTCCCGTCTGTCGGTACTGTCTATGGAAATGAATCGGTGATGGAAGACGCCGCGGCGTTTCTGGCGCTTCCGGTATCGGAGGGGGAGATCCGGGCTTTCTGCATCAGCGCAGAGCCGGGAAGCGGCAGACAGTATCTGATGGAACAGATCTGCGCAGCCCAGCAGACGCCGCTGCTCCTGACGGAGGGAGGCACATTCCGGAATACGCCCCGCAATATGAATGCGGGGGTTCTGTGCGTGCGTCTCTATGATGCGTTTCCCTGCGTCCGGCTGGACAAAGAGATACGGGAAGACCTGCTGGAAGAATTCACGGCGTGCTTCGGCGCTTTCGGGATACTGAAAGATAAGGACCGGGAGCTGGCCGAGGGGGCAGGCTGCGCGGTGGTGGAGCGCACGCTCTCCCGTCCGGACCGTCAGCTGAAGCTTCGGATAGCGCAGGATGTACTGGGAGATCTGACAGAGCGTCTGCCGGAAGACGTGTCCATACATCAGATTACGGGCAGACAGCTTCCCACGGGGGCATTTCTGAGATATCTGCATAATATACGGGCAGAGCTGGAGCTGGGAAGCGCAGACCGGGAATGTCTGCTGAGAACGCCGGTCTCCGCCCGGCTGAATCTGCTGGCGGCAAACCGCACCTTCGCGGAGCTGAAGCTCCCCGGCGCGCAGATGGAGCTTCTGAAAAAATTGTGCGCCATGATCTCTTCCAGAGAAGAGGTGATGGAGCAGTGGGGATTCGGAGACAAATTTTCCTATGGGAACGGGATCTCGGTTCTGTTCTACGGCGCGCCGGGCACAGGAAAGACCATGGCGGCACAGGTTCTCGCGGGTGAACTGGGGATGCCCCTTTATCGGGTGGATCTGTCCCAGCTCATCAGCAAATACATCGGGGAAACCCAGAAGAATATCGGCAGGGTTTTCGACGAAGCCGACAAATGCGACTGCATCCTGCTCTTTGACGAGGCGGATGCGATCTTTACCAAACGAAGCGACGTATCCGACGCGCAGGACCGCTATTCCAACGCGGAGACGGCTTACCTGCTGCAGCGGATCGAACAGTACGGGGGCGTCTCCATCCTGGCGACGAACCTTTTGCAGAATTTCGACGATGCGTTCCGCAGGAGAATCTCCTATATGGTGCATTTCCCCATGCCGGATACGGATCTGAGGACAGAACTCTGGGAAGGGATCTTCCCGGAACATACGCCGGTATCTCCGGAGGTAGACTGCCGGATGCTGGCGCAGGCATTTGAACTGTCCGGAGCGTCGATCAAAAACGCGGCAATGCACGCGGCGCTCCTGGCAAGGGCGGAGGACACATCGGTGGGGATGCGTCACATCCTGGACGGCATCCGCAATGAATATGGAAAACAAGGCAAGAATTTCAGTTCTTCCCAGAAAGAGCTGGCAGACGCATTTTTATAGAAAACGGGAGGCGCACGGATGAGGATCGGAAGTCGGGTCAAAACATGGTGGCAGAAAAGGAGTACAAAGTATGCGGCAGCGGGCACGCTCCTGCTGGCGCTGGCCGGTGCGGCGCTGGCGCTGAGTGTGGGAAACGGAGTGAGAGCGGAAGAGATTACGCTTGGGGGAGAAAATTATAATTTTGATTTTGAGAATGGCGCATATTTGATTAAAACGCAAGCGGATTTAAGTGCTTTAAGAGGTGCTTCAGGAGGGGAGACTGAAAATAAAATATTTCGTCTGGAAAGTGACCTGACGGTCTCCTTTACCGGAACAGATGCGGCTGACGGGAGTTTTGCAGGAACCTTTGATGGCGATGGACATGTGTTGACGATAGAGAATGTTAATCTTGAAAGCACCAGTACAAGTGAAGAAGATGTATCGGAAGGTATTTTGTTCGGAACAATTGAAGGTGAGGCGATTGTACAGAATTTAATTATTAATATCACAGACAATGATGCATCATATACAAGGACTTCAATAGTAGAACATAGCGATACTCAGGCGGCTACAGAGCTGACATATGGCGCAGAACCGTCAGCATCATACCAGGATGCGATATTGTCAAGCGTAAATACTAATCCAAATGAAAGCGAATTTGCAAAAAAATTAGATGCTTCGAAGTCGTGGTATGTGTTAAATGATGGAACACTTACGGATGAACGGCCTGAAGAAGGCAGGATCTATACAGAGTATAAAAGAGATGAAAAGGATCAAGAAGTAACGGAAACAGTTACATATAATCTTTCGGAACCGTCGACGGACTTTTTTGGAATCTTATGTGGGACACTTTCATCAGGGGCAACGGTATCAAAGGTGGAGGTGTGTGGCGAAAATCTGACAGTCATACAAAAAGCGTCTTCTGTTACCTATCAGGAAAGCAAAACAGGTTCTCGCTCCCAATATTTTTATTATGAGGTTACTCGGGGCACGGAAATGAAGGCGTCTGATGAAAGCGTAACTGCTACTAATGATCAGGTAAAAGTTTATGCACCGGGTGAGCAAACAGTTAACATTAATACAGGTGACAATGAATTACAAATAACAGTGACGGCGCCAGAGTATGTCGATGCAGATGGAACAATAACGTACAATGTGGCAGTAAAAAACAATTCACAAGCACAAATTGACAATATTGTTTTGGGGGCTAGTGTAAACGGAGGGTACTGGACCGCCGTAGAAGGCGGCGATGATTATGATGGTTTTTCGCTTACGCAAGGTGAAACTAAGAAATTTACATATTCTGTAAACGCTAACTCATCAGGAGATAATTTTAGTATTGAGTTTACGGCGGATTGGGAACAAAATGTTCAATATTCAAAAACAGTTTTTGTATCTACGCAACCAACGGAGGTAGGCAGTCTTGCGGTATCCGCAGTGAGGAATGACGCAAATAATAATACATTTACAGTCACTGTTGAAAATAACAGCGATCAGCAGATTTCAGGTATTAGTTTGACATCGGATATTAACGGAATGGATATAGAGGTTGATGGTGGAACGGTCATTATAGATGCTAGAAATTTTGAATTAGAAGGTAATGAATCTCAGACTTTTATATGTACTTATAGTCCACAATCATCAGAGACCGTAACTCCAAAATTTACTGTAAGTTATACTGAGTCAACCGATAAAACCACAAGTACCAGTCCCGTGAGTACGCAAGTGATTTCACCAGGAGGTTCAACAAGTGTATCTGGCAAAACTGGAGATTTAGAATGGACATTGTCTACAGGTCAAACAAATTATTTTGTGGGAGACCAGATTAATTATACGTTGACCCTTGAAAATACATGGACAAGTGCGGTTGGAAACGCTCAGACAGACAAGGAAATCGTTATTGCACAGGTTGAGCAGGGAATTACAGGGACTATTTCGGGTACGGGAATTACAGGGACTATAACGTGGAATGTTTTTGAAGATCCCGCGTCAAATGGAACATTAAATGCAGGAGAAAATATAGCGTTAACGGGGGCTTATACTGTGTCGACGTTAGGCAACGAAAATGTTCCGCTAACTTTGACTGCATCCACAGGAATGATTACTGGTGAATGTACAGATATTTATGGAAACACAAATAGTTATCAATATGTTGATTATGAGAGTTTGGACATTATAGAAGACCAGAAAGAAGAAGGGCAATATAGTGAACCTAATTACGGGAATGATGATCCACAGCCGACCAATTTAACTAAAAACTCCGGCAACAACCTCTACACCGGCGTCATCGCCGGCACCAGTTCCGGCAGCATCACAGAGGTGAAACAGAACCTTTCCTTAAATGGCACGGTAGACACTGCGGCGGAAAATGGCGCTGTGCTGGCTGTCGGCGGGATTATGGGTCAGGGCCAGAGCGGGGCAGAAGTTTCTGATCTCTATATAATAAAATCGCTTTCTGCCACGGGTAGTGGCAGCCACACAGGCAGTTTCCGAACGGTAGTGGCAAATATAGAAGACGATATAACGATTAATCTGAAAAATTCTCTGATACTGGCGGAAGGTGCTTCAGGAGTTACATCAGAAGATCAAGTTTTTTACAACATTAACTCGGGATATCAGCTGGCAAATGCAGATGGTGCCAATTGGAAGTCTTTCACCCACTATACAAGTAGTGGATCAGAAGAGACAGTATTGGATCTGTCATGGCTGGTCGTTTCTGAGGCTGAATTTGACCGAGGTGATGTAACGGCTGATCAGGATGGAAGCGAGGATGGAAGCGGTAGCTTTACGGTGTCTGTTGCAGAGCCGAAAACGAATCAGAATCTGACATATTATGTCGCTTACGAGGCGAGAAAATCGATGTCGGAGTCGTCGGATCCTACGCTGTATGTTGCGGCTAATGATCTGGCCGATTCTGAAGTTGAAGTGGAACTTGGCCGGAGCGGGTATTATACATTGCTGAATTTGTATTCAACGGATGGATTTTACCATTATATACAGGATATACCGAAAGAGGACCAAGCGACGGTTTTCCCACATAGCAATAACCCTGCTCAGAACCCATATGAAGCTGATAGCATTGGGTGGAATGTTGTGCGTATGGACGATGGCTCGGATGTCATTGAATTGACTTTTGAAACGGTAGTGAATGGAAGTATTTACTATCTTAATACGAATGGAATTCCAACAGAAGGGTCTGAAACGGCAAATATAACAAATCAGACGGCTCAGCTTCCGTTTGATGCGGAGACGGTTCAATACTGGCTGACTCCGATGATTCAAGGATATATATATCCCACGATTTCGTCTCCCGCATATAATGCTGATTCCCGCGAACCTTTGCTGAAACCCGATGTGACAATTTCCGGAGGTTATCAGGAGGACGGATCGAGGGAGGATTACCAGAGTCTGCAAGAAGGAAATGTTTACGAAAGCGGAAGCGATCTGAGAGCGGATATCAGCGGAATGGAAGGGGGGTATACGCTGCGGTATCTATTCTCCACATCGGAACCGGTTGCCGGTGAATGGGACATGACGGATGAAAGTCATAGTGGAAAGTACAGCGGACGTTATACCGGCGGTGATATTTCCGGTCTGATGGAAGGCAGCAGTGAATACGCCGGCAGTATGACACTCCCGGATTATGCTGAGACAACGACGGTATATTTGTATTTGCAGGTGTCAAAAGAGAATTATAATGATGCTGTTTACTGTTACGGACCGATTCAGGTCGGCCCGCGTACGCAGATCTCCGCGCAGGCGCTGATCCCGGAGACAGGGACGGTGCTGGAAGAGGGGGCGACCGTTGTGCCCGGGGATGTATTATCCCTCGGCAGCAACAGAGACGGCGTGACTCTCCAGTATGAGATCCGGTCCAGCGAGAGCGAAAGCCATACCTGGAGCGATTACAATGAGGCCGATAAGCCGCAGCTGGCTGCTTCCGGTTCGACCGTGTATGTCTACACCAGGGCAAGATATTCGGACAGCAGTTACAGCGCGGTTGCAGAATATACCTTTACAGCAGGGGACAGCTGCGACGGAATCCGGATATCGCCGAATACCGGTTCTTCCACCGAAGAGGGTACGCCGCCGGATGCGGGCGGCGCGTATTCGATCGACGCGGGCGAGGTGGTGAACCTGTCCTCTCAGACCTCCGGCGCGAGGATTATCTATCTGGCGTCCGGCGGGAGCTACGCACCGTTTACGATAGAGAGAGTGACAGACGCTTCGCTGGTCAGCGGGATGGCAGACGGCGGCGTGAGCGGCGGTTACACCTATTTCCAGAACGGCAGCAGATGGTACAGAGTGTCGTCCGATGAAGTGACCGTATATGACGAGGCCGACGGAGCGGTGATCCGCAATGAAGAGTCAGATGCGCAGCTTGTCTATGTCTATGCGGTAAATCTGATGGAAGATATGGAACCGGGAGCGGTGACGACTTATGTATATAATGTCAATCCGCAGCAGCAGGTTTCCGCGCCGGAAGCGGCCCTGTCCACCTATTATCTGCCCGGCGGCGAAGATCTGGAACGAACGGAGATCGATATGGGAGCCTCTCTTTCGTTCTCCAGCGCGACGCAGGGAGCGGAGCTGTATTATTCTATCGGCAACAGCACAGGAGTGCCTGATACGCCGTATGATCCGAGCACAGGAATCATTGTGGAAGGCTCTTACAGCGAGACATTTACAGTACGTGTAATGGCGGTGCGGGACGGCATGCTGGACAGCGAGATCCGTACATTTATCTACAATATCGCGGATAAGGACGCGGCGGATGCGCCTACTTCGGTTCCGACCACTTCGTCAGCGTCGCCTGCGCAGGTAGTGCCCGGCGAGAAGATCCTGCTGTCTACCCTGACCAGGGGCGCGTCCATCTATTATACGACGGACGGGACTTCTCCGCAGCTGGAAGAACTGGAAGACGGCAGTTTCCAGATCGTGGAAGGTTCTTCGACCATGCTGTACGACGCTACCCAGGGCATCGTCATGCCGGAAGGCAGCAGCGGATATTTTACTATCACGGCGGTAGCGGCAAGGACAGGGCTCGCTCTGAGCGGCGAAGTGCATCTGACATTTGCGTATCCGGGAGATGTGATGGCGCCGTATGCCAGTGTCTCGTCCGGCAGCGTTTCCGCATCTACTTCTGTGGTGCTGCGGAACCGTACGGAAGACGCGGTGATCTATTATACCGTGGCATACGGAGGGGAAGAACCGGCGGATCCGACGGTGTCCAGCCCGGTGTTTGACGAAAGCCAGCCCTTTGTGATCACGCAGACGACCACGATCAAGGCGATCGCTGTCAAAGACGGCGTTGCCAGCGAGGTGGCGGAGTTTACTTATGCTTTGATGGATACCCTGGGCGCGCCGACGGCGTCTATCGAGAGCGGCACAGTCGTATCAAGGGGAACCGTACTGCATCTTAGCGCGGCGTCCGGCGCGACGATTTACTATACGATGGACGGCAGCGACCCGACAGATCTTAGCAACACGGCGGTGGTACAGGGAGGTTCCCTGACGCTTAACGGCGCGGCGGGAGAGCAGATCACGATCATGGCAGTAGCGCGGCAGGAAGGGAAATCGGACAGTGAAGTGGCTACGTTTACTTATCAGTTCAGCGCGAACACAGGAGGCGTGACGGCGGATGTGCCGACAGGAAGCTCGGTATCCAATGGATCCAAGGTCAACCTGATGACGGATGTGACCGGAGCGACGATTTACTATACAACGGACGGCTCTTCTCCGGACGACAGCGGGATTGAAGGTTCCACGGTGACGATCCAGGGAACTCCCGGGAGCACGTTTACGATCAAGGCGGTAGCCAGAGTGGACGGAGTATCCGGGACGGTAGTCTCCTTTATGTATCGTATCAAGGAAGTGCCCAACGCGCCGACCGCTTCTCCGTCCGGAGGAACGCTGACGATAGCGACACGGGTAATCCTCAGCTCCAACGGGGACCAGATCTATTATACTACAGACGGCACCACGCCGACGGAAAGCTCCAGTCTCTATACAGAGCCTATCCTGATCGACCGCACCACGAACCTGCGCGCGATCGCGGTTTCCGCGGACGGTGAAGTCAGTGAAGTGTCATCGTTCCAGTATACGGCGGCGTCGAAAGCCGCGGCGCCTACCGCTTCCAGGGAAGACGGCGCGGTACTGGATCCGGGCACTGTGGTATCTCTGTATACGGACACTGCCGACGCGGTGATCTACTACTCGACAGACGGCACGGAACCGACTCTGGACAATATGGAAAGTCTGCTGGAATATACGGAAGAGGGCATCACGGTCAACCGGACTGTTACCGTCAAAGCGGTAGCGTACCGGGAAGACCTGCAGCTGTCCGATGTGTCTGAATTCTACTATGAAGTAGATACCATCCCGGCAGTGGAGATGAAACAGGCGGAGGCAGAGCGTCTGGCAGAGGAAGGACTGCACGATACGGACGCGTCCGGCCTTGCGCGCAGGGTGAATGCTTCTGATACTGCGGGCATGCGCCAGCTGGAGGAAGAAGAATATTATACCGTGGCTTCTTTTGCCAGGGACGCGGCGCCGGACAATGTGCGCCTGGTAACGGAAGTAATGGATTATTCAAATGCGGAACTGGACAATGTAAAAATGCTTTATGGCGACGATTACACGATACTGGCGTCCTATGATATCCGCCTGATGTCAGGAAGCACGGCGGTGCGCCCGGACGGAGATACAGAGATCGGCATCCCGATTCCGGAAGGATACGAAAACGCGGCGGTAATCATCGCCAGCATCGATGGAAACAATGCGGTCACACCGCTGGAGACAAGGCGGGAAGACGGAATGGTTTACGCGTATATGACGGACCAGAATCACTATGTACTGATCGGTCTGGAACATCCGGACGGAGCCGGCAGCGGATTCAATTATCTTCTGATCCTGGAGGTTGCCGCAGGGCTGACAGCCATTGCGGGCATAGCGTATTACATCAGTCGGAAAATAAAAAAGTACCGCGAAAACCGATGAAAGACTACCCGAACGAGTAATGCCCCCCGGAAGGGATTGTGTTAGCATACCATATAGAGGAGAGCGCATATGAGCAGAAGGCAGAGAGTATGGAAAAAATTTCATAATAAGATAAGACAGATCAGAAAACCCTCGCTTCTGGGAGCAGGCGTTCTCTGTGCGTTGGCTGTTGCGCTCCTTGTGGGAGGCAGTGTAAGGGCGGCGGTGTCAGTTTCCGGAATTTTGCGTATAAGCGATGTTGAAACAGATATGGATTGGGGAGAGGCTGAGCCGGATGATACGTTGGTATATTGGCATACTTTCAATGTTAAGTCGGATGAGTTTGAGATTGATAACAGTTATGATTCTAATCATTCGGATTCCTCAGAGAATGTAAACCCTGAAAATCCGATTGCTGTATCTGTGGAAAGCTATAATTCTGAGATAATGTTCGATCCTGTCATTTCTGATCCGGAATTGAATTGGACTGTTACCGAAAATGGAGCAACAATTGAAAGCCCTAGTAGCTGGTCAAATTTCCGGGAGGCGTTTCCAGTTTTGTATAGAAATCAGGAAACCGGGATTGCTGAATCTATAACTTATTACCGGGTATCTACAGGTACACAAGAGACAAAAGATCTGGAAGACAGTCTGGCAGAATATTATGTTGCTCATATGAGCGAATATGCCCAAAGGTATAGTAAGAACATAATGGCAGCGGTCGGGGGCGGAAACTACTGTCAGGATTTGCTGGAAAGTTTCGCACAAGAATATAATCTGGAACAGTATGACCAGGAGGAGGGTATTCCTCTGACCAGAGATGGAAAAGCGGTTTATCAGATAGAAATGCTCACGGTCAGCAATTTGAAGAGCCAGATATATGTAAACCCTTTCTCTGGTGCTGGAGGTACATTCTATCTGGACGGCCTTCTTGCCACCAGCCATATCTATACTTTTACTTACGGAACAGATGGGGAAGGAGCACCTGTAGCTTTGCAGGAACCGACCGTCTCCACCGCCAGCGGCGCAGAGATTGGATCTTCCGACAGTGGTCCTATATCCGGCGAAGAAGAGATCCTTCTCTCCACGACTGATACGGAAGGCGTCTATACCTTACAGTATGCATTAGCGAGTGAAGACAATTTGCCAGATGAATATCTTGACTGGCAGGATTACAGCGGACCGTTTTCTCCCGGTGACAGCAGCCATTTATACATAAGAAGTTACCCGGCGGAGCAGGATGACGGTACCCGATATGTGCGGAGTAACACAGAGTGTATTGAATTAACTTATTTGGATACTGCTCCTGATCCAGTGACTTCAGCTCCGGCAGCAGATAGTGAAGTTTCCGCGGGCGGAACCATAACCCTGACTGCTCCCGCAGAGGCTTCCGAATCAGGCATCCTGTACGTGATCGGAAATACGGATCCGTCCCTGACAGAGATACCGGCGGAAGAGAGGGGAGAACTTGTTCTTGACGGCGCATTATCATCAGCGGGAACGTCTTCTCCTGCTCTTGTGACAGTGGGAAGCGCCCGGTATCTGTATATCAATGACCGCTGGTACCGGTGCCCGGCAGACGCAGTGCTGGCTTCAGGCGCAAGTGCCGAAGTAAATGTAGATGACCTGCGGCAGGAGGACCGCCTGGATTCTGTCTATGTGCTGGCAGTACAGGAAGGTTCGGAGGTGGGAGACTTTGCAGAGTTTTCCTGGATGATGAAGCTGGATACGCCGACGGAATCGGATGTGACCACGCAGAGCGGAGCCGCCATAACCGGAACGTTATCCCAGGATGAGCGGATACTGCTGACGAATACACAGTCGCAGCGCGGTTCCCTGCAGTATATATTAAGTGAAACACAGTTGGATGAAGACGCGCTCGGAACTGCGTCCTGGACGAATTACAGCGGTTCTGTTTCTTTGAGTTCTGTCAGCAGCAATCAGACAGCATACCTGTATGTCCGCTGCCATACGCTGGGGAACAACGGGTACACAGACAGCGACGCCTTAGAAGTGCGGCTCGGTTTTCTGGACTCTGAGACGGCGGGCACGGTCACGGCGTCTCCGGCGGGAGGGGCTTCCGTGGATGTGGGAGACAGTATAACCCTTACATCCTCCTCTGACAGCAGCCGGATCCTGTATGTGTTCGCGTCCCGGATGCCTACCCTGACAGTATTGACGGCAGAGGAGAGAAGCTCGCTCGGGCTGGACAGCCAGGTGACGGAAGATATGGGGATCGCCGCGGCAGACGGGCAGGCATATCTGAAACTGAACGATATATGGTACCGGTGCTCGGATTCATCGATCCAGCTCACTGACAGCGCCAGTCTGGCGGTGGCGGCGGACGAGAGCCTGCGCCAGGATACCGTGATCGTATTATACGCGATGGCAATAGAAGAAGGGCATGAGCTGGGGAACTTTACATCGTTCCGTTACTATTACGGGATGAATAACCAGACGGCGGCGCCTACTTCCACGATCGCGACAAGCTCTGACAATGTAACCGAGATACAGATGGGCGAGACCATCGGACTGCTCTGCACGACTACAGGAAGCAGGATCTTTTATACTCTGGACGGCAGCGTTCCGGTCATTGATGCCAGCGGCAGCGATCTGGCCCCATCAGGAAGCACGAGAGAATACACGTCAGATTCTCCGATCATGGTGACGGAAGATTTTGCCACCTACGGCAGGACATTCACGATCACGGCGCAGGCGGTGACCTATACATCCTATAACGGCGGCGTGTACCGGATAAATGAAGACAGCGAAGTGGTCCGTTTTACCTATCAGGTGAGCGACCAGGCGGCGGTAGAGACTGTGACGTCCATACCTGCCACCAGCGCGGACAGCCCCGCGGAAGTGGAGGCAGGGTCTTCGATCCAGCTTTATTGTAATACGGACGGCGTAAGCATCTATTATACTCTGGACGGCAGCGAGCCGGTCTTTGATGAAGATACCGGCGAGGTAGGGGAAAATACATATCTGTACACCAATGGCGTCACGGTGCCGGAACCGGGGGACAATACCATGTTCACGATCACGGCGGTGGCATACCGGGAAGGGCTGGCTACCAGTGCGCTTTCCCGACTGGTGTTCCGTTACCCGTCTGCGGTTTCCATGCCGTATGCGACCCCGACAGCGGGTTCGGTGACGGAGAATACGGAAGTGACGCTGCAGTGTTCCACAGAAGGCGCGATTATCTATTATGAGATTGCTTACGGGGACGATACGCCCGCGGATCCCACCACGGAGAGCAGCGTATTTGACAGCGGGAATCCGTTCCGGATCTCGCGCAGGACGTCGATCAAGGCTTTCGCGGTCAGCAGGGGGATGGAGAGCGCGGTAGCTGCCTTTACATACGATGTTTCTACAAAGCTCGCCACACCCACCCCGTCTGTAGATACAGGGACAACGGTTCCTTCAGGAACCAGGATCACACTGGAAGCCGACAGCGGCGCCACAATCTATTATACTCTGGACGGCAGCGACCCCAAAGCCCCGGATAATACCAAAGTTCTGGTGGGAAGCAGCGTGGTGCTGTCCGGCGAGGCCGGCAATATGGTAGTCCTCAGGACTTATGCGTCCAGGACGGGCTACAGCGACAGTGAAGTGGGGACTTACAGCTACAATATCAGTTCCTATGACGGTGGTATCTACGCCGATGTGGAGAGCGGAAGCACCGTGAGAAACGGCGACGTGATCCATCTGAACACGGACGTTTCCGATGCGGTAATTTATTATACCACGGACGGATCCACACCCACAGAGAACAGCGCTTCCGGAAATGCGGTCACCATTACCGGCGATCCCGGAGAGAACGTGATCGTTATGGCCATTGCCATAGCGGAAGGCACGGAGCGGTCGATCTCTTCGGCTACCTTCACCTACACGATCATGGACAAACTGGCCGCGCCTTCGGCGTCAGTGCCTGACGGGGCCGTGTTTACCTCGGAGGGAGAGGTGTCGCTGACGGCGGAGACCGGAAGGATCTATTATACGACGGATGGGACGGATCCCACCACAGCCAGCAATCTTTACCGCACGCCGATCCTGGTAGACGAGTCCATGACGCTGAAAGCCATCGCGGTGGCCGACGACTTTGAGCAGAGCGATGTGAGCACCTATACGTACGGTTTCGCGGATCAGGTAGCCACTCCGGTGGCGAATTACGCCAGCGGCGAACTGGAGGTGGGAACTACGGTGACGTTCTCCTGCGAGACGGAAGGGGCTACGATCTATTACCGCACCGACGGCGTGGATCCCGACCCGAGCCGCGTCCAGGAACTGGAAGTGTATACGGGCCCCATCGCCGTGAGCCGGGCGACGACCTTCAAGGTGATCGCGGTCATGGATCACATGCAGGACAGCCGGATACTCACAGTGGGGTATACAGTGAGGGAGCCGGAAGCAGTGCTGGAAGAAGAGCCGGAGGAGACGCAGGTCATCACGGAGACGAGCGGACGGCTGCAGAGCCGCAGAAGCTTTTCTGATACAGAATCCGGGCCCAGTTTTTCAGGTATTGTGCTTCGTAATGCGGTCTACGGAGCGGTGGTGTCTGCCGAGGAAGAAGTCCTGCCGGAGAATGTGCAGCTGCAGGTGGAACGTACCCAGGTGACAGAATCCGTGGATAATATGGTCCGTCAGATGATCAGCGACAACTACGGCGTTGTGGCCGGTTATGACGTAACACTTCTGGTTGACGGAGAGGAAGTCCAGCCGGACGGAGAGATCGAGATCGGTCTGCCGATCCCGGTGGATTATGAGAACTCCCTGATCCGGGTGATACACGTGCAGGAGGACGGATCCATAGAAGTTTTCGACACCAGGAGATCCGGAGGCGTGGCTTATGTGGTGACGGATCATCTGAGTGTTTACGCCATCGCTGCGCCGACGGATTTTCAGGAACAGACGGGGGATTTTCCATGGCTTCCGGTGATTTATACGGCAGCAGTGGTGCTGATCGGTACGGGAGTTTTCCTTTTATACCGGTCAAGAAAAATGAAGAGAGAGGGCAGAGAGCAGGATGAATAACCGGAGATATTATTCGTTTGAACGCAACAACTATTTCTACGGAAAGCTGCTGACGTCGAGGGATTTTGAAGACGAGCAGAATTATATGAACAATAAGCGGAGACTGATCAACCGTGTCCTGCATGGAGCCGGTATCGTCTATGGACTGGATGTGGTGGCCGTGGATGAATCTTCCGTAGTGATACAGTCCGGTCTGGCATTGGATTCCAGCGGCAGAGAGATCGTGGTGCCCAGTACCCAGGTGGTGAAGCTGTCCACGATCCGCGGCTACAGCGATCTGAAGACCAGCAGCGTCTGCCTGGGAATCGCTTACGCGGAAGAGAAGACAGAGCCGGTCTACGCGGTGATGAATAAGGACGCGGACGCGCAGGAACGCCAGTACAATCATCTGAAAGAAGGATATGAATTATTTTTGCAGGACAGCCGAGACTGCGTGCGGGAGCCTAAAAAAGAGGATGAGTATATCGCCTGGAAAGTGTTGTATCAGGACGACGATCTGCGCATCACGCAGTATCTGCCTACGTTTGCGGTACCGGGCATGCTGGTAAAAGCACGTACGGAGATTCACAAGACCAGCCATATGCCTTTTGTGTGCTCTTTCAGCTGCAAAGTGGATACGGACGGCATGATCCCCGGAGAGACACAGATCCGCGCGGATAATGTGAGCCAGGAGTACGGCGAGACGATGGTGCTGGAGCAGACCTTCCGGCCGGAGGATTATATCTTTGGCAACGGAGATGTGTCTGTCCGCTTCAGCGAGATCACCGTCCAGAAATCGGGCGTAAAAGAAGCGGCGCCGGATACTTCCATGACCCTGAACCCGGTATACGGAACCGCGCTGGAATATGTGCATAAGACCAGTTACAGAGGCAATCTGGATGTGGATCTGGACCGGAAATATGACGAAAAGCTCTGGATCGCCGGGATCCAGCTGATCCGCTCGGAACGTCATTCGATCATCGACCGTGTGGAGAGGGCTCCGTTTGATCAGTATGTATATAGCAGCGAGCAGCTGATGATATTGGAAAAGCTGGAAGAATTTCTGATTCCCCAGGACGGCTCGGCAGGCAGACCGCAGGTATATGTACAGGGAAACTCTGAGCGGAGCGCTGCCGCGGCACCGGAACGGCGCAGCAATTCCAGCGGCGTGTTCGAGATGTCTCTGGGATCCGGCGGCGAAGTGGGAAAGGTCTATTTTTCCGATGAGATCATGCACGGCCTGGGCAACGGACCGGTATATGTGGATATCGGCATCGAATACATCAGCCGGGACGTGAACGCTTCCGGAGACCGGGAATCCATTATCCTTGGCGACGGCAGTATCTTCGAGTCCGACAGTACGGTGACAGATGAAAAAATCTTCCAGGTGGATCAGGCGGTCAAGATCCTGCCCGACAGGGGAACCTTTATCGTTGGCGTGCGTCCCAGAGTAAAGATGGGACGGATCGGTCTGAGGATCCGCTGGTACGCGTTCAAACCGGAGGATCTGGAGCAGCGGGTATACGACCGCAGCGAACAGAAAGGCTGCATCATGATCCAGCCGGATACCATCGTGCTGCCGCCGAAGGGAAGTGTCCATATCAATCCGGTTTTCATCAATATGCCGGAAGAGGCGCTGAGCTACACGCTGCTGGATCCGGAGGGAGGAAAGATCGACAACACCGGTCTTTATACGGCGCCGGCACAGGAGGGAGTCTACGAGATCAAGGCCGCGGCTTTGAGCGATCCGGAGATCTTTACTCACGCGTTTATCATCGTTTCCCAGAAGAAGACGGAAGAATAGTTTTTAGAATGTGAATGAAAGCGGGTGGGACCCATGTTTCCTGCATTGAATATGGAGCTGGAGATAGTCCGGACGGTTCTGCAGAACGAGGTGAACGATATCTATGTCTGCACGGACCTTCTGAAGGACACCGGCGTATTTTACACCATGATCTCCATCCGGGACACCGGATGCCGCAAGATTATGGCAGAAAAACTGAATACCGACCGGATGTTTTTCTCCAACCGGGATTTTATCGGGTCCTTTGTCTATGAGAGCCGGCTGAATCTGGTCTTTCGATACTACCATGAGAATCTGCTGTCCCTGTTGGGCGGCGTATATCTGGCAGAGTTCACGGACTGTAAGAGAGCGGCGCTGAACCTGGCGGCCGCCTGTGCGGAGTGCGGAGCGGACCCGGATCTGGGTATGCTCCTGCTGGATGAAAGAAATATCAATGTGACGAGGGACGGAGATATTCAGTTTAATTACTTCCTGGACTTTGCGGAACTGAATCCCGGGATCGAGGAGGGCGCCTGGTTGAGAAAAGCGGCGGGGACAATCTTTGGGATCCTGGAGCTGAACTATAAGGGAAGATATGAATCGCCGGAAAGCTACCCGGATGATTTACGCGTGTTCTGGCTGAAGATGCAGACGACAGGATTCCCTTCCCTGGGCCATATCATCTCCACAATCCGCAGCATGGCGGACAAACCTGTGGAAATGAGGGGGATCCTCTGGTGGATACGGAGTCATTTCCGTCGGGCAAAAGGATTTCTGTTCCGTAATTCCATGACTGCGTTTATGACAGTGCTGGTGACGGTGACTTTGATCTACGCGGGCGTCCAGATCTATACGCGCGCAAGAGCCCACAGGGCATATGAGAACAATGTCAGTTATAACGGGATCGAATACATAGGAAATGTCTATCTGGGCAATGAAGAATAATCCGAAAAAGTGAGGGCATAGATTAATGAGCAAGGTATTGAGAAGAATCATGCTGGCAGTGCTGGTGATTGCCGGGATCATTGCGGGATACCGGAGTATACAGGACAGTACCGTGCCCCTGGATTCTCTTCTGGCATTCAGTACGGCGGAGGACGGATATACAATCCTGAGCTGGTACGATGGCGATCAGACGGTGATTGCCCATGTGGGCAGGAACGGCAGCGCGGACAAATCGGTCCGTTTCCGTACGGAGAGCGGAGACTCCATGTACAATATCAAAGGTGTCGCCTCCGGCGGCAGATATACATATGTGCTTAGAAATCGTGTGAACCGCTATGACGGGACTCTGCAGGGACAGGAACTGATGGTAGTGGACTTCGGCGGATTCCGGGGAAAAACGCAGAAGGTATTTGAATTGACCGGCGAGGAAGGGTATGAATACGGATGGGTCAACGCGTCCGGCGATACGATTACACTGATCGCGGTGGACGAGTATGAGACAGAAGCGGTCCGTGAGAGCTATGAGTTCGGCACCGTGTTGGAAGACACGCTGTCATTGCGGAATACCCGGACGTATCCGCTGGCTGCAGGCGAAGGGATCTATAAGGCCATGGCCAACAGCACTGATCTGGTCTATATCTCTGATTCGGGAAAGATCTACCGGGCAGATGAAGAAAACGTGCAGGAAGTATATCCGGCCAGAACACTGGAGACACTCATGTATCCTACCTGGATCGCGTATGCGGAGAGCGGATATATCTATTTCCAGGAGCATGAGACAGGAAATGTGTCCCGGCTGAATCTGGAAAACGGCGAGGAAGAGACGGTTTTAAGCGGAAGCAGTCCTTTTTCGGGCTCCAGTCTCTATACGCCCAGAGATGTGGTGGCTATGTCCATGTCCAATCTGAATACTTTTTCGGCCCTGGTAAAGGATTCCCAGAGCGGATCCTTCCAGATCCTGGTATCTCAGGAAGGTTCGATGCATGTGATCCGGGCCGTGAAATATGGCTGGGTCTTTGTGGCGGGGAATTTCCTTGGAAACTGGTTTCTCTTTGCGGCGGCAGGCGAGATCCTGATCGGTCTTCTGGCGCTCTTTGCGGTCAGCATCCGCGGGGGGCATACGATCATGGAGCGTCTGGTCAGCGCGACAATACCGCTTCTGGTCCTGACCATGGCGCTGTTCGGGATGATCTCTTATCAATATTACCGGGGAGCGATCGAGGATAACTTCGTCAAGCAGGCGGTGGATGAAGGCAACATGCTGTCGGCGCTGTTTGGGCAGGAGTCGTTTAACGAGATCGAATATCCTTATGATTATTCCGGAGAGGCGTATACCTATCTGAGTCAGCAGCTGGCCACCAGAGATCTGTACAGCCGGGTTATCTATTATGAAAACGGCGAGCTGTATATCGGAGTGGACGCAGGCAGCCCCTGTTTCTATCCCTTCGATATCCTGATGAATACAGGGATTGAGGATCTGTACCGGCAGGCGGCCCTGACCGGCGAGGAAGTGACAGGGACGATCCGGGATCAGCTGGGAGAACGGCTGGTGTGCATCACGCCCGTGGGCGGTCTGTCCGGCGACACGGTATATCTGTTGGAGAGCGGCGTTTACACGTCGAATATCACCAGTTATACATCCACTTTTGTGAAAGATTTCGTCATCGTGTGTGTGGCGTTCCTGATCATTGTCATGGTGGTGCTGCTGATACTTTTCTATCAGATTCTGTTCCCTATAGGGGAGATCAAGAGAAACATGCAGCTTTTTGCCGACGGAGATCGCAGCATCCGGATCCATATGGCATCGGAGGACGAGCTGACGGGCATCGCCCAGGTGTTCAACAAGATGGCGGACGATATTGACGTACAGATCCTGAATCTGCAGCGGTTGAGCGAGACCTATTACCGATTTGTTCCCCCCAGTATTATCAGCCGTCTGGGACAGAACAATCTGGGGTCCCTGACGCTGGGAAGCAATGTGCGGGGAGATTTCGCAGTGCTGAATGTCCGGCTTTATCTGGAAGACACCACGGATCTGGAACGTACCGAAAAGCTCGTGAACCGTTTCTTCAATACGGTAAACCGGTTCGGCCAGCAGAGCGGCATTATCTCCATCGTAGACGACGCCAATCTGCAGAGCATGATGCTGATCTGCCAGAACGGCGTGGAGTCAGCCATTGTGACTGCCCTGACGGTACTTGCCAGGATCGACGCCGACAATAAGCTGTATGGAGAGGAAGAGCAGCTGAATACTGTCTTCGTTCTGGATCAGACCGATGTATATTTCGGTATCTGCGGAGACGAGGAACGTTACATACCGGTAGTGCTGGCGCCGGAATTTGAGAACCTTCTTTCTCATGGAGAGTTTCTCCGCCAGATGGGAAGCCGTTTCCTGATGACGGCGGCTGCCTATCGGAACGCGGCAGGCATAGATTCTTACGCGCATCGTTACATTGGTCATCTGACGGCGGAAGAGCTGGATGTGGGGTTGTACGATATTTATGATGACCGGAGCGCGGATCAGATCCGGCTGATGAGACAGACACAGCATGTCTTTGATAAAGCCATGGATCTTTATGAAAAGGAATATTACTACGAAGCGAAAAACATGTTCGCCATGGTGCTGAGAGAGAATCAGCAGGATATGGCGGCCAGATATTACATCTTCCGTTGCGAGGCGCTTCAGAACAGAAAATAAGTAACCGGTTGGGGGAATCAGCAAGATGAATCCTTTTGGTTTTTTGGGAAATATCATAAGAAGCCTTTTTCGGGGCGTAAAGGGTTCTTTCGCCTTTAACCTGGTGGGAAGTGCTTTCTCCAGAATGCGTACTGCGGTGACGAGCCCGTTCCGCAGGATCATGAGGAGAGTCGGTCAGTTCTTCAATGTGAATATGATCACTGCGAAACTGATGGCGCCTATCACGAAGAAGGTCCGCAAGATCATGAGCGCGGAGGCAAAATCTCCCGAGGATTATTATACAGTCGGGCGGTTCTGGATCTCCAAGACACTGGTTTTTATTGTAATCTTGTGTGCCTGCGCGGCTGTATTCCTCTATTTCGGATGGCTCGCACCTGCTGTGGAAGATACTACTACCACAGAGAACCTGATCACCTCCGTGTATTACGACTATGACGATATGGATCTGGGAGAATACAGCGGAAAAGCGAATATCCGGGCGGCCAATGGAGAGGTGGTGTATACCGGGGATATCTCGGCAGGCGTATGCACCGGCAACGGAACGCTCTGGAACCAGGACGGTGTCCTGATCTATGAGGGGGCTTTCGCGAATAATAAATTCGAAGGCAACGGAACACTGTATTATTCCAGCGGATCTGTTCAATATACAGGAGAGTTTCAGGACAATAATTTCTCCGGCGCAGGTATTCTGTATTACCAGGACGGCAGCATCCAGTATGAAGGAAACTTTGAAAACGGCGTGTTTTCCGGAGAGGGAGTTCTCTACAATGAGGACGGAGTCATGATCTATGAAGGCAGCTTCCAGAGCGGACTCTATCACGGATCGGGCGTAAGTTATTACGACAGCGGCATCAAACGTTACGAGGGGGAGTTCTATATGGGACGCGCCCAGGGGCAGGGAACTTTGTATTCTTCGGCAGGCAGAACACTTTTTTCGGGTCCTTTCGCCAGGGATGAGATCCACTACGAAGCCCTGCTTGGCATGACACTGGAAGACGCGGAGGCTATGTTCCAGGAAACGCCGGTGGTTTATTTCAGCGACGGCGGTACCAGTTTTCTGTTTGAAACCGCGCAGGTGATTCTGAAGACAGACTGCCTGGTGGAACTGCGTATCAGTGAGGAGGCGACTTCCGGCAGCGGAGTCTGGTATATGCCGGATGAGGAGGGAGATACCCTGCCGGAAACGGAGGACAGTCAGCTGGATCCAACAGAGGAAGAAACGGATGCGTCGGAAGAAGACGCCGTGGCCGGTGCGCTGGAAGAACTGCGTCAGTCCATGGATGGAATGACAGCTGAAGAAGCGGAGGAACTGGAAAATCTTCCGGTGGATAATATATATCATATTTACTACTATCTGGCGACAGATGAATGGCAGAGAGAGGCGGATCTGGACAAGAGCGCAGTCACCATCACGGGAGTAACGACCTATCAGGCGGATACAGATGTGAGTTTCCTGGAAGAGTATGAGATGACCCCGGAGAACGGGGCGGCATCTCTGCAGGAATGCGTGGTGATTGAGAGAATCCGTCTGACAGAACCTACTGCATTCAGCAGCATCAACTATGAAGTGACGACTTTGAATCGGACTTATCTGCAGGTCAGCGGAATCAATCTGGCGAATGCGATCTATGAAGAGGTATATGATCTGGACGGAGTGAGATACCGTCTGTGTTATCAGATGGATACTCCGAACGAGCTGAAGTTTGTCACGGTAGAAAACTATTAAGAGAGGGGGTAGATAGGAATGGCAGATTTTTCCATCATCTCAGACGTAAGCAACGAAGTGTTGAAACTTCTGCGGGAAAATATTTGTCCGGAGCTCATTCAGTCGCAGGAGTCCATCACGCTGGCGGCGCCTACGGATAAAAATGCGGATTTCCAGCTGGGATTGTATCTGTACGATATCCAGGAGCTGAGAGAATATCAGCAGTTGGATCTGGTCCGCATGAAAGGGAATCAGGCGCAGTATCCGCCGAAACCTTTGAATCTCTTTTTTGCGCTCTACATCAATACCAGATCGCAGCTGATGTCCAACGCGGAAAATGAACAGAGAATTCTGGGCCGGTCCATGCAGGTCCTGATGGATCATTCCATTTTGTATGGGACAGCGGACGAAGACGAGGCTGCTTCGTCCATCACGCTGCTGCCGCTCAGTTTTGAAGAGAAGACGAAGATCTGGTCTGTATTGTCTCTTCCGTATCAGTTGGGAGTTTATTTTAGTGTGGCGCCGGTGCTTCTGTCTTCGAGGCGTATCCGCAGCTTCAAGCGTGTGGTGGCGGCTGATTTTGATATAACACAGGAACGCGCCGCGGACGGGAGGCGGGGATGATTCGCCTGAAGATCGCGTTTGCTTTAAGGCTGGTGGATGATTTTTCCGGACAGTGCATCAGGGGAAGAAAATTCCTGTTTTTTTCCGGCGGCAGAGTGGTTCATCCGGTAGAAAAGGATGAGGGGCTTTATATTTTCCTGGAACCGCAGGAAAAGAAGAGCAGAATCCGGATTGAAGGCGGCGGTTATCACTCCTGCAATGTAATGATAGAGAGTGAGCTTCTGGATCCGGAAGAACCGGTGGCCGATGTAAGAATGTATGAATGTCCCGGGGGAGAATATTCCAGATCGCGCGGCTGGCTGACGGGGATTATCAGTGAACCGGCTGCGTTTCCGGCAGAAGTGTACGCAGAGAAGAACAGCCCCACAGGTCTTGCTTTTCGGGAATACCGGAATATTGAAGGAGAGCATTGGGTCTGGTTCCAGGGATTTACCAGAGAAAAGCTGACCGGAAAAGTCTTTTCACTGAACAGTAAAGGAGAGGATGCTCTGTTTGTACTTGGTGAAAAGCGAGGGATTAATGAATATCGGATCGAACCGATAGTCAGGCTGCCGGATGAGGTCAGCCCCGGGACACCGCTGATACGGGTCTACCGTTCCGTAACGGACAGAAACGGAGCATATTCTATCCCTGTGGATGCAGGGGAGGAAAATATCATAGGGGAAGTAAGAATACTTCAACATATATTACCATCTTAGAACGAGAGGAGGTCAAACGTGTCTATCATTGTAACGTCGGGAGCGCAGCTCATGTGCAGTTTTGGAATGGCGCCGTCTGCGCTGAATGTACTTCCGGCCGGAAAGGTTTTGTGCAGCAATATGCCTGCTGCCTGCATCATGGACAATGTGCCCATGGTAAACATCATGCCGTTTGGAATGTGCACTTCCCTGGCAAATCCGCAGGTGGCAGCCGCAACCGCAGCAGCTCTCGGAGTACTGACCCCGATGCCATGCATACCGGTGATTGCCGCGCCCTGGGCACCAGGCTCTCCAACCGTACTGGTGGGAGGAAAACCTGCAGTAAACAACACGTGTAAATGCATGTGTAACTGGGCCGGTGTGATACAGGTCGTATCACCGGGACCCGCGACTACAACTATGGTGCCATAGTGTAGAATAAAAATGTCAACCAAATGGAAAGGAGGATGGGTGAGAAGCATACGCTTCAAAACCAAACAAAAACATGGCAGAATATTTATCCCCAGGAGTATACGTAGAGGAATTTGAGTCCGGCATGAGACCGATGGAGGGTGTGAGTACCAGTACCGCAGGATTTATCGGTATGGCGGAAAAAGGAAAGACAGTAGGTACGCCGGAATTCGTGACCAGTTTCGCGGATTTCAACCGGAAATTCGGCGGATATCTGCCGGAGAGCACCTACGGAGAATATCGTTATCTGGCTTACGCGGTAGAGCAGTTCTTCGCGAACGGAGGATCCCGCTGCTACGTAATGCGTACCGTGGCGTCCGATGCGACTGCGGCGTCCGTATCAGCGAACGGCATCACGATCGCTGCAAAGAATCCCGGAAAATGGGGCAACGAGATCAAAGTGACCGCAGTGGCGGCGCCCAAGGGCAAGACGGCGGTCCTGGAGGCAACCGGCGATGACGCCACAGGCAAGGTTTATACGGTGGCAAATGGTTCCGCATTTGCAGAAGGCGATACGATCGTGATCCGCAACAACGGAAAGGTGACCGGCTATAACAAGATCGCCATGGCACAGGGCAATACCATCACTCTGGCTGTGCCGGTGAAGGAAGACCTGGTAGACAAGAATCCGGTTCCGAAGAAAACAATCTCTGTATGCGAGATGAATGTGGAAGTAACCTACAGAGATGCGGTGGAGCTGTATGAAGGCGTTTCCCTGAACGTGTCTTCCGCATCCTATATTGCAAAGGTAATGGCGAAATCCGAACTGGTGGATGTGACCGCCGGCGAGACAAAAGACGCGGTGAATCCTCTGTCTGTATTTACGGCGGCCGCGGATCCGGAGAAGGCAGTGGTCTTCCTGGCAGGCGGTTCTGACGGAGGAAAGAAAGGCATCACCGACGATGTGTTCATGGGCGTGGACGGAGGTCCCGGCAAGAGAACCGGACTGGCAGCGTTCAAAGAGCTGAATAATGTGAGCATCATGGCGATCCCGGGTGTGACGAGTCCTGCAGTACAGCTGGCCCTGGTTGCGCACTGCGCCAATACCGGCGCAAGCTTCGCGGTCCTGGATGTGCCGCAGGAGCTGGTGAAACCACAGGATGTGCTGGCGCACAGGGAAAAGATCGATTCCGATTACGCGGCAATGTATCATCCGTGGATTCAGATCTATGACGCGCTGAACAAGAAACCGGCATACATTCCGCCTTCGGGAGCTGTCTGCGGTATCTACGCGAGAACAGACAATGAGCGCGGAGTACATAAAGCTCCGGCAAATGAAGTGGTATATAACTGCATCGGACTTTCCTGCCTGTACAACAAGGCAGAGCAGGACATCCTGAATCCGGCGGGCGTAAACCTGATCCGCGCGCTTCCCGGACAGGGAATCCGTGTATGGGGCGCAAGAACCTGCTCCAGCAACAGCCTGTGGAAATATGTCAACGTACGCCGTCTCTTCATCTATCTGGAAGAGAGCATCAAATCCCAGACCAACTGGGCGGTGTTTGAGCCGAATGACGAAATGCTGTGGGCGAGAGTCGGAAGAACGATCCGCGCATTCCTGCGCGACATGTGGAGAAACGGAGCTCTGGTAGGAACTACGGAAGATCAGGCCTTCTTCGTTAATATCGGCAGAGATACCATGTCCCAGAACGATATCCTGAACGGCCGTCTGATCTGCGAGATCGGCGTGGCGCCCAGCCGCCCTGCTGAGTTCGTTATCTTCAGGATTACTCAGTTTATGGAAGAGTCATAAGGCTTATAGAAGAATAGTAAAGGAGGAACAGCAACGTGGCATATCCATTTAAAAAATATAACTATAAGGTCGAGATCGACGGCATCACCGAGGCGAGCTTTTCAGAGGTAAGCGGTTTTGACGCGAGTATCGACGTAATCGAGTACAGGACAGGCGATGAAGGCGTAAACTGGTCCAGAAAAATGAGCGGACTGACCAAATTCGGAAACGTAACTCTGAAATGGGGCATGACCAGCTCCATGAGTTTCTATGAGTGGGTAACCTCTATCTCTCAGGGAACTTCTCTGGGCGAGGATCATAACAAAGACGTGACGATCACCCTGTTTGACGATGACGGGGAGACCGCGCTGGCAGTGTGGAATCTTTACAACGCATGGCCGAGCAAATATACGGCTCCGGATTTTAACGCAAGCTCCAGTGAGATCGCGTTTGAGAGCGTGGAACTGGTGTATGAGTCCATGGACAGAGAAAGCTAAATAAGACCGGATTGACAGGGGAGGTGTCTGCGGCATGACGGCCGCAGGAATCCCTTGCGGCAGACGGAGGGCGGCGTCACAGACCCGCCCGGACCGCTGCCCGCAGGAAAAGGAGAATTTATGGAACTGATTACAGAATTTGAATTTGAACTTCCAAAAGGATATGTAGACGAGAACGGAGAGATCCATAAAAAAGGGGTTATGAG
Organism: Lachnoclostridium sp. An196; assembly: GCF_002160135.1. Classification (GTDB taxonomy): domain Bacteria; phylum Bacillota; class Clostridia; order Lachnospirales; family Lachnospiraceae; genus Hominiventricola; species Hominiventricola avistercoris. The sequence continues at coordinate 96,339 of NZ_NFJZ01000005.1, read as the reverse complement.
GCTGGCGACGGCGGCGGATGAGATCCTTCCGCTGAGGGATCCGAGAGTGGTGAACAACCCGGGTTATCTGACCATTATCCTGTTGTCCCGTGTGATCACTTCGCTGGGGACGCTGCAGCATATTCGTCCGGCGACTATTGAAAAATTGTTTTCCGCCGATCTGGCGTTCCTGCAGAATATGTACCAGACGATCAACTCCATGGACACTTTGACGGAGACCTGCGTGTGTCCCCACTGCGGCGAGAAATTTGAAAAACCGGTAAATTTTATGAGGGCGGAATAGCCGTGTATCCGGAGGATGAGCTGTATAAAGAGATTTCTTTCCTGGCTTATTATTTTCACTGGAGCTATGAAACCGTGATGCAGCTGGACCACCGGACCAGACGGAGATTCTGCGCGGAGATTTCGGAGATTCATAAGAAAGTATCCGGAAAACCGAAAAATATATTTGAAGTGTAACGGAGGCGGAGTTATGGCAAAATCATCCCAACAGAGCAAGAACAGAGAATTATACCGCCGGGGTTATAACTTTAATGTTTTCCTGGGCGGCATGAAGCAGGTTCCGTTCCGCAGGATATCCGGACTGGAGATGACGCGCCCGACGGAAACTTTCGTGGAAGGCGGACGAAACTGGATGGTATACAGCGTGGGGGACTCGGTCCGCGAAGAAAAGATCCTGACGCTGGAGAGAGGGCTGCTGCAGAATGAGGACGAATTTACCCAATACTATCCGGGGCGCCGGATCCGGGGCGAGGTATCGATCTATGTGCTGGGGGCGGAAGGGGAGACGGTAAAATCCTATGAGCTGCAGGGATGCATGATTCGCAAGGCGTCATTGAGCGAGCTGAATGCGGAGAACAGCGGGATCATGTCGCTGACGCTGGAGATGACGTACCAGAGGCTGGAAGAGGACGGATATCAGAAGAGCGGTATGGATCCGGACGATTGGGACTGGTAATGAACAGCAGGACGGAGGCGTTGTGATAAATGGAGACTTTGAGCCGTTTTCTGGATTTCGCGGACAGCATCATAAAAAAACACAGCGGCTTCGGATACGACTATGAATCCGCACCGATGGTATATTTAGAAGAAGAGGATCCGGAACCGGAGGGGATTCGTGAGCAGAAACAATATGTGACGAATCTTTTTCAGGTTACAAATCTGAAAGAAGAAAATTACCTGTATCGGCAGAATCTGACTTTTTTGACGCAGATTCTGGAAAACCGGATCTATCAGCCGCTTTATCCTGGTCTGGAAAAGCAGATAGAAAGAGCGGTAAGAGAAGAGATGCCCGAAGCCCGGGAACGGGTGATACGGGATTTTAGCCGGGAGATCCGCACGCTCATGAAAGAGGGCGGGACAAGGCAGCTGGAGATATTGAAAGAACGGCTGCTTCCGGCACAGAAAGAAGAAAACAGTGAGCAGAAGGAACAGACAATTCTGTTTCGGAAACTTGAAAATATATATAACAGCAGTATTTATGCGACAACGGTTCAGCAGTATTATGCGGACCGGTATCCGGAGAACCGGGTCTTGCAGCCGGGCGGACAGACCTGGTCTGTATTCCGGGAATCTGCGGGACAGTCTTTGGCGAAACGCCGGGAGAGAACAGAAATTGTACCAGAGGAGCCGGTGCATTTCAATTATCCGGAAGAGGAGTCTGCCGGACAGACCTATTTTCTGGAAAAAGCGCTGGCAGAGGCCAGAAGGCAGACCGGGAGCACAGAACAGAAAACTTCTTTTCTTTTTCAGGACGCAGGAAATGTTCTTCCGCGACAGCGTACCGATTTCCTGTCCCTGGAATATCCTGAAGAAGCGCGGACGCAGGAATATGAAACAGAAGGCAGGGCAGCGGAAAAAGCGGGGCCGGTGACGCCTGTTTCAGTGTTGTCTGCGAAAGGGCAAAAAACATCCGGGCAGCCTGCCGCACATCCCGCACAGCAGGAGGATACGGTCCGACGGGATGCACAGCAGGAAGACGCGGTCCGGCAGGACGCGCAGCAGACAGACGCGGTCCGGCAGACAGCGCCGGCAGAATTTCCGGCAGCGCAGGAGCTGCAGAGCCGGGAAGCAAAGCCTGCATCTTTAGGACCGGCAGATGAAAAAGAAAGAAATGCCTGGGACGACGCCATAAGGCGAAGCCTGGATTTTGCCAGAGAGGTGGAAGAAAAGGCAGAGCTAAAAAGAGAGCATGCAGACAGGGCGAAGGAAGTATCTGTCCGCTCAGATGCAGACATCCCGATCGTCTATCTGGAAGAGACCGGGGATCGTTCGGAAGCGGAAAGAACCCCGGAAAAACAGCCGCAGGCATCGCAGCCCCGCAGAGAGGAAATATCCGCGCGGCGGATGCCGGAAGGAGACACCGCGTCCGCGCGTCATACGCCACAGGATACCGTGCCTGCGCAGACAACGGCGCAGGATGAGGCGGTGCACCGGACATCGGAAGAACAGGAGAAAAGTGAGCCTGCACTGCAGGATCATATACAGAGAAACAGGGAATTTACAGAGTCGGTGATGAGGCATGCATCTGTCCGCGCAGATGCGGACATCCCGATCGTCTATCTGGAAGAGACCGGGGACCGTTCTGAAGCGGAAGAAATCTCGGAAAAACAGCCGCAGGCATCACAGTCCCGCGGAGAAGAAATATCCGCGCGGCGGATGCCGGAAGACACTGCGTCTGCGCGCAGCACATCAGAAGACACAAAGAGTGTGCGGCGGATGCCGGAAGATACAGTGTCCGCGCGTCAGACGCCACAGGATACCGTGTCTGTGCAGACAACGGCGCAGGGGGCAAAGGCGGTGCACCGGACATCGGAAGAACAGGAGAAAAGCGAGTCTGCACTGCAGGATCATATACAGAGAAACAGAGAGTTTACAGAGTCGGTGACGAGGCATGCGGATTCGATGTTTCATCTGAGCGCAGAGACTGGAAAGAAAGAAGGCGCTGTATTCCGGAGATTTGAGATGGCACCGGCAGTACTGGAGTACACCCGGGATGAGACGGCGCAGATCCGCCGTGAGATTATCGAAACGGTCCTTCCGGAAATCCGGCGGGGAACCGTATCTGCGGAACCGGGCATGAGTCCGGTACTTTCGGGGCGTCTGGCCGGCTATGGGATGGAACCATCCGTCATTTTGGACCGGACTGTCCATGAAACAGCAGAACAGATACTTCGGGGAGCGGATGCGGCTGCAGGGCATACAGGAGGAAAAGCGGCAGCCAGATCCGTAGCTCTGCAGCAGATAGAAAAGGTACTTGCGGATTATGCCGGAAATCGGGCAGAGGCTCCGGAGACAAAAGAAGCGCTTGAGACGGTCCTGAGAGCTTATCAGGTACGTGTACGGTCAGAAAAAATGATGGAATATAGAGGTTCCCTGACAGCGGAAAAAAACGGTGCGGGTGTCCGGATGAGATTTCCGGGTGAAAACGCGTCCTTGACGATGCGTCCGGATCCTGCTGCGATGGTTTTTGCCAGAGAACCGGATCCGCAGCAAACACAGCAGGAAACCCGACGGCTGAAAAAAGAAGTAGAAGAGATCGTCACGGAGATCAGAACTGAGAAAGAAAAGACTGTGATACATCAGGAAAAACTGATGGAACGCCAGAAGGAGATCGTCAGGGAGGTTATTACGAACCAGCCGTCTTTGCTGACAGAAGGGAAAAGCGGCATTCAGCTTGCCCGGCAGATGGAACGCGCGTTGAACCTGCAGCTGGATAAAAGCGTGGGCAGGATCGCGGACCAGGTTTACCGCAGACTGGAAGAACGACTGAAGACAGAGAGGGAAAGGAGAGGATTTCGGTAATGATTTCCAATGATGAGAGACGAAAACTGATTTGGGGAGACGGGACGCTGATCAAGGCGACTCTGACATATCCGGATCCTCTTGACAAAAACAAGAAGAAATCTATAGAGGTTCAGTTTAATCCTGCCGAGTATTCGATCAGCCGGGGCGTTAATTCCAGTGAAACGAACGGAAAAGGACAGAACGCAACGCCGGAACAGCAGCAGCAGGAGCAGGAAAGCCTGGCCACGATGCAGGTTAAGCTTCGTCTGGATACGACAACCTATGTAGAAGAAGACGATGAAGTTGAAAAATATCCGGATTATTTAAAAGATGAGAATGAACTGGCGGGGATCTGCAAAGATCTGTCCATGCTCACGAAGATCACTCCTGATTCTCATAAAAATGATCTGCTCTGCTTTTCATGGGGGACTATGGAATTTTACGGCATTGTGACTTCTTTGACGATTCAGTACCAGATGTTCAACCGAAACGGACAGCCGGTGAGGGCGAATATAGAGATGTCGATAAAAGGCGAAGAAAAAGAACTCCTGAATGATATCGGGGCAAATCCGCGCCAGTCCCCGGACCGCACAAAGTACCGCAGGATGAACCCCAGAGAGGAACTTTGGATGCTTGCGGACATGGAGTATGACGATGCGTCATGCTGGAAAGAGATCGCACGGGAAAATGGGATATTGAATCCCAGAAAAGTGGATTATACAAAACGTCTGAAGATCCCGGCGCTGTAGAAGCAGGAACGGAGGGCAGCATATGGATTTGATGAGTGTTACCGCCACCTATGCGGAACTGGAAAAGAAATACAATGGTTTTGTGTCTCCGGAGCTGGAGATTCAGGTGGGCAGCAGGAAACTGATATCGGGGGAAAAACTTCAGATCGGGGAACTGGAACTGGAGCTGACCAACGGATTCGAGGCCTCCGGGTGTACGTTCCTGGTGATCGGGGCTTATGAACCGAAACTGACAGACTATATCAGCGAGACAGACGTCCTGCAGCTGGGCGAGACCGTGGAGGTATCCTTGGGATATGTACGTCTGGAGTCGGTGTTTAAAGGATACATTAACCGGATCGAATACAGGTACGGTTCAGATGGCAGCGGCTTTGATATTTATGTGGAATGCATGGATCTGAAAGGGCTCCTGATGAAGACCCGGCGGATGGAGTTTTTTACCCAGAAAAGTGCGGACGCCGTAGTTTCGGCGGTTCTGGGAGAAACGCCGGCCAGCAGCTATCTGGCGGGAAAAGAGCTGGATCGATGTCCGGAAGAGGAAGTACCGCTGCGCAGCCACATGATGTCGGACTATGACCTGATTGTGGAGCAGGCCTCAAAGAACGGATTTGAATTTTTTGTGCTGCAGGGAAAGGTGTATTTTCGAAAGCGCAGAAAAGTGACTTCTCCGATCATGAAGCTGGTTCCGGGAAAAGGGCTGCTCAATGCCCGTTTCACGATATCGGGACAGGAACTGGTAAAAAAGATCGAGGTGCGCAGCATCGATGCTTCCAGCGGGAAGCAGATCAGCGGAGAGGCATCGCCGGCAGGAACGTATGGCAGCGGTTCCGGCCCGAAAAAAATGATGGGAGATTCTCATCAGGTTTATTATGAGCCGGGCGTTAAGGACGCCGCAGAGGCCAAATTACGCGCTCAGACCCGCCTGGATGCGGGGCTTGCCCGTTTCGGACAGATGGACTGCGAATGTATCGGAATCCCGGAACTGGCGCCGGGACGCTATGTGGAGCTGGATCAGCTGTCCTCGCGTATGAACCGGAAATATTATGTGACCTGTGTGCGGCATGTGGTGGACAGAAGCGGCTACCGTACATATTTGAAGGCGGAGGTGGACAGTCTGTGAATTCCATAACCGATTTGCTGCAGAAAGAAAATGAACGTTATGACAGCCAGACCGTCCCCGGATTCGTCCAGGGAACGGTGGTGGAAAACAATAATCCGGATTTCAAAGGAATGGTGAAAGTAGAATTCACTGTCTGGGAGACCGGGAAAAATATGTGCGAATGGGTGCGGCTGCTTTCCCCGTATACAGGAAAAGACTATGGGATGTACTGTGTTCCGGAGATCGATGAGACCGTACTTGTAGGGTTTATCGGCGGCAGTCTGAAACGTCCCTTCCTGCTGGGAAGTCTGTATCCGGAGGGGGCATCCATTGTAAATGACAGCTTTGACGATAAAAATTTAAAGAAGCATTTGAAAACCAAGGGCGGTCTGGATATCCTGATCCAGGAGGAGGAAGGGAAAGCAAATATTACACTGACCACGCCCAAAGGACATGTGATCACGGCGGACGATGAAAAGGAGAGCGTGCGCGTGGCGGATAAGGATGGAAAAAATTTTCTGGAACTGGATTATAAAAACGGCGGAGTGTCTGTGCAGGCAGATAAGAAGATCAGCCTGAAAGCAGGGAGCACAGAGCTGACCATGGATGGAAGCGGAGGAAATATCCAGCTGAAAGCTTCCAAAGTTTCTGTTTCAGCCGACAATGAGATCGGGCTGAAAGCAAACGCGTCTCTTAAGATGGAAGGGGCGCAGGTAGATCTGAAGGGACAGGCACAGGTAAACGTGCAGGCATCCGGTCCGCTGGCATTGAAGGGAGCCGTCGTACAGGTGAACTGATAGGAGCGCGGCAGTCGGAGATGAAAGGCGGGAAAGGTATGGACAGAACAAAAGCATTTTTGGGGAGAGGCTTCGCATTTCCTCCCAGGATCGACCCGGCTACCGGGCAGTTTGTGATGGCGGAGAATGAAGAAGATATCCGCCAGTCGATCTATATTATTTTAATGACGCGGAAAAAAGAGAGGGCCATGCTGCCGGATTTCGGGTGTGCGGTTCATGAGTATCTGTTTGATGTGCCGGATTCTGCATTCGCAGTGCGGATCAGCCATGAAGTGGAGGACGCGCTGACCAAATATGAGCCGAGGATCCGCAATGTGAAAGTGGATGTGGACAGGCGGAGAACAGACAGGGGGGCTGTGTATCTGAATATTCATTACACGGTACGAGCAACCAACAATCCAAATAATCTGGTATTTCCATATTATCTGGAAGAAGGGATCGGAGAACTGTAAGGCGGAAGAAAGGAGAGAGCGGAGATGATGGAGAATACATACGAAAAACTGCAGAGAACAATGAACTCCTATGTTCCGGAATTTGCCTATGAACACGGAGGGGATGATCCGGGTTCCGTCATGACCGATCTTTGCGGAAGTATGCTGGAAGAATGCCGGGAGAGATATGACAGGGTACTGGATAAGCATTATATTCAGTACCTGAATCTGTTTGAATCTTTATTAAAGGAGCCGGTCAGCGCTTCAAAAGGGTATGTGCAGTTCCGTCCGGTAACGGGGTATGAAGGTATGATCCTGGTTCCCAAAGGAACGAGAACCATGGCGGAAGCTCCGGAGACCGGAGATGTAATCTTTGAGACAGAGCACAGCCTGACGGTGACGGACGCGAATCCCGTTCTGGCGGCAGTGACGGACCGGGAGGAAGACCGGATCGTGGTTCACAGCTGCGGGCCGGAGGAACGTTCCCCTTTTACCGCTTTCAGCGTTCGGGGAGAGAACCGGGCAGAGCACCGGCTGTATCTGTGTTTTGACAGTCTGTTCGATGAAGTGCGCAGTCCGGAACTGAAGATATATGTCAGAGCGGTCAGCGAAGGGGAACAGGAAGCTCTGCTGGATTTTCTGGTATCAGATCAGTTACGGTGGTCCATGCTGGAAATAGGGGGGAAGGAGAAAGCGCTTCCGGATGTGAAAAAAGAAGAGGGGCATATTGCGGTAAGGATGGACGATTATATGCCCGGGAAAACGACTGTGGGGCAGAAAGAATGCTATTGTCTGATATTGACCTGTACCGGACAGATGCCGGACCTCTATGTGGATACGGTGAGCGTTGCCTTTGAAAAGGATAATATGATTCCGGAAGAGGTCTATGTCAACGGCGTGGAGGAAAACGCGGGCGCTTTTTATCCTTTCGGAAAACCAATGGGACTTTACAGCGGATTCGCGTTTGACGATCCGGAGGTTCTGAGCAGAAAAGGGGCGAAGGTGCAGATTCGTTTCCGGTTGGATTACCGGGTGCATGAAGAAATTCTGGAGATGCCCGAGATCGACACAGAATACAAGGCGATCATGAAAAAACCGAAAAAGCCCTTGTCCATGCGTCCGGCTGAAGTGGTCGCGGACTATGTATGCTGGGAATATCTGAGCGTGACCGGCTGGAAACGGCTGTTCAAAGAAGAACATCTGAACGCCATGTTTAACGGATCCCGGGAGGGAGAAGTGACGCTGGAGTTCGTCTGCCCGTCCGATATGGCGGATTATGATGCGGGCAGAAGGGAAGGCCGTATCCGGGCGAGGCTTTTGCAGGCAGAGAATATTTACCGGATGCCGGCCGTGTACCGCTGTCCGTTTATCTCGGCCCTGAACCTTGCCTATTCGTACGCGGACGAAAAGCAGGGAGCGGATTATGCCCTGAGCAAAAATAATTTTGATGAAAGAGATGTGACAAAAGATCTGAGATATGGCGGAAACACGAATCTTTTCTGTCATACGGAACATGGGAAACGCACCATGTACCTGGGGTTTGACGCTCCGGTCTCGGGTACGCCGTTCAGCCTGTATTTTGATATCGAGAATTACAGCGACCGTCCGGTGGATTTCCAGGTAGAATACTGGTCCGATCATGGCTTCGCGCCCGTCCGGGTGTCGGATTATACGGGCGGTTTCTGCGGTTCCGGCAATATGCTGCTGGTAATACCGGGAGATATGGCGCGCAGATCCATGTTCGGAAAAGAAGGATATTTCCTGCGGTTTATAGATTACAATAAAGAAAATCCGGAATACGCGCTTCCGGTAATCCGCGGAATCTATCCGAATATGGCCAAAGTGGTCAACGTAAATACGGTGACTGAAGAATTTTATCTTGACAGCATGGAAGAAGCTCTGGATATCCAGTTGTCCCAGCAAAATCTTTTGCGTGCTTCAGTGGAAATCCTGGAGGATACGGAAGAGGGGCGCAGATGGGTTTCCTGGAAGCGTGCGCAGCGGGCATATGAAGGCGGAAGGACATTCCAGCTGGATATGGCGGACGGGGTGCTCCATTTCCGGAAAAATACGTTTGTGAATTTCCGCATACCGGAGGAAGGCCCCCAGATTCGGGTACATCACTGCAATTATACCGGAACAAAGGCGAATCTGCCTGCCGGTTCGATCAAAGTGCTGGGATCCGCGATCCGGTATATTTCTTCGGTAAACAACCCCTTCCCTACCTACGGCGGGTACGACGGATATACAGAGGAAAGCGTGAAACGTCTCGCAGGAGGGATGCTGCGTACCAGGAACCGGGCTGTGACTAACCGTGATCTGTTTGACATTATTTTTCAGGTTTCTTACGGGGTGCGGAAGGTGAAATGCTGCAATCATACGGATGCCGAAGGGAAAGACAGACCCGGCTGTGTGACCATTGCCGTCCTGATAGAAGAATATGAAAAAGGCGCGCATGTATTTTCGGAGATCAAGAAGGCGATCCGGGAGCGCCTGATGAGAGACAGTTCGCTGATTCCTTTGGGAAAAGAACTGGTATTGATCCAGCCTCACTTTATACGGTTCAGCGTGAGAGTGTGGCTGGAAAAGGAAGGTATAGATCATGCATATGATCTTCAGCAGAGGGCGCAGGACCTGATTCGGGAATTTCTGGATCCCCTGAAAGGCGGCATGGGAGGAGATGGCTGGGAGATCGGCGAGATGCCGAGAACTTCTCAGGTGACAGCCCGGCTGCGCGCGGGCATAGTCGGGTGCAGCGTGTCGCGGATCGTGATGACGGCATATGTGGAGGGAAAAGAAGTCCCGGTGAACGAAGAGTTTTACGGGAGAATGCAGGATCCGTTTCTCATGGCGGTAAATGGAGATCATATGGTATATATCGAGGTGAGTGAATGTTAAAAGTACCAAGACTGGATGATCTGAGCTATGAACAGATGATACAGAGGGCAGTAAGCCGCATACCGGCCATGACGGACCAGTGGACGGATTTCAATAATCATGATCCCGGGATAACGGTGCTGCAGGCTTATGCGTGGCTGACCGATATGTTGAATTATTATCTGAACGCGACGGGGGATGTGCATATTGAAAAGTATCTGAAGCTTTTGGGTATCGAACCGCTCCCTGCTCAGGCAGCCAGATGCTACCTGGCTGTGGAAGGAGAAGAGGGAGAGATCCGTATCCCGGCGGGGACGCGGTTCCTGGCAGGCGAGATCCCCTTCGAGTCAGAAGAAGAGTATATGGGGACAGGAAACCGGTTCTGCTCATTTATCAGTGAAACCGACGGCAGTGCGATGGACTTGACTGCATTTGCGGGAGCAGACGGAGAATATGCCCGGGCTTTCGCGCATTATTTCCATGATTCTTCGATATTGTATCTGGGATTTGAAAAGCCCCTGTCCGACGGGGATCGGTTATATATATGTATAAAAGCAGATGAGCGGCGAAATCCGTTTGATGAGGATTTCAGGCTGTGCAGTCTTCGGTGGCAGTTTTTCGGAGAAGCGGGCTGGACGGATCTGGATACAGAAGACGGCACCTGCGGTTTTCTGAAGAGCGGGATTGTCCGTGTGGGCGGGATCAGCGCCATGGAGCGTTTCCGTCACCCGGAAGGGATGGGAGAAGCATATTATATCCGCTGCATTCTGGAGGAAGATGCTTATGATGCTCTTCCGGGCATAGGGATGATTTATGTGAATCCTTTGGAAGTAGTACAGCAGAAAACGGTTTGTAAAGAAGGCGAGATCCTTCCGGAACTGCAGATCGGACGGACGGACGGCTGCGCCGGCCAGGAACTGCTGTTTGATTATCCGGACATCTGCCGTTTTTCCCTGGCGCTGGAGACCGGGGAAAAGCACTTTGACATATGGAAATACACGGAAGATCTGGATCAGGCGGGATATCGGGATCAGGTATTCACTTATGACAGAGATACTCAGTGCGTCCGGTTTGGAGATGGTATCCACGGGGCAGTACCGCCGCAGAACTGTCTGATTCATGTGACCGGACTGGTGTGTTCTATGTATGAAAAGGGTAATGTGATGGCCGGAAGTATCAGCGTTGCCGCGGATGCTGGGGACTCATCCTGCAGGGTCTGGAATCCGGAAGACGCGCATGGAGGAAAAGGCCGAGAGACAGTTCGCCAGATGGCTGCCCGCATGGAGGAAGAATTGTTTCATCAGCAGAGGATGGCTTCTGCAGAAGATTATAAGAGCGTGATCTTGAACACACCGGGATTGATGCTGGAAACTGCACATGTGATTCCTGGTACCGTGTATGGAGAGATTACAGGAAAGCTGCGCGGCGCCAATGAAGTGGTCGTGGTTGTAAAACCTTACAGCAGAGAGAAAAAGGCGGGGCTTTCAGACATATACCGGGCGCGGATTGAAACATACATGGAGCCTTTCCGGCTGCTGAACACGAAAGTAAGCATTGAGGAGCCTGCTTATGTAGGAATTACTGTGCACGGGAAGATACATCTGGTCCGGGATACGCCCCGGGATCGGGAAAAGGTCATAGAGTGCCTGAAAGATATGATTGATTATGAACGAAAAGAACATCCGTTCGGAGCGACGATTTCCGGCGGAAAGCTTTTTATGAGACTGGAGGCGCTGGATGAGGTGGAACGGGTACAGGAGCTGACTCTGGAACGTACCGGAAGCGCGGCAGTGAAGAACGAAAGAGGAGACATTCTTCTGAGAGAAGACGCTCTCAGCTATCTGGAGGCTGCGGATCTGGGATTTTATTAAGCGGGACAAGGAGGAATACCGGCGATGGTGAAGACTGCAAAAAAAGTGAATATGTTTCGACTGGCTCTTCGGCGGGGCATAAAGTACCGGATGGAGCTTACGGACGACGATCGCCTCTGCGGGTTCGGAGGAGGATATTTTGCCTGGCTGGCACCGGTGTTTGACTCTATGGATCAGGGAGGAACCTGGCACAGGCTTCGTCTTGCAGGGATATTCGAGAACTGCAAATATGAAGTGCTGGCTGCGGCTGCCGATGCGGACCTCCGGGAAGAGATGGAAGACGGCGGCCTGACCTTCCCGCAGAAAGCCGAGATACTGAAACAATATTCCTGGATCCGCAGGGTCAATACGGACGATATGCTGCTGCATGAGCTGACAGGCAGATACCTCTGGGTGATGATCAGCGTCTCCGGAGCGGCTGCGGACAGCCGTTTCTGTCTGGAAGGATTTCAGGCCGAATTTCCGTGGCAGAGTTTTTCCGAGTATCTGCCGGAGATTTATCAGGAAGAGGGAAGAAACTCTTTTTTTGAACGATATATGGCTGCCCTTCAGAGTATGTATGAAGATTTGGAGAAAGAAGTGGATCATATTCCGGAGTATCTGGATTATGAGCTGACTTCGGAGGAAAACCTGCATGCTTTTTCTGAATGGACGGGCGGATGGGCCAGAGACAGGGAGTTTACATCCGGACAGCTTCGGGAAGTGATCCGGAATCTGCAGAGGATCCAGAGCGGCCGGGGAACGAAGTCGGTGATGCGGGATATGGTATATCTGGTCACCGGACGGGAGGCAAGGATCATAGAATATTTCAAATGGCACGACTGGATGAAGAAAAGCAAAGGGCTGCTGGAAGAATATGAGCGCCTGTTCGGGAAGAGAGAAGATACATTTACCGTGCTTATTGATATGGCTGATCCTGGTATGGAAATATCCGAAGAAAAGCTGCGCCGTTTCCTGGAAGATTTTACTCCGCTGGGCATGTGCTGCAACGTGGTATTTCTGGACTGGAACAGCCATATGGATACGCACTGTTATCTGGATCAGAACAGCTGCCTGTCTGTTCCGGAATTTGGGGATGCGGGCGGCGTAGTACTCAGTGAAAATTACATACTTGGCTGAAATAAGAGAGCGGCGGATATCCCGGGAATAAAAGGGATACGCCGCTTTTTGTGCAGGATGCATTATTTCGACGCAAAAATATGTTTTAGGCTAGATAAATTAGATATTATGTGTTATACTTCACAATGTATTAAATGGTTAAAAATCAATTACATAAGGAAGGTGAGCAATTGGAAAACTATACCAAGTATAAGTTGAAAGGGCGCGACGAACTGGCATCGGTGCTGACCGGTACGGACAACCTGTTCATCATCGCCTGTAACAAGTGCTTCAAAGAATTTGAGACCGTTGACGAACCAGATTGCGACGAATTTGAGAAAATTGTTTCAGAAGAAGGAAAAACAATCACAGGTAGTGCAAAGGTCGATTTTTTGTGCAACAAAGTCCAGACTGAGAGAAAATTGCAGGATATGATTCCGGAAGGCACGGAGCATGTTTTCGTGATTTCCTGCGGACTGGGTGTTCAGACTGTCGCGGACATGGTCAATGTTCCTGTATATGCAGCGGCAGATTCTCTGAACTATCGGGGACATCACGGTATGGCCCTGACGAAGAAGAGCTGTGACGCATGTGCTCAGTGCTATCTGAATGTCACAGGCGGTGTCTGTCCGATCGTAGACTGTTCGAAGAGTCTGGTTAACGGTCAGTGCGGCGGCGCGAAAAATGGGAAGTGTGAAGTGGACAGCAGCAAAGACTGCGCATGGGAGAAAATCTACAGAAGGCTGGAAAAACAGGGACGCCTTGACGAGTTCCTGAATCAGCCGGTACAGATGAGAGATTATTCCAAGGCGGACCACAAGTTTGTGACAGAATATGTCAAATCCGTCCGTGAGAACCGGCTCGACGGTTATTATGGCGGCGTACATCCCACAGAACGTAAGGAGTTTACCGAGCACCTTCCCTTGGAAAGATTCCCGGATCCGGAGACTGTAGTGATTCCGTTGTCCATGCACGCAGGTGCTCCGGCAAATCCTGTAGTACAGGTGGGCGACACCGTGAAGGTGGGCCAGGTAATTGGCGAGTCTGCGGGATTTATCAGCAGTCCGGTTCATTCCAGCGTCAGCGGTACCGTGACGGCTATTGAGAACCACGGACACGCTACAAGGGGAGAGTGTCTCTCCGTAGTGATCCGGTCAGACGGAAAGAATACGCTTCATGAGTCAGTGCAGCCGCATAAAGGGCTGGACGACCTGACGCCGGACGAGATTGTGGAGATTGTCCGCGACGCAGGTATCGTAGGCATGGGCGGCGCAGGATTTCCGACTTCTGTGAAACTGAAACCGGCCAAACCTGTAGACACGATCCTGCTGAACGGCTGCGAGTGCGAGCCTCTCCTGACTGCAGACCACAGGGTGCTTCTGGAGTTTGCGGACGATGTGATCTTCGGACTGAAAGCGATCATAAAAGCGACAGGCGCTGAGAAAGGCCTGATCGTCATCGAAGACAACAAGCCGGATGCCATCGAACTGATGAAAGAAAAGACAGCCGGTTATGACAATATGGATGTGGTAGTTGCCAGAACCAAATATCCCCAGGGAGCTGAGAAGATGCTCATCAAGCGCGTGACGGGAAGAAAGGTTCCAAGCGGCGGACTGCCGGCAGATGTGGGATGCATTGTAAGCAATATCAGTACCACAAAGGCCATTTCCGACGCTATCCAGAAGGGGATGCCCCTGATTGAGCGCGTGGTGACCGTGACCGGTGAAAAACTGAAGAAGCCGGGCAATTACATAGTAAAGATCGGTACGAACACTAAAGACCTGATCGATTACTGCGGCGGTCTGACAGATGACGATGTCACGATCAAGGCAGGCGGACCGATGATGGGATTTGTTCTTTCTGATCTGAATGTGCCGATTATGAAAGGCTCTAACGGCATCATCGCAGTGGAGACCGATCATACGGTTGAGCAGCCCTGCATCAAGTGCGGACGTTGTATGGATGTATGTCCTATGGAACTTTCTCCTCTGTATTTCGCGAAATATGCGGATGAAGAGAACTGGCAGGGCATGAAGGACAAGAACGTTATGGACTGCGTGGAGTGCAGATGCTGCGAATATATCTGCTCTTCCAAGATCCCGCTGGTTGCCAAGATCAAAGCCGGAAAAAATGCCGTAAGGGGGATGAAGTAATATGTTGATTACCCAGTTAAAAGCAAGAGATACGATCGCATCGCTGACAGAGGGAAAGAAAGTTTTTATCATTAACTGTCATGGGTGCAAAGAGGTGTATTTTCCGGAAAAAGAAGCCGCGGCGCTTCAGAAGGAACTGGCAGACGCCGGGAACGTGACCGGAATCATGACCACGGATTATATATGCAATCCTGAGAATATGGAGCTTCGGCTCAAAAAGCATATGGACGAGATCAATGCCGCTGATGCAGTACTGGTATTCTCCTGCGGCGTAGGAGTGCAGACAGTCTCCGCATATCTGGAGGAGAAGCCGGTCTACGCGGGCTGCGATACCTGCAGACTTCCGGGATTTCAGGGAGTGACTCCGTTGGAATATGACTGCGGTCAGTGCGGAGAATGTTACCTGAATCTGACCGGCGGGATCTGCCCGATCACGGCCTGTTCCAAGAGCCTGGTCAATGGCCAGTGCGGCGGCGCAAAGAATGGTATGTGTGAAGTGGACAATAATATGGAATGCGGCTGGGAACGCATATACAGACGCCTGAAGGAGATCGGACGTCTGGATGTGCTGAAATGCCCGACTCAGGTGCGCAATTACGCGACGGATAAAGAAGTGTCTCAACAGTAAACACAAAAAATATGATGATTAGGAGCAATGTATAATGAAGATTACAGAGTTATTTGAACGTGGTGAATTTGTGGTTTCTGCGGAAGTGGGACCGCCTAAAGGATTTCATGTTGAGCATCTGCTTGAAGAGGCGAAGACTTATCTGGGCGGTATTACAGCTGTAAATGTAACCGACAACCAGTCTTCTGTCATGCGTCTTGGTTCTCTGGCAATGTGCAAGGCTCTGAAAGATGAGGGACTTACCCCGATCTATCAGCTGACCTGCCGCGACAGAAACCGTATCGCACTTCAGTCAGATCTTCTGAGCGCGGCTATGTTCGGTATCGAGAATCTGCTGCTTCTGACCGGAGATCATACCAGTCTGGGAGATCATCCGCAGGCAAAGCCGGTGTTTGATCTGGATTCTGTTTCCCTGATCCATGCTGTGAAACAGCTGGAGGAAGGTGTTGACCTGGGGGGAAATAAACTGGTTGGAGAACCGCCTAAGTTTGCCAAAGGAGCGGTAGTGTCTCCGTGCAGCGATTCTGTGGACGCGCAGCTGGCAAAGATGGAGAGAAAGGTCTGTGCGGGCGCGGAGTATTTCCAGACCCAGGCAGTGTTCGAACCGGAAAAATTCATCAAATTTATGGAAAAGGCAAAACAGTTCGGCAAGCCGGTGCAGGTAGGAATCATCATCCCGAAATCTGCAGGTATGGCGAAGTTCATGAACGATAATGTGGCCGGCATCCACGTTCCGGACGAGATGATCGAGGAACTTAAAAAGGATAAGGAAAAAACCAAAGCAGGCATCACCGGCGTGGAGATCGCAGCCCGTATTATCAAAGAGTGCAGACCTTACTGCCAGGGCGTACATATCATGGCGCTGGGATGGGAGTCCAAAGTACCGGAACTCCTGAAACAGGCCGGAATCTAAAAGAAGGAAATAATAGCCAGGTGTGAATGTGATATTTCGGCTTGGCTATTATTTGAAACTGCTTGCCAAATATCTCCCTAAGGGGTATAATACAGACAAGAATGTCAAAAAATTAACATATCAGTTTTTGATGTGCTATTTTTGGTGGAAAGGAGAGATTTGTCAATGCACGTAACGAATGAGGATCACAGCCATTGCGGCTGCTGCCATGATCACGGACACGAGCATGAACACATGCATGATCATGAGCATAATGAGCATGCGCATGGGGAACAGTCCATGGACGAAGATACGGCGGTCCTGGCGTATATGTTGGATCACAACAAACATCATGCGCAGGAACTGGCTGTGATAGCGAAACATTTGAGAGAACAGGGCAAGGAAGATGCTGCTGCTCAGGTGGAGCGCGGTGTGGAAGATTTTGAAAAGGGCAATATGAGATTGTCCATTGCACTGTCTCTTTTAAAATAGGAGGTGAGCCTTATGTGTCTTGCGACGGTTTATGGAAAGAAACAGGACAGCGAGAGCATTTTGATCAAGAATGCCAGCCGCATTGATGTGGACGGTACGACGATCTGTATCAGGGACATCATGGGGCAGGAAATTACTGTGGAGGGTGCCATTACTATGGTTGACCTGGCGAATTCAGTTGTGAAAATCAACTGTGCCGAGTAAGTAATGATTATTGTACATGGGATGCAATAAAAACTATAAATAAAGGGGGGTGATGATGTTGAAAGTGTCAGAAGCCATGAGTAACAAAAGGCTCCTCTCTTTCGGGGTGTCTCCGCCAAAGACATAAGAGAAAAACAAAAATTAGATTTTAGGAGATGACAATATGCCGCAGACGATTGCAGTAGCAGGCAAAGGCGGCGTGGGAAAGACTACGCTGACCGGCATGCTGATACAGTACTTAGCAGAAAAAAAGAAAGGCCCGATCCTGGCGGTGGATGCAGATGCAAACGCGAATCTGAACGAAGTGCTCGGCGTGGAAGTAGAGGCGACGCTGGGTGACATCCGTGAGGAGATTGCAAAAGCGGAGCTGGCTGAAAAAAGCCCGATTCCGGCAGGTATGTCCAAGCAGGATTATGCCGAGTTTAAATTTGATACCGCGCTGACGGAGGAAGACGACTATGACCTTCTGGTTATGGGACATACTCAGGGGAAAGGGTGTTACTGCTTTGTCAACGGTCTTTTGTCCGCTCAGGTAGCCAGACGTTCCCAGCACTATAACTATGTGGTGGTAGACAATGAAGCCGGAATGGAGCATATCAGCCGGGGGATTCTGCCGAACGTGGATATCGTGATTTTGGTGAGCGATTGTTCCCGCAGAGGGATTCAGGCGGTCGGACGCATCGCCCGCTTGATTCCGGAATGTGGATTGAAGCCCAAAAAAGTAGGCCTGATCGTGAACCGTGCCCCGGGAGGGGTGTTAAGCGAGGGTGTTCAGGAGGAAATCCAGAAGCAGGGGCTTGAGCTTCTGGGAGTGGTTCCGCATGACGAAGGCGTGTACGAATATGACAGCGCCGGGACCCCGACGACCGAGCTACCGCCGGAAAACCCGGTCAGACAGGCATTATACAAGATTATAGACAGCCTGAACCTGTAAAAAGGCTGCTTAAAAGGAGATTTATATGGGAGACTTTAAATTAACAACAGTAGAAGAGTTTGAAGCCGCTACTAACCGACTGCTGGAGACGGGCGCAAAAGTGGGCGCTGATGCGTGGCAGCTTCGCGTAAAGAACCAGACACCGCATTGTAAATTTGGCGAGCAGGGTATTTGCTGCCGTATCTGTTCCATGGGACCGTGCCGTATCACCCCGAAGGCTCCGAGAGGAATCTGCGGATGCGACGCACACGGTATCGTAGGACGTAACTATCTGAAATTTACTGCCGGCGGCGCAGCTACGCACTCCGATCACGGACGCGAGATCTGCCATACTCTGTATCATGCCGCTGCAGATGGCGCTTATAAAGTAAAAGATCCGGACAAGCTGATCCGTATCGCAAAAGAGTGGGGCGTGGAGACCGAAGGAAAAGATATCTATGATCTGGCTCATGAAGTGGCTGAGATGGCCCTCATGGAATACGGAAAACCGTTTGGATATCAGCGCTGGCTGAAACGTGCTCCGCAGCACACGCAGGATCTGTGGGAGAAAGCGGAGATTGCTCCGAGAGCGATCGACCGCGAGGTTGCATGTTCCTTACATATGACCCATATGGGATGTTCCTCCAAACCGGAAGCGCTGGTCCGCCAGTCTCTGCGTGCCGGTCTCTGCGACGGCTGGGGCGGCTCCATGTGCGGAACCGAGTTCTCCGACGTGCTCTTCGGAACGCCGAAGCCGATCGATACGGAGGCAAATCTGGGCGTTATGAACGCTGACAATGTAAACATCGTGGTTCATGGACATGATCCGTCCCTGTCCGAGATGGTATGCGAATATGCGGATGATCCGGAGATGATCGCATATGCAAAATCCGTAGGAGCAAAGGGCATCACCGTATCCGGTGTCTGCTGTACCTCCAACGAAGTGGCTATGCGCCGCGGTATTCCGATGGCAGGTAACTTCCTGCAGCAGGAGAACGTGGTTCTGACCGGGGCATGCGAAGCAATCGTCGTGGACGTGCAGTGTATCTTCCCGGCTCTTGGGCCTCTGAGCAAATGTTTCCACACGAAGTTTATTACGACTTCCCCGGTGGCACAGATGCCGGATTCCGACTACATCCGTTTTGATGTGGGAACGGCAGCTGAAAAAGCAAAACAGATCGTAAAGATGGCGATCGACAACTTCCAGAACCGTAAGCCGGAACTGGTATATATCCCGGATATGAAGCAGAAAGCAACGGTTGGATACTCCGTAGAAGCAATCGTAAAGACGCTGGACGGCGTAACCAATTCCCAGGTGGATGAACTGGGAACCACCAAGCCGCTGATCGAATGCATTACTTCCGGCGTTATCCGCGGAGCAGTAGCTATGGTAGGCTGCAACAATCCGAAGATCCGTCCGGACTATGCGCATATCGAACTGATGAAGAAACTGCTTGCAAATGACATTATCGTCGTTGCATCCGGATGTTCCGCACAGGCGGCAGCCAAAGCTGGTCTGATGGACAAGAGCGCGAAGGATCTCTGCGGTGCAGGCCTGAAGCGTGTATGTGAACTGGCAGACATTCCGCCGGTACTTCATATGGGCTCCTGCGTGGATATCAGCCGTATGATGATCCTGGTATCTGAACTTGCGAAAGATTCCGGACTGAACATCTCCCAGCTCCCGGTAGTGGGATGCGCTCCGGAGTGGATGTCTGAGAAAGCAGTATCCATTGGAAACTACGTGGTATCTACCGGTATCGATACGTTCCTGGGCGTAGATCCGTATGTGAGCGGTTCCGATCAGATGGGTTACTGGCTGACGGAAGGTGTCCGTGACTGGGTAGAGGCAGCTTATACCGTTGAGACCGATATCGAGAAACTGGTTGACAAGATGATCGACCGTATCGAAGAGAAGAGAGCTGCGATCGGTATCTAATACCAAAATATACAGCAAATCTATGGACCGGAGGGTGACAACATTGAAAATAGCAATTACCGGAAAAGGAGGAGTCGGAAAGACGACCTTTGCGGCTACACTGGCCAGGTTATATGCAGAAGAGGGAAGGACGGTCCTGGCGGCCGACGTGGACCCGGATGCGAACCTGGGACTGGCGCTGGGATTTCCGGAAGAGATACTGGATTCCATTATACCGATTTCCAAGATGAGAAAACTGGTGGAGGAGCGCACGGGCGCGGGAGCCGACAATCAATTTTACAAATTGAATCCTAAGGTGGACGATATCCCCGACACTTACAGCAAGACCTACAACGGTGTAAAGCTGCTGCTGCTGGGGACAGTGGAGACCGGAGGAGGAGGCTGCGTATGTCCGGAGCATGTGATGCTTCGCCGTATTATCAGCCATCTGATGCTTCGCAGCACAGATGTGGTAATCATGGATATGGAAGCCGGGCTGGAGCATCTGGGACGAGGGACCTGCGAATCCATGGAACAGTTCATTGTTGTCATTGAGCCGGGCGCAAGAAGCGTTCAGACTTACAAGAATGTGAAACGTCTGGCAGAGGATCTGGGAATCCGCCGGGTGCGCGTGGTCGCGAACAAGGTGCGGGGTGCGGAGGACGAAGAGTTTGTCCGCTCCAGAATTCCGGAGGAAGATTTGCTTGGCTTTATACATTACAATACGGAAGTGATAGACGCAGACCGGCGCGGGCAGTCGCCTTTTGATGTGAGTCAGTCTGCGACAGAGGAAATCCGAAGGATCAAGGAAATCCTCGATCAATCGAATTAGAAATTGGAGGTACAATACCGTGACATTATTTGACAGAGTATTCAGCGGTAACGACGCAGTCTATGGCCTGACCGAGACTGCCATCGACAACGCAATTGCGCAGTACGGCGCAGACCAGGCCGTAGCTTTCCCGCACACCGCCTACAGCCTTCCCTGCTACTACGCAGTGACCGGAACGAAGGTGTCCAACCTGGGAGAACTGAAAGAGGCCCTGGGCGTAGTAAAGACCCTGATGACCAGGGAAAAAAGACTGAACGACGCGTTCATGAGCGGCGTGGCTACGGCACTCTGCGCAGAGTTCATCGAAGTCCTGAAATATATCAACAACGAGACCCCGTATGAAGAGCCCTGCAGCGGCCATCTGATGGACGCGACGATCCGTGAGCTGGGCGTGCCGCTGGTAACCGGAGATATCCCGGGCGTGGCGGTTATCCTCGGCGCAGCTCCCACGAAGGAAGAGGCTGTGGAGCTGGTGAAGAGCTATCAGGCACAGGGTATTCTGGTAACGCTGGTGGGCGGAGTGATCGACCAGTGTCTGGAGGCAGGCCTGAACATGGGCGCGGCAGTGCGTATTATCCCGCTGGGACGCGACGTGACCAGCGTGATCCACGTGGTATCCGTGGCAATTCGTGCGGCGCTGATTTTCGGAAACGTAACGCCGGGTGACGCAGGCAACCTGATGAAATACACGTTTGAACGTGTGCCGGCATTCGTAAACGCGTTCGCGCCGCTGGACGATGTGATCGTGGCGTGCGGAGCAGGCGCGATCGCGCTGGGCTTCCCGGTTATCACCAACGAGACCGAGAATATTTTCCGCGTACCGAAGAGCCTGATCGTACAGGAGGATGTATCCAGATTCAACGCAACTTCCCTGGAAGCGCGCGATATCAAGATCAAGATTACAAAGATCGACATCCCGGTATCTTTCGCATCCGCATTCGAAGGAGAGATCATCCGCAGGGGCGACATGCAGGTAGAGTTCGACGGATCCAGAAAAGACTGCTTCGAGCTGGTATGCACGAAAGAGCTGACGGAAGTAGAAGACCACAAGTTTACGCTGATCGGGCCGGATTTCGACCAGATGGAAGTAGGAAGCAAGCAGCAGATCGCGTACATCGTGGATGTGGCAGGAAAGAACATGCAGACCGACTTCGAACCGGTGTTCGAACGTAAGTTCCACAGCTATGTGAACTGTATCGAAGGTGTGATGCATACAGGACAGCGTGACATGATCCGTATCCGTGTCAGCAAGAATACTTACGAGGCAGGCTTCCGCGCGAAAGATCTGGCGGAAGTGCTGTATGCGAATATCAAGAATGAATTTGACGCCGTAGTGGATAAATGCGCGGTAACGATCGTAACCGATGCGGAGGAATGTACCAAACTGCGTCATGAACTGGCAGTTCCGGCATATGACCGCCGTGACGAGAGACTGACATCCCTGACGGACGAGTCCGTACCGGTATACTACAGCTGCATTATGTGCCAGGCATTCTCCCCGAGCCACGTATGCGTGGTAACGCCGGAGCGTCTGGGCCTGTGCGGAGCGGTATCGTGGCTGGATGCGAAAGCAACGAACGAGCTGGATCCGGAAGGACCGTGCCAGGTGATCACGAAGGAGAGAGTCATCGACGAGAATCTGGGACGCTACGAAGATGTGGATGAAGCAGTGGCGAAGTTCTCCCGCGGAGCGCTGGAGCATGTAACGCTGTACTCCATCATGGAAGACCCGATGACTTCCTGCGGATGCTTCGAGTGTATCTGCGGAATCGAGCCGTTCTCCAACGGTGTGGCGATCACGAACCGTGAGTACACGGGAATGACGCCGCTGGGTATGACGTTCGGCGAGCTGGCAAGTATGACAGGCGGCGGAGTACAGACGCCTGGATTCATGGGACATGGAAAACATTTCATTTCGTCGAAGAAATTCATGAAGGCAGAAGGCGGAGTGGAGAGAATCGTATGGATGCCGAAGGATCTGAAGGATCAGGTAGCGGAGCGTCTGAACAAGACGGCGAAAGAGCTGTATGACATCGACAACTTCACGGACATGATCGGAGACGAGACGATCGCGACCGATCCGGAGACGCTGCTGGAGTTCCTGACCGAGAAAGGACATCCCGCACTTGGCCTCGAGCCGATGATGTAACAGGGAGGAAGGAAATCAAGCACGACCGAAGGGAGTATTTGATTTCACCCGACCTGTCAGCGACAGAATCGAGGAGCAGCGAAGCTGCGGCGGACGTGCGGGGCACGGACGGATTCTGGAGCAGCACTTCCCGCGTGAAACGCGGGACGGCAGGCCCCGTAAGGGAGCATTTCTATAGGGCAAGCCTCTTTTTGAGGCATGCCCTTTCGGAATGTTATGCAGGAAATGCTTTCCCGACGGCAGGTTTTATGATATAATGCTATAGAAAGATTTTTAAGGAGGATATACCAATGCCATTCAATGGAAAATCAGGAAAATTCAATGCTTCCATCAATACAGTTGAAGTTGGCTGTGGCGAGAAAGCAATCAAAATCGGTGGCGAGAACGTGTTACCATTCTATACGTTTGATGCACCGATTGAGAACGCGCCGAAGATTGGTGTCATGATTACGGATCTTGGTCTGGAAAATGAGCCGGCAGGCGTGAAGGCGTACTATGAGGGATGCACCACTCTCGGTGAAATCGCGAAGAAAGCGGCAGAGATGCCGGGCGCAGATTTCGTATGCCTGAAGCTGGAGGGCGCAGATCCCAACGGCGCGGACAAGTCCACGGAAGAGTGCATGAAAGCGGTAAAAGAGGTCGTTGACGCCATCGACGTGCCGCTGGTAATCGCAGGATGCAAGAACGTGGCAAAAGATACCGAGCTTTTACAGAAAGCTTCTGAGGTTGCTCAGGGCAAAAATGTGATCATCCTGTCTGCAAAAGAGGAAGATTACAAACAGGTTGGCGCGGCTGCAGGACTGGCTTACGGTCAGAAAGTCGGCGCTGAGTCCGCAGTAGATATCAACCTTGCGAAACAGCTGAACGTATTGATCTCCCAGCTGGGCGTAGCTCCGTCCAACATCGTGATGAACGTAGGTACCGCAGCAGTCGGATACGGCTTTGAATATGTGGTATCCACGATGGATCGCGTAAAAGCGGCAGCGCTCGGACAGAACGATGCACAGCTTCAGATGCCGATCATCACTCCGGTTGCCGATGAGGCATGGAACGTGAAAGAGGCAATGGCTTCTGAAGAAGATATGCCGGAATGGGGAGCACAGGAAGACCGCGGCATTGGTATGGAAGTATCCACCGCAGCGGCAGTACTGGCATCCGGTTCCAACGCAGTCATCCTGAAACATCCGACTTCCGTTGCTACCATTTCTAAAATGATCAATGAATTGATGTAATCACAGGGAGGAGGAAAAATACGATGGCATTAAAAGGTTTAGATATTTTCAAAATGACACCAAAAACAAACTGCAAAGAGTGCGGCAGCCCGACCTGTATGGCATTCTCCATGAAAGTGGCACAGGGCGCGGTAGACATTTCCAAATGTCCGCATATGTCCGAGGAGGCTCTTGCAACACTGTCCGAGGCGACGGCACCGCCTATGAAGACGATCAAGGTCGGAACCGGCGACGCAGAGTATACGCTGGGCGGCGAGACGGTACTTGCAAGACACGAGAAAACTTTCGTGAGCAAGACCAGATTTGCAGTTGATGTAACTCCGGATATGGATGTTGACGCAGCGCTGGCTGAGTCCAACAAAGTAGATTATGAGCGTATCGGCGAGCGTATGCATGCAGAGATGGTATATGTGGAGTATACCGGAGACGCTGCGGCATATGTGGAAGCAGTTAAGAAAGTAAGCGGCAAAGGAAAGACGATCATCCTTGGCTGCAAGGATGCAGAGGCTGCAAAGGCAGCTCTGGAAGTCTGCAAAGCTGAGAAGCCGGTTCTGAACGGAGCTGACGCTTCCAACTATGCAGAGATGGCAGAGATCGCAAAAGGCGCAGGCGTAGTGCTCGGCGTATCCGGCGCAAGCCTGGACGAGCTGTATGATACCACCGCAGCGATCGAGAAACTGGGCTACAAAGATCTGGTACTGGATACCACCGGCGCTACGATCAAAGAGACCTTTGCTACCACGGTACAGGTAAGACGTGCCTGCCTGGCAAAGAATCCGGACAGAACCTGCGGATACCCGTCCATCGTGAACCTGAGCAAACTGGCTGCAGGGGACGAGCCGATGCAGATCGCGCTGGCTTCTCTGTTCGTACTGAAATATGGTTCCATCGTTGTCATGGACAAGATGACCTATGCGGCGGCACTTCCGCTCTTTGGCCTGAGACAGAACGTATTCACCGATCCGCAGAAGCCGATGAAGGTAGAGCCGGGTATTTACCCGATCAACGGCGGAGACGAGAATTCTCTGGTACTGACCACGGTAGACTTCGCTCTTACATATTTCGTAGTATCCGGCGAGCTGGAGAGATCCGGTATTCCGTGCAACCTGGTAATCAGCGATGCAGGCGGACTTTCCGTACTGACGGCATGGGCTGCAGGCAAACTGTCCTCCACTTCTGTCGCTAAATTCATTCAGGAGAATGTAGAGCCGAAGATCAAGTGCAGAAAACTTGTGATTCCGGGCAAGGTAGCCGTTCTGAAGGGCGATATCGAAGCAAAACTTCCGGGTTGGGAAGTGATCGTTGCTCCGAATGAGGCGGTACAGCTCGTGAAATTCCTGAAAGACCTGAAAGCAAACGGCGAGATTTAAAAGATCAGCGGCTGTCTTTCATAGGGCAGCCGCCCAAAATAAAGAATCAAAAGGAGAACACTACGATGGCAAAATTCGTAACGATTGGTGAAAGATTATCTACGACGGCTCCGGCAGTCAACAAAGCTTTTACCACCAGAGACCCCGAACCGATCATTCAGCGTGCAAAACAGCAGCTGGACGCAGGCGCTGTTTATCTTGACGTGAATATCGGACCGGCTGAGAATGATGGACCGGAACTGATGAAATGGGCAGTACAGCTTCTGCAGAGCGAGTTCGACAATGTTCCGCTGGCTCTTGACACCGCAAACAAAGCGGCGATCGAAGCTGGTATTTCCGTTTACAACCGTTCCAAAGGAAAACCGATTGTAAACTCTGCAGATGCAGGCGGAAGAATTGAGTACATCGATCTTGCAGCGGCAAATGATGCCATCGTTATCGCTCTGTGCAACGCAGAAGGTATCGCAGCTGACAACGACGAGCGTATGACTTACTGCCAGACCATGCTGGAGAGAGGTATGGAACTTGGCATGGATCCGCAGGATATGTGGTTCGATCCGCTGTTCCTCGTGATCAAGGGTATGCAGGACAAACAGATGCAGGTTCTGGAGTTCATCAAGATGCTGTCTGATATGGAACTGAATTCCACCGGCGGACTTTCCAACAACTCCAATGGTATGCCGAAGCACATCCGTCCGATTATGGACTCCGCGATGGTAGCTATGGCTATGATGTGCGGTCTGACCTCCGCAATCGTAAACCCGAACGACCTGCGGCTGATGGAGACCATCAAGTCCTGTGACGTAATCAAGAATAATACTCTGTACGCAGACTCTTATCTGGAGATCTAATATACAGCGACTGTATTCCAATACTGCCAGTATGTTTGCTGGCAGTATTTTTCTAAGGAAGCGCTTTCCTCAGCGTTTTCCCGGGAGACGCTGGTAAAAGGAAGCGTTTTTCTGAATCGGGGGTTTATATAGGGAAAAATAAGATAAGGTGGAGATTAAACACGATGCCAAACGTAATATTTCGACATGAAGACGGCACGGCGGTGGAAGTAGCCGTCACGGCCGGAGAAAATCTGCTGGAAGTGGCGCGCAAGGCGAATGTGGCCATTGACGCTCCCTGTTCGGGCAATGGTTCCTGCGGAAAATGCAGGGTAAAATACGTAAGCGGCGAGCTGGAAACTGAGAAAACAAGGCATATTTCCGACGAGGAGTTTGAGGAAGGATGGCGTTTGTCCTGTCTGTCCAAGGTGACCGGAGACGTGGAAGTCATGGTACCGGATATCGCATCCGCATACAAAAGCCGGATGAAGGTGGCGGATTTAAGCTCCCGGAAAGAAGTGGCTATATTTGATAAAGCGAGAGAAGAAGTGGCGGAGTCCGGAATTGCATTTCAGAATGTATTTTCTGTGGTGGATCTGTCCATGGATGAGCCTACGCTGGACGACACAATGCCGGATAACGAACGGCTGATACGTGCGGTACAGGAAGCGACAGGTGCAGAGCGTGTGGGCCTGACCTATCAGGCGCTGAAAAAGCTTCCGGATGTTCTGCGCGAACAGCAGTTTCGTGTGAGCGCCGTGCTAAAGAATATGGACGGTAAGCTTATGGTTTACGATGTGCGTCCTTCAGGGGAAGAGAAGCTTTGCGCGGCGGCAATCGATATCGGAACGACGACGGTATCCGGTGTGATCCTGGATATGAGAAACGGAAAGATTCTTGCAAAAGCGTCTTCCGGAAACGGGCAGATCCGTTTCGGGGCAGATGTTATCAACCGTATTATCGAATCCAGGAAAGAGGGCGGCCAGGAGAAGCTTCAGAAAGCGATCATCGAAGAAACGATCAATCCCATGCTTCACAATATGTGTCGTGCCGCCGGTATCCATGGAAGCAGCATCTATCACATGTGCGTGGCTTCCAACACAACCATGAACCATCTGTTCGCAGGAGTGAACGCCGATCCGCTCCGTATGGAACCGTATATTCCGGCTTTTTTCGAGACGGACAGCATCAATGCCTATGATCTGGGCCTCCATGTGCATCCGGATGCATCGGTGGTCATCGCTCCGAATATCGGCAGTTATGTGGGAGGAGATATCACAGCGGGCACGCTGGTGAGCATGATCTGGAACAAGCCGGAATTCAATCTGTTTATTGACCTGGGAACCAACGGAGAGATTGTATTCGGAAACTCCGACTTTATGATGAGCTGTGCGTGTTCTGCGGGACCCGCGTTTGAAGGCGGCGATATCAGCTGCGGTATGCGGGCTACGGATGGAGCGATCGAGGCATGTACCATTGACGCGGAGACGATGGAGCCTGATTTCCAGATCGTGGGTGAAAAAGGACAAAAACCGGTGGGATTGTGCGGCTCCGGTATCATCGATGTGATCGCGGAACTGTACCGCTGCAATATCATCAGCCCCAAGGGAAAATTTATCCGCGACGGAAAGAGAGTCCGCCGGGACGAGTACGGGATCGGCAGCTATGTGCTGGCGTTCAAGGAAGAGGCCGCAGGGCATAAAGACGTGGCGATTAATGAAGTTGATATCGACAATTTTATTCGTGCCAAGGGAGCGATTTTCTCTGCGATCTGCACGATGCTGCGTTCGCTGGACTTTGATGTGTCCATGATAGAGAACGTCTATGTGGCGGGCGGCATCGGAAGCGGAATCAATATGAAGAACGCGGTGACGATCGGCATGTTCCCGGACATTGATCTTGAAAAGTTCCATTATATCGGGAATTCTTCGCTGACCGGAGCGTACTGCATTGCCATGTCCGGGGACGCTGAGAAGAAAGTGCATGAAATTGCGCGCAATATGACCTATATGGAACTGAGCACGGATCCGGGCTATATGGATGAGTTTGTGGCTGCCTG
Source organism: Lachnoclostridium sp. An196 (assembly GCF_002160135.1). Lineage (GTDB taxonomy): Bacteria > Bacillota > Clostridia > Lachnospirales > Lachnospiraceae > Hominiventricola > Hominiventricola avistercoris. The sequence continues at coordinate 67,959 of NZ_NFJZ01000005.1, read as the reverse complement.
CTTTATTCCCCATACGGATACTTCCCTGTTTCCAAATGTAAAACAGGAGGAAGTATAGATGGAGATTGAGAACCACAAAGAAGAAGTGCCGTTTGCCTATTACCTGGAAAAATATCAGTCTTTGGATCCGGAAGAAGCGGCACAAAGATTGAACATATTGTATGATGCGAATACAAAAAAGTTCCATTTCCGCTTCATGGGACATGAATATGAGGCAGATTACCCGGAGTTTGCACTGCGTGTGCTGGATGAGGAAGACGACGGAAAGAATCTCCTGATGCATCATCTTCCGGCCCAGACGTTTATCCTGCGTTATCTGCTGGAAGGGCAGTATGTAAAAGACAGCGGGAAATTTATCACATTCAGGGAAGTTCCCACGTACGGAGAACTCTATCTGCAGCCGTTTACAGGACGCTGCATCAAGCGCCTGACCTATGGCTTCGGTTATAAACTGGATGTGTTTGACCGGGCTATGCAGAAAATTCCGGGAGTTGTAAAGCTTTCCGCGGCAGACACAGCGTATGAGTTTGAGCTGATCAACGGTTATCGGATGCAATTTCTGTTCTGGGCCGGGGATGACGAATTTCCGCCTTCGGCTCAGATCCTGTACAGCGATAATTTTCCTTTCGGGTTCCATGCGGAGGATATGGTGGTAGCAGGGGACTTATCCATTACGATTGTGAAAAAATTGTCATTATAGTACAGGTTGTAGGATGCAGGGATGGACAGATCATTATATAATTGGTTACGTTCAAAGGAGCGAAAAACCTTTGTTAAAATTTAAACAAAAGCGCGGGGCGCGGATTTCCGGAAGATTCCGGAGATCGAGAAAGGAGTAATTCTTATGGGATTCAAATCCGACATTGAAATCGCACAGGAATGCGAAATGAGACCGATTACCGAGATCGCGGCGAAAGCCGGCATCGATGACAAGTATCTGGAGCAGTACGGAAAGTACAAAGCAAAAATTGATTACAATTTACTGAAAGAAACCGATGCAAAAGACGGCAAGCTGATCCTGGTGACTGCAATCAACCCGACTCCTGCCGGAGAAGGAAAGACTACGACTTCTGTAGGTCTTGCAGACGGTTTATCAAAGATCGGAAAGAAAGTTGTCGTAGCTCTGCGTGAGCCGTCCCTGGGACCGGTATTTGGTGTAAAGGGCGGTGCGGCCGGCGGCGGATATGCACAGGTTGTTCCGATGGAAGACATCAATCTTCATTTTACGGGCGACTTCCATGCGATCGGCGCAGCAAATAACCTGCTGGCAGCTATGATTGACAACCATATTTTCCAGGGCAACGCGCTGAACATTGACCCCAGAAAAGTGACCTGGAGAAGATGCGTGGATATGAACGACCGTCAGCTCCGCAATGTCGTTGACGGGCTCGGCGGAAAAACCAACGGTATGCCGAGAGAAGATGGATACGACATCACCGTGGCATCCGAGATTATGGCAGTGCTCTGCCTGGCAAGCGACATCAGCGACCTGAAGAAGAGACTTGCGAGAATCATCGTTGGATATACATATGGTAAAGTTTCCGAGCAGAAACCGGTAACTGCAGGCGATCTGCATGCAGAAGGTGCGATGGCAGCTCTTCTGAAAGACGCTCTGAAGCCGAATCTGGTACAGACTCTGGAAGGAACTCCGGCGATCGTACACGGCGGCCCGTTCGCAAACATCGCTCACGGCTGCAACTCCGTGACCGCTACGAGAATGGCTCTGAAGCTTTCCGATTATACTGTAACCGAGGCTGGTTTCGGCGCTGACCTGGGTGCAGAGAAATTCCTGGACATCAAGTGCCGTATGGCAGGTCTGAAACCGAATGCAGTAGTGATCGTAGCTACCGTGCGTGCTCTGAAGTACAACGGCGGCGTTGCAAAAGCGGATCTGAACAATGAGAACCTGGAGGCTCTGGAGAAAGGTCTTCCGAACCTGCTGAAACATGTAAGCAATATCACCGACGTATACAAACTTCCGTGCGTGGTTGCGATCAACGAATTCCCGACCGATACGCAGGCTGAAGTGGAACTGGTTGAGAGAAAATGTAAAGAGCTGGGCGTGAATGTGGTTCTTTCCCAGGTATGGGCAAAAGGCGGCGAAGGCGGCGTAGCTCTGGCAGAAGAAGTCGTACGTCTCTGCGAACAGCCGAACGATTCCTTCAGTTTCGCATATGATCTGGAAGGATCCATCGAAGACAAACTGAACCAGATCGTTCAGAAGGTATACGGCGGAAAGAGAGTTGTTCTGACCGCGAATGCGCAGAAACAGGCAGCAGAGCTGACCGCTCTCGGATTTGACAAGTGCCCGATCTGTGTGGCGAAGACACAGTACAGCCTGACCGATGACCAGACCAAGCTTGGCGCTCCGACAGATTTCGAAGTAACTGTCCGCAACCTGAAGATTTCCGCTGGCGCTGGATTTATTGTGGCTCTGACCGGCGAGATCATGACGATGCCTGGTCTTCCGAAAGTTCCGGCTGCCGAGAAGATCGATGTGGACGAGAACGGAAAGATCACAGGTCTGTTCTAATAAAAAGGATAGAATGATAAAAAAATACATGCGGCAAGCAGGGAACGTCTGTCCCCTGCTCGCTGTCATGCATGGAGGTTATTATGGGATTTACAAAAAACACTTGTGAAGAATTCGTGGATGTGCTCGCATCCAAGGCCCCGGTACCGGGCGGCGGCGGAGCTTCCGCGCTGGTGGGAGCCATCGGTATGGCGCTGGGCAATATGGTAGGAAGCCTGACCGTCGGCAAAAAGAAATACGCGGATGTGGAAGCGGATATCATCGCCCTGAAAGAGAAAGCGACTGCTCTGCAGGCGGATTTCCTCCGTCTGGTAGATGCGGATGCGGAAGCGTTTGAGCCGTTGTCCAAGGCATACGGCATGCCCAAGGAGACAGAGGAGCAGAAGGCAGAGAAAGCAAGAGTGATGGCGATCGTTCTGAAAGATGCCTGCGCCGTTCCCATGGAGATCATGGAAAAATGCTGTGAGGCCATTGACGTGATCGAAGAGTTCGCAGCAAAAGGCTCCGCCCTTGCGATTTCCGACGCAGGCGTGGGCGTGGTATTCTGTAAGGCAGCTTTGCTGGGAGCGTCTCTGAACGTGTATATCAATACGAAGTCCATGGCGGACAAAGAGTACGCGGCGTCTCTGAATGAGAAAGCGGATAAAATGATTGCAGATTACAGCAAAAAAGCAGATGAAATTTTCGCTGCGGTCAATGCAAGATTAAGATAGGAGAAAACAGGTATGGCAAGACAGTTATTAGGAAAAGAAGTGACTGCCGCTCTGAATGAGAGGATCAAAGCGGATGTGGCAGCGTTAAATGCAAAAGGAGTAAAACCGACGCTGGGCATCATCCGCGTGGGCGAGAGACCGGACGATCTTTCTTATGAGAGAGGCGCAACCAAACGCTGCGAGACCCTCGGAGTAGAATACAAAAAATATCTGCTTCCGGCTGACGTTAGCCAGGAAGAGCTTTTGAAAGTGATTGATGAAGTAAACAAAGACGAGAATATCCACGGCGTTCTGATGTTCCGTCCGCTTCCGAAGCACATTGATCAGACGCTGGTGGAGAACGCGCTCTGCGCAGAGAAGGATGTGGACTGCCAGACGGATGCATCCCTGGGCGGCGTATTTACCGGAAAGAAAGTAGGGTTCCCGCCGTGCACGCCTCAGGCATGCATGGAGATCCTGGATCATTACGGCATCGATTGTACCGGCAAAAAAGCAGTGGTGATCGGTCGTTCTCTGGTGGTAGGAAAGCCGGCGGCGATGATGCTGATCAAGAAAAACGCGACTGTGACCGTATGCCATACGAGAACCGTGGATATGCCTTCCGTGACCAGAGAGGCAGATATCCTGGTGGTCGCAGCCGGACGCGCGGGTGTGGTAGGCGCTGACTATGTGGCTCCGGGACAGATCGTGATCGACGTGGGAATCAACGTGAACGAAGAAGGCAAGCTGTGCGGAGACGTGGATTACGCGGCAGTGGAACCGATCGTAGACGCGATTACCCCGGTGCCGGGCGGAGTCGGCAGCGTGACCACTTCCGTTCTGGTGGGACATGTAGTGGAAGCGGCTATGAGAAAGTTCGGCTGATTAGCTGCAGAGAAATAAACTATATAAGATCTTGCATGAGGTTCGCGGCTGTTTATAAAACAGTCGGCGAACCTCTTTGGGTATTGCAGCCGATTGACAGATACAAAAATTTTTCGTACAATTTGTATCATGAGAACAAATAATGAGGTGAACAAATGAGGATCAGCATGCAGATATTGGCCGACCGGCTGCATCAGAATTATCCGGACTTTTCCGCGGGGAAAATGGCGGACGAGATGAATCTGAAAAGACCGCTTCTGTACCAGAGCGGTATGGAATTTAAAAAAAATAAAGTCTATGTGGCCAGAGAAGCGGATATTACTGAAATGCTGTTGGATGAGCACGGAGATAATCTGCTCCTGATAGTAGGTATGCGATATTGCCCGGAAGAAAACCGGATTCCAGGAGTCTGTTTTTTTCCGGATGAGATCCATTCAGAGGTACTCTTTAATACGGTGCAGCGTATTTTTGATACATATGATGCATGGGACGAAAAGATGCAGAGTCTGGCGATGACGGAACGTACTCTGAAAACGCTGCTGGACGGCTCACACCGGATTTTTCATAATCCGATCATGGTCTGTACTATGGACGGATTTGTGATTGATTACAGCAGTCTGATGGATATGATGCCGGAGTTCCAGGAGATTCTGCGTCATAATCAGGTTACGGTATATCCCGGGAAGGGTCTCGGAGACGGGGTTCCTTATGTACAGCATTATTTTGATCCGGTCACAAAAAAGAATAATTTGTTCGTGGATATCTGCGATATGAACCGGCATGTATATAGGATTATCATTGTGGAGGCGTCCCGGAAACTGAAGTTTTACGATGAATATCTGCTTCTTCACCTGGCAAAATATGTCCATCAGATGCTGGAAAAATATACGGTGGTACAATCTGACATCAGTTATACTCTGGACCGTCTGCTTTCCAATATTCTCACGGATGAAGGAATGGAGCATGTGCCCCTGGAACCCCGTTTCGAGAGTTTTGACTGGAAGAAGGAGCACACATATTTTTGCATGAATATCTATATGTCCATGGTTGACAGGCAGAATCTCACGGTGCTTCGTTTTATCTGTAACCGGATTGAAAGCCTGATCAAAGGAAGCTGTGCTTTTTTCCTGGAAGGGAGTATCGCAGTCTATACAAATCTGGCGCATTTTGGCAGACCTATGGAAGAGGCGGTAAATCTGATTACAGGTTTTCTGCGGAGCAGTTATCTGAAAGCAGGAATCAGCTATGAATTTGAAGGCCTGAGTTCTTTGAAACAGTATTACCTTCAGGCAAAGATCGCTTTGGAAGAGGGTATGAAAAGATATCCCCTGCGCTGGGTCAACCGTTTTGAGGATATTGCACTGGATTATCTGCTGGGAAAATGTACAGAGAAGCTGGGACCGGCGGCAGTGTGCAGCCGGGCGGTGCTGGAACTGCGTAAATATGACGAGGAACACAAAACAGAATATTTTGAAACACTGAAAGTGTATATTTCCAACCAGATGAACGCGGTCAGAGCCGCGAAAGCGTTGTTTATTCACCGCAGTACGTTTTTATACCGGATGTCACATATCCGGGAACTGGTCTCGCTGGATCTGGAAGATCCGGATCAGCTCCTGTATCTGCTCCTTACCTATAAACTTCTGGAAAATATGGATCATCAGGAATAAACGGGGCAGAGCGCGCGTGCCGGCGCCCTGCCCGCAGGTTACAGAAGGTTTTCCTGCAGTTTCTCCCATTGTTCGTATAAGGTATCCAGCTCTTCCCGGATAGTTTCTTTTTCTTTTGAAAGCTTTGTTACTTCCGCCACGTCAGTGAAGATTTCTTCCTTTTCCAGAGAGGCGTCGATCTCTTTATCGCGTGTCTCCAGTTCTTCGATCCGGTTTTCTGTGCGTTTCAGGTCATTCTGGAGTTTGCGGAGCCTTGCCTGCTGTTCCTTCTGCTGCTGCCAGTCCAGTTTGGCGTCAGAAGCGGCGGAGATTTCGGCGGAAGCAGAAGCAAGCGTTCCTGCCGCTTCCAGCTCTTCTTTCTTTTCCAGATAGTAATCATAATTTCCTACATAGTTGGTCAGCCTGCGGCCTGAAAGATCCAGGATACGGGTAGCCGCGGCATTGATAAAATACCGGTCATGGGAAACAAACAGCACTGTGCCTGTGTAACGGTTCAGCGCCTGTTCCAGGATCTCTTTGGAGACGATGTCCAGGTGGTTGGTAGGCTCGTCCAGGATCAGGAAGTTTGCTTCGGAAAGCATCAGCTTGGCCAGTGAGACGCGTCCGCGCTCTCCGCCGGATAGATCCCCGATCCGTTTGAACACGTCGTCTCCGGTGAACAGAAAGGCGGCGAGCACATTGCGGATGGCGGTATTGTTCAGCGAGGGATAATCATCGGAAATCTCTTCAAAGATGGTTTTTTCCATATGGAGCACATGATGCTCCTGGTCGTAGTATCCCACATGCACCCGGGATCCCAGACGGATCTCTCCGGCGTCGGCAGGGATTACTCCGTTAATGATTTTCAGAATCGTGGTTTTGCCGGTCCCGTTGCTGCCGATGAGAGCCACCCGTTCTCCCCTCTTGATATCGAAGTCCAGCCCGGAGAAAAGATCCTGGGCAGGAAATGCCTTGGAAAGCCCCCGGACAGTCAGTACGTCGTTTCCGCTGATGGTCTGCGGCTCCAGTTCGATGCGCATGTCTGCCTTCGCCTCCGTGGGTTTTTCCAGAACATCCATCTTTTCCAGCATTTTTTCCCTGCTCTCAGCCCGCCGGATGGATTTTTCCCGGTTAAAAGATTTGAGTTTTGCGATCACTTCTTCCTGATGACGGATCTCTTTCTGCTGGTTTAACCATGCCTGCATGCGGGCTTCCCTAAGCTGCGCCTTCTTCTGCGCATAATCCGTGTAGTTGCCCGTAAACGTGGTGACTTCACCCTGATCGATCTCAATGATTTTGGTTACCACCCGATTCAGAAAATATCGGTCATGGGAAACGATGACGACGGCGCCCTGATAATTCATCAGGAATGTTTCCAGCCAGGTGATGGAATCCATATCCAGATGGTTGGTAGGCTCGTCCAGAAGGATAATATCAGGACGTGACAAAAGGAGTTTTCCCAGTGCGACGCGGGTTTTCTGCCCTCCGGATAATGTGTCCACCTGTTTGCCGAATTCTTCTTCTGTGAATCCGAGTCCTTTCAGTACGCCGGTAATCTCACTTTTCCAGGCATAGCCGTTCTGCTGCTCAAATTCATGACTCATGCGCGCGTAGCTGTCCATCAATTCCTGAAGCTTTTCCCCGCCGGCCTGTTTCATATCGCGTTCAGCCTGCCGCATACGGGCTTCCAGGTCCAGGATGCCCTGTTTGACGGTCAGAAGTTCGTCAAAGATCGTATGGCTGCTGGCCATATCCTGGTGCTGTGCCAGATAACCTATGGTCTTCCCTTTGGCGATGATGACCTGTCCGCTGTCGGCAGGCAGATCGCCCATGATGATCTTCAGCAGCGTGGATTTGCCGGCCCCGTTGATGCCGATGACGGCTGTTTTCTCATATTCTTCTACATGAAAAGAGGCGTTCTTCAGCACCTGGTGATCCCCGAACGCCTTATTAATATTCTGACATGTCAGTATCATGTGATATCTCCTTTTCTATCTATCCTATCTGATGCTAACAGGAATCTGTGAAAAAGGCAATATTTGTTTGACAAAAAAATGACAGAGAATTATAATAGGTACGATAAATTATGTAGGGGACTTGTTATGGAAGAGCGTCAGATTTCAAAGGCAGTGATTAAGCGGCTTCCCCGATATTACCGGTATCTGGGTGAAATCCTGAATAGCGGAGTAGAACGTATCTCCTCCGGAGAGCTCAGCAGCAAGATGCAGGTAACCGCATCCCAGATCCGTCAGGATTTGAATAATTTCGGAGGATTTGGCCAGCAGGGATACGGGTATAATGTCAAATACCTGTACGATGAGATCGGAAAAATTCTGGGCGTAAATCAGGTGCACCCCATGATCGTTATCGGAGGCGGTAACTTCGGGCATGCGCTGGCTAATTATGCGGATTTTGAAAAGAATGGTTTTGTGATCAAGGCAATTTTTGATGTCAGAGAGGATATGATCGGTACATCAGTGCGCGGAATACCGGTGCTGATGATGGACGAGTTGGAATCGTATCTGAAAAAAGTGGATGTTGAGATCGCGGTTCTTACCCTTCCCAAGAGTAAGGTGAAAGAGGTAGCGAATCAGTTGATTGCCTGCGGGATCAAGGCCTTGTGGAATTTCGCGCATCTGGATCTGGATGTGCCGGATGATGTGGTAGTGGAGAACGTGCATCTGGTGGACAGCCTGATGCAGTTGTCATACCGGATTACCAGTTATGAGAAAAAAGAGAAGTGAGGGGCTGCTGCGGCAGCCCCTTTCAGGCGTATGGAGGAACGAAATGGTACTGGATCGGAGTATTCTGAAATACCTGCCGGCACGGAGAACAAATTCTCATAAGGGGACTTACGGAAAGGTGCTCTGTGCGGCGGGCAGCAAAAATATGGCCGGGGCGGCATACTTAAGTTCCTGCGCGGCATATCGTACAGGCGCGGGGTTGGTGCGCGTCCTGACACCGGAAGATAACCGTGTGATTTTACAGCAGCTGATTCCAGAGGCTGTGCTGACCACGTTCGATACCGGGCATCCGGATGACCGGATGTTCGGAGAATCTTTTGAATGGGCAGATGCGGCGGCCATAGGACCGGGATTGGGCCGGGAATCCTGGGCAGCGGCACTGGTGGAGAAGATGATGAAAGAATATCACAAGCCTCTGGTGGTGGATGCGGACGGACTGAATCATCTGGCAGCAAGACCGGAGCTCCTGGCATCCCATGAAGGGCCGGTGATCGTGACTCCCCATGCGGGAGAATTCTCACGTCTGACGGGTCTGCCCATCGGAGAATTTGCCGGAAAACTTCCGGACGCGGCGGCGGAATTTGCAGTATCTAGGGGATGCATCTGTGTGTTGAAAGGCGCCCCGTCCGCGGTGGCGGCTCCTGATGGAAGAACCTGGGTCAATACGACCGGGAATAACGGAATGTCTACCGGCGGCAGCGGTGATGTGCTGACCGGGATCATCGCGGGGCTTCTGGGACAGGGAACAGCGCCTCTGGAAGCGGCGCTTCTGGGCGTATGGCTGCATGGAAGAGCCGGAGATATCGCGGTACAGACAGAAGGAACCTATGGAATGATGGCGAGGCACCTGCTTGGATGTCTGCCTCAGGCCATGCAGGATAAAGGAGAAAGCAGAGTATGAAGCTGTATTTACGTGTGTGCGCGGAGATCAATCTGGATGCCGCGGCATATAATTTAAGAAACATGAAAAAGAACCTGGAGCCGGAGACGAAAATTATTGCGGTGGTGAAGACGGACGGATACGGACATGGGGCAGTGCCCATAGCTCACATGGCGGAAGAACTGGATTATATCTGGGGATTTGCGGTGGCGACTATAGAGGAAGCGGTGCAGCTTAGGAAAGCCGGTATTGAAAAGCCGGTCCTGGTACTGGGATTTGTTTTTCCGGACGGGTACGAAGACGCGGTGCGCTATGATATCCGGCTGGCCGTATTCAAGCTTACTATGGCGAAACAGCTGTCAGAAGAGGCTCTCCGACAGGGGAAAACGGCATATCTGCATATTAAAGTGGATACGGGGATGGGGCGGATCGGTTTTCCGGATGACGAGACCAGCGCGGATATCGTAAAAGAGATCAGTCTCCTGCCGGGCGTGCAGATCGAGGGACTGTTTACCCATTTCGCACGGGCTGATGAAAGGGATAAGGAAGCTGCGCGCCGGCAGCTGGACCGTTATCTTCGGTTTTCCCGGATGCTGGAAGAGAGGAAGATCGAAATCCCTCTTCACCACTGTTCCAATACGGCCGGGATCTTTGACCTCAAGGAGGCCAATCTGGATGCGGTACGCGCAGGCATCTCTATTTATGGACTTTATCCTTCCGATGAGGTCAATAAATTTGCTGTGTCCATCACTCCGGTAATGTCGCTGAAGAGCCATGTGGCGTTTATCAAAGAGGTGGAGCCCGGCACGCCCATCAGCTATGGCGGTACTTTTGTGGCGGACAAAAAGATGAGGATCGCCACCATACCGGCCGGTTACGGAGACGGCTATCCCAGATCTTTGTCCAACAAAGGGTGGGTATTGATCCGGGGCAAACGCGCTCCGATTACCGGCAGAGTCTGTATGGATCAGTTTATGGTAGATGTGACAGACATTCCGGATGTCAGGGAAGGCGATATGGTGACCCTGATAGGTTCTGAAGGAGGTCATGAGATTACAATGGAATCGCTGGGAGAACTTTCCGGACGCTTTAACTACGAGCTTGCCTGCGATATCGGAAAAAGAGTGCCCAGAAGGTTCTGGAGAAACGGAAAGATAACAGCGACTCAGGACTATTTTGAAGTAACCGGAATAGAACCCAATTAGTGTGGAAATACTCTGACTGAAAAGGCTAACAGATCGGAGTGAACAAGATGATTATCAGACGCGGAGACGTGTATTATGCGGATTTAAGACCGGTGATCGGCTCGGAACAAGGAGGCATACGTCCGGTTCTGATTATACAGAACGACGTGGGCAACCGGCACAGCCCGACCGTAATCTGTGCCGCTATCACTTCCAGGATGAATAAGGCGAAGCTGCCTACGCATGTGGAGCTGGACGCGGCGTCTCATCATATGGTGAAAGATTCTGTGATTCTGCTGGAACAGCTGCGCACCATAGACAAAAAAAGACTGAAAGACAAGGTATGCCACCTGGACGCATCCACGCTTGAAAAAATCGACTACGCTTTGAAAATCAGTCTGGAATTGGATACATAGGCTTGCCAAACCCTGATTCAGCGTGTTATATTACAAAAGAACGAAAGAAGGAAAAGGAGTGAATTTATGTCAGGACATTCCAAATTCGCAAATATAAAGCATAAAAAAGAGAAAAATGATGCAGCGAAAGGAAAGATTTTTACTATTATCGGACGCGAGATTGCGGTGGCAGTGAAAGAAGGCGGTCCGGACCCGAACAACAACAGCCGGCTGCGCGATGTGATCGCAAAGGCAAAGGCCAACAATATGCCCAACGATACGATTGAGAGAGGGATTAAAAGAGCAGCGGGAGATGCCGGATCCGTAAACTATGAGCGTGTTACATATGAAGGATACGGTCCGGGGGGCATCGCGATCATTGTGGAAGCGCTGACCGACAATAAGAACCGTACCGCTTCCAATGTGCGCAATGCATTTACCAAAGGCAACGGCAGTCTGGGCACTACGGGATGCGTTTCCTATATGTTTGACCAGAAGGGGCAGATCATCATTGACAGGGAAGAATGCGACATGGATGCAGACGATCTGATGATGACGGCTCTGGACGCGGGAGCAGAGGATTTTTCGGAAGAAGAGGACAGCTTTGAGATCCTGACTTCCCCGGAAGACTTTTCGGCAGTGCGCGAGGCACTGGAGACCCAGGGAATTCCCATGGCGGAAGCGGAGATCAAGATGATTCCGCAGAACTATGTGGCATTATCGGATGAGAATGATATTAAGTTTTTGAACCGTACACTGGATCTTCTGGACGATGATGACGACGTCCAGGCGGTCTATCATAACTGGGATGAGTAAAAGAAGATGTTTAGAGAAGGAACATGTCCCAAATGCCATCAGGTGATCCAGGTTCCCGACGACAGGGAAAAAGTAATCTGCATGTATTGCGGAGAAGAGATCCGTGTGGATGAGGCATTGGGAGCCAAAGAAGAGGTGAAGGAGATAGACCGGGAGGCCTATCAGGAATATTTTGACATAGCCAGGAACGAGCTGGAGCAGGTGATTCTTACCTGCTACAATCCGATGGAGAATTTTAAGAAAAATCTCTACGAAGGTGAATTTGAAGCGTATTATGCAGGGCGCAGGGCGTTGTTCGAAGCGCTGGACCAGGTATACCGGAATGATGAGAATCCGGAGGAAAGCCTGCAGAAACTTGTGGAACATCTGATACAGACTGCTCAGGATGAACTTCAGGAGATCAGATTCAAAGGCCGCCGCACGCAGCGGCAGCTGGATTATAATTTCCTGATCAGCGTTTATCTGGTGCCGTCTATGATGAAGTATCCGGCTGAGTTTTCAGAACCGTTTGCGGACTGTCTGATCAAGCAGTGGAACCGTACCTTCCAGACCAGTCTTGGAAAGGCTACTTATGATGATATCAATAAAGGTTTCCGCAGAAAGCTCTGCTATATCACCACGGCTGTATGTGAAGGACTTGATAAAGGAAGTGACTGCGCGGAGCTGGAACTGCTGAAGGCATACCGGGACCAGTATATGGAAGCGACGCCGGAAGGGCGGGCCATGGTGGACGAATACTATGATATCGCACCGACGATCGTAAAACGGATCGAGAAAGACGCGGACAGCCGGAAAGTTTATCAGGAACTGTATGAAGACTATCTGGTTCCATGCATTCATTTGATCCAGGACGGGCAGTATGAAGCATGCCGGGATACTTATCAGGAAATGGTTCTGGAACTGAAGAACCGGTATATGCATCAGAACTAAAAGCGCCGTCAGAGGCTGATCCAGACAAAACTGCAGAAAGAAGGGACATACATATGAAGAAAACATTCAGACCGGACACTATCTGCGTACAGGGCGGATGGAAACCGAAAAACGGAGAACCCAGAGTGCTTCCGATCTATCAGAGCACCACATTCAAATATGATACCTCGGAAGAGATGGGCGCTCTGTTTGATCTGGCTGCAGAGGGATATTTTTATACCCGTCTGCAGAACCCTACCAATGACGCGGTTGCGGCGAAGATTGCCGAGTTGGAAGGGGGCGTGGCAGCGATGCTGACCTCTTCCGGTCAGGCTGCAAATTTTTATACCATCGCCAACCTGTGCCAGGCAGGCGACCATATCGTATGCTCCGCCAAAGTATATGGAGGGACGTTCAACCTGTATGCTGCGACGATTCACAAGATGGGCATCGAATGCACCTTTGTAGATCCGGACGCACCCGCGGAAGAGATCGAGAAAGCCTTTCGTCCCAATACCAAAGCAGTAGTGGGAGAGACCATCGCCAATCCGGCGCTGGTGGTGCTGGATATTCAGAAATTTGCGGATCTTGCCCATGCTCACGGCGTGCCGCTGATCGTGGACAATACCTTTGCCACGCCGGTTAACTGCCGTCCGTTCGAATATGGCGCGGATATCGTGACTCATTCCACGACAAAATACATGGACGGGCACGCGATGGCGGTAGGCGGCTGTATTGTGGACAGCGGCAATTTTGACTGGGACGCCCACGCGGAGAAGTTCCCGGGCCTGACCACGCCGGATGAAACCTACCATGGAGTCATCTATACGAAACAGTTCGGGAAGAAGGCATTTATCACGAAGGCGACGGCACAGCTGATGAGAGATCTGGGAAGCATCCCGTCTCCGATGAATTCTTTCCTTTTAAATGTAGGGCTGGAGACGCTTCCTCTTCGGGTGGAAAAACATTGCAGCAACGCGAAGAAGGTGGCAGAGTTCCTGAAAAATCATCCCAAAGTGGAATTTGTCAACTGCGCGATGCTCGAAGGGGATCAGTACTATGAGCTGGCTCAGAAGTATATGCCGAACGGCACCTGCGGTGTGCTTTCTTTCGGTCTGAAAGGCACGAAAGAGGACGCGGTTCGGTTTATGGACAGTTTGAAACTTTGCGCGATCGTCACCCACGTGGCGGATGCGCGGACCTGTGTGCTGCATCCGGCAAGTCATACGCACAGGCAGATGAATGATGAACAGCTCCGGGAGGCGGGAGTAACTCCGGGTATGATTCGCCTGTCCGTGGGGATTGAGAATCCGCAGGACATTATTGATGACTTGGAGCAGGCCTTGGAGCAGGTGTAAGGGAGTCAAAAGCATGTCCGCCTGGCTTGCTGCTCGCGGGAATAAACAGCCGGCCTTTTGCCCATACTGATAGCAGTATGGAAGAAAGGCTGGTTTTTTTATGGCAGAACAGGACACGCTGGAAAAATACGGACAGCCGGAAGAATTACTGCCGGATCCGGAAAAATCGCAGATACAGATTCTGACGGTGATCGGAGAGATCGAAGGGCATGAATGCCTGGCTGCGAACAGTAAGACGACAAAATATGAACATGTGATTCCCATGTTGGCAGCGGTGGAAGAAAATCCGCAGATCCACGGGCTTCTGGTACTGATCAATACGGTGGGCGGCGATGTGGAGAGCGGGCTGGCCATTGCGGAGATGATCGCGTCTCTGAGTAAACCCACTGTGTCGCTGGTGCTCGGAGGAAGTCATTCCATCGGAGTGCCGCTGGCGGTGTCTACGGATTATTCTTTTATCGTGCCCACGGGAACGATGATGATTCATCCGGTCAGGATGACAGGGCTGATCATCGGTGTGGCGCAGACATTTGATTATTTTCAGAAGATACAGGACCGGATCTGCAGTTTTATCGTTGAGCACAGCCGCGTGCGGATGGATCGGCTGATGAAACTGATGCTGGAGACCGGAGAACTGACCAAGGATGTGGGAAGCGTGCTGGTAGGAAAACAGGCGGTCCAGGAGGGAATCATAGATGAAGTGGGCGGTATCCGGGAAGCCTTCCGGATGCTGCGTCAGATGATTGCGGAGCGCTGAAGGAAAGGATTTCTTCTGCAGCGCGGATCAGTAAGGGGAGGAAAAGACATATGAGCATACTGCAGGGACTTGCGCCGGAAGGCGTATGGCATTATTTTGAAGAACTGTGCGGAATTCCTCACGGCTCGCACAACGAAAAGGCGGTCAGCGATTACTGTGTCCGCTTCGCGAAAGAGAGAGGACTTACGGTATATCAGGACGAAGCCTGGAATGTGGTGATCATCAAAGAGGCTTCCGCCGGGTATGAAGATGCGGAACCCTTGATTATCCAGGGTCATCTGGACATGGTCTGTGTCAAGAAAGAGGAGTGTCCCGTTGACTTTGAAAAAGACGGCCTGGATCTGAGAGTGTCCGGGGACTGGGTATATGCGGAAGGAACCACGCTGGGCGGCGACGACGGCATCGCCGTGGCGTACGCGCTGGCCCTTCTGGACGACAACTGTATCCCCCATCCCAGACTGGAAGCAGTCTTTACTACCTGCGAAGAAGTGGGTATGGAAGGAGCTTCGGCGCTGGATGTATCCATGCTGAAAGGACATAGGGTGCTGAATCTGGATTCAGAAGAAGAAGGGATCCTGCTTGCGGGCTGCGCGGGCGGCAGCCGCATGGAGATACGGCTGCCTGTGAAACGGCAGTATACAGAAGGGAAAAGAGCAGTGCTGACACTGACCGGACTGCAGGGCGGGCATTCCGGCACAGAGATCGACAAGGGACGGGGAAACGCCAATATACTGCTCGCCAGAGTGCTCAGCGCTCTGCAGGGGGAAGTGCATTATCGGATCGTATCCCTGGAAGGCGGAGAGAAAGATAATGCGATCCCCACATGGAGCAGGGCAGAGCTGCTGGTTCCATTTGAGAAAACGTATAAACTGGAAGAGATCTGCGCCGTATGCGGGGAAGAACTGAAAAAAGAGTATGCTCTTACGGATCCGGAGCTCCAAGTGCAGTTTCAGTACGGTAACGAAACGGGAGGGGACGCTTTTGATGAGAAAAGCACGGAAACATCCCTTGCACTTCTTCTGGCGCTGCCGAACGGGGTACAGGCCATGAGCAAGGATATCCCGGGACTGGTGGAGACTTCCTTGAATCTGGGAATTATGCGGACTGACGAAAAGGGATTGGCCCTATCTTATGCGCTCCGTAGTTCCGTGGAGGCAGAAAAGAAGCACCTTACAGGGAAAATTAAGATCCTGACGGAATACATGGGAGGCATTGCGGAAACAGGCGGCATATATCCTGCCTGGGAGTATCGCAGGGACTCCGGGCTGAGGGAAGATATGGTGCGCATCTATGAAAAAATGTTCGGGAAGAAACCGGAGATTCAGGTGATCCACGCCGGTCTGGAGTGCGGAATCCTGGCCGCCAAGATCCCGAATCTGGACTGCGTATCCATGGGTCCCGAGATCCGGGACATCCATACGACGGAGGAACGTATGAGCATTTCCTCCGTGGCGCGGATGTGGGAGTATATACTGGAGATTGTGAAGACGAAAAGGTAATCCAGATACCGTCAAAAATTTATATTTTTCAGTTCAGAAATAAAAAGACGGCATATCTGATTTAAATAGCTGTCTTTACGGTATACTACGGCAAGATCCCATACACATTCTATTGTACTTTCGATTTCAAAATATATGACAGTATCCGGATGCAGACATATGTTCGCGCCTTCTTCGGGAACAAATGTACAGGCAACCTGCTGAGATACCAGATTGATAGCAGTGGTCAGGTTGCCTGTATCCATGAGAACATCATATTTTGCATGGTTCAGTTCCAGAATACGGTTAACTTCATAAGTAAGGTTTTGACCTGGTTTAAGCATAATTAGAGGAATATGTTCCAGAATTTCAAGCGAAATTCTTGGACGTTTACCAATATTGGAAGATGGCTCTTTTAAACTTGCTTGTATTGCCGGATGATGAGCGGGTGCGGCCAACAATATTTTCTCTTCATGAAAAATTTCATATGAAAGGTTCTTATAATTTATACTGCGGGGAAGGTTCATCACAGCCAAGTCGATATTGTCATTGAGCAATGCATTTTGAAGCTGGTTTGATCTCCCTTCAAATAATTCGATACGGATTCCGGGATATTTGGAATGAAACGAAGGGTAGATATCCGGAAGCAGAACAGCGCCCCTCCATAGAGCGACGCCCAGACGAAGCAGTCCGCTTTGAGAGGATTCGATATCTGCAAGTTCTCTGCGAATATTCTCATCCAGCTTTTTTGCCTGAATTGCATATTGGTAATATCGTTCGCCGGAATAGGTGAGGCGCATAGGCAGAATAGAGCGGTCAAATAATTCTACACCGAGATTCTTTTCTAATCTTTTTAAATATTGGCTTAAAGACGGCTGAGAAACAAATAGTTTTTCAGCTGCTTTTGTCAGGTTCCCTGTTTCTACAATGGTCAGAAAATAATCCAAATTTTGAATATTCAATTTTATCCTCCTTAGATATTGGTACAAATATAATTATAATGTTAATGTTATAGTAATTATAAATCTAAAAGACTTGGACGAAAAGGGGAAATATTCAGTATATTTAAAATGTAAAGGTAAAGTGCACGATTACCATATTTTGGGAAAAATACAATAGGTTAGGGAGACTGTAAAATGAAGGCGATAGTATTGGATAAAGATTATGGCTCTGTAACAGAAAGGGAATTGGAAGAGATAAAGAATGCGTATGCATTAAGTGGAATCGATCTCGAATTCAGACACTATACGTCAGAAGAAGAGATTATCGAGGGATGTAAGGGTGCAGTAGCTGTTCTGGGCACAGGAAATCCTCCAATTACCAGAAAAGTTCTTGAAGCACTTCCAGAGTTAAAACTCATCCAACGTTTTGGAGTAGGAGTGAATTCTATTGATCTGGATGCGGCGACCAAACTTGGGAAGATTGTGTTAAATATACCAGGATTTTGTGCCAAGGAACTGGCCGATCTTGCTACGGCGATGATCATGGGATTGATCCGCAATACAGTGTATTATGATCGGGAAACAAGAAAAGGGAATTGGCCCAAATGCAGCTATTTTCTTCCGCCTGATGTACGCACTCTGACATTGGGATTGTACGGATTTGGAGCAGCAGGACAACAGCTGGGGAATATCTTTCACAACGGATTTGGCACAAAGGTAATTGCCTATGATCCATATTTGCCGGAGAAAGTAAAGGCAAAATATGCATATGTGGATTTTGTATCTTTTGATGAGATGATTGTACGCAGTGATATCATATCTATTCATGTAGGTTTGTCTGCAGAGACGAAGCATATCTTCAGCCGCGATGTATTTAAGAAAATGAAAAAAACTGCAATGATTATAAACACGGCAAGGGGAGGCATTATTGACCAGGAAGCCTTGACATGGGCTCTTGAACAAGGAGAAATTCGTTACGCAGGATTGGACACTGTAGAGAAGGAGCCGATAGAGCCGGATGATCCATTATTAAAGATGGATAATGTTATATTGAGTCCTCATTGTGGGTCTTATGGGGAAGGCGCAAAAAAAATCCAGATCAAAACAGTTTGTGAATTGATTCCGACAGCGATCAGCACAGGAGAGATTCCGGTGCGCAATGTGGCAAACAAAGGAATCCTCGAAATGGAAACTGGATATAAATTTGTACAGGAGGCTGTATAATGAAAAACGGATGTAGAATAATCAGAAATATTCAAAGACCGTCTATGGAACTGGTGAATTGTTTCAAAGGAATTCCAGTGGCGAATATAGACGACAATATGGAACGTATGGGCGCGGTGGACGCGGATATTAAACCAGTGGGGATGAAAGGACAGCTTTTGGGGACGGCGTTTACGGTTCATGTACCGCAGGGCGATAATCTTATGCTTCACGCGGCGATGGATCTGGCTGAGCCGGGAGATGTAATTGTAATTGATGCGGGAGGATATAAAAACCGCGCAATTTTTGGAGAATTGATGGCTACATATTGTAAAATGCGCGGTATAAAAGGAATTATCTGCGACGGAGCGGTCCGCGATTGCAAAGGCCTTGCGGAATTGGAGGAATTTCATGTTTATGCACGGAGTTTCAGCCCCAATGGACCTTATAAAAACGGTCCTGGAGAGATTAACGTTCCGGTAGTAGTTGGAGGCAAAATTGTTCATCCGGGAGATATTGTAGTCGGAGACGAGGACGGATTGCTGTTTGTTAATCCAAATGAAGCCGTCAGTCTGGCGGAGGCGGCAAAAAGGGTAGAAGAAAAAGAAGCGAATATCATGAAAGGTATACTGGAAGAAAAAAAATATGTTCGTCCTTGGGTAGATGAAAAGCTGAATGAAATTGGCTGTGAGATTATCTGAGGATATGAAGGGTTAAGGAGGGTTTTTATGAGTCTGGCAATATTGGGAATATTGATGATTGTAGTCTGTTTTGCGCTGGTGCTGTCCAAACGCGTACATATGATCGTTCCATTTATTGTAGTTCCTATTGTGTTTGCAGCACTTTCCGGAGCATCATTGAATGAAATCAGCGAGTATGTAGTCAGCGGTGTTTCCTCTACAAATAATGCTGTAATGTTGATTTTATTCTCTGTGGCATATTTTTGTGTCCTCTCAGAGACCGGAATGTTTGATGTTATAGTAGGAAAGATCACCAGAGTAACTGGAAATAATGTAACGGTTGTAATGATCGCTACGGTGTTAATTGCTTTGATCGGACATTTAGATGGTGCCTATAATACCACATATCTGATTACGATTCCTACGCTGCTTCCTATCTACAAACGGTTAAAGATCGACAGCCGGATACTGATGTTTCTGACCGTAATGGGAGCGACAGCAATGTGCGTAGTCCCTTGGGGCGCTGGTGTAGTTCAATTGACGCCATTTGCAGGAGTAGAGGCAATAGACATTTCTACCAGAGCTTTGCCGTTTGCAATTCTCGCATTAGTTATGGCGTTTGTATGGATCGGGATTTTTACTGTGTCCTATAAAAGGCAGGGAATTGGAGCTGCAGTTATGGAGACCGCGGGAGAAAAAGAAGACGTTTCGGATAATCCAAATGCCCGTCCGGAAAAATTCTGGATAAATTTCATTGTGTTTGTGGTATCTATCATTTGCCTGTTTTTTGTACATATTCAGATCTATATTTTGTTTATGATATTTACCGCAGTTGTTCTGGTAATCAATTATGATGTTAAAACTCAAAATGCGCTTATCCGCAAATATTCTGCCACCATGCTTGCCCCGGCAATTTTGTTTATGTGTATTGGAGTAATGGTAGGAATTATGACAGGAACCGGGATGGTAGAAGCAGTGATTGGCGTTGTCCTGGATGCAATTCCCGCAGGATTGGCAAGATATACACATGTAATTTTCGGAATTCTGCTTGTACCGATCTATCTTGTATTACCATATCAGGTTATGCTGCCTATTTATCCGATTCTTACAGGTATCGGAGCATCCATGGGTATTCCAGCTGTTTCAATCATGCTTCCGTTTGTGTTACAGTACGGAACTGCATGCTCACCGTTGGTAGCGGCGACAAATCTGGGAGCCGAACTGGCTGAAATTAATGTCATTGACCATATGAAATTTTCTGCATGGAGATGTTGGATCTGCAGTGTCATCCTGATGGCGGCTATGTGCATAACCGGTGCAGTATTTTAAAGGAGGGAGATATAATAATGACAGCAGTGAGTTCGTTGAATATTATTGAAAGTACCTGCTATGAACCTTGGGAGGTACAGATAGAACCTTTTGCAGTGACAGATCAAATATTCTATGTTGGAAACAAGTGGGTAGGAGCATATTTGATTGACACAGGCGACGGGTTAATCCTTTTGGATACTACCACGGCAGAAACAGCATACCTTTTATTGAACAGTATATATAAGCTTGGGTATCGTCCTGAAGAAATAAAGATGATTTTATTAAGCCATGCACATGTGGATCATTATGGTGCGGCACGTTTCTTGAAGGAATTATCAGGGGCTGAGATCTGGTTATCCAGAGAGGATGAAGAGTTTCGCAAGACTGATGGAGCAGCAGAATCAGGAGGACTTTTCGTGCCCTTCCGGGAATACAGTTTTGAAACGGATCGGTATTATGATGATTCTACGCCTATTTTACTTGGAAACGTGGAGATTAGGACTCGGTTGACTCCCGGACATACACCGGGTGTTACTTCTTTCTTTATTTACACTGATGATAAAAAATGCGGGCGGATTGTTTCAGCTATCCATGGAGGAGTAGGCGTGCTTACTATGAGTGATGAATCTTTAGACAGAGCGGGGCTTTCTCGGGAATTAAGAAAACGCTTTATTAAAGATTGCCATGATCTGAAAGATATATCGGTAGACATCTGCCTGCCAAGTCATCCGGCACATGCCCCGTTGTTTGAAAAAAGAGAGCAGGCGGCTGATGGTGACAAAAATCCGTTTATTGATAGAGATGGCTGGGCAAGGTTCCTTGATGACCGGGTACAATATGCCATAAAACTGGAAGAAGAAGCTGACAGTCATTTTGAAGCAAAATAAATAATAAAGGGCTGTCGTGAAATAGATAGTATCAAACAAGGGCTGGTATGATTCATTTGAGTCATATCAGCCCTGTGAAATATTAGTGTTTGCCTGATGATGATTTGGTCTGCACCCTGAAAAATCGATAGGGAAATTGTATTTTCGTGTATCTGAAATTCTAGATTTTCTGCGCCTGAAGAGCTGCCAACTCTTTCTTCAGAGCCTCGATTTCCTGCTGTTGTATATCCAGTTTTTGATTCATTGCTTGAATCGTTTTATTCTTTGCATGGATCTCCTGATCTTTCACAGAAAGCAATCTCTGTTGCTCTTCCAACTCTTTCTGCTGTTCTTCAATCATATAATGCACCGTATTCCGGTCCATAATCTTTAAGGCTTCCGAAAACATATGCAGCACCTCCTCCGGTCTCTGGCGGAGCATGGCGATCTCTTTGTAGATATCCTCCGGCCACGGATACTCAGTTATCAGTTTTTCCGCGTCTTCTATGGTTTCTGTGATCAGAAGGGATAGCCATGCAGTCTGTTCACTTCTATCTTCAGAATAAGTTTTTTTTCGGAATACGTCAAGGGCTACCAGACAGTATTCCTGCAGAAGATTCATCTGAAGACCGGTGTCGAAAGTGGTTTTTCCGTGGTGAATATATTGGTCCGGATCCTGGTGGAAGATATGGGCGCTGTTCTCGAAAAGGATAATCGTATAGACCTTCCGCATATCCCGATAGGAAAAATCTTTGCCCCGGAGAGACGCTCCGGATGAAGGACCGGATCGAAGACTATCTTGAAAAACGGATCGTAAGTCAGAGGAAGGGTTTTGGCTCCCCAGAGAAAATCCAGGAGCCGTTCCCGGTACGGCGAGGTCAGATGCCGATAGGAGATATATAACACGGGATCATTTTCCAGATATGATTCTGTGAATTCTCTGGAATCGGGAGGATCCTTCCATATGGTATAGGTGTGTGATGCGGAAGTTTGCAGTAATTTGCTTTTTGATTGGTTCATAGGCAGCCTCCTTGCAGTTGGGTTTCCACATTGGAAAAAAGAGCGCAAATCTCCCTATGCGGATAAAAATTGAAACGGGAAATAGGATGAGAACTCATCTGAAATAGTCAGTCCAAAGACTTTCAATAGAGTGTAATATCTGCCAGCAGAGATATCCTCTATGTCATCCAGTTTAACATAGAGATCAGGAAAATACAACATTATTGTGCGATTTTTTTCATCATACATAGAAAAGCGGACATCAGCAAAACACTGATGTCCGTCAATCTATTGGATCATAATTTGTCTCCGGATTCCGCACGAAGCGCTGTATTTACTGGATCGGTTCAAAATCAACCGCTCCATGTTTGCAAAGCGGACAGATGAAATCCTCCGGAAGTACGTCGCCTTCGTAGATATATCCGCATACTTTGCAGACAAATCCTTTCTTGCCTTCTGTCTGGGGTTTCGGTTTTACATTGTTCTGATAGTAGGTATAGGTCATGGTATCCTTGTCGCTCATAACGCGCGCTTCGGTCACAGAGCAGATGAACATACCGTGAGTTCCCAGATCTACGTACTGCTCTACTTTGAGGGAGAGTACGGCATTAATATATTTGGGAAGAATTCTAAGGCCGTTATCCGAACGTACTTCGGTCCATCCTGCAAACTTGTCCGCCGCGCGTCCGCTCTGGAATCCGAAATTCTGGAAGACGGAGAACGGAGCTTCCACAGAAAGGCAGTTCACGTTCAGTACGCCTGTCTGTTTGATAACATGATGGGAGTAGTTTGCTTTATTGATATTCACCGCCACACGGTTGGGCGTATCAGTTACCTGAGTCACAGTGTTGACGATCAGGCCGTTGTCTTTTTTGCCGTCATTGCAGGTGACTACGTAGAGACCGTAGCCGATCCGGAACAGGGCGGTCAGGTCGTTCTTGTTGGCTGCCTCCGGAGACTGTGCGATATATTCGCGGCAAAGCTCGTCCGCCATGGCTTCCAGCTGGTCTTTGGTTTCGCTTTTGACTGCGGACATGATGCGGACGTTGTTGTTCAGCCAAGTGATCTTTTTGCTGTCGGCAAACATGCTTCTCATCACTTTTGCAGCCAGCGGAGACCAGGAGCCGTTCTCGATCAGACCGATGGTGCGGTTCTGGAAGTTGCGCTCCGTCAGATGGTCGATGAAATCTCTCATGAACGGGAAGATGCCTGCATTGTAAGTGGTGGTGGCAAGTACCAGCTTGCCGTAGCGGAATGCGTCTGCGACGGCTTTGGACATGTCGTCTCTTGCCAGATCATAGACCACTACCTTCGGACATCCTTTGGTTTTCAGTTTTTCTGCCAGGATTTCCACCGCTTTTTTCGTGTGTCCGTATACAGAAGTGTAGGCAATCATGATGCCTTCTTCCTCTACCGCATAAGAGGACCAGATATTGTACTTCTCCAGATAATGGCCCAGATTCTCGGTGAGGATCGGTCCGTGCAGCGGGCAGATGATGGAGATGTCCAGCCCGGAAGCCGCTTTTAAGAGCGCCTGTACCTGAGCGCCGTATTTTCCTACGATACCGATGAAGTAACGGCGGGATTCATCGTCCCAGTCCTCCTCCACATCCAGGGCGCCGAATTTGCCGAAGCCGTCTGCGGAGAACAGAACTTTTTCTGTGCTTTCATAAGTGACCATGACTTCCGGCCAGTGTACCATAGGCGCGTAAACAAAGTTGAGCACATGCTTGCCCAGAGAAAGGGAACCGCCGTTCTCTGCGATCAGTTTGCGGTTTTCGATATCCATATCGAAGAAATTATCCATCATGGCAAATGCTTTTTCCGTGGATACCACGACTGTATCCGGATAAGTATTTACGAAATTCTGGATATTCGCCGCGTGATCCGGCTCCATATGCTGTACGACCAGATAGTCCGGTTTGCGTCCATTCAGCACATTGGCCACGTTGTCCAGCCATTCATGGGTAAAATTGATATCCACCGTGTCCATGACAGCGACCTTCTCGTCCAGGATCACATAGGAATTATAAGACATGCCGTTCGGAACCACATACTGTCCTTCAAACAAGTCTACCTGATGGTCGTTGACACCCACATAGCGGATGCTTTCTGTAATGTTTGGCATAGAAAGAAACCTCCGTTTTTCTTAGTGATATTTTTATAATTTGCCAGTTCGTTATTATTATATCAAAAAGGATGGGAGGGGGAAAGATACAATTCATTTTTTATACAGATAAAGAAAGGTGAAGTTTTCTTAAGAATTTCCAAAGATCCGCATTTTTGAAAAAAAGTGTGTTATCTTATAAAAAGTCCGAAGGAGTCGTCTTGACAGACGGATGAAAATATATTATTGTATTAGATGATTAAAACAATAATGTATTGATACAAATAAGAATGAGCGGAGAGAGGAGTGTATGGCGCTTTGGAGACGCTGGTGGAAGTACGGGACATGTGTAAGATATACAATCCCGGCGAGAATGAGGTGCGTGCTCTGGATCATGTGAATCTGAAAATCAGCCGCGGAGAATTTGTGGCGATCATCGGTCATTCAGGTTCCGGAAAGTCCACATTGATGAATATGCTGGGATGCCTGGATGTTCCCACATCCGGAAGCTATTACCTGAACGGAAAAGATGTTTCCCATCTGACGGATGATGAATTGTCTGATATCCGGAACCTGGAGATTGGTTTTATTTTTCAGGGATTTAATCTGATCCCGAATCTGACGGCCAGGGAAAATGTGGAACTGCCGCTGATCTACCGGGGAGTCGGGAGGAAAGAAAGGGAGGCGCTGGCGCTGGACGCGCTGGAGACTGTAGGGCTTTCTCATCGAATCGACCATAAGCCTAATGAGATGTCCGGAGGACAGCAGCAGAGGGTGGCGATCGCCCGGGCAATCGCGGCCAGACCGCCGGTAATCCTGGCGGATGAGCCTACAGGAAATCTGGATTCTCATTCCACCCAGGATATTATGAGCGTTTTGAAAGATCTGCATAAAAGCGGAAGGACAGTGATTCTGATCACGCATGATAATGATATCGCCGCACAGGTAAAAAGAGTGATCCGGATCAAAGATGGAAGAGTTGAAGCAGACTATATGAATGAAGGAGAAACAGAAGGGTATGAAAAAGTTCTTGAAAAATCATAAAAAAGAAGAGACAGAAATCATCGAGAACCAGGATGGACTGGAACTGGTTTCTCTGGATAATACTACGTCACCTGCGCTGAATAAGGGACGAAAGAAAAGGGAGAAAGCAGTTCTGACACCGGCGCAGAAAAAGAAAAGAAGAAAAAAGATCATTATGGGAGCAGCTGCGGCCTGCCTGGCGCTTTTTATCGTCAGCAGGATGCTTACTCCGGCTCCGCTTCCGGTGGTGACGGTACGCGGCGCGGAAACGGCGACTATTGAACAGACGGTGGACACCAGCGGCACAGTGCAGACGGAAGTGAAAAAGACCTATTTCTCCCCGCTCAGCGCGAAAGTGGGAGAATGCCAGGTGGATGTGGGAGATACTGTGGCAGCAGGCGATGTATTGCTGACATACGATGCCGCGGATCTGGAGGAACGCAGGCAGGAAGCGTCGCTGCAGAATGATGAGGCTTATTACAGCTATCAGGATACGGTGAACAAGAGCGCTGCGGAAGCGGCGGAGTACAGCCGTTCCAGCCATGATGTGGAGATTCTGGAGCAGCAGGTGGCAGACTGGAAAGCCAGCGTAAGCGCCTTGAGACAGTATGTGACGGATCTCGGGTGCCATCTGAGAGACGCCCAGAAAGAAGGTCATGAGAATCGTTCCGTGGAACTGCAGTCCATGATAGATCAGGCGAACAACGATCTGACGCAGAAACAGGAAGAGCTGGCAGAGTTCGAGAGCGATCTGGCAGAGCAGAAATCCATCCAGTCGGCTTCCGAGGATGCGGTGCTCACGGACAGCGCAAGGAAACAGGTGACGGCGACGAAAGATCTGGCAGCGCTGCAGGCGGAAAAAGTAGAAAGTGCCGTAGAGGATGTAAAAGACGGCCTGAAGGCAGAATTCGGCGGTGTGGTCACAGATATCAAGGCTGTAGAAGGCGGTGTTACGGAAGAAAACGGAGAGCTTCTGACTGTGGAGAGCAATGAAGACGTCTGTGTGATTATTTCTTTGAATAAGAGCGACTTGGAGAAGGTAAAAGAAGGACAGAAAGCAACGGTCACTGTGGTAGACAAAGAGTATGAGGGCACTGTGACCAGGATCAGTAAATCTGCCACAAAAAATGATAAAGGAGCTTCCGTAGTGGAAGGAGAAATACATATCGACAATCCGGACGCGGATATCTTCCTGGGAGTGGACGCGAAAGTGACGATCGAAGGCAATAAGGCGGAAAATGTGATTGCAGTACCGATAGAAGCGGTGAATGTGGGCAAGGATGGAAGCTTTGTCTATGTGGTCAACGACGGAGTTCTGGAGACCAGAACCGTGGAGACAGGTATCTCTTCTTCAGAACTGGTAGAGATCAGGAGCGGCCTGGACGGGACGGAACAGGTTGTCTTAAGTATCGGAACCGGTCTGGAAGAAGGAGCCCAGGTCACGGCGGTGGAGGGCTGACGCATGGGACAGCTTTGGGAATATTTGAAGATGGCGGTCAGTGACATCCGGATGAACCGGGGAAGATCGTTTCTCACCATGCTGGGTATCATCATCGGCGTTTCTTCGGTGATCCTGATCATGTCCATCGGGAATGGAGCCAAGACGGCGATGGAAGATGAACTGTCTTCTGTTGCCGGAGGACAGATTTATATTTATGCCAACAGCAATCTGGAAGGCGAGATTCCGGTGATCACAGAGGAGGACCGGGAGGCATTGCGCGGACTGGATCATGTAAAGGGGGCCAGCTCCGTCTACAGTATGCTGAATGCAGTTGAGACACCCAAAGGAAATTTTGAAGCTCTGGTGGACTATGCCAATCCGGATTACCGGAATGCCACGAATCCTACCATGCTCTATGGTTCATGGTTTTCCTGGGACGACTATGACGCAGGTCAGGATGTGGCTGTGATCGCGGAGGAATCTGCGATTCAGATGTTCGGCACCGCGGATGTGGTAGGCATGACGTTTGAGATGGACGATGGAAGCGAGATCAAAGATATGCGGATTGTTGGCGTCAAACAGGCATTGGAAGGGACCTTTGTCTCAACCGGAACCGGAAGCTATCTGGACATCTCGGTTCCCTTAACTTCCGATTCTTACTGGGCGACGTACAATGATACGGATTCCGTGTATATATTTGGAGAGACCGGGTATACGACTCAGGTTGCGGAAGAAGCGATCCGGCTGCTGGAAAGCCGTCATGATATGGTGGGACAGGATGCGTTTCTGATGGAAGACTTTGACAGCCAGATGGCGGCTGTGTCTCAGGTGCTGGACATGATCACGATCTTTATTATGCTGGTGGCTGCGATTTCTCTGCTGGTAGGCGGCATTGGAGTCATGAATATCATGTTGGTGTCAGTGACGGAGCGTACCCGTGAGATCGGTATCCGCAAAGCACTTGGGGCCAGAACAAAGTCGATTCTGATACAGTTTCTGGCGGAATCGGCGATTATTACCTGTATCGGCGGCCTGATAGGAATTACCCTGGGAATTGCCGGAGCGTACGGAATATGCTCGATTCCTATGGTAGGGTTCGCCCCTGCCGTCAGTGTGAGCGCTATCGTGGGAGCGACGCTCTTCTCATCGGCGGTAGGCATCTTTTTTGGAATCTATCCGGCTAAAAAGGCGGCCCGGATGAATCCTATTGAGGCGTTGAGAATGAATTAAATAAAGTGTACGGAAAAGGGATCTGTCCCGGCAGGAAAGTCGGACAGATCCCTTTTTGGGGCCTAATTCATATTTGCAAACCGTTCCACTGCCTTTGTGAAACTGGCGATGGTCTTATCGGCGTCACCATGCTCGATACCATCCCGGACGCAGTGCTTGATATGTCCTTCCAGGACGATCTGGCCTGCTCTGTGAAGCGCGGATTTTGCGGCATTTATCTGTGAAAGGATATCTTCACAGGGAATATCTTCATCAATCATGCGGTCGATGGCCTGTACCTGGCCGATGATCTTTTTCAGACGCCGGTGAAGATTGTCGGCATCCATGCATTGTTTCATATCTTCCACCTCCTGTGCATACCCTTGGGGGTATTTGTATTAATCATTATCTTTTAATTTTTTTCCTTTGTCAAGAATGAGATATTTTTTCACGGAAGATCACCTGCGCCTGTGTTGACAGAAAGAGGAAACCATGCGATAGTGAGTGAGAATGAAACAGTACGTTCAGGAGGATATATAAATGAACGGATGGGTACTGAAAGGGAAAGATCTGAGCAGATGGTACGAGGGAGACGGTGTGACCGTGAGAGCTTTGGATCAGGTTTCTTTTGAAATCCTGCCGGGAGAATTTATTGTAGTGCTGGGACCTTCCGGCTCGGGGAAAAGCACCATGCTGAATCTGATGGGCGGGATGGACCGTCCAAGTGAAGGAGAATTGTATTACAGAGAACAGAAGATATCGGATTTTACGTCGGAACAGCTTTCGGATTACCGAAAGGATGCGGTAGGATTTGTGTTTCAGTTCTTTCATCTGATTCCGACTCTGACTGCGAAAGAAAATGTAGAACTGGCGGCTAGTATTACGAAAGGGGCCCGCAGTGCTGGGGAGGTGTTGGAACTGGTAGGGCTTTCAGACCGGATGAAACATTTTCCTTCCCAGATGTCGGGCGGCGAACAACAGAGAGTC
This sequence comes from Lachnoclostridium sp. An196, assembly GCF_002160135.1. Classification (GTDB taxonomy): domain Bacteria; phylum Bacillota; class Clostridia; order Lachnospirales; family Lachnospiraceae; genus Hominiventricola; species Hominiventricola avistercoris. The sequence goes on along the minus strand of NZ_NFJZ01000005.1, from coordinate 38,912 downwards.
TCTATAGCCAGGGCGATTGTCAAAAATCCGGAGATTCTGCTCTGTGATGAACCTACAGGAGCTTTAGATTCCAGAAACAGTATTGCAGTAGTGAAGCTTTTGCTGGAAGTAAGGGAGCGGCTGGGATGCCCTGTCGTCACTATTACTCATAATGCGGAGATGGCAAGAGTAGCGGATCGGGTCTTTCATATGAAAGATGGAAAAATCGTACGTGTGGAAACGAATCGTTGTCCGGTTGCTGCGGAGGAACTGCAATGGTAAAACTGTTGTATCTTAAAATGGTACGGGATATGAGAAAAAGCCTTGCGGCCTATTTGATCTGTATTCTTGTGGTAGGTGTGGGATTCTGCGGATACTGTGTGCTTTCCGTGGCGGCAGATCATCTGACGGCGTCTCAGAAGGCGCTGTACGAGTCCAGCGCTTTTGCGGACGGATTTGCGGAGGTCCATGAAGCCCCCGCAGCCATGAGCCGCCGACTGGAACAGATACCGGGGATCGGACAGGCTGGCGGGAGAATCGTGAAAGAAGTCCGGCTGGCGGATACCGGAGATGAAGAAGCATATCTGCTGCTGATCTCCTATGAACCGGGAGGACTGGATGTGCCCATGTTGTTTCAGGGGGCGGACGCGCTTCAGGGGAAACGGCAGGCGGTAGTAGGGAATGCTTTTTTAAATGCCAGAGGATTAGAACCGGGGGACAAGCTTCGGATTTTGATTTCCGGAAAGGAAGTGGAACTGGAGATTACAGGGGGAGGCATATCTCCGGAGAATATTTATATTGTAAGAAATATCGCGGAAATGATTCCGGATCCGGAGACTTATGACGCGGCGTTCATACCTTACGATACGATGGCGGAGCTGTTCGGGATGGAAAATCTGGCCAATAATTTTGATTTTATTCTGTTACCGGGATATACGGTGGAAGATGTGAAAGAAGAGGTGGAAACGCTTCTGGATCCTTATGGATGCTATCGAGTTTATGGAAGAAAGGATCAGACTTCGGCTTCTATTATGGAATCAGAACTGGAGCAGCTGGACGCTATGGCGGCGGTGGTTCCGGTGCTTTTTCTGGCGGTAGCCGCCATCATTCTGTATATTACCATGCACAGAATGATGGATCAGCAGAGGATTCAGATCGGTACCATGCGTGCTATGGGAATTCCGCGGAAAATCATAGGGATTCATTATCTGGGATACGGAGCATTCATCGGGGTGCTGGGAGGCGCAGCGGGCGGTCTGCTGGGGAATGTATGCGCCCGCCCTTTAGTAGAGTATTACCGGACTTATTTCAATCTTCCGGAGGCGTCAGCCCCCATATCGATGAAGTATCTGCTTTTTGGAATTTTGCTGGCCGGAAGTTTCTGCGCGCTGGTGAGCTTTCAGGCATCCCGTCGGGTGGCGGCGTCAGCCCCGGCAGAAGCCATGCGCCCTCCTGCGCCGAAGAGCGCAAAGGCCACGGCGGCGGAACGGATTCCCGGATTTTTGAATCTGTTTACAGTTCCGGGAATTATGGCGGTCCGGGGTATTGGAAGAAATAAAAAAAGAAGTGTTCTTTCACTGATTGGAATTGCCTGCGCGTTTATGATCACCGCTACGCTGGTCTCCATGAATTCTCTGCTGGATGTGTATCTGCTGGATTATCTGCAGAAATTACAAAAGCAAGATTATACGGTATATTTTGAAGAACCTTTGAAAACGTCCCGTGTGACCGGGTCTGTACAGAGCAGCCTGATCGAGAGGGCGGAGCCTTTTGCGGAAGTGCCCGCTGTTTTGATGGGAGATGAGGCGGAGATGGATGTGACTGTACAGGCGATTCCCCGGGATTCAGAGCTCTGTCATCTGTATGATGAACAGGGAAGAACTCTTCACGTAGCTTCCGAGGGAGTGGTAATATCTGTTCATATGGCAAGAACTCTTGACGTAAAGGTGGGGGATCAGATTGATGTAAAGATCGCATATCCTCAGGAACGTATTTCCAGCGCAGCGGTGACAGGAATCCTGGAACAGTATCTGGGAACGACTGTCTATATGTCCTGTGAAGGGCTTGGGAAGATCAGCGAATACCGGGATGTATGCACCGGTTTGTTTTTGAAAACTGCGCAGGGAGCAGAAGAAGAGGTGCGGGAGCTGTTTGAAGAATCGCCGGTGGTGGCCGGAGTGCAGAGCCGGCAGATCCGTCTGCAGAAATGGGATACCATGATGCAAAGTTTTGAACTGATGATCGGGTGCATGGTTTTTTTAGGGATTCTGATCGGACTTTCTGTGCTGCATACCAGTGCGCTGATCAGTTTTGAGGAATTGAAAAGGGAATTGTCTACGATGATGATGCTGGGGCTCCGTCCAGGACAGTGTCTGGAAGTCCTGAGCGTAGGACAGTGGATTCTGACTGCGGGGGGAATTATCATAGGAATACCGCTGACTTTCGCGGCAAGCAGGGCAATATCGCTTACGATGACTACAGAAATGTACAGCATTCCGGATTTTGCGAGCGTGGATGCCCTGGCAGTGTCGGCGGTCCTGATGTTCGGGGCTGTGTTTGTCAGTTCCAGGCTGATGTTGGGGAAGCTGAGAAGGATTTCTCCGGTGGAGCTTTTAACGGAACGGGAGTAAAGGAGATACGGATATGAAAAAGAAAGTAAAAATCGTGCTGGCATCGGTAATGACTGTGTGTATTTTGTCTGCAGGTCTGTGGTATCTGTTCCGCCCGGTCCGGGTGGAGACAGAGCCGGCAAAAGTAGGAGACCTGACGGAGACTTTTACGGTATCGGGAACGGCCACACCGGCCCGGAGCAGTTATATATGCGCTCCTCTGGCCGGTCAGGTGACAGGGATAAAACTGCGCAGCGGAGCTCGTGCGGAGGCAGGAGAAAATGTGATTCAGCTGGATGATTCGGAGGCCAGAGGTGAGTTGGAGGATCAGCTTGCGTCTCTGGAGCTTCAGAAGACCGGTGTGCTGAAAGACGGCAGCGCAGCAAGGGCAGAGATTGTGATGAACAGACAGCAGCTGGAGAACGAACTGGAGAAACTGAAGCTGGAGTATGAGCAGCTTTATGGAGAAAATGGTAACGCTGCAGAGCTGCTGGCTGCTGCACAGGAAAATTTTACCAGAGCAAATATTGCCTATTGGAGGGCGTATGATGAATATGCAGATTCTCACGATCCTTCTGAGAATGCGCAGCTGAGTTCTCTGGCAGCAGCAAGAGCGTCTGCGGAACAGGCACTGGCAGATGCTGAAAATGTTCAGATGGAGAGTACAAGAACATATTATGAGGATACGATTGCCTCTTATGAGAGCCAGCTGGGGATTCTGGATGGAAACGGAAGCGCGGTGTCTGCCGGTACAGAGGCGGCGGCAGATCAGCTGGACATTCAGATGGAACAGATCAGAAACAGACTGGATAAAGATGGAATAGAGGCTCCTTATGCAGGAACGGTGTGGGAGGTTCTGGTAGAAGAGGGCGACTACGTACAGGTAAACCAGCCGCTGTACCGGATCTATGAGACCGGGAATATGGAAGTGTCCGCGGACCTTCTGGACACGCAGGCATCGCTTTTGGAAGAGGGAGATCAGGCCACGCTCACCCTGGCAGATGGAACTGTGCTGGAAGGAAGTGTTTCTTTCGTGTCTGAGATCGCCACACAGGAACTGTCTGCGCTGGGAATCGAAGAGAGCCGGTGCGAGGTGATTCTGGAGGCGGATCTTCCGGAAGGAGTCGGCGCCGGTCAGGAAATCGCGGTGGAATTTGAGGCTGTGAGAAAAGAACACGTTCTGCAGGTTACGGTCTCCGCTGTTATGCCGGATGAGGATGGACAAGTGGGCGTTTATGTGGTACGGGGAAGAAAAGCCGTATACTGTGGAATCGAGACCGGCCTGCAGTGCGGCGGAAAGACAGAAGTGACCGGCGGACTGTCTGAAGGAGACCAGGTGATTGTCAATCCATATGAAGCAGAAGTGTCCGATGGAAAAGCGGTCGTCCCTGCATCTTATGATTATGGCGATGAAACAACGGGAAAATCCTATAAAGAAGACCGGTAAAATTTCTTTACCGGATTTTTCCCTTGTGCTATAATGTCCGGGAAAACAATAAGCAGTGCGTCAGACGGGAACAAAGGCGCGCACTGCGGGGATAAACCCTGCCGGTATGGTAAAGAGAGGTAAATTTGTGGCAGAACTTACACCAATGATGCAGCAGTACATGAAAACAAAAGAAGAGTACAAGGACTGCATTTTATTTTATCGCCTGGGCGATTTTTATGAGATGTTTTTCGACGATGCGAAGATCGCTTCAAAAGAGCTGGAATTGACGCTGACCGGAAAAAACTGCGGTCTGGAAGAGCGGGCTCCCATGTGCGGAATTCCCTATCACGCGGTGGAAGGGTATTTGAGCCGTCTGGTATCCAAAGGATATAAGGTGGCAATTTGTGAGCAGATGGAGGATCCTGCCCTGGCAAAAGGACTGGTACGCCGGGAAGTGGTGCGTATCGTGACGCCGGGGACTAATATCTGCGAACAATCTCTGGATGAAAGCAGAAATAATTATATTATGAGTATCGTCTATGTCAGCGACCGGTTCGGTATTTCTTTTGCGGATGTAACGACCGGCGATTATTTTGTCACGGAAGTGGATTCGGCGCGGAAACTGATGGACGAGATGTATAAATTCTCTCCCAGAGAAGTAGTGTGCAACGAAGCTCTGATGATGAGCGGCATTGACTTCCAGGACATGAAGGACCGTCTTGGATTCACCATGTATTCTCTGGAAAACTGGTATTTTGACGACGATCTCTGCAGACAGGGACTTCTGGATCATTTCCATGTAAAATCTCTGGAAGGGCTGGGCGTTTCCGATTTCGGCTGCGGGATCATAGCGGCCGGGGCGCTTCTGAGGTATCTGACCGAAACTCAGAAGACATCGCTGGAGCACCTGTCAAAGCTGATCCCCTATGTATCCGGAAACTATATGGTTATCGACAGTTCCAGCCGCAGAAATCTGGAACTGGTGGAGACCTTGAGGGAGAAACAGAAGAGAGGGTCTCTTCTCTGGGTGCTTGACAAGACCAGGACAGCCATGGGGGCCCGGACACTCAGAGGGTATCTGGAGCAGCCGCTGATCGACCGGGAGGAGATCGAGAGACGGCTGAACGCCATCGAAGAACTGAACAGTCAGATGATCACCAGGGAAGAGCTTCGGGAATATTTAAGCCCTATCTACGACCTGGAGAGACTGATCGGCAGGATCAGTTACCAGACTGCGAATCCCAGAGATCTGATCGCGTTCAAGACGTCTCTTCAGATGCTGCCGCCGATCCGTCTGCTGCTTCAGGAACTTAAGACGCCGCTGATGCGGGAGATCTGCGGAGAACTGGATACGCTGGAAGATCTGCAGGACCTTCTGGAACGGTCTATTCAGGAGGATCCTCCGGTGTCCGTGCGGGACGGAAATATTTTGAAAGACAGCTACAATGAAGATGTGGACAAGTTCCGGAAGGCGAAAACAGAGGGTAAATCCTGGCTGGCCCAGATCGAGACGAAAGAACGGGAGCGGACGGGGATCAAGAACCTGCGCATCAAATACAACAAGGTATTCGGCTATTATCTGGAAGTGACTAATTCTTATAAGGATCTGGTTCCTGAGGATTATATACGCAAGCAGACATTGACCAATGCGGAAAGGTATATTACGCCGGAACTGAAAGAACTGGAGGACACGATCCTCGGAGCGGAAGAAAAACTGACCGCTCTGGAGTATGAGTTGTTCACGGGGATCAGGGACCGGATCGCGTCCGAAGTGGTCCGGATCCAGAAGACCGCCAAGGCGGTGGCGAAACTGGATGTGTTCGCTTCCCTGGCTTATGTGGCGAACCGGAATCACTATGTGAAGCCGAAGATTAACGAACGGGGCGTGATCGATATCCGAGGCGGACGCCATCCGGTGGTAGAGCAGATGCTTCCGGGACAGATGTTTATCTCCAACGATACCTATCTGGACAACGGCGCCAACCGGATCGCCGTGATCACCGGCCCCAATATGGCCGGAAAATCCACCTATATGAGACAGACTGCGCTGATCGTGCTGCTGGCTCAGGTGGGAAGTTTCGTACCGGCGGACAGTGCGGATATCGGTATTGTAGACCGTATCTTTACCCGCGTGGGCGCGTCGGACGATCTGGCAAGCGGGCAGAGCACCTTCATGGTGGAGATGAACGAAGTGTCCAATATTCTCCGGAATGCTACGCCGAAAAGTCTTTTGATTCTGGATGAGATCGGACGCGGCACGAGCACTTTTGACGGACTTGCCATCGCCTGGGCGGTGATCGAACATATTGCGGACAAACGGATCCTGGGAGCCAAGACTCTGTTTGCCACCCACTACCACGAGCTGACAGAGCTGGAAGGCACCATGGACGGAGTCAACAATTATTGTATTGCCGTCAAGGAGAAAGGCGACGACATTGTATTTCTGCGCAAGATTGTCAAAGGGGGAGCAGACAAGTCTTATGGTATTCAGGTGGCAAAGCTGGCCGGCGTTCCGGACAGCGTGATCGCGAGGGCAAAGGAACTGGTGGATGAATTAAGCCAGGCAGATATTTCTGCCAGAGCTAAGGATATTGCCTTGGAGAACCGGGCGAAAACGAAGCAGAAAAATAAACCGAAGAGATATGATGAGGTGGATCTGGAACAGATTTCCCTATTTGATACGGTGAAAGACGACGACGTGGTAAAGGAACTTCAGGAGCTGGATATTTCCAATATGACTCCAATGGACGCTCTGAATACACTTTACCGGTTACAGAATAAACTGAAGAACAGGTGGTGAGACTTTAAAAGCAGATGGGTAAGATCGCAGTACTGGATCAACAGACAATTGACAAGATCGCGGCGGGCGAGGTGGTAGAACGTCCGGCTTCGGTGGTAAAAGAACTGGTGGAAAATGCGGTGGATGCGGGAGCGTCCCAGGTGACGGTGGAAATCCGTGACGGCGGAGTTGGCATGATCCGGATCACAGACAACGGAAGTGGAATGGAGAAGGACGACATCCCGTTGGCTTTTCTGCGTCACTCTACAAGTAAGATCCGAAGCGCTGAGGATCTGCAGGGAGTACGGTCCCTGGGATTCCGGGGGGAGGCTCTTTCCAGTATTTCCGCAGTTGCCATGGTGGAACTGATCACAAAAACCAGGGAGCAGACGATGGGAAGCCGGTGCGTGATTGAAGGCGGAGTTCAGAAGAGTCTGGAAGAGATCGGGGCTCCGGACGGAACTACTTTTATTGTACGGAACCTTTTTTATAATACTCCGGCCAGAAAAAAATTCCTGAAATCAGACATGGCAGAAGCGGGAGCTGTTTATGAGATGATGACACATCTGGCTCTGTCGCATCCGGAGATTTCTTTCAGGGTGATCGTCGGCGGGCAGATGAAACTGCAGACACCGGGCAATGGGAAACTGGAAGACGTGATCTACCATGTATATGGAAGAGATGTGGCGCTGCGCCTGATTGAGGTTGATCGCGCGGAGGGACCGCTCAGAATCAGAGGTTTTATCGGAAAGCCGGAATTATCCAGGGGAAACCGTAATTATGAAAATTATTTTGTCAATGGAAGATTTGTCCGAAGCAAGATTGTGGCAAAGGGGATCGAGGACGGCTATAAAACTTTTATGATGCAGCACCGCTACCCGTTTGTGTGCCTGGATCTGCAGGTGGACGGGCGGCTTCTGGATGTGAATGTGCATCCGTCCAAAATGGAGATCCGTTTCAGCAACCAAAACCTGGTTTATGACCTTCTGCAAAGAACGGTGAAGGACACTCTGTCGGGAAAAGAGCTGATCCCGGAAGTGAAACTTGCCGAAGAGCCGAAGAGACAGGAAAGTGCCGCGCGGCCCTGGACGCCGGAATCCCAGAAAAAAGAAGAGAGAAAAGTCCCGCTGGAAAAGATGTGGAAGACTCCGGAACCTGTGAAAGAGCCGGTGACTCCTCAGGAAAAAAATCTGGAATATTTCATGGCTCAGATGCGCAAAAGAGTGGAAGAGCGTCATATGGTGCAGGAAGAGAATGGATACGGGGCCTCCGTGCAGGAAAGCCCCGCGCCGAAAATGCCTGTTCCGGAAACGCCGGTTTGGGAAAAGACTGTTTCACCGGAGCCGGCGCCGGTGAAAACGGCGCCAGAGCAGATGACGCTGTTCGACGGAAAAATGCTCTCAAAGGAAGCGGCGGTGCGCCATGAAATCATCGGCCAAGTATTCGATACCTATTGGCTGGTGCAGTATGCGGATAAATTATATATCATTGACCAGCACGCGGCTCATGAGAAAGTGCTTTATGAGCGCCTGATGAAGAACCTGAAAGAGCGCGCGTTTCAGCAGCAGATTCTTTCGCCTCCGATCATTCTGAATCTGAGCATGCAGGAAGAGGAACTTTTTCTGCGGTATCGGAGTTGTTTTGCGGATATGGGATTCGAGATTGAAGAATTTGGGGACCGGGCGTACGCGGTGCGGGCAGTTCCGGCGGATCTGCCAGGTATGGCGCAGAATGAGATCCTGATGGAATTTCTGGACAGCCTGTCAGACATTACCGGAAATGTCAGCTCGGAGTCTCTCATGGATCGTGTGGCGACCATGTCCTGCAAGGCGGCGGTGAAAGGGAATCACCGCATGTCCGCCGCGGAGGCGAAGGCACTGATTGATGAACTTCTGACACTGGAGAATCCGTATAACTGCCCTCATGGCAGACCGACGATTATCTCCATGACCAAATACGAACTGGAAAAGAAATTTAAAAGGATTGTATAAAGAATGGAAAAAGAGCCGCTTATTATCCTGACCGGCCCGACGGCGGCGGGAAAGACAAAGCTGTCCATCGCTCTGGCCAAAGCAGTGGGCGGAGAGATCATATCCGCGGATTCTATGCAGGTTTATAAACATATGGATATCGGTTCCGCGAAAATCCGACCGGAAGAGATGCAGGGCGTGCGTCACTATCTGGTGGATGAACTGGAGCCATGGGAAGAATTTCATGTAGTCCGGTTCCAGCAGATGGCGAAAAGCGCCATGGAGCAGATCCGGAGTCATGGACATATTCCCATTTTGGTGGGAGGTACCGGATTTTATATCCAGGCAATCCTTTATGACATCGATTTTACCGAAAACGAGGCAAGTCCGTACCGACAGGAACTTGAGGCGCTGGCGCAGAGCCGGGGAGCTTCCTGGCTCCATGAGGAACTGAAAAAAGTGGATCCGGAATCTGCGGAGGCGATCCATGAACATAATGTGAAGAGGGTCATCCGCGCGCTGGAATTTTACCGGCTGACTGGGAAGAAGATCTCAGAACACAATGAAGAGCAGAGGGAGAAGGAGTCCCCGTACCGGTCTGCTTATTTTGTGTTGAATGAAGATCGGACCGTCCTGTACGACAGGATTGAAAAAAGAATTGACAAGATGCTTGAGGACGGCCTGGTGGATGAGGTGATGCGCCTGAAAGAGATGGGCTGCCGGCGGGGGATGGTATCCATGCAGGGGCTGGGCTACAAGGAGATTCTGGCGTACCTGGACGGAGAATATACTTTACCGGAAGCGGTGGAAATTCTGAAAAGAGATACGCGCCATTTTGCCAAGCGCCAGCTCACCTGGTTCCGCAGAGAACGGGATGTGATCTGGCTGAACAAAGAAGATTACGCGTGTGAGGAAGAGGCGATTCTCGCCCACATGCTGGAAATATTGCGAGAGAGGAAGATGATCCGATGAATCTGGAAGAAATGTATGAAAGCCTGGATATCAGCCGCGAGGCCTGGTCCTACGGACAGAAGATTGAAGAAAGCCTGAAAGAAAGGTTTGCCGCCATCGATGAGACGGCGGAATATAATCAGCTGAAGGTGCTGGGTGCCATGCAGCGCTGCCGGGTCAGCGACATCCATTTTGCCGCCACCAGCGGCTACGGCTACAATGACCTGGGCAGAGATACGCTGGAGGAAGTGTACGCGGCCGCTTTTCACGCGGAGTCTGCGCTGGTGCGTCCCCAGATCACCTGCGGAACCCATGCGCTGGCAGTTGCTCTGGCGGCAAATCTGCGTCCGGGCGACGAGCTGCTGGCAGTTTCCGGAAAGCCATACGATACTCTGGAAGAAGTCATTGGTATCCGGCCCTCCAAAGGAAGTCTGGCAGAGTATGGTATCACATACCGGCAGGTGGATCTGCTGCCGGACAGCAGCTTTGACCTGGAAGGCATCCGGGCGGCGATCGGTGAACATACAAAAATGATTCATATCCAGAGATCGAAGGGATATCAGACCAGGAAAACTTTATCGGTGTCTGAAATCGGAGACATGATCAGGTTCATAAAATCTATCCGACCCGATCTGATCTGCATGGTGGATAACTGCTACGGGGAATTTGTGGAGCGGATCGAGCCGACAGACGTGGGAGCCGACCTGTGCGTAGGCTCCCTGATCAAGAATCCGGGCGGCGGCCTGGCTCCCATAGGCGGTTATATCGTAGGAAAAGAGGAATATGTAGAAAACTGTGCCTACCGGCTGACATCACCGGGGCTGGGGAAGGAAGTGGGCGCGACGCTGGGCGTCATGCAGTCCTTCTATCAGGGATTTTTCCTGGCTCCTACAGTGACGGCGGGGGCGCTCAAAGGAGCCATTTTCGCTGCCAATGTCTACGAGAGACTTGGCTTTTCCGTACTGCCGGACGGCAGCGAAGACAGGCATGATATTATTCAGTCCATTACCTTTGGGACGCCGGAAGGCGTGATCGAGTTCTGCAAGGGAATCCAGGCGGCAGCCCCGGTGGACAGTTATGTGGAGCCGGAGCCCTGGGCCATGCCGGGATATGACAGCGATGTGATCATGGCGGCGGGCGCTTTTGTCCAGGGATCGTCCATAGAGCTGTCTGCAGACGGTCCGATTAAACCGCCTTATGCAGTCTATTTCCAGGGCGGACTGACCTGGGAGCACGCAAAATTCGGTATTTTGAAATCCCTGCAGAAGCTGGTGGATGCGGGGATCGCGAAATTATGAAGCAAAGCAGGAAACAGATACTTGTGGCCGGAGGCGGTGCTTCCGGACTCATGGCGGCCATAACGGCCGCGCGGCGGGGCGCGAAAGTGACGCTGCTGGAAAAAAACAAACAGACAGGGAAAAAGCTGCTAGTCACGGGAAACGGCCGCTGTAATTTTACCAACCGCAACCAGGATATGAAAAATTACCGAAGCGGGTGTCCGGCTTTTGTGGAACAGGCACTGAGAGAGTTTTCCATGGAGGATGCGGTGAAGTTTTTTGAAGATCTGGGGATTCCGGCCAGGGACAGGGACGGATATCTCTACCCGGCGGACGGCCAGGCTTCGTCGGTGGCGTCGGCGCTCCGGCTGGAGGCAGAGCGCCTGAAGGTCCGGATCGGCTGCAATACCGAGATCCTTTCCGCAGAATACATAGGAAGCAGTTTCCAGGTCAAAACAGCCGGATGGCAGTATGAAGGCGACGCTCTGATCCTGACATGCGGTTCCCCGGCGGCTCCGGGTACAGGGGCCTCCGGCGACGGTTACCAGCTGGCGGAAGGCTTCGGGCATACAGTGGTTCCGCCTCTGCCCGCGCTTACCGGGCTGTATGCGGCAGAAAAGGACTGCGCGAAACTGGCCGGCATCCGTCAGGAGGCGAAGGTGGTTCTCCTGATCGACGGAAAGGAATGTATAGAAGAGACCGGAGAGGTGCAGTTTACTTCCTATGGATTGTCCGGTATTCCTGTCTTTCAGGTGAGCAGGTATGTATCCCGGGCGCTGGAGAAAGGGAGACGCTGCGAGATCCTCCTGAATCTGTGGGAAGGACGGGGAAGCGGACAGACCAGAAGGGTATTTGAAGAAAGCAGGGAGTATACCGGGGAACGGTCCGGCACGGACACGCTTCTGGGCGTCTTTCCGGAGAAATTATCCGGCGTGCTTCTGGAACGGGCGGGAATCAGCCGGAAAAAGAAGCGGAATCAATGGACACAGGAAGAAGAAAACCGCCTTATCAGACAGGCGGAAGAAATGCGTTTTTCCGTGGTCCGCTGCCGCGGTTTTGAGCAGGCGCAGGTCTGTACGGGGGGCGTCCCGCTTACAGAGCTGAAAGGAATCACCATGGAATCTGCCTGTATGCCCGGACTCTATCTGGCAGGAGAACTGCTGGATGTGGACGGCGCGTGCGGAGGATATAATCTTCAGTGGGCGTGGACCAGCGGATATCTGGCAGGCAGCGCCGCGGCGGAAGGAACAGGAATATTATGCTGAGAATCCAACAGTTGAAAATGAAGATCCCCCATACAGAACAGGAGCTTCGGGAGAAGATCCTGAGAACGCTGAGAATTCGTCCGGATGATCTGCTCCGGTACGAGATCGTGAGGCAGTCGCTGGACGCCAGAGGGGATGAATTAAAATACGTCTATATAGTAGATGCGGAAGTGAAGAAAGAAGCGGCCATACTGAGAAAACACCCAAAACAGGTGGGAAAAGCGCAGCATATCCGCTATCAGTTTCCGAAATCCGGAACAGAGCGGCTGGCTCACCGTCCGGTCATCATAGGGACAGGGCCGGCGGGATTGTTCTGCGGCCTTGCGCTTGCCCGCGCCGGATACGCGCCGATCCTCCTCGAACGGGGACAGGACGCGGAATCCCGCGCCCGGACGGTGGAGACATTCTGGAAACTGGGGTTGCTGGATCCTCAGTCAAATGTCCAGTTTGGTGAAGGGGGCGCCGGTACTTTTTCTGACGGAAAACTAAACACTTTGGTCAAGGATACGTCCGGAAGAAATCGGAAGGTGCTGGAGATTTTCGTGGAAGCAGGGGCTCCGGAGGAGATTCTGTATGTGCAGAAGCCGCATCTGGGAACAGACCTGCTCAGAGACATTGTGACGCATATACGGAAAGAAATTTTGAACCTCGGAGGAGAAGTGTATTTTGAAACACAGGCGACGGGACTGGAGCTGGAAGGCGGTCGGATTAAAGGAGTACGGATCCGCCGCGGGGATGCGAAGAAAGAAGAGTATCTGGAAGCGGAACAGGTGGTACTGGCCATAGGACACAGCGCCAGGGATACTTTTCAGATGCTCCATGACCTGGGCGTGCCTATGGAGGCCAAGTCCTTTGCGGTGGGTGTCCGTATGGAGCATCCGCAGGAACTGGTGAATAAGAGCCGGTACGGTGAACATTATCCGGAATGTCTGCCGGCTGCTTCCTACAAGGTGACGCGGAAAACGGAAAGCGGACGGGGAGTTTATTCTTTCTGTATGTGCCCGGGAGGATATGTGGTCAACGCCTCTTCAGAACCGGGACATCTGGCTGTGAACGGGATGAGCTATCATGCCAGGAGCGGCAGAAACGCCAACAGCGCCATGATCGTTACGGTGACGCCGGAAGATTTCGGAGAAGGAGGCGTGCTCGCGGGCGTGGAATTTCAGCGCAGACTGGAATCAGCCGCGTTCCGGACGGGAGAGGGAAAGATCCCGGTACAGCTGTTCGGAGATTTCTGTAAGGATCAGCCCACATCCGTCCTGGGAGAAGTAGAGCCGTGCATGAAAGGAGACTACCGGCTTTCCAGCGTAAGAGAAATCTTTCCCTCGGAGCTGTCCGCGGCGCTGGAAGAAGGTATCCGGGGCTGCGGGTCGCTGATCCGAGGATTTGACCGCCCGGACGCGGTTCTGTCCGGTGTGGAGAGCCGGACCTCTTCCCCTGTGAGGATTCTGCGCGGCGAGAATATGGAGAGCGGAATCAGAGGGCTCTACCCCTGCGGAGAGGGCGCGGGGTATGCGGGCGGGATCACGTCCGCGGCTATGGATGGATTAAAAATAGCAGAAGCGATTGCAAAAAGATATGCTCCATGGTATGATTAAATGAATCGCTTTTGGAGGTAAACCTACATATGAGAAGTACAAAAAATGGCTGGACGCTTCTTTTGCTTGTGCTGGCCGGCGTTGTGCTTGGCGGATTTATCGGAAGTCTGACGGAAGGAATCTCAGGGCTTAGCTGGCTGAACTATGGACAGGCGTTTGGCGTTGAAACACCGATTATTCTGGATCTGGGTATCCTGATGATTACGTTTGGAATGACAATCCGGATCACGATCGCGAGTATTGTCGGGATTGTACTGGCAATTCTGGTCTATCGCTGGATATAGGACAGGAAAAAGCAAATACTAAAGGAGATGCGGATAACCGCCGGGGTGTCTGGAGGACAGGAACGGAGGTTGCCGATTATGAATGAACAGTGGAACAGTCTTCCTGAGGAAGACCGTCCATATGAAAAATGTGAGAGATACGGGGTGCAGGCGCTGACGAACCGGGAACTCCTGGCTGTCATCCTGAGAACTGGGGCCAGAGGACGGAGCGTTCTGGAACTGGCCGGAGAACTCCTTAAGACAGCGCCGGAGAAAGAAGGATTTACCGGCATCCGCCGGATGAGCCTTGGCGAGCTTTCCTCAGTCAGAGGAATCGGAAGAGTCAAGGCGATCCAGCTGAAATGCGTACTGGAGATCGCGCGCCGGATGGCGAGGGAAGAAGCGGGAGAAGGCACTTTTTTTCGAACTCCGGATGAAGTGGCGGATTATTATATGGAGGATCTGCGCCATGAAGAGCAGGAAGTCCTGCTGCTCCTGATGCTGAATCAGAAGGGACGTCTCCTGAAAGAAAAATATGTGTTCAGGGGAACTGTCAATGCTTCTATTGTCTCTCCCCGTGAGATCTTTCTTGAAGCGTTGGCCGCCAGAGCGGTGCAGATTATCCTGCTGCATAATCATCCCAGCGGAGATGCCAGGCCCAGCAGAGAAGATTTGAATGTAACAAAAAGAATTCAGGAAGCGGGAGAATTGCTGGGAATTCATTTGACAGACCATATTATCATCGGAGAGCATGCTTATGTGAGTCTCCGGGAAAAAAATTACCTGTAGTCGTTGCAGAGAAAGAGGGAAAATACCATGAACAATCATTGCTTTGGCTGTGATTTCGGATCTTATCATCTGAAAATCTATCATAAGGATGCGGACAGTTATCTGATGCAGCACAACATGGTGGCTGTACAGGACAAGAAGACGATGCTGGCTTATGGAGACGAGGCGTATGCCATGTTTGAAAAAGCGCCCGCCAATATTCAAGTATCCAGCCCCATGTCTTACGGCAATCTGGCGAGCATCAGCTATATGCAGGCGTTTTTAAAGAGTCTGCTGGAGAAAAACACCAAGGGACAGCTTCGGGGATCTGAATTTTTCGTGGCGCTTCCTACGGATATGCAGGAGCGCAGCTTTACCATGCTGATTCAGGACTCTAATATGAAGCCGAAGGCGGTGTATCTGATAGATAAGCCTGTGGCAGCCGGGCTGGGGCTTGATATTAATGTTAAAGAGGCGCAGGGAGTGATGGTCATCGATATAGGAGCGGAGACCACCGAAATCTCTGTCTTATCTCTGGGCGGCACTGTGATCAGCCGTCTGATCCAGACCGGAGGTCGTTCTATAGATGACGCAATCCAGGCCGCGATCCGGAAGGAATATAATTTCTATATCGGGAATAAGACGGCGGAGAATATCAAGAAAGAGCTGGCTTACGCGGTGGAACCGGAAGAGGGGAGCATGCAGATCTGCGGGCGCAATATGGTGATTGGTCTTCCGCAGATGCTGGAGATTACCACTGCATTTGTATATGAAGCCATCAAAGAACAGCTGAATGTAATCATGGATGCGGTAAAATCGATTCTGGAGAGAACGCCGCCGGAACTGGGGGTGGATATTATCCGAAACGGTATCTATCTGACCGGAGGATCAGCCAGGATCAGAAAGCTGGATCAACTGATACAGGAACGTTCCGGTATCCGGGTGACCGTAGATAATGAACCGGAACTGAGTGTGGCAAAAGGTCTGGCGAGAGTGATTAATGACAAGGAGTTTCGTTCGCTGGCGTTTGTTACCAAAGAACAGAAATATGAATAACGGCGGGAGCTGTGAGATATGAGACGAAGAGACCGGTTTAATATTCCCAGTAAGTATGTGTTGGCGGTGCTGACATTTCTGTGTATCGGGGCGATGTTTCTGTCATTCCTGACAGATTTTGACGGGGGACCGCTTAATACAGTTTCCAATTATATCCTGATACCGGTGCAGAAGGGAATCAATGCGGCGGGAAGCTGGGTCAGGAGCCGGGTAGACGACCTGGACGACCTGCGGGCAGTCAGAAGTGAAAACGAAGAACTGCGTGCCCAGGTGGCGGAGCTGACATTGGAGAATAACGCGCTGCTGCAGGAAAGATACGAGCTGGAAGACTTGAGGGAGTTGCTTGATCTGGAGGAAGAGTATTCGGAACTGAATACGATGGCCGCCAACGTGATTGGCAAAGACAGTGGAAACTGGTTCAATATGTTCATTATAGACAAGGGGACCAATGACGGGATTCAGGTAGATATGAATGTAATCGCGGACGGCGGTCTGGTGGGAATCGTGACCAAGGTCGGGCCTGATTGGGCTCAGGTCCGGTCCATCATTGACGACATGAGCAATGTAAGCGCTATGATTCTGAAAAACTCAGATCTTTGTTATGTCCGCGGCGACCTGGAAATGATGACGGAGGGCACGCTTCAGTTGAACCAGCTGCGGGACGAGGATAATGAAGTGGAACACGGAGACAAGGTAGTTACCTCCCACACCAGCGCGAAGTTCCACGAAGGAATACTGATCGGGTATGTGAATGAAATATCGATGGATGCCAATAATCTGACAAAGTCGGGCAGCCTGACGCCTGCGGTGGATTTTGAGCATCTGACTACGGTTCTGGTTATTACGGATCTGAAGCAGCAGGTGGATGCGGAGGCGACAGAATCAGAATAAGACAGAAGGGAAGGAACAGATAGTATGAAGCGGAAAATTATTGTTGCTCTGATGATTCTGATCAGTTTTCTCCTGCAGAGCACAGTGTTCAAAGCGCTGGCGATCGGTTCCATCAGCCCGAACCTGCTTGTGGTTCTGACATCTTCCTTTGGTTTTATGAGAGGAAAGAAAGAGGGACTCTGGGTAGGATTTTTCTGCGGTCTTCTGGAGGATATTTTTTATGGAAGGCTTTTGGGAATGCATGCGGTCATGTACATGTACATAGGGTATGTGAACGGGTATTTTAACCGTATTTTCTATGGCGAAGATATTAAACTTCCTATTTTTCTGATCTCAGTCAGTGAACTGGCATATGGACTTGGCACTTATGTGGTGATGTTCCTCATGAGGAGCCGTTTTGCGTTCTTCTACTATCTGACAAGGATCATTTTACCGGAACTGGTTTATACAGTGATCCTGACGCTGGTGTTTTATCGCATCATTTATTCGGTAAACCGGAACCTGGAGAAGAACAGCACCTGAAGGAGCGGATAATTTGTTTGACGACCTGAAAGAATCTTTTTTAAATTTTGTGACATCAAGAGTATTTGTTTTGCTGCTTATATTTCTGACTTTTTCCGGCATTCTGCTGGCCAGGATTTTCTATCTTCAGATTATCAGAGGAGAAGAGTATGCGGAAGACTTTACCATGCAGATCCGCAAGGAAGTCAATATTCCCAGTACCAGAGGAAGGATATACGACCGGAACGGAGAGGTGTTGGCAGATAATGTTCTCTCTTATTCTGTGACAATTGAAGACAATGGTACTTATCAGACTTCCCAGCAGAGACAGGAGACTTTGAATAATACGATTGCGCAAGTTATAGAGATTGTGGAATCTCATGGAGACAGCGTAGTCAGCGATTTTGGCATCCTCTATGAAAATGGAGAGTATGTCTACAGTCAGAGCGGCACAGCGCTGAACCGGTTCAAAGCAGATGTGTACGGATATGCGACGATCGACGAGATGAGTCCGGAGGAACACACCTCCACAGCGGAAGAGATGATGACATATCTCTGCAGCGATGAAAGATATAATATCTCGGAAGACTATACGCCGGAAGAACGGCTGAAGCTGGTCACGGTTCGTTATGCCATGTCCCAGAATAACTATCAGAGGTATGTGGCCACTACGATCGCGGAGAATGTGAGTGATGAGACCGTTGCCGAGATCACGGAGAATCTGGACAGTTTGCAGGGGGTGAATATCTCTCAGAGTACATTGAGGGTATATTCAGATGCCGAGTATTTTGCAAGTATAATCGGATATATCGGCAGGGCATCCCAGGAAGAACTGGAAACCTTAAATGAGGACGGCGGTGATTATGAGCTCAACGATATCGTAGGAAAAGCCGGCATTGAACAGTACATGGAAAAAGAACTGCAGGGAACGAGGGGATATCAGATTATCTACGTGGACAGTATGGGCAACGTGCTGGAAGTAGAAGAGGAAGTGCAGCCTGAGTCCGGCAGCGACGTCTACCTCACGATAGACAAGGATCTGCAGATCGCGGTCTATGATATCATCGAGCAGAGACTGGCGGGCATCCTGGTGTCCAAAATCCGCAATATGAAAGAATATACTGCGGGTCCGAACAGCTCGGCTTCCGATATTGTGATCCCGATTTATGATGTTTACTATGCGCTGATTGATAACCATGTAATTGATGCCGCTGATTTTTCGGCTGCAGATGCTTCAGAGCTGGAACAGTCTGTGTATCAGCGGATGCAGTCCCGGCTGGAAACGATGATCGGACAGATCATGTCGGAACTCCGGTCAGATAATCCGACGGCATATCAGGACCTGAGCCGGGAAATGAAGAACTACATGAGTTATATCGTGTCGGATGTGTTGATGGGAGACGCCAATATTCTTGTGAGCAGCGCTATTGACCGGGAAGATCCGACTTATCTGGCGTGGACCAGGGATGAAGTGATCAGCCTGAAAGAATATCTGGAATATGCCATATCTATGAACTGGGTGGATGTCTCCGGACTGGATGCCGGGTCTTCTTATCTGAGCTCTGATGAGATTTACAATGTAGTACTGGATTATATTTCGACAGAACTTTCAAATGATGTCGATTTCCAGAATATGCTGTATAAATATCTTCTTCTGGATGATGTGGTGTCGGGAAAAGAGATATGTTTGCTCTTGTACGAACAGGGAGTTCTGGAGTATGATGAGGAAACGATCCGGAGACTTGAAAATAATACTTACACTGCTTATAATTTTATGATCGACAAGATCAGCAGTCTGGAGATTACTCCGGCTCAGCTGGCGTTGGAACCCTGCAGCGCCGGGTGCGTGATTGTGGATCCGAATACAGGAGATGTGCTGGCTAATGTAAGTTATCCGGGATATGACAATAATCGTCTCACCAATACCATGGATTCCGCGTATTACGCGGAACTGAATCAGGATAATGCGTCTCCGCTGTACAGCCGGGCGACACAGGAGCAGACGGCTCCGGGGTCTACGTTCAAACCCGTAGTGGCAGCTGCGGCGCTGGAAGAGGGAGTAGTTTCCTCATCGGAAATTATTCATGCCACCGGTGTGTTCACAGAAGCATATGGTTCACCTACCTGCTGGATTTACAATCAGTATCATGGAAGCCATGGTAATATCAATATGGTGGATGCGATCCGGGTGTCCTGCAACTATTATTTTTATGAAATGGGATTCCGGCTTGGGGGCGGAAGGACCACTGGATATTCCTCGGAACGGGCGCTTGCCATTCTCGCAGAGTATGCCGCAGAGTTCGGGCTGGATGCTACTACTGGAATCGAGATTCCTGAAAATGATCCTCATCTGTCTGATACAGACGGTATCCGGTCTTCTATCGGCCAGGGCACGCATCTGTTCAGCGTCTCCCAGCTGACCAGATACGCGGCAACTATTGCCAACCGGGGAACTGCTTATAATCTGACACTTCTGGATAAATTGACAGATTCAGAGGGAAACACTATTGAAGAATATTCCGCGTCAGTATATAATGAAATGGATATTGCAGATTCGACCTGGAATGTGATCCAGGAGGGTATGCATGAGGTGGCGCTGGATACAGACGCTTTTGCTGATCTGAATTTAAGTATTGCTGGAAAGACGGGTACGGCGCAGCAGTCTACCAGCCATCCGAACCACGCGCTTTTTATGGGATACGCGCCGTATGAAAATCCGGAGATAGCTATTACTATCCGTATTGCCAACGGATACACTTCAGCAAACGCGGCAACTATGGCGGCGGATATTTTCAAGTACTACTTCGGCCTGGCGGAGGAAGACGAGATCCTGACGGGCACAGCGTCAGAGGCGACGACAGAAGTGATCAATGACTAGGGAGAAAGTTATGAAACAACAGACAGTTGTGATAAAGAGCAATAAATACGGGATTACGCTGTTCCTGGACAAAAATGTTTCCTTTCGAGAATTGACTGAAGATGTGGCGGAGAAATTTAAGGCTTCGTCCGGTTTTTTCAAAAACGCGAAGATGGCTCTGGCTTTTGAGGGACGTTTCCTGAGCAGGGAGGAGCAGATGGAACTGATCCGTACGATCCAGGATAATTCAGATGTGGAGATTGTCTGCGTACTGGAACAGGATTCATTGAAAGAAGCTTATATGAAAAAAGCTCTGGAAGAAAGGGAGAAGACTTCTTCCGAGGACGGACGGTTTTATAAAGGAACGCTCCGTTCCGGACAAGTACTGGAGTCGGAGACAAGTATTATTGTGCTGGGAGATGTAAATCCCGGAGCGACAGTGGTGTCCAAAGGAAATGTGGTCGTGTTGGGAACCCTGAAAGGAACCGTTCATGCAGGCGCGGCCGGAAATGAGCATGCGTTTGTAGCTGCCTTGAATATGAGTCCTATGCAGATCCGCATCGCGGATGCGATTGCCCGCTCGGCTGACGGGCCGGCAGTTCCGAAAGAAAATGGGACAGGTCCTATGATCGCCTATACGGAAGAAGGCAACATTTACATGGAACCGATTACGAAAGAAGTGATTAACGATATTCGAGTGGACTGATGCCGGAATTCATCCGGAAAGACGGATACTTAGAAAATTGGAGGAAGTAAAATGAGTGAAGTAATTGTGATTACATCTGGAAAGGGAGGCGTCGGAAAGACGACGACTACCGCCAATGTAGGAACCGGGCTGGCAAAACTGAATCAGAAAGTGGTTCTGATCGATACAGATATCGGCCTTCGGAACCTGGACGTGGTAATGGGCCTGGAGAACCGCATCGTTTATAATCTGGTGGATGTGGTAGAAGGAAACTGCAGAATCAAGCAGGCGCTGATCAAGGACAAGCGGTATCCGAACCTGTATCTTCTTCCCTCCGCACAGACAAGGGATAAGACGGCAGTTAATCCGGAACAGATGATAAAGCTGATTGATGAGCTGAAAGGAGAATTTGATTACATACTGCTTGACTGCCCTGCAGGGATTGAACAGGGGTTCAAAAATGCAATCGCAGCCGCAGACCGGGCTCTGATTGTTACGACACCGGAGGTGTCGGCAATCCGTGACGCGGACCGGATCATCGGACTTCTTGAGGCAAATGAGATCAAGAAAACAGAACTGATCGTGAACCGTATCCGTATGGATATGGTGGAGAGCGGCAATATGATGTCTATGGACGATGTGGTGGAGATCCTGGCGATCGATCTGATCGGCGCCGTGCCGGATGACGAAAATATCGTTATTTCCACCAACCAGGGAGAACCTTGTGTAGGGGACGACTCTTTGGCCGGAAAAGCTTTTATGAATATTTGCCGCCGTGTCATGGGCGAGGAAGTTCCGTTTTTGGATCTGAAGATTAAGAGCGGTTTTTTTGGAAAACTGAAAAAACTGTTCAGTTAAAGAAGGGGGAAGAATTATGGGATTTGCAGATTTCTTCCGCAGAAAAAATTCTGGTGAAGTGGCAAAAGACCGCTTGAAACTGCTCCTGATTTCCGACCGGGCGAACTGTTCGCCGGAGATAATGGAGGCGATCAAAAATGATATTATCAAAGTAATCACGAAATATATGGAGATAGACAGTGAGGGACTGGATATCCAGATTACACAGACAGAATCCGAAGGGAAAAACGGAACTGTGCCGGTGCTCTGTGCAAATATACCGGTTAAGGATATGAAAAAAAGAACTTAGAAATCAGGTGAAATATGCTTAAACAATATCATCTGAGGGATTTCAGACTGCGTTTGGTGATTTATGTGTTCGCCATCACGATTCTTGGGATTCTGCTGGTGGGGAGCGCCGATGCAGAATATCAGAATCAGCAGATTTTGGGAATGGTCCTGGGCACCGGCGCCATGCTGGTACTGGCCCTGATCGACTATCGGATATGGATGAATTTATACTGGGTGATTTATGCGGTGAACCTGGTGCTGCTGCTGGCAGTGCATTTCTTTGGAGATTCATCAGGAGGCGCAAAACGTTGGCTGGATCTGGGAATCCGCTTTCAGCCGTCGGAGCTGACCAAGCTGGCGCTGATCTTATTCTTTGCACATTTTTTCACTAAATATCGTGAGGAACTTAACAGCTGGAAGATGATATTGATATCGTTGATTCTGGTGGGAGCGCCGCTTTTCCTGGTGTATGAACAGCCCAATCTTTCCACAACACTGATGATCGCGATGGTCTTCTGCATACTGATCTTCGCGGGGGGACTCAGCTATAAAATTGTCGGCGGTATTCTTGTGGTGCTTGTTCCTTCCGTGCTGATCTTTTTCACACTGATCATGCAAGAAGGGCAAACGATCCTAAGAGGTTATCAGCTGGAGAGGATTATGGCGTGGCTGAATCCGGAAGCGTATCCGGACATTGCGTACCAGCAGCTGAATTCCATCATCGCGGTGGGTTCCGGACAGCTTTATGGCAAAGGATTGTACAATACAGACCCGTCATCGGTGAAAAACGGCAATTATATAATAGAGCCGCAAACAGATTTTATTTTTGCGGTTGCGGGTGAAGAGCTGGGCTTTATCGGATGCGCGACAATCATCCTTTTATTGACATTGATTGTTATAGAATGTCTGATGATCGGCAAAAATGCAAGAGACCGGGAAGGCATGATTCTCTGCTGCGGTTTTGGGGGATTGATCGCGTGCCAGAGTATGGTCAATATTTGTGTGGCTACCGGGCTTCTGCCGAATACAGGAGTGACGCTGCCGTTTGTCAGCTATGGACTTACATCTTTAGTTGTGCTATATATGGGGATAGGGATAGTACTGAATGTTGGGCTTCAGCCCAAAAAATATTAACAGGGGGTTAAACACGTATGAACATTGGATTGGTTGCACATGATGCAAAAAAGGTATTGATGCAGAATTTCTGCATTGCTTACAGAGGAATTCTCTGCAGGCATGAGCTTTATGCGACGGGAACAACAGGCCGTCTTATTGAAGAAGTAGCTAACCTGAATGTGCATAAATTCTTAGCAGGACATCTGGGAGGAGAGCAGCAGATGGGCGCGCAGATTGAACACAATCAGATGGATCTTGTGATTTTTCTGAGAGATCCGCTTCAGCCCAAAAAACATGAGCCGGACGCGTATAATATGGTAACGCTGTGCGATATGCATAATATTCCTATTGCCACGAATCTGGCGACTGCGGAACTCCTGATAAAATCACTGGAAAGAGGAGATCTGGAGTGGCGTGAAATGTACAAATGATATCGGCCGGATATTGACCGCTCTGATATCGGCGGTTTTAATCATATCTGCAGCAGGCTGTTCCGGAGCAGTGGAACTTGAAGACGCTTTTCAGGCGGACCGTCCCGGTCTGGGTGTGTCCGGTTCTAATGAAAGCGGCAGTATTTCTTATTTTGCAGAAGATTTATGCGTGGTAGATGAAAATGTGGAGGCAATCGAAGCGGATACATCCGAAGCGCTGGCTGCATGCTTTTTTGATCTGGATACTAAAGAGGTTCTGTATGCTAAAAACGTGCATGAGCGTATGTATCCTGCCAGCACCACGAAGGTCATGACGGCTCTGGTAGCGCTGGAGCACGGAGACCTGGACGCGCAGGCCACAGTCAGTGAAGCGGCTGTGACATTTAACGAAAGCGGTGTGACAACCGCAGGCCTGAAGACGGGAGATATGCTTACTCTCAGACAGCTGCTGTACGCTCTGCTGCTTCCGTCTGCCAATGATGCTGCCAACGTGATCGCTGAGCAGATTGGCGGAAGCAATGAAGGCTTTGTGGAGATGATGAACGAAAAAGCCGCAAGCATCGGCGCTACGAATACACATTTTGTGAATCCCAACGGGTTACATGATGAAGAACATTATACGACGGCCTACGATTTGTATCTGATTTTCCAGGAGGCCATGAAGTATGAGGAATTCCTGGAGATACTGAAAACGCCCTCTTATGCGACGACATATCTGGCTGCGGACGGTTCTTCGGTAGAAGCAGAATGGAGCAGTTCCGATCTGTTTACAAAGGGAGAAGTAACTGTTCCGGAAGGTGTGACGGCGGTGGGAGGAAAAACCGGCACGACAACGGCGGCTATGTCCTGTCTGGTACAGTTGTTTGAAGATGCGGAGGGCGCACAGTATGTGGGAATTATTCTGGGATGCAGTGAAAGAGCGATTCTCTATCAGGAAATGCAGACCTTTTTGTCTTCTTTGAACAATTAAACCTTGTATTCTGCCCCCCTGAATGGTATAATCTTACTAACAAGACAGGAACCTAAGGAGGGCATCGATATGGTACAAATTATTGCAGGAGTAAAGGGCGAGGGCAAGACAAAACGGATGCTGGATCATGCACATAATGCAGTGCAGACAGCAAAAGGCAATATTGTATATTTAGACAAATCCGTACAGAATATACATGAACTGGACAATAAAGTCCGTCTTATTAATGTTTCAGAATATCCGATCAGGAATTCAGACCAGTTTATTGGTTTTGTATGCGGAATCTGTTCCCAGGATTATGATCTGGAGGAGATGTATCTGGACGGATTTTTAAAGATTGCAAAATTGGAAGGAGAGGACATTGCTCCCGTTCTTGATCAGTTGAACCATATCAGCGAGCAGTTCAAGGTGAAGATGGTACTGAGTATTTCCATGAGCCGGGATGCTCTTCCCGAGTCTGCCAAATCTCAGGTCATCTAAACAGATATAAGATTACATAGAGAATAAAGCCCCACCTTCCGGTGGGGCTTTTCAAGTCAGAAAGCCCGGATGGAAGGAGGAGTCACATACGTGGCGGCTAATCAGAAAAGAAAAAAAGTAATCAACGTCAGAAGCCGCAGGCCGATCAATATTGATAAAGTGTTTTTCGGCGCAGTAGCGGTGTATATCTGCGTAGTCTGTTATATGGGGCTTACTTCCGAGCATATTGCGGGGTATGAGGTCGAAGCAGGGACGCTGACGGAGAATCATACTTACACAGGATTTGCGGTGAGGCCGGAAACGGTTTATTATGCAGATACTTCCGGATATGTGAGTTATTATGCACGGGCAGGGGAGCGTGTATCGGGCGCATCCTTGATATATACAATCGATGAAAGAGGGGAGACAAACGAACTGATTCAGCAGAACGCTCAGGAAGCAGATCTGTCAGATGAAGATTATTCCGCCATACGGAGTGAGATCAGAAGTTATACGGAAGAATACAGCGATCTGAATTTTTCGGATGTGTACGCATTCCAGACATCCGTAGAGAGTTCTGTCATGGACCTGCAGAATCAGAGTATGTTAGAGAGTCTGGAAGAAGCAGGAGAGGACGCAATGTTTTCCAGAGTCTATGCGGGAGGTATAGGTATTCTGGAGTATTATATGGATGGCTATGAAGGTATTACCGTGGATACTCTGACGGAAGATATGCTGGACGAAGACACTTATGAGAGGCAGGATCTGAAAAAAGATATCGTTCAGGCGGGAGAACCGGTATATAAACTGTCAACATCAGAAAAATGGTCTTTGATTGTTCCCCTTACAGAGGAAGAAGCGGCAGAGTATCAGGAGGAAGGAACGGAATACATGGAAGTGGAATTCACCAGAGACCATACAACTGCATGGGCGGATTTTTCTCTGATACAAGTGGGGAGCACGACCTGTGCAAGAATGGACTTCAATAATTCCATGGTTCGTTTTGCAGATCTGCGTTATATAGAAGTTGAATTTATGGTGGATGATGAGGCCGGTCTTAAGATTCCCAATACGGCGATTGTTGAAAAAGATTTTTACCTGATTCCGAAAGCTTTTCTGGTGGAAGAGGGTGATGAGCAGGGATTTTTAAGAGAGGTTTATGACGAAAACGGACAGGCGTCGGCAGAATTTGTGAATATGACGCTTTATTCAGAGGATGAAGAGTATTATTATGTTGATCCCAGAGAGACGGATTCTGTTACGGGAGAGGAAAAATTGCCGATTGGGAGTTATCTGATTCTGACAGATTCGCAGGAACGGTTCCAGGTAGGGATGACAGGAACGCTGCAGGGAGTTTACAATATTAACAAAGGATATACGCAGTTCCGTCAGATCAAGATTCTGAGCCAGAATGAAGAGTATACACTGGTGGAAGAAGGCACCAGTTATGGTCTGACAGTATATGATCATATTGTGCTGAACGGAGAGACTGTGGATGAAGATGAAATTATATATTAGGAGTTGATAAAATGGTTGCAGATAATTACAGAGAGGTGGACCGCAGAGTGGGCGAAGCCTGCGCGAGGAACGGAAGAAACCGGCAAGAAGTTACTCTGATTGCAGTGAGCAAAACAAAGCCGGTAGAGTTGATCAGGGAAGCTATGGATGCGGGAGCGGATGTGTTCGGCGAGAATAAAGTACAGGAGCTGTGCGATAAATATGAGCAGCTTCCGAAAACACTTCACTGGCATCTGATCGGTCATCTTCAGAGAAATAAAGTAAAATATATCGTAGATAAGGTCGATCTGATACATTCTGTAGATTCTATGCGTCTGGCGGAAGAGATCAGCAAAGAGGCGGAAAAGAAACAGACGGATGTGAAGGTTCTGATAGAAGTGAATGTAGCGCAGGAAGAGAGCAAATTTGGCGTAAGCGTGGATGAAACGGAAGAACTTGTGAGGGAAATCGCAAAACTTCCCCGCATACATGTGCTTGGATTGATGACAATTGCTCCGAATGTGTCAGATCCTGAAGAAAATCGGCCGGTATTCCGTACTTTAAAGAAATTGGCAGTTGACATCAAAATGAAAAACATTGATAATGTAAGAATGGATGTGCTTTCCATGGGTATGACAGGTGATTATCAGGTTGCCATCGAAGAGGGAGCAACGATGGTGAGAGTCGGTACCGGAATCTTCGGGGAGCGCAATTATTCGGTGTAAAGGAGTGTCCGTATGAGTATTTTTGATAAGCTGATAGATACGATGCATATTGGCAGTGACGACGATTACGATGATTACGACGATGATTTCGATGATGACGACTTTGAAGAGGAACGGCCAAGGAAGAGGAGTGTCTTTAAAAAGAAAGAAAAGGATTTTGACTATGATCTGGAAGACGATCTGGTAGAGGAATCCAACAAAGTAAAGCCGGTGAAGCAGCAGGCAAAGATCAAGCCTATGCGGTCCAGGAAAGGCGGGAATGGAATGGAAGTGTGTGTGTTCAAACCTACACAGTTTGAAGAGGCCAGAGAGATTACCGATACATTGCTGAACAACTGTACCGTGGTATTGAATTTTGAAGGGCTGGATGTGGAAGTGGCACAGAGAATCATCGATTTTACATCAGGTTCCTGCTATGCTATCGGTGGAAATCTTCAGAAGGTTTCAAATTACATATTTATTGTAACGCCGAAGACGGTGGATATTTCAGGAGATTTTCAGGATATCCTATCAGGCGCGTTTGATATCCCGACCATTTAGAGAGGAAAGAGGCAAAGGGCTGCCGCAAAAATTCAGGCTGTCAACATGGATTTTTGCGGCAGAATTTTGTTTTTAAAGCGAATATGAAAATAAAAGTAAACAAAGGAAAGAGTACAGAGTACAGCATATGTCTGGAGCCGGATTTTGAAAATCTTAAAAAAGCTCTGGAGCCTTTGGAGACGAAAGAAAGAAAGATCTGTATCGTGGCCGACAGTATCACGGCCGGACTGTATCTGCAGCCGTTGAAAGAATCTCTGGAAGGCTGCTGCAGGCAGATATCCCAATTTGTCTTTCAGGCCGGAGAAAAGCATAAGACGCTGGATACCGTCAAAGATCTGTACGAGCATCTGATTCTGGAAAAATATGACCGCAAGGATCTTTTGATGGCGCTGGGGGGCGGCGTGGTGGGAGATCTGACCGGATTTGCTGCCGCTACTTATCTGAGGGGAATTCGTTTTGTTCAGGTCCCCACCACCCTTTTGTCCCAGGTTGATTCCAGCATCGGCGGAAAGACGGGCGTGGATTTTGATGCCTACAAGAATATGGTAGGGGCGTTCCATATGCCAAGTCTGGTGTATATGAATCTGGAGACCTTAAAGAGTCTCCCTGAGAGACAGTTCGCTTCCGGAATGGGAGAGATCATCAAGCATGGATTGATCCAGGACAACGCTTATTATCAGTGGCTGACAGAGCATGGGCAGGAGATTGCGGACCGGGAATACGATGCGCTTCTTTATATGGTGTCCGGAAGCTGTCAGATTAAGAAACACGTGGTAGAACAAGATCCCACGGAACAGGGGATCCGGTCCTGGCTGAATTTTGGTCATACGATAGGGCATGCTGTTGAGAAGCTGAAAGAATTTACACTGTGCCATGGAGAGTGTGTGGCAATCGGAAGTGTGGCGGCGGCGTGGATTTCCCGGGAAAGAGGATATCTTACGGGAGACGAACTCCTGCAGATTGAGAAAGTATTTCAAAATTACCATTTGCCTGTGAGGGTCGGGGGGTTAGAACCGGATCGTATCCTGGAAGCCACTAAGCTGGACAAAAAGATGGAAGCAGGAAAAATCAAGTTTGTGCTTCTGAAAAGGATCGGAGAGGCTTTTGTGGCGAAAGATGTGGAAGATCGGGAACTTCTGGGTGCTATTCGATATATATGTGAGGAGAATGTGCATGAATAGATTTTTATGCCGCCCATGGGGAATCATTTTGTCGGTGCTGGTTCTGGTCGGGTTGGATCAGTGGACCAAGGCATTGGCGGTGCGTTTCCTGAAAGGAGCTGAACCGTTTGTGATCTGGAACGGAGTATTTGAGCTGCGGTATCTGGAAAACCGGGGAGCGGCTTTCGGGCTTTTTCAGGGACAGAGAACTTATTTTCTGTTAGTAGGAGTTATTGTATTCATAGCATGCTTGTATCTTTTTGCACGTATGTCCCGGAATGCACGTTTCTGGCCTATACGTCTGATTGCGGTCTGTATCCTGGCGGGAGCGTGGGGCAATATGATTGACCGTCTGAGATATGCGTATGTGGTAGATTTTTTTTATTTTAAGCTGATTGATTTTCCGATTTTTAATGTAGCGGACATTTACGTGAGTGTGGGAACCGCAGCGCTGGCAGTATTAATACTTTTCTATTATAAGGATTCGGATCTGGAAGAATTGATGAAAAAGAAACCGGTGAAAGAAAAATGAGCAGGATTTGTCTGGAAGTGGAAAATGATACGGCAGGAGAGCGCCTGGACAAGTACTTGAGCGTCGTGTTGCCGGATCAGTCCAGGTCTTATCTGCAGAAATTGATCAAAGATGGGCAGATACAGGTAAATGGAAAAAACGCCAAGCCCGGGATGAGGCTGGACGAATCAGATGAGGTGACGGTCGAACTCCCGGAACTGAAAGATCCGGAGATTCTGCCGGAAAATATACCGTTGGAGATTTTGTATGAGGATGACAGTCTTTTGTTTGTGAATAAACCCAAAGGGATGGTTGTTCATCCTGCGCCGGGACATTATACCGGTACGCTGGTAAATGCGGTTATGTATCACTGCGGAGATGAACTGTCAGGGATCAACGGCGTACTGCGTCCGGGAATTGTTCATCGCATTGACAAAGACACGACCGGAGTCCTGGTTGTCTGCAAAACGGATCAGGCGCATCGATCGGTGGCAGAGCAGCTGAAAGTGCATTCGATTACACGTGTCTATCGTGCAATTGTCCATGGAGTGATCCGCGAAGAGGAAGGGACGGTAGATGCGCCGATAGGCAGACATCCCACAGATCGGAAACGGATGGCGGTCAATGAGAGAAACGGCAAACGTGCAGTGACTCATTATCGCGTGCTGCGGCGATTTGAGAATTTTACCTATATTGAATGCCGGCTGGAGACGGGAAGAACTCATCAGATCCGAGTGCATATGGCCTCTGTTCATCATCCGCTTTTGGGGGATACGGTTTATGGAGCAGGAAAAAGCGTCAAAAACGTGGATGGACAGGTACTGCATGCCATGATTCTCGGACTCGTTCATCCGGTGACCGGACAGTATCTGGAGGTGGAAGCACCTTTGCCGCTATACTTTCGGAATCTGCTCGAAAGGCTGTAAGGCAGCTCTTTTCATTTACTTTCAGGGGGCCCTGTGCTATAATATCAAAAAGTCCGGGAGGAAGGGAGTATGAGGACGTTTCAGTATACCATCAGAGAGGAACTGGGGATGCATGCGCGTCCGGCTGGGTTGATTCTCCAGCTTGCCAAGGAATTTAAAAGTGATATCATCGTGACCAACAGGGGCAGGGAGGGAGATTTGAAGCATCTTCTTTCGTTGATCAATCTGGATATCAGATACCAGGATACGGTGACGGTGACAGTCGACGGTCCGGATGAAGATGCGGCAGCCGAAGAGATACAGGCTTTCTTTGAAGAAAATCTTTAAGACTGCATTTCATAGGAAAATAATAAAGGACTGGTCCTTGGGACGAGTCCTTTTTACAGGAAATTATACAGGAGATCTGACAGAAAAGGAGCGACAGAATTATAATATGAGTGGAAACCAGTCATCCGGAGGCAGGAAAAGAACTGCTTCTACCGGAAAAAATACAAAAAGAAAAACTGATACGCAGAGCAGGAAGACAACAGAACGGGAAAACAGGCTTTGGGATGAAGTTTTGCTGGTGGTTCTGCTGGTGGTTACCGTGTTTTTATTCGTGAGTAATCTGGGAGCCGGAGGGGCTGTGGGCAGTGCGGTAAGCGGTCTGATGTTTGGCTGTTTTGGGTTGTTCGCCTATCTGTTCCCGATTGTTCTGATGCTTTTAATCCTGTTTTCTCTGGCCAATCGGGAAAACTGGATAGCTTCTGTAAAGATCGGAGGCACCCTGGCGGGGTGCGTGGATATCTGCGCCCTGCTGCATCTGCTTTCTTCCGGGGACAGGCAGATCGAAGGCCTGGGACAGATATTCCAGTATTGCAAAGAATACAGAACCGGCGGAGGTCTGATAGGCGGAGGAATTTTCACGGGTCTGGAAGGCGCGTTCGGCACGGCCGGAGCGGTCCTGATCCTTCTGGGCGTCCTGATCATCTGCGCGGTTATAGTGACGGGATTTTCTTTCGTGAGCAGCATGTCAAAAGGAAGCAGGAAGGTATACGACACGGCCCGACAGGACATGGAACGCCGCAGGGAGGACGCGAAGATACGCCGGGAGCAGCGGGAGGAACAGAGACGAGAACAGCGGACGGAGAAAAAGATAAGCGGGGTATCCCGTGATCTGACGATTCCAAAGCCGGAGGAGCGGGAAGAGATATCAGAAAAGATGCCGGAAGAAGAGGTATCTATGCCTGTGCCGGAGGATGCTGTAGTACCGGAATTATCATTCCCGGTTCATAAACCTTCGCCCGTGAAGAAAGAAGAACCTCAGGAAATATCTTTGGGGACAGGGGGTATCCGGGAGATTGAATTTAACGAAGAAGATCTTTTGAAAAATGCTCTTAGCAAAAGAGAACTGGAGGAGGAAAAAGCCAGAGAACAGCAGCGTGAGAAAAAGAATGCGAATGATGTCCGTGCTCCGGAGCAGGAAAAAGAGGCGGAAGAATCCGCGGAATATCAGTTCCCGCCGCTTTCTTTGCTGAAAGGAGTAAAAAAAGATTCCAGAAAGAAAGATTCCGGCGCCCGTCTGCAGGAGACGGCAGGACATCTCCAGCAGATTCTGGAAGATTTTGGAGTCAACGCGACAGTTACCGACGCGAGTCAGGGTCCGGCAGTAACACGGTATGAGGTGCAGCCGGCCCATGGCGTAAAGGTGAATAAAATCATTGCTCTGGCCGATGATATCAAATTAAATCTGGCAGTACCAGATGTTCGGATCGAAGCTCCGATTCCGGGAAAGGCGGCGGTAGGGATTGAAGTGCCCAATAAAGAGAATTCTGTAGTGCCGCTGAGAGAACTTCTGGAGTCTGCGGAATTTAGGAACCATCCGTCCAGGGTTGCTTTTGCGGTTGGAAAAGACATCGGAGGAAATATTATGGTCTCAGATATAGCCAAGATGCCCCATCTTCTGATCGCAGGCGCTACCGGTTCAGGAAAATCAGTCTGTATCAATACTCTTATTATGAGCATTTTGTACAAAGCCAGGCCGGATGAAGTAAAACTGATCATGATTGATCCTAAAGTAGTAGAACTAAGTGCTTACAATGGAATTCCGCATCTTTTGATTCCCGTGGTAACAGATCCGAAAAAAGCCTCAGGAGCACTGAACTGGGCAGTGGTGGAGATGATGGACCGGTATCAGAAATTTGCAGAATTGAATGTGCGCAATATTGAAGGATATAACAGTAAAATTGATTCAATCGCCAAAATAGAAGGCGGGGAATACCGGGAGAAAATGCCGCAGATCGTGATTATTGTGGACGAGCTGGCAGATCTGATGATGGTCGCTCCCGGAGAAGTGGAGGACGCCATCTGCCGTCTGGCTCAGCTTGCCAGAGCGGCAGGAATTCATTTGATTATTGCCACACAGAGACCTTCTGTCAATGTGATTACCGGCCTGATCAAAGCGAATATGCCTTCCAGAATTGCCTTTGCCGTTTCTTCAGGCGTAGATTCCCGCACGATTCTGGATATGAACGGTGCGGAAAAACTGCTGGGTAAAGGAGATATGTTGTTTTCTCCATATGGGCTGCCCAAGCCTCTGCGCGTACAGGGAGCGTTTGTCTCGGATCAGGAAGTGGGCGCAGTGGTAGAATTTCTGAAAAATCAGACCAGTATGCTGCCGGCGCAGGAGACTGACGTGGAGGACAGGATGAAGCAGGTGCAGGCATCCATTGAAAGTGCCTCTGCGGCTCTGTCAGGAGGCGGAAACAATGACAGGGATGTGCTTTTTGTGGATGCGGGAAAATTTATCATCGAGAAAGACAAGGCTTCCATCGGAATGCTGCAGAGATGGTTTAAAATTGGATTCAACCGTGCGGCCAGGATCATGGATCAGCTGGCGGAAGCAGGTGTGGTAGGAGAAGAAGAAGGCACAAAACCGAGAAAGGTGCTGATGTCCATGGAGGAATTTGAACAGTACGTGGACGGGTATGTATAACGTATGGAAAGGATGCATTATATGACATGAAATGCCAGAAATGCGGAGCAGAGATTCCAGACAATAAAATATACTGTGAAAAATGCGGATCTCCTATTCAGATGGTGCCGGATTACAATCCGGTGGATGATATTCGGATCGGAGAAGAGAAAAAGGTTCCGATTCCCGAAAAAGTAACGGAAACGGTTGCGGAGGCATTGCCTTCCGGAAAAAGAAAGTATATACTGGCAGCCGTTTTTGCCGCTTTTTTAGGCGTACTGATTTACCGGACCGCGTATCGCATTATTCTGGAACCGGTTCAGGAAACGGAGACAGAGGCTGTGGTTCTTTTGGAGAAACCCACTTTCAGTCTTCCGTCAGGAACATATTCTTACATGCCGACTTTGACGATCAGTCATTCACAGAGAGAAGAAGGGGTCATTTATTATACGACAGACGGTTCGACGCCGAATGAAGACAGTCAGATCTTTAATGGCCCCATTAAAATAGGAGAAGGGAAAACGGTGGTGAGAGCTGTCTTCATTCGCAGCGATGGGATGCAGAGTGAGGAGGCGGACGGAACTTATCAGGTGGAGTTTGATTATCCTGAAGAGCCTGTGTTCAGCGTGGACAGCGGAGAATACCAGGGGAGCTTTTCTGTCATTATCACAGCCGAACCAGATTGTACTATCTATTATACCATGGACGGGTCAGATCCTGATCAGAACTCGGCTGTATACAGGAGTCCTGTTGTTATACCGTCCGGTCTGACAGTGCTGCGGGCGGTGTCGGTAGATGAAGAAGGCGGTATGAGCGGGATAATAGAAGCAATCTACAATGTGCAGGAAATTGTGCCGGCAGAGGATCCGGTACAGAATACGATGCCGGCAGAGGATGTGCCAAATTCATAAATTTGTGTTGAAATACCTGGCATTTTGGATTATCATAAAAAATGATGATTTGCAGCCGGAAACGGATTGCAGGAAGGATAGGAGGAAACATATGTTTAAGATTTTAGAGGCAGAGCAGCTTTCTGCAAATGTCTACAAACAGGTGATCCTTGCTCCAAGAGTAGCAAAATCTTGTGAGCCGGGACAGTTTATCATTGTAAGAGTGGATGAAACCGGTGAAAGGATTCCGTTGACGATCTGCGATTATGACAGAGAGGCCGGGACAGTGACGATTGTGTTTCAGCCTATCGGTGTGTCTACATACAAACTGGTTGCTTTAAAAGCAGGCGACGAGATTGCAGATTTTGTGGGTCCGCTGGGGCATCCGTCCGAGCTGGTAACAGGTGATTTCGAAGAAGTAAAAAAGAAAAAGGTTGTTTTCATTGCCGGCGGAGTTGGAACGGCTCCGGTATATCCGCAGGCCAAATGGCTCCATGAGCATGGAATCGAGTGTGATATTATTGTAGGTGCCAGGACTAAAGACCTCCTGATCCTGGAAGACGAGATGAGCAAGGTGGGGAACCTCCATCTCTGTACAGATGATGGAAGCTACGGATTCAAAGGCGTTGGAACCGCCATGCTTGAGAAACTGGTGGAGGAAGGAAAGCACTTTGATCTCTGCGTGGCGATCGGTCCTATGATCATGATGAAATTTGCCTGTCTTACCACGAAGAAGCTGGGGATTCCTACCATCGTCAGTATGAATCCGATCATGGTAGACGGTACAGGCATGTGCGGAGCCTGCCGTATTATGGTGGGAGATGAAGTGAAATTTGCCTGTGTGGATGGTCCGGAGTTTGACGGACATAAGATCGATTTTGATCAGGCGATGAAGAGAGCGGCTATGTATAAGACCGAGGAAGGAAGACGCCTTCTGAAATACCAGGAAGGAGCAACTCATCACGGCGGCTGCGGAAATTGCGGAGGTGACAAATAATGGCTGATGTATTGAAGAAAGTTCCGGTAAGAGAGCAGGATCCGAAGGTCCGTGCGACTAATTTTGAAGAAGTATGCTATGGATATAACAGAGAAGAAGCTGTGGAAGAATCCCAGCGCTGCCTGGGCTGTAAAAAACCCAAATGTGTGGAGGGATGTCCGGTATCTATCAATATCCCCGCGTTTATCGAGGCAGTGAAAGAAGAAAAATTCGAGGAGGCTTTTAAAGTCATCAGTGAATCCTCTTCTCTGCCTGCGGTCTGCGGCCGTGTATGTCCTCAGGAAAGTCAGTGTGAGGGGAAATGTATCCGCGGCATCAAGGGAGATCCGGTGTCTATCGGAAAGCTGGAACGCTTTGTGGCCGACTGGGCGAGAGAGAACGGAATCAAACCGGAAGCGCCGGCGGAAAAAAATGGCAAGAAGGTAGCCGTGATCGGTTCCGGCCCGGCAGGTCTGACCTGCGCCGGTGATCTTGCCAAACTGGGCTACGATGTGACGATCTTCGAAGCGCTGCATAAAGCGGGCGGCGTGCTGGTATATGGCATTCCGGAGTTTCGTCTTCCGAAGGACCGCGTAGTAGGACCGGAAGTGGAAAATGTGAAGTCCCTGGGCGTAAAGATTGAGACAGACGTTATCATCGGCAAGACTGTGAAGCTGGATGAGCTTCTGGAGGATGAAGGGTTCGATGCCGTATTCATCGGTTCCGGCGCGGGTCTTCCGAAATTTATGGGAATCCCGGGGGAACAGGCGAACGGAGTATGCTCCGCCAACGAATTCCTGACCAGAAATAACTTGATGAAAGCGTTCGATGAGAATTATGATA
Source organism: Lachnoclostridium sp. An196 (assembly GCF_002160135.1). Lineage (GTDB taxonomy): Bacteria > Bacillota > Clostridia > Lachnospirales > Lachnospiraceae > Hominiventricola > Hominiventricola avistercoris. The sequence goes on along the minus strand of NZ_NFJZ01000005.1, from coordinate 2,909 downwards.
CGCCGATTGTCCGCGGCAAGAAAGTCGTTGTCGTAGGAGGCGGCAATGTGGCAATGGATGCTGCCCGTACGGCGCTGCGTCTTGGTGCGGAGACTCATATTGTATACAGAAGAAGCGAGGAAGAGCTTCCGGCCCGTGTGGAAGAAGTGCACCACGCAAAAGAAGAAGGCATTATTTTCAATCTGCTGACGAATCCGGTGGAGATCCATGAAGATGAGAACGGATGGGTGAGCGGCATTACCTGCATCCGCATGGAACTGGGCGAGCCGGATGCCTCCGGAAGACGCCGCCCGGTAGAGATTCCTGGATCTGAGTTCCGCATCGACTGCGATACGGTGATCATGGCGCTGGGTACCTCCCCGAATCCGCTGATCTCCTCTACGACCAAGGGACTGGAGATCAATCGCAGAAAATGTATCGTTGCCTCGGAAGATACCGGGGCTACCTCCAAAGAAGGCGTATACGCCGGAGGAGACGCGGTGACCGGAGCGGCTACCGTGATTCTTGCCATGGGCGCGGGAAAAGCCGCCGCAAAAGGCATCCATGAGTATCTGAGCCAGAAATAATATCTGTGATAAACCGGAGGCCGGCTGTGATTTCAATGAGTCACACCGGCCTCTGTTAAGATCTGTCTGTTTCCCGATATTCCCTTCCTTCAGTTTCAGAAAAGAAATTCCTGTCCTTCTATCATGATTCCCCTTATTTCCCGGACATCCACGGGCGGATTCAACCAGTCTGTTCCGCCGTATAGATACATATAAAAGGGGTATTCCAGAGGCTCGCCTTCCTGGTCTGTAAGCTGCACATCTATCTCTGTGTCGCTGGGACCCGGCAGTCCGTAAAGCTTCAGATCCAGAACCAGAGGATTCAGCAGCACCTTGCCGACGAGATCGCCGCTCTCCAGATCCATTCTCATAGAGGTGCCGACGTTCTGAATTTTCCATGTGAATACTATGGGGCGGGACAGAAGTTCTTCTTTGTTTGTATTGCCCGAGGTGAATGTCACAGCCAGGCTGACCGTCATATCGGGATGGAATACTGATTCCGGATAGGCCCGGAAATTACTCGCTGCATAACTTCCGGTGGCCGTTTCATAATCATGCATGCCGCTGCTGCTTCCAAATCCTCCCATATGCAGGCTTTCTCCTTCCAGACCGGCGTCTGTCCAGACGGGTGTTCCCTCATACATTTCAAATCTTGGAATCGGAAAATCTTCTTCCGAAGCATATTCTTCCGGAACCGTATATTCCATAAGGATAGCGACGATCTGGTCATACATGATTGTCTGCAGCAATGTCGCTGAAAAACCGTCCTGTTCCGCCGTCTGGCGGATATCCTGTATGCAGGATCCCGGGATCGCATCCGAAAGATCGGAACTTTGGCGAAAATGTATTTCCCATCTAGGATCCGGCTCCGGTTCTTCATCCCGGAAATGATAGAGTACCGCCGCACAGACAATCGCTATTGTCAGGATGCCTGCCGAAATACAAATCCTTTTCTTCATATTTTTCATGAGTATCCCCCTTCCGGAAACCGAACAGGTATCTGTTTCTGCCTTCAGATTATCAGTCTGATAATAGTGCTGTCAATGCCTAAAGTGTCGGAAAATTTTGAAAAGGGGTTTCTCCGTCCTGGGAGACTACTTGACCAGTGCTTTTTCTTCTTTCAGCGCCACACAGGAACGTGTGTAGGATAAAGTAGATACCAGCCAGATAACTGCCACAATGAACACGGCCAGCATGCCTGTATTGAAAAACAGATTGCTGAGCATGGTTACCAGCAGAAGTACAGGGATCAGCTTCCCCAGGGTAATATATGTCCGGTAGGCGCTCCGATAGATGACTTCCCGTTCCGCTTCATCGCAGCTCTCCAGCCATTGTTCCTGGAACTTCTTGGATGCAGGATCTCCTTTCCGCTCGGGATAAGCTTTTTGTATCAGTTTGATATAACGTACCTGCCAGAAACTGTCGTAGAGCATGCAGATGATAAATATGATACAGGCATACAGAAAGTTTCCCCTGGCCGCATCGGAACTGCTCAGGTAGTTAGATGAATAGCCCAGAGAGAGGAATACGATGCAGAGTGTCTGGGAGATAATATTCATGTTGGTAGACAGAGCCACATATTTTTCTTCTTCATAATCCAGCCGGTCGGCTTCCTCGTCGTCTGCTTTCAGAAGGCGGCTCATAATTCCCTTCAGTTTCCTTAAAACACTTTCACCGGCGATGACAGAGAGAACGGTGATAACAACCAGCATCGGCAGAATGGACAGCTGGAGGAATCGGAATGTCTGCGCGGCGGCGCGGCCGATTCCCTGCCCGTAATGTCCGGTTAAAATATACATGCCAATACCGAAGACGCCTCCCACTATGGCGCCTGCCAGCATGATCAATATGATCCTGAAATAACTGTTTGATTTCCTGGTTTTCATGATTCATCCTCCTCATATACAAATATATCTTCTACAGTAGTCCGGCAGATCTTTGCCAGTTTCAATGCAAGTGTGACCGAAGGGGAATAGTCCCCGCGCTCGATCAGGCTGATGGTCTGTCTGGATACCCCCGCCAGTTTACCGAGTTCTGTCTGGTTGATTCCCAGTTTTGAACGGTATTCCTTTAAATGATTGAGTAACGGCACTTGATCACTCCCTTTCATGATTGATTTCCGCATGCGTTTTGACAACTTTTCTTGTCATATACAAAATATCATTGACAACTTTATTTGTCAATAGTTTTGACAACTTTTTTTGTCAAAAATAAAAATGACGGGGTTTCCCGTCATTTTACTTTATAAATCAGATTACTAAAACTTCCCACACCGATACGGTGTGTTGAACCTTGAAAATTCAATATTTCAGCCAATAAAAAAGGCATAAACCTGTTCCGTTTGGTATAATGGAATTGACTAGA